>JAYODW010000051.1:0-31023 GCA_038116745.1 Gammaproteobacteria bacterium
AAAGGTCATCGCAGAGCAGACTGCAAAATGGGCAGGTAGCAAGCGTGATGTCGGCGGGGGCTGCGGGCATTCTGGCCAGTTATTCGTGATCTCGCGGCAGCGCCGCACGGCGCCCGGTGTGCTTGAAAAAACCTTCGCGACCTGCGCTCGCAGCGTCCGCAGGCCACAATCTGAACGCTACCACATGAACAGGTCGGCCTCTACCGTCACTCCAGCCTGCAGAGATCCGGAGAACGGATGGCGGCTGCCTCTATAATGCGGCCCCCAGCCGCTTTCCTTGCAGCACCTCAGTGAACGCTCCCGTTACTCATGTCCTCGTTCATGCGCCGGCCAGGCTGCATCTTGGGTTTCTCGATCCCGACGGCCACTTTGGCCGGCGGTTCGGCGCCATCGGCTGTGCTGTGTCCGGCCTGGATACGGTGGTTTCGGCCTGTCGAGCATCAGACAGCGCTATTGAAGGGGCGGTCGACGAGCGCGCAAAAGCGCTTTTCGAGTCGGCCATGTCCGTTTCAGGGAACGTCGTTCCAATCAGGATGACGGTACAAAGTCGCAGTCCGCAGCATGCCGGACTCGGCTCCGGTACCCAGCTCGCGCTGGCGATTGACACCGCGGTGCGACGGCTGGCGGGCCAGCCTTGTGCCCCTGGCTGTGCGGCAAAGCGCCTGGGCCGTGGCTTGCGGTCCGGGACGGGCGCTGCGCTTTTTGAGCACGGCGGCCTCGTGGTGGACGGCGGCGTAGGGGATGGCAGCAAGGTGCCTCCGCTCGTCAGCCGGCTCGCATTGCCGGACGACTGGCGCGTCGTTCTGGTGCGCGATGAGGCGCGTCAGGGACTGAGCGGTGCGGCGGAGAAGGCGGCGTTTCGTGCGTTGCAGCCTTTGCCTGAGCAGACCGCAGGCGAACTTTGTCACCGAGTTCTCCTCGGTCTTTTGCCGGCGGCCGCCGAGGGCGATTTCGGTGCATTCTCTAAACACCTGGGCGTGTTGCAGGAAGCTGTTGGCAGCTACTTTGCCGATTCCCAGGGCGGACTTTTTCTCAGCGAAGCGGTCAGTGGGGCGGTGGAATACTGTCGTGACAGGTTCGGGTTGAGCGGCACCGGCCAAAGCAGCTGGGGACCGACGGGGTTCATCTTTGCTCCAGACCAGCGTACCGGTGAGCGAGTGGTTGAGGCGCTTTCAGAATCTCAAGCAGCGGTTGGTCTGATTCTCAGCGTTCACGCGCCCGACAATACAGGCGCCAGGGTGAGCGTCACACCAGCCCCCCGCTCGGCGACCGGTTAACGAGACATTCCGGAGTCGCTACGTAGACATGCAGATTAGAGAGCTGGACCCGGGGTCGCGCGGTGCCTGGAACGCTTTTGTGGAAGCGCAGCCGGGCGATCACTTTTTCCATCTTGCGGAATGGGCTGACGTTCTGCGCAGCGCTTTCAGGTTCCCGACGCATTACCTCTACGCGGAGCAGGATGGAGCGATCGTCGGCGTGCTGCCATTGGCCCATGTGCGTTCCTGGCTGTTCGGAAACTCTTTGTGCTCGACCCCTTATTGCGTCTACGGCGGGGTGCTCAGCGTGTTACCGGAGGCGACGGCCGCGCTCGAAGCGCACGGGGCTAAACTGGCCGAAAAGCTCAAGGTTGACGCGCTCGAACTGCGTAATACGGAGGTGACCCAGCCTGAGTGGCCGACGAGCGACCTCTACGTTACCTTTTGCAAGAGCATCTCCGCGGACGAAGAAACCAACTTGAAGGCCATCCCGCGGAAGCAGCGGGCTATGGTGCGCAAGGGCATCCAGGCAGGTCTGGTTGCCGAAGAACAGGACGGCGTTGGTGAATTCTTCAGGGTTTTCGCGACCAGTGTCCGGAATCTCGGTACACCGGTTTTTCCGCAACGGTATTTCCGCCTGCTGAAAGAGCGCTTTGGTCAGCGCTGCAGCGTGTTAACGGTCAAGGACGGTGACACCCCTGTCAGCAGCGTGATGAGTTTTCACGGTCGAGACACCATCTTTCCTTATTACGGCGGCGGGACGCCACGGGCACGCGAGACGAAAGCTTTCGATTTCATGTACTGGAATCTGATGTGCAGGGCAGCGGCCAGGGGTTACACCGAATTCGACTACGGCCGCAGCAAGCTCGACTCCGGAAACTACAGTTTCAAAAAGAACTGGGGTTTTGAGCCGACCCCGCTGTTCTACCAGTATCACCTGGTCGCTGCGAGTGAGCCGCCGCAGCGCAACCCGAATAACCCGAAGCTGCAGCTGCTGATTGAGCTATGGAAGAAACTCCCGCTGCCGGTGGCCAACGCGCTTGGACCAGTGGTCTCGCGCAGCCTGGGCTGAGGAGGATGAAGAAAAAGCTACTTTTTCTGGCTCACCGGATCCCTTATCCGCCGAACAAGGGCGACAAGATTCGCTCTTTCAATATCCTCAAGCATCTTGCGCAAACCTATGATGTTTTGCTCGGGGCCTTCGCCGACGACGCAGACGACCTGTTGCATATCGATTTCCTGAAGTCGATCTGCTGTGAGGTCATGATCCGACCGCTCAATGGCCGTCAGAAGCGCCTCTCAAGCTTGTTCGGTCTGGTGACCGGTGATGCCCTCAGCGTGCGCTACTTCCGTGACCGGGCGCTCTCGCGCTGGACGCGGAAAAAGCTTGCTGACCCCGACGTTCGGACGGTGTTCATCTATTCGTCGACTATGGCCCAGTATGTGCTGCCGCGTCCGGCGACGGTCAGCCGCTTGGTGAGCGACCTGGTGGATCTCGATTCTGCGAAGTGGCTGGAGTACGCGCAGCATGCTCGGTGGCCGATGAACTGGGTATTTGCGCGGGAGGGGCGACAGCTCGCCGCTTTCGAGTGCCGCGTTGTGACACAGTCAGACCAAAGCAGTTTTGTCAGCGACGAAGAAGCGCTGCTCTACCGTCGTGCGTTCCCGGAACACGCAGGCAGGGTGTTCACGTTCAGGAATGGTGTAGACCTCGAGTTCTTCGACCCGGGACTGACTCACCCAAGTCCCTATCCCCCTAACGCGGTCCCTGTGGTATTTACGGGCGCCATGGATTACCGAGCGAATGTCGATGCGGTGCAGTGGTACGCAGAACACGTGCACCCGCGCGTGCGGTCGCAGAGTCCCGGGGCGGTCTTTTTCATCGTTGGCGCCAATCCCACGCCCGCAGTCAGGAAACTCGGGGGCATTCCTGGCGTTGTGGTCAGCGGACGGGTCGAGGATATCCGACCGTATGTTGCCCACGCAGCCTGCATTGTCGCCCCTTTGCGTATCGCCCGGGGATTACAGAACAAAGTCCTCGAGGCCATGGCCATGGCGCGGCCGATAGTGGCCACGACAGCTGCGCTCGAAGGGATCCCGATGAGCGAAGGTGTGCCGGTGTTAGAGGTCTCCGATGCGGAAGAATTCGCCCGAGGTGTGCTTCAATGGCTCTCTTCGTCGCCGTCGGCGAATGAGGCGCTGAGCTCACGACGACTCGTGCAGCAGGTGTTCTCCTGGGAAAGCAATCTCGCGCGGTTGGATGAGGCATTAAGATCGCCTTTGACGAGTTCGCCAGCCATCGAAAGAGACTGAATCTACTCCCACCATTGCACGCTGCGGCGTCTCACGGGGACGGTCTGGAGAGGATAATTTCCGCCGCGCGCACGATCCTTTTCGCGTTATCGAGCCAGCTCCGGGTTGTCTTGGCGGTCATACGCGCAGCAGCCTTATCCTCTTCGGAATTCTCAATCGCGAGGCGAGCTGCATCAATAAACGAGTCTGGGCGCTGGGGGTCGAACAGCCGCAAAACCCCGGTCCCGCCCGCGGATTCGAGGATGTTTGCCGTATTCGGTGCAACGACTGGCAGCCCCATAGCCAGATATTCAAGGAGCTTCAGCGGCGACGCATAAGGTGTCGCACTGGGCTGAAAAGCGATATCAAAAGCCGCGAGGTAGGCCGGCATCTCCTCGCGGTCTACAACGCCGGTCACATGTACGCGATCGTCGACCCCACTCGCTTTGGCTTGCGCCTTGATGTTCCCGATCGCCGGGCCGTCACCCACAATCAGGACGCGTGCTGGAATGCTGTTTTTAAGTGCTGAGATCAACGATACCAGTCGGTCCAGACGGTGCCACTCATGGGCGAATCCCACAAAACCGAGCACAACGTCTGTGCCCAAATTCAGCCCGCGGCGGACTGGTTCTCCCGAAACTTCCGGATTGAACATGGTGTGATTCGCACCGTTAGGGATGACTTCGATGGCCTCTACAGGAGCGCCCAGCGCCGTCATAGTTTCGGCGAGAACAGAGGAAACCGGGAAAACCTTATCGGCTCCTTTCCAAACACGACACTCCATGTTCTTCGCCAGGGTAAGCAGCGCTAACCCACCATACTGTGACCGTTCTAGGTGCAGAGGCGCGTTTACTTCCAGTAAAAGCGGGATTCCTTTTCTTTGCCGCAGGCGCAGCCCGGCGGAAAGAAAAAGGTTGGCGCGTTCGTAAACAACGTCAGGCTTGAAAGAGCGGTAGGCGGTGAGCAGCCGACGATAGGCGTGTTCGTTGTAGGCAAGTTCGAGTAGTTCCCCGGATACCTTGGGGAGCCGTTCGCGAATGAAGCGGACAAGTTCTCCGCCTTGGCCGAACGTAGCTTTCGCGTGCATCGATGGGCTTACCACAAGTACTTCATGCCCTAACTCGCTGAAAGCCTTGACGATCTCGGTAACGTGGACATCCATGCCATCTCGAGATGCGATGCGATGGTGGTAAAGAATCTTCATATTAGGAACCGCGATCGCAGGCCGCAAGGGCGTGTTCGATTCGGGAAACGCTACCGCCGCCCTCTCTCAGTCGCTCCAAATTGTGGCCCCTGCCAAAAACAGCGCACGAATGTAAAGGGCGAGAGGATAGCCAGTAGGCAACTCTCTATCTATGGCGTTCTTGAGGCGAATATGAGAACTACGTCAACTTTTTACGCATTGGCCTGTGTAGAATTGCAAACAGATACGGTAATGATAGGACCTCCCAATGAAGGAAGAAGAGTACATCAAGACCACTGGGACCGGCATCGAGGCGGCCGACGAGCTATCAAAGGAGTCGGAAGAACGCAGAACGCTGGTGCGCAAGCTGCGCAACGCTGCCGCCATTACCCCCGTGGTGATCACTCTGGCGGGAACCAAGGCTCGGGCGCAGGTGACGTCAGCAGAGCTGTCCGGCGGGTCGGCCGTCGGTGCTGCCGGTGGGGCTACGAACCTCGATACGAATGAGCCGACGAATAATTCGTGGCGCGCGAATGACAACGCGGCATTCAAGGACAATCCGAACGACCAGGGTAGCCCCCAGTAGCATTTCAGACCGGCGCAGCCAGCAAGGCGCCACATCTCTGGGCGTCCGCAATCCAGCTAGTCGCGATACCTTATAGTTAGGATGGTCGAGGGGACTGAGGATGGTTGGCAGAGCACTACAGGCGAGCTCTCATGGCGCCATTGGGATGATCTTTCTGTCGTCTTCTGCTCTGACTCTGGAGAGACCCACGTTCTAGATCCACTGACCGCCTGGCTGCTTAATTTGGTGGTGACACGATCCGTTTCCTTCTCACAGATTCTTGCAGCTGCGGCCGAGCTGGACCTCGACGTTGATACAGCAAATACGCGAAAGCGCCTGCGAGGCAGTCTGGACCGTCTGGTTTGCCTTGACCTGATAGAGCCGGCAGTCGAAGGCACATGAAGCTGGGTGAGGTTTCGCCTGAGCGTCTCAGGTCTCTACTGTCGTCCAGCGGTGTCCGTTTTCAGACCGGGCCGTTCACAACGTCGCTGCGCAGCGGCGTGGAACGCGTGGCCTGTTTCCTGGAACAGCTCTACCCCGAGTTTCCAGTCTGCGGTGCGGCGTCTGCTGACTTTCACGTGCGTCTGGCGTCGCGCGGGCTGCTGGGTCGCCTCCGTGGCCAGGTTGAATTTTTCCAAGACTGGGACTCTGTCTTCACGCCTTACCCTGTTCGACAGTCGGTACCCCTGCTCGAATGGGGTCTTAACTGGTCTATTTACGCCCATGTGAATCACTTTCTGGTGATCCACGCCGCCGTTATCGAGCGCGATGGGATCGCCTGCGTGATGCCAGGCCAGTCGGGGGCGGGTAAAAGCACACTCTGCGCAGCGCTGGTGCTACGCGGATGGCGCCTGCTCTCTGACGAGCTTGCGTTGATCGACGTGGAATCGGGCCGTCTGGCTCCTTTATGTCGCCCGATCGCACTGAAGAACGAATCTATCCCTCTCATCGCAGAGTTCGGCGGTCGTGATGTTTTTCTGAGTCCGGGAGTACCAACCCGGCGCAAAGGTGTGATTTCGCATCTGCGCCCGCCTGCGGACAGCGTTCAGCAGATGGAACGGGAGGCGACCGCAACCCACGTCATATTTCCGTCTTACCTCGCAGGCGCAGTCTCGGGGTTCGCGAAACTCACCAAGGGGCACGCCTTTCTGCGTCTCGCGGATGCGGCTTTGAACTACAGCATTCTGCGGCGCGCCGGGTTTGATCTGCTAACGATGCTGATTGAACGCGTTGCATGCCTGAACTTCACCTATGCGCGACTGGACGATGCGGTTGCGGCTTTTGAGCAGCTGTAGATGCTTCTTGCCCCCCAGTCTTTCTTTCGACGACACGCCGGACTGCTCGGCACCCCGCTGCTGCGCTGGCTGCGTGGCCCGGAGAATCTGAGCGCATTAACCGAGCGCGAGTGGGATGTGCTCGTGCGACAGGCCCGGGTTACCAAGCTTCTGGCGCGGCTCGCGCTCGAAGCGGAGCAGAGCAACACCTGGTCGTCCGCACCAGCAGCTGCGCAAAAGGCGATGCTCGGAGCGAAATTCACGTTTCGTGACAACCAGGCTATCGTGCACTGGGAGCTGACGCGCATTGCCGCAGGGTTGCGTGGCGTCGATGTGCCGGTTGTTCTGCTCAAAGGCGCAGCCTACCTCGCGCTGGAACATCCGGCTGCTCAGGGACGGGTCGCCGGCGATGTCGATATTCTGGTGCCGTTTGAGGCTCTGGGGAGAGTTGAACAGCGACTTGAAGCGGCCGGCTGGCGGCACATCAAGTTTTCTGACTACGACCAGCTCTACTACCGGCGCTGGATGCACGAATTACCGCCGATGCGGCACAGCCGGCGTCGGACCGTGATAGACGTGCATCACACCATCCTGCCGCGCACCAGTCGCCTGAAACCTGATCCCCGCGCGCTGCTAAAAGACGCGGTCCCCGTCGGCGAGAGTATTTTTTCCACACTATGTCCCGAAGACAGGGTGCTGCACAGCGCCACCCATCTCTTTCACGATGGTGACCTGCGCTTCGCCCTGCGGGACCTGGTGGACCTGCGGGAGCTGATGGTGCATTCCCAATCTGAACCCGGATTTTGGTCCGGTCTGGCTGCACGTGCGGCGCAGATGGACCTGACGCGACCTCTCTTTTATGCGCTGCGCTATGCGAATGCATTGCTGGGGTTCCAGGTCCCGCGGACAGTCGAGCAGGAGCTCGAGAACGCGCGCCCCTCGGGTGTATCGCTGACGTTGATGGATCGTTTTGCGCCAAGCGTGCTGGTCCCAGGCGAACCGGATCTCGCGCCGTTCACGGGCCATGGAGCGGGCGCACTGCTTTACATGCGGTCCCACTGGTTACGCATGCAGCCGCTGCGGCTGGGGACGCATCTAGCCAAAAAAGGCAGCCAGCGCCTCCTAGTGGCTGTTTGTCACTGGCAGCAGACGCGCAAGGAAGCGAGGCGTTTGGTCTGAAACGTATGCGGCATCGAGCACCAGGGTACCCTTTCTCTTCGACCCGGGAGCCGAGGTAACTAGTAGCGATGGCAATACAGGCTATTTTCTTCATCACGGCTTACGGCGTGGGACTCGTTGTCGGTTTTCTGTTTAGCCCAGTTTTTGCCCTGTACGCATATGTGCTGACTTTCTTTGTACATCCGCAGAGCCGCTGGTGGGGACCGGCGTTGCCGGACCTGCGGTGGTCATTTATTGCTGCGGCAGTAGCAGCACTGTCGATGTTGCTCCATCGATCAGAACCTGATCGCTTTATCGGGTCTCGATACCGCATTTACTGGCTTTGCGTCCTGTACGTGTTATGGATGTGGTGCCAGTTTGGGTGGGCGGTGGACCTCGATCTGCACAGAGAAGGCGTCATTTTTATGACTAAATATCTTGTGTTGACCGGTTTGTTAGTCGGGCTGCTTTCTAACTGGAGGCGTCTGGAAACGTTTCTGTCGCTTTACTTGGCGGCAAATCTCTACCTCGGTTGGATGGCATGGAGCATGTCCACCGGAGGGCGTTTGGATGGCATCGGTGGGCCGGGTATTGATGATTCGAGCAGTCTAGGCATGGTGCTCGCTGGAGCCGCTATCATTGCAGGCGTTGGCTTCAATAACTCCCATGGCTGGAGGAAAGCCTTTGCGGCGCTGTCTCTAGCTTTCACTCTGAATGGTGTGTTCCTGACAGCAAGTCGGGGCGCAGTACTAGCTCTTTTCGGGGGCGGGATTGCGCTCTTTTGGCTGCGACCGCCGCGCCAGCTAACCCGAATGGCGATTTACGCGGGAATGGCGCTGGCAGCGTGCGGCATTCTCGCCGGCGATATGGTCGTCGAACGCATGCGTACTCTCAAGGTCATCACCGAGGACGTGAACGCGCTGGAGAAAAGCGCTTTCTCACGGATCGAAATTGCCAAGGCGCAGCTTAGAATAGCGGGGGATCACCCCCTTGGTGCTGGACACAAGGGGACAGAGGCTCTCAGCTTCATTTACATCGAAAAGGAGTGGCACAGTAGGGGCGGAGGGCGCTCGTCCCACAATACGTTCTTGAGCGTGCTGGTTGACCAAGGTTTGCCAGGTGTCATCATGTGGATTGCGACGGTGTGTTTCGCGTTAAGCATGTTGAGAGCTAACCGGCGTCTCCTCTCCGGACCAGGCGACACTGATTATGCGTGGCTGAATGCGGGGGTGGGTGGCGCTTTTGTCGCCGTGCTGGTCGCGGGGATGTTCTCCCCGCAGCTTAGGTCCGAGATCTTTTTCTGGTTTCTGGGCCTAATCATGGCGCTGAATCGTTGCGCGCTTTCGCTATCTGAGACGCGAGCAATGTCAGATTCGAGTGAGACGGTGTGATGTGAATAATTTGGGTATTTCGACGGTGCGGCTCGATGCCTTTTGGCTGGTTATATTGCTCTGGACGGATTGATTGGGCGGCGGTAAGCCAGCGTTGCTGATCGCAGCGCGCTCAGCCCGCGCGATAGCTGAATTAGCCGCTCCGCAGTGGACGCCTTTAGTTATTGATTGTTTTGGGGACGCTGACACGAGGGCTGTTGGCCGCTTGTGTCGTCAGCTCTCTTTCTTCGACTTTCGACGCAACTCGCGGCAGCTGCTGGAGTTTGCAGAGGAACTCTGCAAGGAGACGGGGTGCTTAAAGCCGCCCTGCATAATCGGGAGTGGTTTTGAAAATGCACAGGGGCTGCTGGCGCAGATGCAGGGTCGGGTGGAACTCTGTGCTTCTCCTCCAGACGCTTTTCGGCGCATCTACGATACACCCGAGTTGTTGGATACCTTGGCCTGCAAACACGGACTGGTTGCTCCAAAGACGCGGGCGCGCGTAACTGACAGGTCTAGCCGATGGCTCAAGAAAGCACGCGGTGGAACTGGTGGCGGACATGTGCGGTTGCTACACAGAAACCAGAGCGTTTCTGAGGGTAGCTATGCTCAGCGGTTTCTCGAAGGGTGCAGCGGCTCGGCAGTCTGTCTAGCACAGCAGACAGCAGCCCCCGTTGTGGGTGTTGCCTGGCATCTAGGCCTGCAATCGAGAGGATTGCGAGCTCGATTTCATTATGAAGGTGCTATTACCAGCGCTGACCCACCACAGCAACTGATGGCGGGCCTGGAAAAAATTTCTACGGCACTGATGCTGGAGCTGGGTCTCAAAGGTATTTTCGGCTTCGACTTCATCCGGATGCCCGACAATCAGTGTGTGCTCATTGATATCAACCCGCGGTTTCCGGCGACGCTCGAGCTTTATCCGCATCGCCAGGCGCTTTTTGACGGCCATTTCGTCGCGTGCCTGGGCAGCAAAGTTCGCCTGCCAGCTAATCCTGGAACTCTGATTGGAGGACACATCATCCTCTATGCTTCGGCAGACTGGCGGGTCCCGCAGCGGTTTTCCTGGCCGTCCGCCGTCTGCGATATCCCTCGAGGGGGGAGCGCGATCCCCAGTGGCGCGCCGCTGTGCTCTGTTAAGGTGTATGCCCGCGACGAGCCTGCTGTGATCGGCGGACTCCAGGACGCAATAGGTGAGCTGAGAGCGCAGGTCGTCTCTCACGCCGGGGCCGGGGTAATTCCCGCTGAGTTGAATATCCACAAGATTGGCGAATAGACCCATGACTACATTGACTCTGGACCAGAACTGCAACGTGAATCAGGCGGTAATGCCGCTCGTCCGGGAACTGCGCGAGCGGGCTGCTGATTACCAGGTCGCGGTCGCGCGCTCTGAGGCAGGCGTGGAAATATTCGATGCCGGGATTGCTGCGCCGGGCGGGCTCGAGGCGGGCCGCCTTATCAGCGAGATCTGTATGGGCGGCCTCGGGCGGGTGACGTTCTCAGGCGCCTCGCCTTTCCCACGCTGGCGCTGGCAGGTTGATGTCACCGCCCGGTCACCTATTATCGCCTGCCTCGGCTCGCAGTACGCGGGCTGGAGTCTCAGCCACGGCGAAGGTAAGTCCGCCTTTTTCGCGCTGGGATCCGGGCCTGCTCGGGCCATGGGCAGCAAGGAGCCGCTGTTCGACGAGCTTGGTTACCGCAATTCGCCAGCGGATACGGTGATCGTTCTCGAGGTGGATAGGGTTCCGCCGCCGGAGATCGCTGAGAAGATCGTCTCGCGCTGCGGGATCAAGCCGGAGCAGCTGAGCATGATCCTGACCCCGACCTCGAGCCTCGCCGGTGGGGTGCAGATCGTGGCGCGCGTGCTCGAGGTGGCCCTACATAAGCTCCATGAGCTCAAGTTTCCACTGGAGCAGTTTGTCGACGGCGGGGCCAGCGCCCCATTGCCGCCGCCGTCGCCAGATTTCATGACCGCCATGGGGCGGACCAATGACGCCATTCTTTTCGGCGGTCAGGTGCACCTGTATGTGAATACCGATGACGATGCGGCGAAGGCGCTTGCCGAACAATTGCCAAGCTCAGCGTCGCGGGATTTCGGCAAGCCTTTCGCTAAGGTCTTCAAGGAATATGGTTACGATTTCTACAAGGTTGACCCGATGCTCTTTTCCCCAGCCCGGGCGATGGTGACGAACGTTGCCTCTGGTCGATCTTTTGAGGGTGGCGCGCTGCATCCGGAGCTGCTGGAGCAGTCGTTCGGCGGTTAATTCCGGCGAGTTCGATGCGTATCGCCATCTTTACTGACGAGCCCGGCTGGCATGGCCGCGTGCTGTGTCGGTGGTTTGCCGAGCGAGGTGTCAGCGCGGAATTTGTTTCGCTGGCAGCGTGTCACGTGGCTCTAGACGATACGGGCCACGGTCTGGTTATTCCTGGATTCGGGAATGAACTGCCGGACGGGGCGTTTGTGCGCGGCGTTCCTGGTGGCTCGCTTGAAGCCATAACGCTGCGTCTCGATTTGCTGCACATGCTGGAGACGCTGGGCTGCCCGGTGTTCAACCGCGGTCGCACTATCGAGCGGACTGTCGACAAGGCAATGACCTCGCTTCTGCTCCGAAATCGCGGTATCCCGACACCAAAAACTCTCGTCACCAGCGCAATGGATGTCGCGCAATCCTTTATTTCTCGCGAGTTGAGTGCTGGGAGAACCCTGGTCAAAAAGCCGCTGTTCGGCTCACAGGGAAAGGGTTTGCGCCGGATCGAGGGAGACCACGACCTGTCCGGCCTTCTGCCCGGAGAAATCGCGTACCTGCAGGAGTTCATACCTACCGGCGACGGCAGCTTTCACGACGTCCGCGTGATGGTCGTCGACGGTAAGGCCATTGCAGCTATGGAACGACGCAGCCATCACTGGATAACCAACCGCGCGCAGGGTGCGCACTGTTACTCGCTACCCTTACAGGAGGAGCTGGTTAGTCTGGCCGAGGGCGCCGCCTCTGCTGTCGGCGCAGCCTATGCCGGTGTAGATCTGATGCGCCGCCGTGATGGCGTCTGGTTCGTGACGGAGGTCAACGGTATTCCTGCCTGGCAGGGGCTGCAGCGCGCCACGGGGGTGAATGTTACCAGCCTCATCGGAGCCGCGTTTATGCGGCGTCTTGATCGGGGGCTGGCTGCGCTCGCGTGAGCGGGAGGAACGTTGAACGTTCTGAGAGGGCGCTCTCGGTTATCCCGCCGCGTCAGGTGGCCCGTGTCCTGGCCAAGGCCTGCCGCATGGACGTCGTCGCGTTTAAACCGGGCAACGTGAGTCTCTGTGCTCCAGGGCACCGGATGACAGCACGGGATTTTCTTGTCAGCGCGCGAGAGGCGCTACCGGCGTTAATCAGCCCGCAGCCAGTTGGGCGACGTGTCCGGCAGGCAATCGCGGCGACCCGGACAGCTGTGGGATGCAACACCAATCTCGGGATCGTGCTGCTGCTTGCGCCGATGGCGGCGGCAGCCGCGCACGCAGGCGGTCTACAAGCGTCCCTGGCCCAGGTACTGGAGGATTTAACTGAGGCAGACGCCCGTGAATGCTTCGCTGCGATTGTGATGGCGCAGCCGGCGGGGCTGGGGCAGGCGGACGCGGCAGACGTTTACGAGGCGCCGCAGATCACTTTGCTGGAAGCGATGCAGCTCGCGGCAAATCGCGATCGAATAGCGCTGCAGTACGCGAGTGGGTATGCCGATGTGTTTGCAACTATGGAAGCGATCCGCGAATTTCGCGCGCGCTGGCGCTCGCTGGCCTGGGCCGTGACCGCAGGGTTCCTGGATTTGCTGTCATCGTTCCCGGATTCGCATATTCAGCGCAAGCACGGGCATGCGGCCGCGGCGCGGGTGCAGGCGCGGGTGAGCAGCCTAGCCAGTGCAGTGAAAGCGTGCGAAAATCCGCGCTCGTTTCTGCCGGCCATGAAGCAACTCGACAGGGAGCTCAAGGCCGATGGAATCAACCCGGGAACCAGCGCCGATCTCACTGTTGCGAGCGTCGCAGCTCTGCTCCTAAGCGAGCTCCCGGCCACGGTCCGAAGCGGCGACGATCCACGCATTTGAATCGAGAGAGATGCGTTCTGATTAACGCTACCCGTTAAGGAGTTGGCGACATGTCGATTTTCAAAGCACTCTTTGGAACGCCCCCGATAGAAACACAGGTCCCAAAAGGAGAATTTTCCATGGCAGTAGTCGATAGAGTCCTAGTTGGAGAGTCGTTGGTTGGCGATGGTAATGAGGTCGCCCATATCGATCTCATCATGGGCCCGCGCGGCAGCGCGGCAGAGTCAGCGTTCTGCAACTGCATCACAAACAACAAAGACGGCTTTTCGAGCCTGCTGGCGGTGGTTGCTCCTAACCTCGCATGCAAGCCGAACACCGTGATGTTCAACAAAGTGACCATTAAAGGTTCTAAGCAGGCCGTACAGATGTTCGGTCCGGCGCAGCGCGCAGTGGCGATGGCCGTCGCCGACAGCGTTGAAGACGGAACAATTCCTGCCGCGGAAGCGGATGACATCTTCATCTGCGTTGGCGTTTTCATCCACTGGCTGGCTGAGGATGACGGTAAGATCCAGGACTACAACTACCAGGCGACCAAAGAGGCTATCCAGCGTGCGGTTGCGCGTGAGCCGAAGGCCTCCGAAGTTGTCGCCAAGAAGGGTTCAGCAGACCATCCGTTCCAGGCTCACAGCTAGGCATACGGCTACTCCGTCATCAAGACGGGAAGCAACGAAAAAGCCCCGCATTGCGGGGCTTTTTTTATCCTGTGGCGATGTCTCTTGCGGCGGTCGAGGTTGTCAGTGCTTGAGTTTCAACCTCTCAAGCGGTAGTCCGGGGTAGGGAGGTAGCCCGGCGGTATCGCGGTCAGCGAACAGGAAGTTCGACTCCAGCTGATTATCCGGCAGGTTCCCCAGGCCCTTGCCCACGATGATATTAGCCGAAGCACGGATATCGACTACCGGTCCCCTGGTCTGCAGCAGTTGATTACCTCGGATGCGCTCCATGACGATGAGGTTCCCGCGAAGCGTAATGCTGTTTTTGGCGTGTTTGACCCCTTCAAGACCATAACCGATGAGATCACGGTTCGCGGAAATGGGCCCCTGCTCAAGGATAGAGTCCTGGACGACCAGTTCTCCGCCGTTCGGCACATCGATGAGCCGGCTGTCGAAGCCGTCGAGGGATGCAACCACGCAGTTGCTGATAACTGTCCTGCTCGCGCGTGATTTGATTTCGTGACCCTCGCTTCGGCTTCTAACGAAAGTACTGTTTTCGATAAGCAGCTCTCCGCTGCCGACGTAGATGCCATGTGCTTGTCCGTTGGCGCCGAGGCGTTCGAAGCGGCTGTCTCTAATGGAAATCAGGCCGCTGTTCTTCCCAGAGAGAAGGCCGTTTTCGCTGTCGTGAAAATAGACATGCTCGAGCTGCAGGTTTTCTCCCTCTAATCGGACGCAAGCTCCGTTTCGATCGGAGACGGCAATCCCACGACACTCAATATTACGGATTAGGGTTCTGTTGCCCTGGATCACCAACGCTCCCTTACCTTTGGCGGCGACGCCCTCGAGCACCACCTCGCCGTCGCCTACTAGTTCAACATCGGCCGCTTTGATGACGATCGCTTCGCGATAGACTCCGGGGCCGATATGCACTACGTCGCCATCGCCGATTGCCTCGGCTGCCTGGGTGAGCGAGTGATACGTCTGGTCTTTGATCAGAATTTTTCCAGCCGGTGTTCTGGCCGCGGGATTGTGACGGAAAGGTGGCAGGGGAACTGCGGCGTCTTCAATTTCAGCGCTGATCGGCGTTCCATTTGCCTGCTTAAGGCCAAACGCATGTTCGCTGGTCAGAATTTTTCCCTGCGCACTGCGAACGATACCCAGCCCGCGTTGTGCTAGCTCAGGGCGAAAGATCAGGGCTCCGATCAGAATCACATGGCTCAGGACGCCTGCGACTAAAAGATACCCAAGCAGAACTTTGTTTAAAAACCGACGCACGAAACTAATCTGGCCTGGCAATGGTGGAAGGATGGTGAGGTCTAATGGAGCCCAACGCTTGGTCCAGAGCATACCAGTCGCCCGTCATGCAGCGCGCTGCCGACCAGCACGGCGTTTATGCCGATCGCAGACAGGGCCTCTAGGTCGTCCGGTCCGCGAACGCCTCCGGCAGCGAGGAGCTGCCGGCTGCCGACCAACGACAGGAGTTCGCGCAGTCCGGCGAGGTCCGGGCCATGAACCCCGCCTACATGCGTGAGATTCATGTTTATCACCCGGTCAGGCCAGTCAGCTGGGCGGCTGAACAGTGTCTGTATGCCCATTGGCAGACCATCTTTCCGGTCGAGAGAGAGCAGCGTCCTGTGCGCGGGGATTGCACCGCGCAAGGCGATATAGGCTGCCTGATCCGGGATGGACTCGGACCCCAGTACGATATCGACGTTCTCCTGGCCTAATAACGGCGTCACCTGTGCAGGTGCGCTGAAGCCCCCGTCGACGAGAAGGCGCACGTTGGGATGATGATTGGCGATCAGCCGCAACAGCTCGAGATTGAGCTCGCCACGCAAGATCGCGTCCAGATCCGCGATGTATATCGATCGCGGTTCGAGGGCACTGCTCAGCCCCTGCACGATCTCGACCGGGTCGTGCCCCTCAGCAAACCGACTGACCAGTGGCGGATAGGTCGCCCGTTGCCCGGCGAGCGCGTGGACCGCGATGCCGTCTTTGATATCGATGACTGGGATGATGTCCATGCCGACTGGGTCGCGGTGGCTGAGATTGGTCGATCGTAGCCCAAAGAATCAACGACGTTCTGTCCAAGCGCTGGGTAGCATCGCTGGGTTCACGCACGACGCTCCTGCCCCCCGTTTTCCCTGACCTCGCCTCGGTACAATTGGCGCCCTATGGATAGTCACTGGTTCGGCTGGGATATCGGCGGCGCGCATCTGAAAGTCGCTATGGTGCGGACCGATGGCAGGGTCGAACAGGTATGCCAGCTGCCCTGCCCCCTGTGGCGCGGGCTTGGTGAACTGGACGCAGCTTTTCGCGCGCTGAGACTGCCCGTGCAACAGCCGGGTTCCCGGCACGCGGTAACCATGACCGGTGAGCTGTGCGACAGCTTCGACAACCGCGCTCAGGGGGTCCGGGCAATTGCGGACGCGCTGGGCGGTTATCTGGGAGCAACGTCCACCGTGCACTTCTTCGGTGGCCCCGGTCGCTGGTTTGGCAGAGAGGCGATGAATGTGGACGCGGCGACAGAGGCGGTTGCGTCAGCGAACTGGCTGGCCACAGCAGCGGCTTGTGCGACCGTCCTGCAAGATGCGGGTGTGCTGATTGATATCGGAAGCACAACCACGGACCTCGTGCCGTTCGCTGCAGGCAAGCTTCTGAATAACGCTTTGACCGACGGCGATCGCCTCGCGGCGGAGGAGTTGATCTACACCGGTGTTGTACGCACGCCGGTCATGGCAGTTTGCTCTCGCGCCTCCTACGCTGGCCGTCGGGTCATGCTGGCAGCTGAGCTGTTCGCGACCATGGCTGATGTCTATCGCCTGACCGGCGAACTCGACGAGGCTTGCGATCTGTATCCAGCTGCCGATGGTGGCGAGAAGACCCTCGCAGGGAGCGCCAGACGCCTGCTGCGGATGGTGGGCCGGGACTGTGCGGTGCCGGCCGACCTTGATGCTGCGACGACGCTCGCCAGAGATCTGTCACGCATGCAGCTGCGGCAGATCGAAGACGGTCTTGCCTTGTTGCTGAGCCGAGGGAACGCGTGTACGCCGATCATGGTGGTCGCTGCCGGGGCGGGACGCTTCCTGGTGCCGGAGCTGGCGCGACGCCTCGGCCTCGAATGCATCGACATCAGTGTTCTTTTTGGCGTGAAGGATGAACTGCGAGCTGCCGCCGCGGTTTCCGCACCGGCAGTGGCGGTCGCGCAGCTCGCCGCGCAGCAACTGTGAGCTCATGCTCAGTCGAAACCCTTGCGCTCGATTACTCGGCAGATACCGTCAGTCGTCTGCATCGGCTGGCGCAGCAGCCGTGGTTCATGTTCCTCGACAGCTGCTACGAAGCAGGGGGAGGGGGGCGCTACGACATTGCTGTCTGGCAACCCGAACTCACCCTGACTACACGGGATGGCTCGACCGTGCTCGAGACAGGGTATGGAAATCATTCCAGCAGCGGGGATCCGTTCTCGCTCATCGAGGCGTATCTGGGTGACCGGGAGCGATCCACGGAGCTGCCCTTCAGTGGTGGCGCGATGGGCATGTTTTCCTACGATCTCAGCCGCCGGGTAGAGCGCCTGCCCTCGCTAGCGGCGAATGATCTCCCTTTGCCGGAGATGGCAGTCGGGATCTATTCGCGCTGTCTGGTGGTTGATCATCAGGCGCAGCAGAGCTGGTACGTGTATCGTGGACTGTCGGCCGCGGCGGTGCGTGCGGACCTCGACCTTCTGGCAATTCCAAGGACCCTGACCCCGTCTACGCTGGGGACCGATTTTGTAATCAGCTCTTCTGTGACGGCGGAGCTGAGTCGCGCAGAATACGCAGACGCGTTTACGCAGATCCAGCGCTATATCCATGACGGCGACTGCTACCAGGTGAACTTTTCCCAGCGCTTCCGTGTAAGCGGCAGCGGCTGCGACGCCTATCAACGTTTGCGCCGACTCAACCCCGCGCCGTTTGCGGCTTTTATGCAGCTGCCTGGCGGCAGCGTGCTCAGTTCCTCTCCAGAGCGGTTTTTGCGCGCATGGAATGGCCAGGTTGAGGCCAGACCGATCAAGGGCACCCAACGCGGCTCCTGGATCCCGTGGCCGACAAGAAGCAGATTGCGTCGCTGCAGAGCAGTGTCAAGGACCGCGCGGAGAATCTGATGATCGTGGACCTCCTGCGCAACGACATCGGCAAAGCGTGCCAGCGTGGCAGCGTGAGCGTGCCCCGGCTGTTCGAGGTTGAGACCTTTGCCCGGGTGCACCACCTGGTCAACACCGTGTGCGGCCGTTTACAGAATGAACGCTCGGCCCTGGATGCCCTGCGCGCGTGTTTCCCCGGGGGCTCAATCACGGGCGCGCCCAAGGTGCGGGCGATGGGGAGCATTGAATCTCTTGAACCGATCCGACGTAGCGTGTTTTGCGGGGCGCTGGGGCATTTATCCCGCGATAGCCAGATGAATATGAATATTGCGATCCGCACCGTGCTGCTGGCTCGGGGCAGGCTCTACTGCTGGGCCGGAGGTGGGATTGTTCTCGACTCAGAGCTCGAGGCGGAATATCAGGAAAGCTTCGATAAGGCCGCAGCAATGCTAAGTCTCTTCAACGATGCCTCTGAATATGCGGTGGGTCATTAAACTCGGCGGGTCACTGATCAAGGCGCCGGAGTTCAGGCGCTGGTTGCATGACTGCGCGGTGCCCGCGGTGGTGCAAAGCGTGGTAGTCACCGGTGGTGGCGGGTTCGCGGACGAGGTGCGTAGTCTGCAGCGGACGCTGGAGTTCGGTGACGCACTCGCGCATGAACTGGCCATCGATGCGATGTCGCTGAATGCTCGCGTGGCTCAAGCGCTGGAACCGTCGCTTGAGCCGTTCAGCGAGGCGGCGTCGCTCGGCGGGAGAAGCGCACTTTGGTTCCCGAGCGGGAGCACAGTGGCTCGGCAGGTGCAGGTGGGATGGCATGTGACCGCCGACAGCCTGGCCTTCGCGCTCGCGCAGGCCGTGGGAGCGTGTTGTGTCTGTCTGGTCAAGTCCTGCGGTGCGGACACCTTCCGGGACCTGGACGCAGGGCAATGCGCAGCAAAGGGCGTGATTGATGCCGGCCTTCCTGACCTTATGCGCGCAGATCCGCGTCCCGTAAGACTCCTCAGCAAAGCTGAGTGGGGCAAATTTTTGCAGTCGCGTGAGAGCGGCTGCCTCCCCGGAACGCCTCTGCGCCTGTGAGGCGCTGATGTGCTTTCATTAAAGGAACGGCGCGCGCTGGCCGCTATCCGTTCAGATTAGAGTTTTCCCCGGAGCCTTCCTATGTCCAGGCTGTTCGAAAAGCTGGTGGTTCACTATCGCGTGTATCTGGTTGCGCTATGCGGCGCCCTCGGTTTGACCGGCACCGTTCTGGCAGGTGAATTCGCGGGTAAGCCGGGACTGAGCATAGGTGTCGCGGTGGGTAGCGCTCTGCTGCTCTTAATCGTTGCCTCTTGGGCCGCTAATGATTTTGCACGCAGGCTCAACCGTTTCAGTGAGCTGATGCAGGCTATGGGCGATGGTGCTGAAGACGCCGAATTTGATCCGCACGGACAGGACGAATTCACCGCGATCGCGCGCCGCGTACGCGAGGTCAGAGGCAAACTGCTGACTACTTTGAGCGGAGCCTCCGCGAAAGCGGGCAGTCTCACCGTCGCGCTGAATAACCTGTTCGCTGCGACGGAGCAGACTCAAGCAAACGCGCGGCGCCAGAGCGAAGAGCTTGAGCAGGTGGCATCAGCCATGGGGCAACTGTCTTCTGCTGTTGAAGATGTGGCTGGCCATGCGCATCGCGCCGCGGATGCCGCAGTGCAGGCTGACGCGGAGTCGCGCAAAGGTCTCGAGGTGGTCAAGGCTTCTCAGGCAACGATCGACGAACTGGCTTCCGAGGTGGCGGTGACCGCGGAGCTGATCGGCTCGGTGAAAACCAATAGCCTGAATATCGGTACGGTTCTTGACGTCATCCGGGGCATTGCTGAACAGACCAATCTGCTCGCGCTCAACGCGGCTATTGAAGCCGCGCGCGCGGGGGAGCAGGGGCGAGGATTCGCTGTTGTCGCCGACGAAGTCCGGAGTCTCGCCAGCCGCACGCAGCAGTCGACGCAGGAGATCCAGGACATGATCGAGCGCCTGCAGTCCGGCGCCAACCGCGCAGCAGAAGCCATGGACCACGGTAGGCAGCGCGCCGAAGCGACCGTGCAGCAGGCGCGCGAGGCGGCGGATTCCCTGGCATCGATCGTCGAAGTGGTCAATAGCATCCGGCGCATGAATGTGCAGATAGCCGATGTTGCCGAAGAGCAGAGTACGACCTCCGGCACCATCACGGCCCGCCTTGGGAACGCAAACCAGATAGCGCAGGAGACTTCTGCCAGTGTGGCTCAGATTTCATCGTCCTGTGACGGGCTGGAAACTCTGGCGCGCGACCTGCAGAGCGCTATTGGCGAACACTGAGACAGGTGTTCACGCACAAGTGGTTTGCTTCCGCAGGGGCGAAAGCAGGGGTCGGGATGCCGTTTTACAGTGGGAAAGCGATTGATTGGCTCACCGAGACAGTCGCGGCTACACTGAGTTTCATCAGACAGGTAAAAAAAAGCCGGTGAGGTTTGGGGCCCCACCGGCCAATGCGACGTACTTAGCTCCCATTGCGAGGAGGTCTGGTCTAATGCCCAATTAGTCCCAGCTAAGTGCGCCGCCTGTCTGGTATTCCGTCACGCGGGTTTCAAAGAAGTTCTTCTCTTTCTTGAGGTCGATGACTTCGCTCATCCACGGGAATGGGTTGCTGGCCCCGGGATACTGCTCCGGTAGCCCGATCTGCGCGCAGCGCCGGTTGGCGATGAAGCCGAGGTAGTCCTCGAACATATTGGCATTCAGCCCCAGTATTCCCCGCGGCATGGTGTCGTGCGCGTACGCAATTTCCAGCTCAACGGCATCGCGGATCAGCTTCACAATGCGCTGCTGAAATTCCGGACTCCACAGACTGGGGTTCTCAACCTTGATTTGATTGATCACGTCGATGCCGAAATTCATGTGCATCGATTCGTCGCGCATGATGTATTGAAACTGCTCTGCGACGCCGGTCATCTTGTTGCGGCGTCCCATTGAAAGAATCTGCACAAAGCCCACGTAGAAGAAGATCCCTTCGAACACCACGTAGAAGGCGATCATGTCGCGCAGCAGACGCTGATCGGTCTCCGGCGTGCCAGTTACAAACGTAGGGTCACCGAGGCTCTGGGTAAACTGCAGCGCCCAGGAGGCTTTGTTGTGCACCGAGGGGACTTCCCGATACATGTTGAATACTTCGGCTTCGTCCAGTCCCAGGCTTTCGATGCAGTATTGGTACGCGTGCGTGTGCAGTGCCTCCTCGAATGCCTGGCGCAGCAGGTACTGGCGGCATTCCGGGTTGGTGATGTGGCGATAGACCGCCAGCACCAGGTTGTTTGCCACCAGCGAATCAGCGGTGGAGAAAAACCCTAAGTTGCGCTTGATGATGACACGCTCTTCTTCGGTCAGACCGTTGGGATCTTTCCACAGGCTGATGTCCGCATTCATGTTGATTTCCTGCGGCATCCAGTGGTTGGCGCAGGCGTCCAGATATTTCTGCCAGGCCCATTTGTATTTGAACGGCACCAGCTGGTTGAGATCAGCGCGGCAGTTGATCATCTTCTTGTCGTCAACAGCGATGCGACGAGCGCCGAATTCAAGCTCTTCGAGGCCGGTCACGCCGTGGTCCGCGTCGAGGTCTGCTGCTGGCTCGACCTGCGCCGGCGTCGGAGGGGCGACTACAGGAGCAGGGGGTGCAGGCTGGTCTTCCTCGTCAGCTAGACTCGCCCCGGCGGCCAGAAGTGCATCCGGCGGCGCGCTGGCGCTTGTTGATCGATTGAACTGTGCGATTGGATCTTCCCAATTCAGCATCGTGCTTCCTCTGTTTCTTTATTGCTGCGGACGGGTGGAGGCCTGCGCTACTGGCAGGCTTCACAGTCGGGGTCGAGGATGGAACAGACTTTCGGTGTTGCCGGCTCCTCTTCCTGCGCTCTGGCTACGGCGTTCAACCTGCCGTCCGCCAGGGTGCTTTTCTCGACATGGGTCGCGCCCATGGTGCGCAGGTAGTAGGTCGTTTTGAGGCCCTTGACCCAGGCGAATTTGTAAAGGTTGTCCAGTTTGCTGCCACTCGGCTCAGCCATGTAGAGGTTCAGTGACTGCGCCTGATCAAGCCATTTCTGGCGACGCGAGCCGGCTTCAACCAGCCAGCGCGGGTCGATTTCGAAAGCCGTTGCATAGGTCTTTTTGAGGTCTGCGGGAATGCGATCGATCTGCGCCACGCTGCCGTCGTAGTACTTGAGGTCGTTGACCATGACCTCGTCCCACAGTCGACGTTGCTTCAGTTCGTCCACCAGATACATGTTGACGACGGTGAAGTCGCCGGAGAGGTTGGCTTTGACAAACAGGTTCTGATAAGTCGGTTCGATCGACTGACTGACTCCGCAGATGTTCGAGATCGTTGCGGTCGGTGCAATCGCCATGCAGTTCGAATTCCGCATGCCGACACCTGTTACGCGCTCGCGCAGCGAGTTCCAGTCGAGCGTCTGCGAGCGGTCCATATCGAGATAACCGCCGCGGCCCTCTGCCAGCAGTTCCACGGAGTCGATTGGCAGCACGCCTTTGCTCCATAAAGAACCTTCGAAACTTGGATAGGTGCCACGCTCGACTGCCAGATCGGTTGAAGCCTTGATTGCGAAGTAGCTGATGGCCTCCATCGATTTATCAGCGAACTGGACTGCTTCCTCGGAGGCGTAAGCATGGCCGAGGCGATACAGAGCGTCCTGGAAACCCATCAGCCCAAGGCCGACCGGGCGATGGCGCAGATTCGAGGAGCGCGCGGTCGGCACGCTGTAGTAGTTGTAGTCGATGACGTTGTCGAGCATGCGCATGGCGACATCGATGGTCCGCTCGAGTTTTTCGAGATCCAGCGCGCCGTCTTCTACATGCTGCGCCAGGTTCACCGAGCCCAGATTACATACTGCGATCTCCTGGCCGGCCGAGGTGTTCAGCGTGATCTCAGTGCACAGGTTCGAGCTGTGGATGACGCCTGCGTGCTGCTGCGGTGAGCGCAGGTTTGCGGCGTCCTTGAAGGTGATCCAGGGGTGTCCCGTTTCATAGAGCATGCCGAGCATCTTGCGCCACAGGTCGACCGCCCGCAGACGCTTGACGTTGCGGATCTCGCCGCGGGCTGCGCGCTCTTCGTATTGCGTGTAGCGCGTTTCGAAATCTGCGCCGATGGCGTCATGCAGGTCCGGCGCTTCATCTGGCGAGAACAGGCACCACGCGCCGTCCTCGCAGACCCGTTTCATGAACAGATCCGGCACCCAGTTAGCGGTGTTCATGTCGTGCGTGCGGCGGCGATCGTCACCGGTGTTTTTGCGCAGCTCTAGGAATTCTTCGATATCGGTGTGCCAGGTCTCGAGATAGGCGCACATGGCGCCCTTGCGCTTGCCGCCCTGATTGACCGCGACCGCCGTGTCGTTGGCGACTTTGAGAAACGGCACAACGCCCTGCGATTTCCCGTTGGTGCCTTTGATGTGAGCACCCATGCCGCGCACCTGGGTCCAGTCGTTGCCCAGACCGCCGGCGAATTTCGATAGCAGGGCGTCATCGCGGATAGCGCTGAAGATGCCGTCGAGTTCGTCAGGCACGGTGGTCAGGTAGCACGATGAAAGCTGTGGGCGCAGGGTGCCGGAATTGAACAGGGTCGGGGTCGAACTCATGAAGTCAAACGAGGACAACAGATCGTAGAACTTGATAGTCCAGCTTTCTGGTTCGATTTCGTTGATTGCGAGGCCCATCGCAACGCGCATGAAAAACGCCTGCGGTAGCTCAAAGCGGGTGCCCCGGCTCTGCAGGAAGTAGCGGTCGTAGAGCGTCTGCAGGCCCAGGTAATTGAAATTGAAGTCACGTTCGGGCTTGATGGCGCGGCCCAAGCGGGCCAGGTCGTAATTCCCCAGACGGGGATCCATCAGTTCAAGGTCGATGGCGCGCTTGATGTAGGCCTCGAAGTAGAGCGCATAGCGTTCCTGCATGTCTTCCTGCGTGGCTTCGTCCTTGCGCCCGACAAGGAAGCTCAGGGCCTCCTGGCGCAGGGTGTCGAGCAGCAGTCTTGCTGCAACGTAGGTGTAGTTGGGCTCACGCTCAATAAACATGCGCGCGCTCATCGTCGCAGCACGCGCCACGTCAGCTTCGGCGACGCCATCAAACAGCGAACGCAGGGTCTCATTCATGACTGCGGCCGGATCGGCACCATCAACGGATTCGCACGCCTCACTGATGATTTTCCGCAAACGGGCCTCGTCGAGCGGCGAGCTGGTCCCGTCTGGCAGGCTGACCGTCAGGGCGGACGTCTGTCGCGAAGGCGTGCTGGTGTTCTGGGTGGCGCTTGCACGCTCGCGTGCGCGCGCTTCGCGATACAGGACATAGGAACGGGCTACCTTGTGCTCGCCAGCGCGCATGAGCGCCAGCTCCACATGGTCCTGGATGTCTTCGATGTGTACAGCGCCACCGTCCGGCATGCGCCGGGTCAGCGCCGAGACCACCTGTTCGGTGAGCTCTTCGACCAGTTTGTGGATGCGGGTGGAAGCCGCTGCATTACCCCCTTCGACCGCGAGGAAGGCTTTGGTCAGGGCTACGCCAATCTTGCTGCTGTCAAAGGCTGTAACTTTGCCGTTGCGACGAATTACCCGGTAGCCCCCGGGCGCTGTAGCCGCTACTTCGGCGTTTATTTCGCTTTGAGATGGCGCGATCGCCGTCGATTCCGGGGCTGCCTTTGGGCGAGCCGCCGCGCTGTCCAGTTCCATATCCCCTCCTGCGGTGTCTGATGGCCGGAGCCCGCTGCGCGAAGCGCGAGTTTTTCTTATAAAAACGGCCTAAGCGACTGTATATCACCACAATAACATGTGGTCAAGGAAAAAGCGGACCACAATATCTGGTGCTATTGCTGTGTACAGCTGCAGCGCTGAAGCGGACTTTTCTGGGCATAAGTTGGGGATAAATCTTCGATCTTGAGCGCAATCAGGAACTTAGTGGGGGTGCGCTGGGATTGTGGATAACCCGGATTCAGGGTCCGTCAACATGCTTTGGAAAGCCCATCCCGGCGTCGCCGTGGGCGGGTAATAAGCGTCAGTCGACCGCTCCACGCAGATACACCGGCTGGGCGTTTTCTGCCCGGAGTCCCGCATGCGTGGATAGCGCGTCGCGGGCCAGGCAGGCCGTGTCGGCGGCCTGTGGCCAGCCCGGCTCGATCGGGCTCAGTGCGAGATAGGCCGACGGCAGCTGCTCGCGATACTCCAGCCAGCCGTTTCCTACGCCAAGCCAGTCGTCGCCGGGGGCGAGTAGAAGTTCCGCCGGGGCTATCAGCTGGTCTTCCAACAAGCGTTCGATTTCCCCATCACGCGCGACGAAACTGGCGTAATAGGTTTCCCCGCGGCGGGCGTCCAGCAGCACAGCGATACGCCCTTCGTGGCCGCGCTGAGCCGCGCCTCGTGCGAGGGCTGCCAGACTAGAGATGCCGAGCACCGGGCAGTTCAGGGCGAGGCTGACTCCTTGGGCTACGGATGTGGCAACGCGCACGCCGGTGAACGTGCCGGGGCCGTGGCCGAAAGCCACGAGCTCAACGGCGCTGCGGGAAAGCGCGAGTTCATCCAGCACCGCGTCCATCATCTCGAACACCAGGGTCGTGTGCTGGCGCGGCGCGACCTGTTGACGCTGCGCTATACGGGACCCGTGCAAAAGAGCAACAGAGCAGCCGTCGGTTGCGGTTTCGAGAGCGAGAATGGTTGTCATGAGGTGGCCTGAATGCTTCGTGAATGTGAGCGGCGTTTATAATTTTGCCGCATGAGAATACCGGTCGACCTGTTTATCGGGACGCGCTACATCTACGCGCGTCGTGGCGACCACCTGATCGGTCTCATTTCCCTGACTGCGGTCAGCGCAACGGCACTGGGCGTTGCCGTCCTGCTCACCATTCTGTCGATTATGAACGGCTTCGAGGACGAGCTCCGTGCCCGGATTCTCGGTCTCGCCGGACATCTTGAGGTCAACGCTGACACCTCTGATCGGCAGCAGCAGGCAGAATTGCGGGCTGCCATCGTGCGCGATCCTGCGGTCGTGGCCGTGACGCCTTTCATCGCTCGAGACGTGCTGCTGGCCAACCGCGGAATGGTGCGCGCAGCGACGATGCGTGGCGTTGATCCCGAGACGGAAGCGCAGGTTACGGACCTGCTCGAGCATGTGGTTGCCGGAAAGCTGGACAGCCTTGCTGACGGCGCGTTCCGGGTGGTGCTGGGGCGGGAACTGGCGGATCAGCTCGGAGTCGGCGTTGGAGACGACGTGACGTTGATTCTGCCGCAGCCGCTGGTCACACCTGCAGGGCTGGTGCCGCGTTTGAAGCGCTTCACCATCGGCGCGCTGTTTGAAATCGGTTTGCAGGAGCATGACGGCGGCCTGGTTCTGGCGCACGTGGACGACGTGGCGCGTCTGTTCCGCCAGCCCGGACACATCGACGGCCTGCGGGTCCGCGTGAAGGACCCCGGCGCTGTTGCAGAGGTCAAGGCACGGCTGGGGCAGACCACGGACGCCCATATTAGCGACTGGACGGACACGCACGAGAGCCTGGTGCGCGCGCTGCGTATCGAAAAGATTGTGATGTTCACCATCCTCGCAATGGCCATCGCCGTAGCCTCGCTGAATGTGGTTTCAAATCTGGTGATCGCGGTTGCGGAGAAGAAGGGGGACATCGCGATGCTGGCCGCTCTGGGTCTCGAACGACGGCGGATTC
The DNA here is from genome assembly GCA_038116745.1 of Gammaproteobacteria bacterium. Taxonomy (GTDB): domain Bacteria; phylum Pseudomonadota; class Gammaproteobacteria; genus JAYODW01. Next base: position 26,650 of record JAYODW010000051.1, read on the forward strand.
TGCGGATCTTCCTCTATCAGGGTGGCATTACCGGCATGACGGGTGTGGCCATCGGCGTGGCTCTGGGCTACCTGCTGGCCCGGCACATCGGTGTCATCGCGGCACGTCTGGAAGCGTGGCTCGGGTTCCATATTTTTTCGCCGGACGTCTATTACATCAGCGCGATCCCCTCGGTTCCTGAGCCGTTCGATTTTGTTGTCACTGCAGCCGCTGCGTTGCTGCTGGCCAGCGTGGCACCGCTGTACCCTGCCTGGATGGCCGCGAGTGTTAACCCGTCGGCAGGATTACGCCATGAATAACGCGGTGATCGAATGTCAGGATTTGGGGCGTCGTTTTGACGACGGAGGCGGGGTGGTCGAGGTGTTGCAAGGTGTGTCCTTGCGCGTCATGCCCGGAGAGACAGTCGCAGTCACCGGTGCATCGGGCTCGGGCAAGAGCACCTTGCTGCATCTGCTCGGCGGGCTCGACCAGGCGAGCAGCGGGCGCGTTTTCCTGGGGGGGCATGCACTTGGTCAGATGAAAGACGCTGAGCGCGCGCGAATGCGTAACCGGTTGCTTGGTTTTGTCTACCAGTTTCATCACCTGTTGCCTGAGTTTTCCGCGCTGGAAAACGTCGCTATGCCGCTCCTGATCGGCGGTTGCCGCGCTGCTGAAGCTAAAGCGCGTTCAGCCGCGATGCTCGAGCGGATTGGTCTCGCTGAACGTACGCTGCATCGCCCGGCAGAGCTGTCGGGCGGCGAACGTCAGCGCGTGGCGATCGCGCGTGCGCTGGTGACGGCACCGCGCTGCCTGCTTGCCGACGAGCCGACCGGAAATCTGGACCACGCCAACGCAAGCCTGGTAGGTGACCTGCTGCTCGAACTGTGCGCGGAGCGTAATGCGGCGCTGGTTGTGGTCACGCACGATCCCGGTGTGGCCTCGCGCATGCAGAAGTGCTTTGTGTTGGACGGGGGACGGCTTAATCAGACAGGCGTTTGAGTCTTTCCCGGCGTCGTTGTCGAAGGCGGTGCAGCAGGTGCAGGCGCCACAGCCAGCGCACGGCGAGGTTGCCTATGGCTGCCGCACTCAAACCGCAGATCAGGCATCCCGCCAGCAATGGCCACCAGATTACTTCAAAGGTGGCCAGCATCCATTCAAACGTCGGCTCAAAGTGCATCGTCTGCACGTGATGCCCCGGGGTGGTGATCCAGCTGCCCACTTTGAACGCGAAAAGAAAAAGCGGCGCCATGGTCACCGGGTTGGTAAGCCAAAGTGCGGTGAGAGTTATCGGCAGGTTTACCCGCAGGAGGAACGCCGCGACGGTCCCGATCACCATCTGGATAGGTAAGGGGATGAACGCGAGAAAAAAGCCGAGCCCGACGCCGCCTGCGACCGAACGGCGCCCCAGATGCCACAGCTCGGGATCGTGCAGGCGGTCACCGAGCCAGCCAGCAGCACGGGATTTGGTGACCGAGTCAGGACTGCCGATATAGCGTCTTAAAAAATCGCGCGGGCTCATCAGGCGATTAGCGATCTCAGATTCGCAGGGCTCCGTGCTGGTGCGATCGGCGCGGTGTTGCGCCCGGCCCGCGCCAGTCATTGCAGTTCTTAGGCCGCGAGCGCTGGAACACAGACAAAGCGCGGGCTAAAGTTGTCTGCAGCGCTGCCAGGGATTGGCGCGCGCAGGCACCCGGCTGGGGTGCGTTGGTCAGGGACGACGCGTGCGGGCACGGATATTACTCTACCTCGCGGGACTTGGGTTCGCGCTGCTGAATCCGGCGCCCTGGGGGCTCACGGTCAGCGCATGCATTGCCCTGGTCGCGGCGCTGTGCTCGGTTCACTCACGTCTGCGGCCTGCCGCTGCGCTGTGCCTGGGGCTTGCCTGGGGTGGTGCCAACGTCGCGCTGTTCTGCACCGCAAGCGTCCTTCCATGGCCAGCGGGCGAGGCGGCCACGTTGCGCGGTGAGGTGACGAGTTTCGCGGTTGCGGACGGCGACAGCTGGACTTTTGAACTGCGTCCCGAGCCGCGGCATCTGGTCGGTTCTCTGGCCCGCCCGCGAGTGCTAGTGCGTTACGCTGAATCTGCACCGCTGCCAGGCAGCTGGTGTTACCTCAAGGTGCGTCTATATCCCGTCCCCGGCCTGGCTAACAGAGGGCAGCGCGATTTCGCGCGTGGTCTGGCGGCTCGACGGGTGGTGGCCAGCGCCAATGTCATCCGGCACCCGGCCAATCTTTGCGCGGCGATAGCGACACCGTTTGGTCCTGCGGGACTGCGTTATCGCGTCAGCCGCGCTATTGATGAAGCGATCGCCCATCGGGACGCCGCGGCGATCATCCGCGCGCTCGCGGTTGCCGATCGCAGTGCGATCTCGACCCAGCAGTGGGAGACAGCACGGGTCAGCGGCACAGCGCATCTGCTTGCTATCTCGGGGCTCCATATTTCGCTCTGTGCCGCGCTTGCTTTTGGCGCGGCGCGGCGCGTGGTCAGCTTGTGCTGCGTCCCGTGGCAGGGGTATCCAGCGGTCCGTCTGGCCTGGCTCGCGGCGGGCTTCGCGGCACTGGCCTACGCTGCGCTCGCGGGATTCGCGACCTCGGCTTTGCGCGCTGCCCTGATGGTCGTGTTTGCCAGCCTGGCCGTCATCAGCGGCCGCCGGGTATTTTCGCTCGACGGTCTACTCCTGGCGCTGGCAGCGCTGGCGACGGCAGACCCTCTGCTTCTTCTGAGCGAGGGGCTGTGGCTTTCGTTCATGGCCGTCGGCACGCTTTTGTTCTGTGCCGTGTGGCTGCCGACTGACGGTGGCCGCCTGCGTCTCGCGATCCGAACCCATCTGGTCATGACCTTTGCCATGCTGCCGGTGACGACGGCGCTCTTCGGCACTGTTTCCTGGCTGGCTCCACTAGCGAACCTGGTAGCACTGCCATGGTGCAGTGTTTTTGTTATTCCACTGGTGCTGCTCGGGCTGTTGAGCTGCTTACCGTTTCCTGGCTTCGCCGCCGTGTGCTGGGACATGGCCGGCCGTTGCTGGAATCTTCTGGACCCTCTGCTGCGGCTGAGTCTGGAACCTCCGCTGCGCGCCGACGTGTTGCCTGGAACTGGCCCGCTCTGGGTGCTGTTGTGTCTTTTCGCTATCGCGCTGATGCTGTTACCTGCTGCTCTGGGTTTACGCTGGCTCGGCGTCGGGCTGATCTGCTCAGCACTGTCAGTCGGGCCGGCCCGGCCGGCCGCGGGTGTTGTGCACCTGGAGGTGTTCGATGTCGGCCAGGGTCTTGCAGTGCATATCCGTACCCGTCGCGCGGATGTGCTGTTCGATACCGGTCCTGGCAGCTGGCGGGGGAAATCCGACCTCGCAACCCGGGTGGTCCTGCCCGGCCTGCGCCACGCTGGGGTGACAGAGCTGGACGCCTTGATTCTGAGTCACCTTGATTACGATCATCGTGGCGGGCTGGGTAGCGTGCTGCGTGCATATCCCGGCAGTACCGTCCTGGCTCCCGAGGGCGCCGGGCCGGTCAATGCTGACCGACGCGCGCCCTGTGTGTCCGGCCAGGCCTGGCAGTCCGACGGCGTCAGCTTCCGCTGGCTGACCGCAGCACAGGCGGTGAGTTCTCGCAACGACCGTTCCTGTGTGCTGCTGATTGACTCCCCTTATGGCAGGGTGCTGCTGCCGGGAGATATCGAACAGGCCGGGGAGTCTGCTCTCGTCAGACAGTTTGGTGGAGCGTTGCGTGCAGATGTTCTGCTGGTGCCGCATCACGGCAGCCGCACGTCTTCCAGCGCCCCGTTTCTCCGACAGGTGGCCCCGCAGGCGGCGATTATTTCGGCCGGCGCGGGTAACAGATATGGCTTCCCTCATGCGGAAGTCACCCGGCGCTACGTTGCATTGGGGGTGCACCTGCTGAACACGGCTGTCGACGGTGCGGTCGCGATCGAGGTTGGTCCGGGAGGGATCGTGCTTGAAGCTGAGCGCCATCGACGGGCTGGCTTCTGGAACGCGGCGCGGCCACTTTCGAGTGCAGACGCGGTTTGGTAATGTCTGCGCCACTCGCCGGGTGGTCACAGGAAGGGATAGACAGCGTGCTGGAGTTGATACAAGCCGGAGGCTGGCTGATCTGGCCCATCCTTCTCAGTTCAGTGGTCGCGCTGGCTATCGTGGTGGAACGTTTCTGGTCGCTGCAGACACGGCGGATCATGCCGGAGAATCTGGTTGCCCAGGTGTGGCAATGGGCACATGCCGATGTGCTTGATGACAAGCGGATCGAAGCCCTGCGCGCCGGCTCAACGCTGGGCAGGGTGGTCGCCGCAGGTCTGATCAATCGGCATCACGACCGTATGGTGATGAAAGAGGGGATCGAGGAGGTCGGACGCCACGTGGCCCACGATCTGGGACGCTACCTCAA
>JAYODW010000052.1:0-30011 GCA_038116745.1 Gammaproteobacteria bacterium
CGGCGCGGCGCGGGCTCGCATAGCAGCTAATGTTTAAGCATATCCTTATATAATATATATAATTACAGAGCTCCGGCATTATCAAAGGACCCGGGATGTTGATTTGCACCGAAATCTGCCCCATCAGTTGCATTGGATTTTGACCCGCCAAACGGGCAACGAAGCCACTCGGGTCCTTGAGCTTGCCGGGTCAGATGTTCAGTGCAACTTATCGAAAAACCGGATCAATTAGGCGCGCAATTCAACACGTCATCACACTTCACCACCGCTCCGCGCCACGGCGGATTCTTCAGCAGGTCCTGTGCCATCACGCCCACCTAGTTCTTGTCTGACCACAGGTACTTGAAGAAGTGGATCTTCGGCCCGTTGGCCAGAATTGCCAGCCGATGAATCTGGCGTTTGAGACGAGAATCACTGGGCCTCGCTTGGGCGTCGTTGCTGGCGTTTCATGCCACATCAGCGTTCGCGGCGGCAGGCGCGGTTTCGGTGGCCACTGACGCGCCTGCGGCGGTCCTGTCGGCGGGTTTGTCCGAGGCTGGGGTTTCAGCACGAGCGCTCTTGTCCGAACGATAGCGTTAGGCCTCGGCGATCGTGCCAGCTGCCCCCTCGACAGGATTGCTGGACTTCAACACCAAGGCATCCACACCAATCAGCGCAAGTACGCCGCTGGCCACAATGGACCGACGCGGCGCTTTATCCCGACAAATCAGAAGATCGAAACCGCGCGGAGGTGGCGCGGTGTCATCCTGTTTGAAATGACTTTTCTACCGGCCGCTGGATCGAAAGCCACTCATCATGTCTCTTTGGCCATCCTTAAATATTTTGACTATGGGGGAGGAGTCCGCGAGAGTGCGTGAGGATGTGCCGCGCCACCCAGTCCGCTTACCGGCGGGTGGCACCTTCAATCTTCGAGTACACAAGAAATGGCAAGAGAACTTCGCTTCAGCGTCATACCGAAAGTTGCCCACCCATGGTTCGAAGAGGTGAACCAAGGCGCCAGGACCCAGGCTGCCCTCCTCGGCCGTCAATTGGGTGTCGAGGTGGTTATCGACTACCAGCCGCCGCCCGTTGCCGGCGTCGACGAGCAGCAAGCAATTCTGGAGAGGGTCCGCAGCAGCAGGCCCCATGGCATCGCTGTCGATCCAGTGGATACGGTAGGGCACATGCCGGTTGTCAGCCGCATTCGGAACGAGGGCATTCCGGTCGTTCTCTTCGACTCGCCTTCGCCAGAACCGGGCATCACCAGCATCGGCAACGATTTTTCCATGCAAGGACAGATTGCGGCCGAGCGCCTCGTCGAGTTGATCGGCGGTGTGGGCAAGGTGGCGGTGATGCAGGGATATCCCACGGCGCCTAACCATGAGAAGCGATACGAAGCCCAAAGGGCCGTTTTGGAAAAGCATCCGCGTATCACGATCGTTGACGGCGGCATTGACAACGACGACATTGAAACAGCTCGCCAACAGGCTTCGGCCGTTCTCGAAGCGCATCCGGACCTGAGCGGCTACTTGTGCTGCGACGCGTCCGGTCCGATCGGAATTGCCGCCGCCATCAAGCAGGCGGGCAAGGTCGGTCGAGTGAAAGTAGTCGGCATGGATGGCATCCAGCCCATCCTCGAGGCAATCAAGGAAGGCGTGATCGACTCTTCTTCGGCGACAAATCCGCGCATGCAAGGCGCCATGTCGATCCTCATGCTATGGCAAGCATCGCTAGGCGTGCCGCTGCCCAGGGTCATCGACACGGGCATCGACGTGATCACGCAGGAAAACGTGGATCACTATGTTCCCTGTCATCGGGTCAACACCCTGCGTTAAGGCATCCTTAATCCAGGCGTGGCGGAGATCGTAGGCAGCTACGACGACGTTAAAGCGGCGGCGACAAGGGAGTTGGAAGACTAACTGGACGAAATATTGGTAATCAGCGCCCATGGGACACTGATGGGACACTTGACCACAACAAGACACGAGGAACGCTCACAAACCACCGCAGGGAAAGCTTCTCAGTCAGCTGTTTTTATTGTCGTAATTCGTTGCGGTTTGTCGCCAATTTTCGACTTTCTAGGACTCTGACTCCGCCAGTCTAGGTTCGAATCCTAGTGCCCCAGCCAAATGTTAAAAAAGCGGGCCGTAAGGCCCGTTTTTTTGCACCCGTGGGAGACAACCTCGGCCCGGCCTTGGAACACTCGAACGATCCCAGATAGCCGACCTGCCTCTAAGGTCCTGCAGCTGTTCGCCATGGCCGCGTAATGGATCACATCGAGCTGGGGAACAGACAGCCTGCACCAGCGGAGCAGCACGAGATAGCCCCCGACTGCACATCAGGGCAACAAGGCTTTGCTCTGCTTGAGTTCCATAGCATCAGGCGCTCGGAATCATCTCGACATGACCTCAGCGCCCGCATCATTCGGCACCGCAGCCTGACTGCGGCACCGTGAACCCTCGTTCGCTAAGACCCACAGCACGCAGGCCCGTGACACTCAGCCCGCCGCAGCCGCGCTGCGGCTAACGAGCCTCCTGGAAACCGCTGCGGATTCGACGTCGCGGACGCCGGCGGCGTCGCGGTTTCTGTGGGTCTCCCGCGTTTGGCGCGCCAGCGAGCGCCGAGCCCGCTCCAGATCGGCCCTCTACCCGGACGCTGTCTTTACGTAGCTCATGCGATTGCGTTTGCTGTGACATCGCAACTTCCGCAACCGGGGCCGGAAACTCCGGCAGTGGCACCACCGGCAGCTGACGTTTCAGCAGCCGTTCAATATCGCGCAGGAACGCCACTTCATCCTGTCCGACCAGCGACACCGCCTGACCACTCTCACCGGCGCGCCCGGTGCGTCCGATGCGGTGCACGTAGTCCTCCGGGACGTTAGGCAGCTCGTAGTTCACGACATGCGGCAGTCCGTCTATATCCAGCCCGCGCGCAGCAATATCCGTTGCCACCAGCGTCTGGATAACGCCAGCTTTGAAATCAGCCAGCGCGCGTGTCCGGGCGCTCTGGCTTTTATTGCCATGGATCGCGGCGGCTCCGACACCGCTACGGTTCAGCTGTTCGCTCAGGCGATTGGCCCCATGCTTGGTGCGCGTGAACACCAACACCTGAGACCACTGATGTTCAACAATCAGATGAACCAGTAGCGCGCGCTTGGCGTTCTTCTCAACCCGATAAACCTGCTGCGTCACGCGTTCGGCAGCACTGTTCCGTCGCGCCACTTCGATCAGCGCGGGGTCATGGAGCAGGCTGTCGGCCAGGCGCTTGATGTCATCGGAGTAGGTCGCTGAGAAGAGCAGGTTCTGGCGCCGCCCTGGTAACAGTGCAAGCACCTTGCGGATGTCCCGGATGAAGCCCATATCCAGCATGCGGTCCGCTTCGTCCAGCACCAGGATCTCAACGCGGGACAGATCAACCGTTCCCTGCGCCGCGTGATCAAGCAGGCGGCCAGGGGTCGCGACCAGAATATCGACGCCCCGGCGCAGGCTCTGCTTCTGCGGTTCAAAGCCAACGCCGCCGAACACCACCACCGTGCGCAGTCGACCGTGGGCACCGTAGGTTGCAAAGCTGTCGGCAACCTGTGCTGCAAGTTCGCGGGTCGGCGTCAGCACAAGCGTTCGCGGGGCGTGGTCCGGGCGCTGATCAGATTTGGTCTCAGACAGCAGCTGCAGAATCGGTAAAGCAAACGCCGCTGTCTTGCCGGTGCCGGTCTGGGCCCCGGCGAGTACGTCACGACCCTTGAGAACCATCGGAATAGCCTGCACCTGGATCGGTGTCGGGCGGGTATAGGACTGCGCAGCAACCGCGCGCAACAAATCGGCCGCAAGGCCGAGTTCGGAAAATTGCATGTAAAGCTCCGCTCCCCGCAATCTCGGCGTTGCGCCGATCCGGTCAGGGCGGGAAGTCAAAAGGTGATAAAAATCGAGGAGAGAAATCCGGAGGGGATAACGGCCGCGAGGCCTGCACACCGACCGGGTGGTGCGCGGCGCCGCGAGTATAGTCGGGATGAAGGCAAGTTGACAGGCACAGTGCCAACCTCGCGTTCCGTTTTCGTCCTGTTGGAAGCTTTCGCGCGACGACACGAGTGCTAACCTGTCGGCCCTGGCCGGTCACGTCCCAGCCGCAGGCCGCCATAGTTGAACCGGTAGTCGTACCGAACCGCGGGTCGCCTAAGAGGGAATCACGTGACGCACGGGCCCGTTTATCTGCTCAAGGAGTGCAGCGTGCGCATTCTGCTGGTCTCAGATCTTCACTACAGCCTGCCGCAGTTCGACTGGGTGGTTCAGGTCGCCCCGAACTACGATCTGATCGCAATCGCCGGCGACTCGCTCGATATCAGCTCTCCGGTCGCGCTCGATGCGCAGACCGTTGTCGTGCTGCGCTACCTCTCTTTGCTGCAGCAGACAAGCACAGTGGTCGTGTGTTCCGGTAACCACGACCTGACCGGGCCCGCATCGAATGGAGAGCAGAGCGCGCTGTGGTTAGAACAGGCCAGACAGGCCGGTGTCCCCTGCGACGGAGACTCGCTGCGCGTCGGCGACGCGCTGGTCACCATCTGCCCGTGGTGGGACGGACCTTTGAGCCAGGCGGAAACCATCAAACAGCTCAACGAGGCAGCAGCCACACGTGGGTCACCCTGGGTCTGGCTATATCACTGGCCGCCGATGGATTCACCCACCTGCTGGACCGGCCGCAGGCACTATGGCGACACAGACGTCGGCGGCTGGATCGCCGAGCACTGTCCTGATTTCGTGCTTACCGGACATGTGCACGAGCCACCGTTCAAGCCCGCGGGAAACTGGGCCGATCGCCTCGGCCGCACCTGGGTCTTCAATGCTGGGCGGCAGATCGGGCCAGTGCCTGCGCATATCGAGATCGATCTCGACGCAGGTACCGCACATTGGTACTCGCTGATGGGTTCGGAATCGCTGCAACTTGATACCGAGGTCGCCCCCGCGCGAACGGTTTTCTAGACGGCGCTCTGGGCCACCGCCTCAGTACTCCGGATCGGGTTCGCGCCGGGAGCCGGGCTGCGCCGCGGGTGCCCTGCGCTCGCTGAGCTCACGCAGCACATCCGGCACCATCGACAGCCCAGGCGCATCGCCATACTGGTTTTTGAGATCAGCCAGATAGTCCGTCACAAAAGTCAGACGCTCAGCCAGGGTGGTGGCAATAGGCATCAGCAGCGCCGGTGTCTGCTCAAGGAAATGCGCGCCGTTTGCAGCGTGACGCGCGACGACCCTGGTTGCCGCCCTGACCGTTGCGCTGTAAGGACGACCGAGCAGCAGCGAGATCTCTCCAATCAGTGCGCCAGGACGTTCAATCGTTGAAATCAGCGTGCCGTTCCGCAGGATCTCAAGCGTTCCGCTCTCCAGCACCCAGAGACCACCGGCCGCGCCCCCTTCCTCTACCAGCAGCGCGTCATGAGCGTACTCAATGCGCGGCAGTGAGGCTGTCAAAGATAGGGTCAGGTCCACAGGTGTGATTCCGTATTCAGCGGCAGAAGACTCTATGCAGTCCTGCGACCGCTGTCGAGCAGGCTGTTCCCCCGACCGTTTCCACGCTGCCCCGAACCGCGCACATCGACTGCGGCGCCGGCAGTGCCCGCTCTGGAGCGCTGTAGCCGCGGGACCCGGCTGCTACCATCCACATTCACCCTGCGTGTTTGCGCGATTACTGGAGAAACCGTGAAAGAGTACAAGGTCGTGATTTACCAGGAAGGCATGCTTGGCTCATTGCTGCTCGGGCAATCAAAGGTCAATCCCGTCCGTTTTTCCGACTTTCTCAACGCCAACGCCGCCGAGGGCTGGCGTGTCCGAACGATGGAAAAAGACCAGCGACGGATGCTGCTGTTTTTTTCTCGAGAGGCCTACGTTGTCATCCTCGAACGGGACCGAGCATGAGAACAGCCGCCTATGTTGCGATTGCCGTGATCCTGAGCTGGACCGGCCTGGCCATTGCCCAGCTCTGGTTTCAACCCGTATCCAGTGCCCTGTTCCTCAAACTCACGATTACCGCGGGTCTGACCCTGGCTGCCAGCGTGGTCGCGGGACTGATCTACCGGGAGTACGGCGCAGAAAAATCTCTGCGCGACCAGAAATACATCGACTGACGAGTTCCCTTTCGCATTCTCGGCATTCTTCCGTCAGCGGCACTGCGAGCTGGGAAAACGCCCATAGCGCCTGACTCAAGACCGGTAGCGTTCCGGTTTCAATTACCCGCCGAGCTTACGAAGCGCTGCACGATGGCTCGGTAGTCTTCAACCGACTGACGATAGCGTTCGATATGGACGGCTTCGTTATTTCCGTGGACACCCGAGAATTCGCCCTCTTTAAACAGCATGGCGCTGAAGCCATAGCTCTGGATCCCGAGATCCCGGGTGAAATGGCTGTCGGTAAATCCGCCGGCGACAGAACTCACGAAGCCTGCATCGGGATAGCGTGCCTTCAGGACAGTCTGGATTGTGCTGACCAGCGGCGTTTCCCACGCCGAGATGGCCGGCGTGAACGCCATATCGACCGTCACAGTGATCCCCTCGCCCGCAACACGCTCACGGAAATCCGACACGAAAGCGTCGACCGTCCGATCGGGCAGCATGCGGCAATCGATCTGCGCTTCCGCCCGCGGCGGGACCACATTGACCTTACCCGAGCCCTTCAGCATCGTGATCGAACAGGTATCCCGCAGCAGGCCGTGGTAGCGCGGGTAGTCGCGATGCAAGGCCTCAACAAGATCAGGGTCTGCCGAGGCTGCCCCGATCTCCCGGAAAGCCGGCTGCAACGCAGGCGGCATGCTGTCCGCCAGTCCACGGAAATAGCGCGCCACCTCGGGCAACACCCGGACCGGGAACGGCGCCCGCTGCAGCGCCTGCAGTGCATCAAGCAGCCGCGTCACCGCAGAAGACGGACGCGGTGACGAGCCATGGCCTGGCATTCCTTCCGCAGCGAGCGTAATCCAGACCGGGACCTTCTGAGTCACCTCAATACTGAACACCTGTCCCGCCTCGCCCAGGCTCCCGCTGCCGCCCTCGTTAAGCAGGAAGCCAATGTCGGCAAAGACCTCGGGATGTTCCTTGATGACCCATTCAACCCCGTAGGCACCTCCGGCCTCCTCATCTGCTGTCGCCAGAAACACGACGTCGCGCACCAGCGGCTGTCCAGCGCGCGCTACCGCCGCAAAGGCAAGGAACTGCGCGATGCCCGTTCCCTTCATGTCGATCGCACCACGTCCGGCGAGAAAACCGTCTTTCTCAACACCTTCGAAGGGCGGGGTGTCCCAGTATTCGGCGTCCGCGGGGACAACGTCGGTATGCTGCAGAAGCATAAGACCGGGCAGATCGCCGCCCGGCAGCCGCGCCCAGATATTGCCGCGACCCGGGGCGGATTCGCCGACCGTGAACTCAATACCCAGCGCGGTAAAAAGCTCGCTGTAAAACGCCACCGCATTCATTTCATTGCCCGGTGGATTGACCGTATCGACCGCAATAAATCGTGTCAGGAGCTCAATCGGGTCGGGCAGCGCATCCTCGACAGCCGTCGCGCACCCCGTGCCTGCCAGCCAGCAGCCGGCTATCAGAAAAAGACTGGTTCGTTTCACTTTTGCCCCCCTGCAAGGCTTACAGCGTGCTGGCTCCGATGATCTCGGGCACAGTGGCGCTGCTTAGCCACCTAGGTAGTAGGTTTTGATGATCTCGTTATTGCGGAGCTCTGCATTGGTAGTCGCCGCCATTGCGATCTCGCCATTGACGATGATGTATCCGCTGTCCGCGATACGGATCGCCTGGTTGAAGTTCTGCTCCGCCATCAGCACGGTCAGACCCCGCTGTTCCTTGAGCTCCCCGATTTTGTCGATCAACTGGCGGACCAGAACGGGTGCAAGCCCCACAGACAGCTCGTCAATGAGCAGGATTTTCGGGTCGCTCATCAAAGCCCGGGCCACCGCCAGCATCTGCTGCTCTCCTCCGCTCATGCTGCCGGCCAGCTGCGCACGCCGCTCGGCAAGACGCGGAAACATCTCAAAGCAGTAGTCGAGGTTCTGCATGCAGCAGGCGCGCGCAGCAGGCCGGTAGGCACCGAGCATGAGGTTTTCCTCGACGGTCAGCCGGCCGAACAGATGACGCCCCTCCGGCACCAGCGCAATCCCGAGATTGACGATCTCGAGCGGACTCCTTCCCGCCAGGTCGAGTCGCTCGCCCGCGCACTCGAACACGATCTCGCCCGCCTGCGCCGGCAGCAGTCCGGCGATGGTCTTCATCAGGGTGGACTTGCCGTTGCCGTTGGTCCCGAGGAGCGCAACGGTCTGTCCTGCGCCCACGTCTATGGAGATCCCACGCAAGACCTGGACCGCGCCGTAACCCGCAATGACACCTCTGACCGTGAGACTACTCGCCAAGGTAGGCTCGCTCCACAACGGGGTTTCGCACAATCAGCTCAGGCGTCCCTTCGGCAATTCTGGCGCCCGCATCAAGGCACACCACCCGCTCAGAGAAACCCATCACCGCACGCATGATGTGTTCGATCATCAGCACGGCGATGCCCCGCGCGTTCAGTTCCAGCAGAATCTCCAGCACTTCGTCTATTTCGCCACCTGACAAGCCTGCCATGGCTTCATCAGCGAGCAGGAGCTGCGGTCGTGCCGCCAGCGCGCGCGCCAGCTCGAGTTTGCGTAGCTCGATCTGGGTGAGTTCCTCGGACTTCGCATCTGCCTTGGTCTGAAGATTCATCTGCTCGAGGATATACATGCCCTCGTCGCGGATCTCGCGGGCCTCGTGCTCTGTGCTCGTGCGATGGCTGCCGCGGTGCGCGACGTACTCCAGCGGGATCGCCAGGTTCTCGAGCACCGTCATGGAATGAAACGGGCGCGGGATCTGGAATGAGCGCGCAATGCCCAGGCGCGTCCGTCGATGCGCCGGAAGGCGGCTGATGTCCTGACCGGCAAGGCGGATTACACCTTGGTCCTGACGCAGCGCCCCGGAGATGCAGTTGATCAGAGTCGTCTTGCCCGAGCCGTTTGGACCGATCAGACCGACCCGCTCGCCCGGACCAACGACCATATCCACCGCCTGCAGCGCGGTGAAACCACCGAAACGCTTGCTCAGCCCCTGGACCTCAAGCAGCGGAGCGCTCACGGTGTCCCGCGCAGTCGGCGCAACAGGCCGATCAAACCCTGCGGCGCAACCACGACGAAAACGATCAGGAGCGCGCCGGTAATAAGCAGATTCAACTCCGAGGAGATGGTCACGCGAGCAGCTTCCTGGGCGCTGCCAAGCAGAAGCGCGCCGAGCAGGGGGCCAAGCCAGGTTGCCGTTCCGCCAATCATGGGCATCGCCAGCGCGTTGACTGCGTAAACGAGACTGAACGCAGACATCGGCTCGATGTAGCCGACCTGGTAAGGCAGCGGAGCGCCAGCGACACCGAACAGGCAACCGCTCAGGGTTGCGGCAAAAAGCTTCAGTCGAAGAGTCGGGACCCCCATACATTCTGCTGCGTCCTCATCGTCACGGATGGCCGCCAGACCGCGACCAATCCATGAGCGTTCGACATAGCGCGCCAGGAGAAGGGCGGCAACGGTGATGCAGCCCATCATCACGAACAGAAACTCGACATAGCTGTGAAACATGAACGCCAGCGGTACTTCCCGCGGCGGCAGGATCGAGACCCCAGTGGCGCCGCCGATGAACCGCCAGTTGGTCACCACCGTGTGCATCACCACGGCCAGCGCCAGGGTGGCAATCGAAAAATAAACGCCGCGCAGGCGCAACGTCAGCAGTCCGGTGATCAACCCGAGCAGTCCAGCCACCAGTCCTGCCGCGGGCACCATGAGAAAAATCATCCATACCGGCACCTGAAACAAGGGGAACAGCTTGTACAGAAAAACCGTCGTGTAGGCGCCGACCGCGAAAAAAGCAGCGGCCCCAAAATTGACATAGCCGGCGTAGCCGCCGAGCAGATTCCACGCAGTCGCCAGCACGACGAACTGCAATACCGTGTAGCCGGTCCGCAGATAAAACTCATTACCCACCAGATGCGGCGCTGCGAACACCAGACCAAGCGCGGTCAGTAACCCGATCCAGAACATTGCTCTGTGCATGCGCTACCGACCGAACAGTCCGGCGGGACGAAAACCGAGCACCGCAAGCAGGATCCCGAACGACACCGCCGGCGCCCACGAAGGTCCATAAAACGTCGCTACCAGGCTTTCAGCAACACCGAGAAGCAGACCTGCCACCAGCGTCCCGCTCACCGATCCCAGCCCCGCCAGCACCACAATCGCGAACACCTGCCCGATGTAGACGCGCCCGACTGAAGGCTCAACCGGAATGATGATGAGGAGCAAGGAGCCAGCCACGGCACAGCTCCCAAGCGACAGCCCGAACGCAATCTGCTTGATGCGCACAGGATCGGCGCCCATGAGCATCAGCGCCATTCGATCCTGGGCGACCGCCCGGATTGCGCGACCGGTGAAAGTCCGCCCCAGAAACAGAAGCAACAGAGCCGCCATCGCGAGAGAAACCAGGAAAGACAACAGCAGGCGGAGCGGGATCCCGAGCCAGCCGACCTGATAGCTGGCCCCGATATAGCTCGCCTCGGCCACGCGATAGTCGACGCCGAAGCTCATGATCAGCCCGACCTCGATGATGAACATCAGCCCGAAAAAGAACGCCATCCCGCGCAGCGCCTCTGCGCCGCGACGTTCGAAACTCAGGTAGTAGATCTGATAGAGCGCCCGCCCGACGAGAAAAAAAAACGGTGTCATCAGCACACCTGCGAGGATGGGGTCGCAGGAAAACCACTGTCCCATCAGGCTCGCTGCGTACGCTCCGAGCACGATGAAAGCGGGGTGCGCGATATTGACCACATCCAGCAGCCCGAAAGAGACGGACAGCCCGATCGCGAGCGCACAGTAAACACCGCCAAGCAGCACGCCAATCGTCAGCGCGTTGCAGAAAAGCTCGAGGTTCAGCAACCCGACACCTGCCCTGATATCTCCCTCATGTCGCGCGGTTCAGGCCGCTGGCCGTCTCTCACCCTCCGGACTGTTTGCCCTGCACATAAGGCAGCCAGGACCCGGTGGCGAGTGAATCGGGATAGATGACCTGACGCGCTCCAGGAGTATCCAGTGCTTCCAGTACGTTGTCTTTGGTAAAGCCTTTGTACTGCACCATGAGGGAGCGCGCCTGCTCCCATTCGCCTTTTGGTCCGAAGCGGATCTCTCCGACGGCGGTCATCGTCGGGTTCTCGTGCAGATAGGCCGCCAGCACGGCGTCGTCTAAGGAGCCAGTGCGGGCAATCGCCTGCCCCAGGAGCTCAAGGTACGCATAGGCCCACGGCGGCAGATAACGGCCCAGAGGATCCACGCCAGCGTCTTTCGCCCGGTCGCGGTATTTCGCCAGGAACGCCTCGATGGCCGGCGTCATGACCGATTTCTCGGGCACGTACCAGTCGTAGTTGACCAGGCCATTCAGCTTGGGACCGAGTGACTCGGCGATCGAGGAATACTGCAGGCCCACCATGCCGCCGCCGAACATCTTGATGGTCGCAGCCGGGCCGACCTCGCTCAGCGCGCGGACCAGCCCTGAGGAATCCACGGGATACGAGCTGACGAAGACGAAGTCCGGCGCCACCGCATTGATTGCACGCACAATCGGGCTGAAATCAGCGGTGGTCAGCGGATAGCTCTTGTCGTAGACCACCCGCATGCCGTTTTCCGCAGCGTTCTTCCGCCCTCCCTCAGCCGAGTGCTGCGAATACTCGGCATCAGCGCTGACGATGGCGACGGTCTTCAGACCCTGCGCGCGCGCCAGTTCGAAATACCCCTTTGAGATCCCCTCACGCGGCCTGGGTCCAGCAGGGACGATCTGGAAATAACGGTCGTACCCGTAATCTTCATTGTTAGCGATTCCGAACAGCGCCAGGAAGATCCGGTTGCGCTGGATCGCCAACGGCAGCGCCGGCGCAATCTGGTTGGTGCCATAACCGGAAACGATGAAGTCCACCCGATCGATATCAAGCAGCTTGGCGTAAATACCCGGCACAACGGCAGGGTTACTCTGATCGTCGTAGTAGACCAGCTCTACCGGCCGCCCCAGCAGCCCGCCAGCGGCATTCGTGTCTTCCGCCCAGATCTGCATGGCGATGAGGGCGCTTTTCCCAGCGGCGGCAAGTCCACCCGTCAGCGCCATACCGAAACCGATCCGGATTGGTGTCTGCTCAGCCGCGTAGGCCGGCGCGACCAGCACCAGCGCGACCAGTACGGCTGCCCGGGCGGCGGACCCGAGCCGGCTCCGTCGTGCTTTCATTCAGTTCTGCGCCTCTGTCGATAAAGTCGTAAAAAGCCAGCACGCGGCCGGCTGGCGGGGCGGCCACTCTAACATCACAGATTCGCGCTGCGGCCGCGTTTCAAAGCGCGCCGGTAAATTCCTCGATCGCGGCGTTCAGCGTATGCAGCGCAGTTCGATTGGCCTGTTTAATGCGCTCCATGGACGGCGGCTCCTGCGAGATATCGCCCAGCTCGCTGAGGGCCACATGCACGAGATCGTGGCCATCGACCGCGACCATGCGCTCGATCCATCCCTGCACGTTCGGTAACCCGGAAAAGTTGTAGGTGTTGGTAAAACACGCGCGCGTCTGACCGATCTCCGCGTAGGCCGCGAGATCGGCCAGCGTCAGCGACGCACCGGCAATGAAGGGTTCATTCTTCAGCCAGCCCCGCTCAAGCGCCGTAAGCGCCGCGGTGAAGCTGGCCTCGGCGTCCGCCCGGACTGCTTCATTGAACGTAAGGTCTTTGCGGATCCTCGGCGCAACCAGCGCCAGGGAAGCAGGACGCACATTGCGATGGTGGTAGTGAAGATAGGCGTCCACTCGCCCGCGCTCCTCGGCCCCGTCAGGATAGAGATCGGTCCAGCCGTAACGGTTGCACAGGTAGCACATGATCGCGTGCGCCTCCCCGAGCACGAAACCGCTTGCGGGATCTTCCAGAACCGGAATAGTGCCCGCCGGATTGCGTGCCAGGAAATCAGGGTGCCTGCTGCCCGACGGTCCGGAAGAGCCGGGATTGATCAACTGCAGGCGGAACGGCACACGTCTCATCACCAGCAGCCACATCACGGCACGAACCGGCTGCGAAAAGGGTACGCCGTAGAGAATCAGAGTCGAGTCTGTGCTCAAAGGGATGTTCTCCGATACGGGCTGGCTACCCGCATTTCCATCAGCTGAACCGGAAACCGGCGTAATCGTCAGCCACGATCCTGTCCAGTTCCGCCATGTAGCCTGCCATCCCTCCCATGTAGAACATTGAGGCACGCGGTTTGCCTGGCACGTTGGCGCCGTTGATCCAGCTGTCTGTCTTATGGAATAGAGTCTGCTCCATGCCTTCACGGCAAAGCTCGACCCAGGCTTTTTCAGTCTCGTGGTCCGTATCAATAATGTCGACGCCCCGCTCGCGCGCCGAGGCCACGAGGTCGGTCATCCAGTTGATCTGATACTCGTGCACCAGCGGCTGACTCGTGAATGGCCCGAACGGTCCGAAAATCATGAACAGGTTCGGGAAGCCGGCAATGCTCATCCCCATGAAGCCCTTGGGTCCTTGTGCCCACTTGTCCTGCAGGCGCAGGCCGTCCCGACCGGTGGTATCGATCTTGAGGTAATTCCCGGTAACCGCATCAAAGCCCGTCGCCAGGATGATGACATCCAGCGCAATCTCACCTGCAGCGGTTCTGACACCCACCGGCGTCAGGGTCTCGATAGGGTTCGCCCGCACATCGACCAGCCGGACATTGTCGCGATTAAACGTTTCGTAATAGCCATCCACGGCGAGCGGTCGTTTTGCATAGAGATCGTGGGGGCATAAACGCTCAGCGGTCTCAGGGTCCTGCACAATGGTGCGGATCTTTTCGCGGACAAAATCAGTCGCCGTGCGATTGGCCTGCTCGTCGACCACCAGGTCCCCGAAGGTCTCGAGCATGAAACCGAACCCACCACCGGCAGCCCATGCTTTTTCGTAGATCCGCGCGCGTTCAGCAGCGGACACGCTCATCGCCGGCGTCGTACTCTCTTCAAGCCCGAACACGGCTCCCGAGTCGAGCGCCCAGTCAACATAGGCCCGCCGGCCCGCATCCATACGCGCGCGCCGCTCCGCTGGAAAAGGCCCGCAGCCGAGCGGCACCACATACTGCGGCGTACGCTGAAAGACGGTCAGTTCACCGACCACTGGCGCAATATCAGTGATCACCTGGATCCCGGTAGAGCCGGTCCCAATCACGCCTACCCGCAGCCCGCTGAGATCCACCGGTTCGTGTGGCCAGCGCGAAGCATGTAGGAGCCTGCCATTAAAGCGCTCTGTCCCCGGGAAATCGGGGGGTTTGGTCGAAGACAGCAGACCGACCGCTTCAAAAACGAAACGCGCTGCGATCCGCTCGCCGCGGTCAGTCTCGAGGAACCAGGCAGCCTGCTGCTCGTTCCAGACAGCGCGCGTAACGCGCGTGTTGAAGCTGATCGAGCGACGCAGGTCGTGGCGATCGGCAACGGCATTCAGATAAGCCAGCACTTCCGGCTGACGAGGATAGCGCTCTGACCA
This sequence comes from Gammaproteobacteria bacterium, assembly GCA_038116745.1. Taxonomy (GTDB): domain Bacteria; phylum Pseudomonadota; class Gammaproteobacteria; genus JAYODW01. The sequence continues at coordinate 14,554 of JAYODW010000052.1, forward strand.
CTGCCACTGGTGGAAGAGCTCTTCGTCGAACGAGTAGCAGTAGATCGACGCTTCGGTATCGACACGACATCCTGGATATCGATTCCAGTACCAGGTGCCACCGACATCTCCCGCATCATCGAAGGCGCGCACGGTCAATCCCATCTGGTCACGCAGGCGCTGCAGCGCGTACAAACCACCGACCCCGCTGCCGATCACCACTGCATCAAGCACGTTGTCACTCCGTGTTTTCAGCACCATCAGACGCTCCGCGGCGGCGGGACCCGGGACTCAGACCGACGCCGGTCAGAAGGCATCGAGCGCATCAAGATCATCGATCGCGGTGGCCATACGACCAATGAAATGCATGCAGGAATCACGCGGCTGCATCTCCGGTGCGTTAGGCGGCTGTCCCAGGGTTCCGGTCCACCACAGGAGCGCGCCGAACAGCTGCTGGCGGTAATGGGTGAATGCCTCAGCATAGGAGATCGCGGGCACGCCATGCTGCGCGAGCGCGTCGAGGTAGAGCCGCAGCAGGTCTTCCTCCCATGCCCGACGGTCATCCGGCTCCAGCGCCGTCGAGATGCAGTAAGCAACATCCCGTCCCCAGTGTCCCCGGCAAACGCACTGCCAGTCATTCAGGCCCATCTCTCCCGACGCCGCGATGTACCAGTTCTTGAGATGAACGTCGGAGTGGATCACGGAGTGCGGCAGATCGCGATGCCGTAACGCCGAAGCCACGGTAGCGGGCCACACCTCCTCCTCGCGTTTCCACAGCCCCGCCGGGATAACCTCTTCCGCCATGCGGAACCCGCGTTTGCCCGCCTCTTCGAAACCATTCTCAGCAGTTGCCACGAAGGTGTCTTCCCAGGTGCGCAGGTACGGAAAGGCGGCGGCATTGCTTTGACCGAAATTCCTGGCGTGCATCTGAGCGAGCAGACGCATCTGACTCTCCGCGCGCGGGCGATCCATCGGTTCATCATGTCGACAGAAGGTTGCCTGCCCCGTCATATCTTCCAGAATGATGATCGAATTGAAGGTATGCGGATTGAAGTTGGTGAACAGACAGACCGGCGCCTCAATGCCGAGAAGGTCTCGCAGGTGACGATAGAAATTCACCTCGCCCTCAACAAAACCGTTCAGGGCAAGCTGGAAGCGGCTCTTCAGCGTATGGGTCGACTTGCAGAATACCGAGGCCGGTAATCCCGCAGCCTGCCCCGCGGCGTTGTATTCGAGGGTAATCCGGCGCCGGCTCGAAGTGCCCTCGTCCGCCGGCCCCAGCGTCAGACCGGTAACGGCAGCCGCCGGGTACGCTCGGCATAGAACCAGGGTCAGCCATTCAGGTGAAATGGTTTCATAGCCCAGCGGAATGTCTTCCGCGGTCAGCGGGACGGGATGCGCGCGCTGCTCTTCGGCAACGCGCGCCTCGAGCATGGCAAATGTCTGGTCACTCATTGCAGTTCTTCCTCCGGCTGCCGGACGCAACGTTAATCCTGCGCGGCGAGCGCCTGCCGGATTTTGTATTTCAGGATCTTGCCTCCGACCGTGGTTGGAAACTCGTCCATTACGACCACACGTTTCGGCGTCTCAAAGCCCGCCAGGCGCTCCCGGGCAAACGCGATCAGCGCTTCGCTGTCGATAGTTGTCCCGGCGCGCGGGATGACACAAGCCGTCACTGCCTCACCCCAGCGTTCGTCAGCGACGCCAACCACTGCTGCGCGCTCCACCGTCGGATGCTGCTGCAGCACGGCCTCGACCCTGATGGTGGACACATTTTCCCCGCCTGATTTGACGATGTCCTTGTAGCGGTCAACCATCAGACGCACTTCGTCATCGTGATAGGCAAAACTGTCACCAGAGTGAAACCAGCCACCCGCCAGCGCCTCCTCGGTCGCTTTGGCGTCGCGGTAGTAACCGGAAAACATCGCCGGCGAGCGATAGACCGCTTCACCGGCCACGCCCTGCTGACCACGCAGATCCTGTCCCTGCTCGTCCCATACGGTGGCTGCCATAATCGGACTCGGCTTGCCCACGTGATTGGACGCCGGTGCTTCACGCAGATACATATCGAGGTGCTGGTCGATATGAAAGCGATGGCAGGCCACAGCCTCTGTCTGACCGCAGATCTCGTAAACCTTGACCTCAGGCGCGCACAGTCGTCGAAACGCCGCCAGCGAGCCGGGAGACAGCGGCGCCCAGCCGAACCACATGGTGGTGATCCCGCTCAGGTCGTAGGCAAACGGACGCTCCTCGACGGCGCGGATCAGACTTTCCACGAACTGCGGGGAACCGCCGAACAGGCAGGTCACCCGCTCTCTCGTGCAGGTTTCCGCCATCACCGGGCCTTCAGGCTTGCGCCCCATGATGGCGGTGCCTCCCGCCAGCAGGGGTGCGAACAGGCAAACGTGATCACCGATGTGAAACACCATCGGCGTAAAAGTCGCCTGGCGGATATCGGACTCAAAATTCAGGCCACGCGCCATGGTCAGGATATGGCTGTAGGCCGTCATGTAGGTATAGGTGTGCGAGATCATGACCGCCTTCGGGCGCGCTGTGGTCCCGGACGTGAACAGCACCTCCCACACATCGTCACCATGAATGCGGACCTCAGGCTCCGTCGACGCCTGCGCGGCAATGAAGTCCTCGAGCGCAGGCGCCGCACCGCCGGCCGTCCCGCCGATAGCCATCAGAGGTCTGATGCCGGCCGCGCTGATGTGACTATTGAGCTTGTTCCAGTGCGCCTCATCGACGACTGCCAGCTGAGCGTCTACATGCGCGAGGGTTTCCACGATCACGTCCGGCGCCATCATGACGTTGACGGGCGCGGCGACCATGCCCGCCTTGGCAATACCTATCTTGGTCAGCCAGGCTTCATTCGAGTTGTCGCAGAACATGGCAATGCGCGTGGCCGGCGCCAGGTCAAGCGCGAGCAGCCCGTTTGCCACCCGGTTGATGATGCTATCGGCCTGCCGATAGGTCAGACGCTGATAGTCCGGATTAATCGTGGCGTCATTGGTGCAGATCAGGGCGACCTTGTCCGGATCACTCCAGGTCACCCGCTCGATAATGTCGCCGACCGAAACCCGGTTCCAGCGATCGTCGTTGCGACGATTGCGAAAATTCTCGACATCTAAAACCATACTTCCCCCCTGTTCGGTAGATACCCGCAGACGGCACCCTGTCGCAGGAGTTTACTCAAAGCGCTGCTTTTCAGCTGGTTGCGCTACAGCCGGCAGGCCGGCATTTGCCCGTAGAATATCCGGCGTCACCCAGTTCAACGGCAGAAGGGCGCACAGCATGCTGATCGCGCAGATCACCGATACCCACATTCAGATGCCGGGCGGCAGCATCGATGCCAACTATCGAACGGCCGAGCATCTAGCCCGTGCCGTGGCGCATCTGAACACGCTGCAGCCACAACCGGATGTCGTGCTGCACACGGGCGATACCGTCGAGGAGGGCACAGAGGCTGAGTACGGACTGCTGCGCGAGCTCCTCTCCGAGCTGTCCGCGCCGGTTTACGTCATCCCGGGTAATCACGACCACCGCGCGCGCATGCGGGCCGCCTTTACGGGCGACGACTACCTGCCTGAAAACGGATTCCTGCATTACGCCATCGAACACTGGCCGCTGCGCCTGATCGGCCTCGATACCCAGGTCGAAGGGGCTTCGCACGGCGAATTATGTGGAGAGCGCCTGTCCTGGCTTGCGCACACCCTGGACAGCTCGCCAGAGCGCCCGACCGTGATTTTCATGCACCACCCGCCTTTCCGCAGCGGCCACACGCTCATGGACAGCATGGGTCTCCTGGAGCCGGGCCCGTTTGCGGAGATCGTCAAAACCCACTCTCAGATACGACATATTCTCTGCGGGCACATGCATCAGCCGCTGGTGTCTTCGTTCAGCGGGGCGGTCACGACCGTCAGTCCATCGACCGCGCATCAGATCGCGCTGGACCTTGGACCAACACCAGGCATGGCGGTGTGCATGGAAAACCCGGCCGTGACCCTGCTTCAGTGGGATGCTGAGGCAGACGCGCTGGTCCACTACCTGAGCTATACAGAAGGCCGTCCCCGGCACGTCGTCCATGACGGCCTGGGCTGGTGCGGATCGTCCACACTCCCACCTGGCTTCCATCGCTGAGGGGCGTTACAGCCCCACAGGGCGATGCCCGGACTACTGCGGGCTCACCGTCAGCCGCAGACGCTCGGTCAGCTCGATATCGAATTTCAGGCAACCGTGCGCATCCGCCTGCATGGCTCGTTCGCCCTGACCGTCAGCCAGCCGGTAGGTGCGTCCGGGCGCGAGGCGCTCCAGGCCCAGCGTCTGCCGGGTCGCCCCGCTGCCAGGAAAGAGCACCAGCTCCAGGCTTTCTCCGTCCGGACTGAAAGCTTTTGCCACCAGCACATCCGGGTAGCTGGCCTCCGCAAGCAGCGGCCCCTGCCGGGTCGACTCCGGTGGCGCCGAGGTAAACGTGTTGCGGTAGTCACTGGTGCCGAGCAGCTTGGCTTCTACCGCCCAGGCATTGGCCATGCCGGAGGCATCCGCGTAGTAGGCCACACCGTCCTCCTCGACGAGACCACAGTCCTGATCCATGGAGCGCAGCGCAGCCTCCGCCAGCTCATGATCGCCGAACTCGCGCCCGCAGATCGCGACAGCGGCGTAGGCGAACAGCATGCCCGGGCGATAATGTCCGACATCGATGGTGTCGAGAAAGGACATGGCCTCACGCGGGATGGTGAGGCGCGGCCGTCCTTCGCTGTCGGTGGCCAGACAGTAGCCCAGCTCTTTCCGCCCCACAGCCCACAGACGCCGGCCGAGCGCGCTTGAGAAGATATTGGCGAAAAAAGCGAAACCCGCTTCCGAGGCAAAGATCGACAGTGCGTGCCCGGTCCAATAGGAACGCAGGCCTACGATGGACGCCTTCTCGTCGATGAATTCGCGCTCCAGATATTCGAACCAGCGCGGCAGCACCCGCTGCACATGCTGAGTGCCGAACACCGTGTCATGCGCGGCAAGCGAACTCATGCCGTACATGTTGCACACCGGATAAACCCAGTTAGGTTCGCAGGGAAACAGGCAGAAATCTGAGCGGTCGAAATTCTGCAGCACCGAATCTGCAATCGTATGCGCACTGTGCGGGTAGCTGGTCCGCTCGTTGAGCCGGAAGGTGAGACTGCCCGGCGCTGCGTAACGGCGGTCGCCGCTGGCATTCATATAGCCGTTGACCTGCAGCCCGAGATAGCCCGTGAGCATCACGTTGTCCTTCGCCGCCGGGTCGAAGTTACTGAAATTCAAATGCCCCCACATCGACTCCAGCACCCAGTAGTCCCAGACCTTCGGGTCGAGGTAGGTCTCAATCAGGTTGCGTTGCGCCTGGCCCAGGTAGCCGGAGAAATTCGGGGCGTAGTGTCTCTGCGCGATCGCCAGCGCGTAGCCCAGGTGATTGATCTGATAACGAATAGCGGCAGGCTGAAACTGGTCGATGATGGTGTAACCCGCATACTCCCCGATCGGCTGCAGCGCTCGGTCGTAGACGTAGCGCAGCGCTTTCAGCTGATCCGGCGACAGCTCGCGGGCGCCCTCCTCCGCGACGCTCTGCGTACGCTCGTTGACCTCAGCACGTGAGGTCTCGAAAAAGCCCTGACGCTGGGCATAAGTCGCCCGGTCACGCAGCGTCCGCTGGTATCCCTTGTAGTAAAAAAAAGCCAGCACCAGACCGGCGGCGGCCGGAGTAACCCAGGCTGCTGGTGCCCACGTATCGGGGCCGGCGAACGCGGCCGCCACGAGCGCCATGCCGAACCACACACCGAGAGGCGCGACGACCATACCGGCCCAGAACCAGGCGATGCAGGCCAGCCACATGAGCCCGAGCGTGAACGGCACCATCAACAGCCAAGCCCCGCCCCACGACACGAAACCGCCGCCCGGCAGAATCAAGCCGAGGCCGGCTGCCTGCCAGCCAGGCGACAAAGTCAGCCAACCGGGCAGCAGCCCTAACAGCAGCAGGGTCGCATAGACCACCAGGTTGCGCCGCTGCCGCGCAGCGGTAACCGGTCCCGTGCTCGCCCCGGGCAGCGCACCGAAATGGCCAAGCACATCGTTTTCAATCACTGACATGAAGCTATCCCCCTTCAGCTGCGCGGCGCAGACGCCTGAGATACGTCCTAATCCCGAGCGACACCCCGGCACAGGTCCCAGGCCGTTCCGGTCACGTCGTACACCGCCATCCGGGCTTCATTGACCAGATGCACCCGATGATTGAACACGTAGGCGCCTGCTGCACCGGCCTCAAGTGCCAGGGCCACCAGCACGGCACCGCGTACCGCCGGCCGCCGGAAAAAATCGATCGCGTTGGCTGCCGCCACCCCGAGGGAGCGAGGCGCTTTACGCTGGCGCTCTGCGATGCCGAGCCATGATTTGAGGCGCCGCCACAGGGCAATCAGCTGCCAGGCCAGCGCCAGCGCGACGACGCAGCAGGTCATGGCTCAATGCGTCCCGGCGCCGGCACGCGCTCAGTTCATGATGTCCGCGAAATCGGACAAGGTGTAGCGCGCGATGACCTCGCCCTGTTCGTCCATGAACTCTGCCATCAGGTCAGAGCTGCCGCGCTGAGATACATAAGCCATCGCGCCATCCGGACCGGTGAGCTCCTCATGCACATCGCCAACCGGCTGGTAGCAGAAATCGCCGACCTTGAATTCGCAGCCCGTCGTCGCGTTGGTCACGCTGCCCTGCAAAATGAATATGTAGGCCTCCGCATAGTGACGATGCAGTCCGGTGGTGTGACCCGCCTGGGTGCGAGCCAGATACTCGACGCTGTGATTATCCGGATCGATGGCCAGCACCTTGACCTGGATGCCGGGGCCGCAGTCACACCAGCCGGCCTCAGATGCGGCGCCGGCAATCACGCGGACATTAGGTTGGCTGACTTCTTTCATGACGGCGGACATAGTCGAACTCCTGCATTGGACACGGCGCGGGTGAGTGCGGTCTGACCCTCGCGACTTGAGGATCATCCCGGTAGTTCTGCTCGACCTTAACAGTCGTCTTCGAAAAGGAACCAGATCGAGCGGGTGACAACTACTGTTACTTTCATGCCACGGCCGACGCGCTCAGGACAGCAGCGCATGGGTTGAACCACACAGGTGCTCAATGCGGATACCGTGCGGACAGGCACCCTGGCAGGGCTTTCCCGAGCAGTCCGCGCAGGCCGACGCGTTCACCCCCAGCGCACCATAGGACTCGCGCGCAAACGCCAGGTCACCGTAGTCGGTGGCGTACATGCGCGTGCGCAGCACGTCGGCAATATCAACCCCGTTGGGACAGGCCCCTTCGCATTCCTGACAGGCATGCTTGCAGTAGCTCGCGCCGTTCAGCGCGGCGTACTTGAACAGCAGCTCAACATCGCCCGCAGCGAGCGCGCTCGCGCCGGAAGCGCCGAGGTATTCGTTAATTTGCTCAATGCTGGTCATGGAGATAATCAGCGCATCGACATCCGGATTAGACAGGACCCAGCGGAACGCCGCCTGGGCGTAGGTGCTGTCGGTTCGCGTCTCAAAGGGACGCATATCGTTCAAACGAGCGCCCATCAGCGTTTTCATGGCTACCACCCCGACACCCTGGCTCTTTGCCCGGGCCAGCACACGGGGCAGGTCCGGCTGCCGCGCCACAAAATTGAACGAGCGGGTGAAGCGGGCGTAGAACTCAGGATCCTGGCCGAAGTTATAGGCACACAGGATGACGTCGACCATGTCCTGGTCAAGCGCATAGTCAAGACACTCCACCAGATGTCCTGCGTGGCCGGACATACCGACGAAACGGATCTTGCCCTGCTGCCGCGCCTGCTCGACGAACGCATGCCATTCCGGACTTTTCAGACGCTCAACGTCATTCACGGCGTGGGCCATGTAAATATCGATGTAGTCCGTGCGCAGGCGCTTCAGGGATTCGTCGAGATGCACCATCATCTGAGCCGCACTCCACGCGGCGGTCCCCTCGACCTTGGAGACCAGCACTACCTTGTCGCGCTGCCCGGCGAGAACATTGCCGAGGACCGTTTCGGAGTTTCCACCGGTATAACCGTAGGCGGAATCGAAATAATTAATCCCGCAATCGAGCGCGTGGCGCACCAGATCTTCCTGCCCCATACGCAAACGACTCGCGCCGAAGGAGATATCGGAAACCTCGAGTCCGGTCCGGCCCAGCCTGCGATAGCTCGTCACCCGCGCACGCGCGCCACTCCCCGCCATCGCCGGCGCGCTGATTCCTGGCGCCAGCCCCGCGGCCAGCCCGAGCTTCAGGAACTGACGCCGGCTGCGTGGTTGTTCAGACATCGTCAAGCCTTCCGAAATATGCGTTTACCCAAGGTTCAGACAGGCGCGATGGACAACGCAGTCCGGCCGCGGAGATCAACGTCGACCCGCGCCGTACCCGCCCCATCAGCGCACAGTTCGGACGTGCCGTCCGCAAACTGTATCCGGTAGTTGCGACCCGGGCGCAGACGCTCGAGCGTCAACGGCTGCGTGCCGTGCGCGCGCCCGGGATAAAGCACCAGGTCCAGCTGTTCCCCGTCGCTGTACGCTTTTGCCACCAGCACCTCCGGGTAGGCGGCCTGCGCCAGCCGCGGACCGCGCGCGACAGCGTCCGGCAGCGGCTTGACGAACGCATTACGGAAATCCTCCGTGCCCAGCAGTTTCGCCTCCACCGCCCACACGTTGGCGAGCGTCGACGCCTGACGGTAAGACACCACGCCATCAACCTCCTCGCGTCCGCAATCCTCATCCATCGAGTGCAGCGCGGCTTCAGCGAGCTCGTTATCGCCGAACTCCCGTCCGCTGATTGCGATCGCGGCGTAAGGGAACAGAGAGCCAGGACGGTAGTTGCCCGGATCAATGGTATCGATGAAGGCCAGCGCCTCACGTGGAATGGAAATGCGCGGCTGACCGTTCTGACCGGTCGCAAGACACAGTTCGAGCTCTTTACGCCCCACCGCCCACAGGCGCCGCGCCAGACTCGGGGAGAACACGTTGGCGAAGAAGGCAAAGCCAGCCTCGCCGGCGTAGAAAGGCACTTCAAGTCCGGTCCAGTAGGAGCGCAACCCGATAATCGATCCTTTACCGTCGGTGAATTCACTTTCCAGGCGTTCGAGCCAGGTGGGCAGAAAACGCTGCAGGTAATCGCTGTCGAAGACGGCGTCGTGCGCTGCCAGCGACGCCATGCCGTACATGTTGCAGATCGGATAGACCCAGTTGGGCTCGCACGGGTACAGGAAGAAGTCCGAGTGGTCGAAGTTAACCGCCAGGGACTGCGCGAGGGTATGCGCATCATGCGCCCAGGACTGCCGTTCGTTAAGACGGAAGGTCAGGCTGCCCGCTTCGCCGTACCGTCGATCGCCGGTCGCGTTGTGGTAGCCGTTGACATGCATGCCGTACCAGCCTGTGAGCATGATGTTGTCCTTGGCGGCCGGATCGAAATTGGTGAAGTTGAGGTGCCCCCACATCGACTCCAGCACCCAGTAGCTCCACACCTTCGGGTCCAGGTAGGTCTCGACCAGGCGCTGCTGCGCGTCCAGCAGATAGCCACTGAAGCTCGGCGCGTAATGGCGCTGGGCAATCGCCAGCGCAAACCCCATATGGTTGATCTGGTAGCGCAGTGCAGCGGGCTGAAACTGATCGATGATGGTGTAGCCGGCATATTCACCAACCGGCTGCAGCGCGCGATCAAAGACGTACCGCAGTGCCTTCAGCTGCTCCTCATCGAGCTCCCGTTCGCCTTCGGCGGCACGCGCGACGGCGCGCTCACTGACCTCAGCGCGGGATGTAGTGAAAAAGCCCTGACGGAATTCAAACTGCGCCCGGTCGAGGCGCTGACGTCGGCTGGTCCTGTACTGATAGTAGGCCAGCACGGCCACGGCAAGTCCGGGTGTCAGCCATGCGGCGCCGGACCACGCATCAGCGCCCGCAAGATGGGCGGCGAGCAGCGCAGCGCCCAGCCATATGCCGACCGGCGCAATCACCATGCCGGCCCAGAACCAGGCAATGCAGGCTAGCCAGAACACCGCCAGCGTGAGCGGCAGCAGCAGCACCGTCGCGCCACCTGCAACCGGAAAGCCGCCTCCGGGCAGAAGCAGACCCAGCCCGGCTGCCTGCCAGGACGGACTCAGGCCAAGCCAGGTGGGCGCGAGGCCGCACAGCACAAGCAGCAGGTAGACCACGGCATTGCGTCGGTGCCGGGACGCCGTAACCGGCCCTTTGATCTGCGGTGGTTGTGCCAGGAAACGGCCAAGAACGTCCTCTTCAACAGCTGACATGTGTATTCCCCCTCGCAACGCCTTGTCGGCAGGTAGTTCTGTTCATCTGCAACCTTAGTCCATCGGACGCCCCGCGCAAGTACCGCGCATATCGGTCAGGAACAGCGAGGGCGACAAAACGACATACACTGCGCGCGCCATGGCGCAGGAAAACGTACTGACCCGTCTCATCACATCCGCGCCCTGGGTGTTTGTCATGCTGTGGTCAACGGGATACGTCGGCGCGCGCTTTGGCCTGCCCTACGCAGATCCCATCACCTTTACCGCGCTGCGTTTCGGCATCGTGACCGTACTTCTCGCGCTGCTGAGCATCGTCCGCCGCGTGCCGCTGCCGCGCTCCGGCGTCATGTGGCTGCACCTCATGGTCAGCGGCACGCTGCTGCATGCGGTATTCATCGGCTGTGTCTTCAGCGCGGTCGGCATGGGGATCAATATCGGCGTCGCCTCTCTCATCGCCGGCGCGCAGCCGCTGCTGACCGCGGTTCTGGTCCTGCCCATGCTGGGCGAGCGCCTCAACGCGCGCCAATGGTGCGGTTTCGCTATCGGCTTCGCCGGTATCGCGCTGGTGGTGAGCAAAAGCTTTGAGCTGGGTACCCTGGACTGGACGCCCCTACTGCTGTGCGTGACGGCGCTGTTTGCCATCAGCATCGGCACGGTCTACCAGAAACGTTTCGTTGTCGGCACCGACCTGATTGCTGGCTCCGTCGTTCAGTTCGGCACAGCGGCCATCCTGTGTACCGGCTATGCCTGGCTGTTCGAGGCCGGTCGGCTTGAATGGAATCTGACCCTGGGACTGACCCTGGCGTGGCTGTGCCTGGTCCTCTCCATGGGTGCAATCCTGATCTTCCTGTACCTCGTTCGGGCAGGCGCCGCCGCGCGGGTGTCGAGCCTGTTTTACCTGGTCCCGCCGGCGACTGCGCTCCAGGGATATCTGCTGTTCGGCGAAGCGCTGAGCGCGCAGCAGGTGTTGGGCATGCTGGTCGCCGCGGTCGGGGTGGCGATGATCAACCTGGTCCCGGCAGCAACCCGAGAAGCGGTCAGGAACGACGCCTGATTCAGTCGACGCCCCGCGCGGTCACCGCAAGCGGCAGGCCTTTCAGCCCGCAAAGGCGGTTGTTCGCGGTCCATTCCAGAGGGCCCGCCAGCTCAAAATCAAGCGCCGATGCGGCCAGCGCCTCGAAGACGACTTTGAGCTCCAGTCGGGCCAGCGCGGCGCCCAGGCAGAAGTGCACCCCGATCCCGAAACCGAGATGCTTGTTGGGCGCTCGCGCAATATCGAACGCGAACGGGTCAGCGAACTGCCGTTCATCCCGATTCGCCGACATCTCCCACACCGTGAGCTTGTCGCCCTCACGGATACGCCGGCCGTGCAGCTGCACGTCCCGCGTCGCGGTGCGTCGCTTGTAGACCGACGGCGTTACCCAGCGCACCATTTCTTCTACCGCCGTTTTGAGCAGCCCGGGATCGTGGCGCAGGCGTCGCCACTGGTCGCGGTTTTCAAGCAGCGCGAGCATGCCGCCGCTGATGGTGCGCGTCGTCGTCTCGGCGCCTGCAGGGAACAGCAGCGCAAAGAATGATCGCAGCTCGAAATCGCTGAGCGCGTCGCCGTCAGGCTGCATGCGGGCGTGCACGATGGTCGAAAAAATATCGTTCCCGGGATTTGCCCGCTTGCTTTCGATGAAGGCTTGCGCGTAGCGACGTATGTCGTGCACCGGACCTTCCGCCATGACCGAGCCAGAGGCCTGCTCGACACCCGCGTCGACCAGGTCGCAGAGATATTTCCGGTCGCTCTCCGGGACCCCAAGCACGATACAGATCGCCTGAGTCGGGATCTCACGCGACACACGCAGCGCAAAATTGCAGCGCTCACCGACCTCGAGGCTATCAATCAGAGCCGCCGTGCGCCGTTTCAGCTCATCTTCGAGCGCTGCCACGGCCTTGACGGTGAAACCGCGATTGCAGATCTCGCGCAGACGCCGGTGCTGTGGATCGTCCGTCTCATTGAGCACCTTGCCAGCCGTGCGCTCGTCCTTGATAGAAGTGCCACCTGCGGTGCGCCCGCCCGCCTTATCCGAGGAAAAGGTCGCCGGATCCATGAACACCGCGTCGACATCCGCGTAACGGCTCACCACCCAGAAGCCCTCGCCGTCCGGCGTGGCTGCAGTTGGCTCATGCCAGTAGACCGGATCATTGGCGCGCAGCCAGGAAAAGAAATCGTGCGGAAACCCCCGGGCGAAGCTTTGCCCGTCAGACAGATCAACCGCGCCGTAAGGGCTCGACATCAGTTCTTCCTGCGTTTCAGGGGCGGCAGCTCTACGCCGGCCCGTGCTTCGACGGTTTTCAGCGTGGCGAAAAAATCCTCCTGCGCCAACCCGGCCTCCAGTGCTGCCTGGTAGGTTTCCAGCGCCGCCTGCGCCATCGGCATCTCCACGCCCGCGCTCGCCGCTGACTCCAGCGCCAGCCCCACGTCCTTGGCCGCGATACTCAGCGCAAAGACGCCGAGATTGAACTTGCGCGACAGCACCAGGGGCGCAGGCGCGAGCAACGGACCAGCCGAGCTGACCTTCAGCACTTCCATCAGAGCGGCGGGATCCATACCGGCCTTGGCACCCATCACAAATGCTTCCTGGATGAGCACGCTCGCCGACAGGAAGATCTGGTTATTCACCAGCTTGGTCAGGGTGCCCGCTCCTGAGTCCCCCATGTAGAAAATGTGCTCACCGAAGCAGGCAATCAGCGCACGCACGCGCTCGAACGCCGCCGCCTGCCCACCCACCATGACCGCCAGCGTCCCCGCTTCGGCTGCCTGCTTGCCGCCGGAGACCGGGGCATCGAGGTACTCCATGTCCCGCGCTGCAGCCCGTTCCGCCATAGCGCGACTGAGCTGGACCGAACTCGTCGACAGATCCACAACGGTTGTGCCCGGCCGCGCATGGGCCAGAATGCCGTCAGGCGCCTGCATGACCTGTTCGATTTCCTTCGGTCCCGGCAAAGACAGGAATATCGTCTGGCATCCGCGCGCCAGCTCTGATACCGCTGCAGCCTGCGCCGCGCCGCGGTCCACATGGGCAGCCGTCGCCGCCGAGTTGACGTCGAATACCGTGAGCGGGTGTCCGTGCTCCAGCAGTTTCATCGCCATCGGCCCGCCGATGGTCCCGGTGCCGATAAAGCCGACCGATGCCGTCATGCCTGTTCTCCGCCTGGTTCAGAGCGCCCGGATTATGGCGAGGCGTCGGAGCCGGCGGCAAGCGCGTGTGCTACAACGGTGACGGTGGCTATGATGCCGGGCAGCGACAAGACGAGGCACGCAATATGGTCAGGTTATGCGGCGCAGTGTTGGCGGCGCTGCTGTCTATTTCAATTCCGAGCCCGGTGCTGGCTCTGGGCTGCGCGGCGATCACAGACCCCCAGGCGCAGGCGTGCTGTGCGCATAACGCTCCGAGGGAAAGCCTGCAGCAGAAGATTCGACTGAGCGCCAGCGACGATCGCGGAACACTCAGCGAAATCCGCGCCGAGCTGTTCTGGAAACGTTTCAATGACGGCCGGGCCCGGGCACGCATCGATCTACAGGAGCCAGCGCAGCAGTCCGGCACTGTCGTTCTGCTCACCGAGCGCGAAAGCGAGTCAGGTGCCTCGACCGGAGAGCCGGAAGCGGTGCTGTACAAACCAGGCAAGCATCGCGACCGGCTGGTCACTGTCAGCACGCTGTCCGGCGAGCTGTTCGGCACCGACTTCAGCTACGAAGATTTTGCGCATTTCTATGGGACCAATGAAGACGTCACGGTCGAGCGCCTGGAAGACGCCGAGCAAGGCGGCCATCGCGTGCTGGTCCTGCAGTCGCAGCCGGCAGACCCCGAGCTCGCGCTCGAACAGGGCGCAACCTACACCCGTATCGTCTCCTACCTTGATGCTGAGCGCTGCGTGCCACTCCTGACCCGTTTCTTTGAGGACGATACGCTGCGCAAGGAGCTCACGGCCGCGGAGACAGACATCTACCGTGACGGCGAACGCTGGCTGGTACGGCGCCTGCTCATGCATGATCTCGCCGACGGCACCAGCACGGTCCTGACCGTCGACAAGAGCGCCTTCGAGCCCGCGCTCAAAGACCGCTTTTTCCGTCGCTCCTCGCTCAAACGCGGTATCGCAGGCCCGCAGGCACTGTGGCCGTTGGAGCGTGACTAGCGATTCCTTATCTGGTGCCAGGTCCACACCTCGGCGTCGCAGCGTCCATGCTCGACACGGCCTGCCGCATCGCGGATCCCGCGCCCCGGGCTCCATTGCATTCGCTAGCCGGAGAAACCGCCTCGACTGGATGCGCAGGCCTGGAAAACACAAGCGTTCCTCGGGGAAACGCCTTAATATGAGGTCCAGTTACCAAGCAAAGAGGGCAGGCTCATGAACCGCATTCTGGCCCCGGGAATACTTGCGCTGTTTACGCTGTGTGCCGCCGGACAGGCCTCGGCGGCCGGCTGCAATCTGGTGGAGGATCAGGAAGCGCGAGTCTGCTGCGAGAAGAACCAGCCACAGCACGCGATGGAACAACTGATCCGCATGAGCGCTCGGGATGACAAGGGCACGCTGGGCGAATTCTCCGCCAGACTGCGCTGGAAGCGATTTGACGACGGACGCTCCCGCGCCCGGATTGACCTCACCAATCCGCCTAACCAGAGCGGCACCGTGGTACTTCTGACCGAGCGTGAAACCGAGGCGGGGGAACCCACCGCAGACCCCGAAGTCGTGCTCTACACCCCCGGGGAACGGCGCGACAGGCTCATTACCGTGAGCGCGATTTCCGGCGAGATGTTCGGCTCAAACTTCAGCTACGAGGACGTCTCCCATTTCTACGGCACCAATGAAGACATCAGGATCACCCGCCTTGAAGACGGCGAGCGTGACGGCCACCGGACGATTGTGCTTCAGTCTGAACCGATCGATTTCGATGCCGCCATGGACAACGGCGCCACCTACACGCGCATAGTCACCAACCTCGACGCGGAGCGCTGCGTACCGCTCCTCACCCAGTTTTATGAAGAAGGCGACGAACTGCGCAAAGAGCTCAGCGCCACAGAGAGCGACATCAGCCCTGAGGGCGAGCGCTGGGTCGCCCACCGCCTGCTGATGAAAGACCTCGCCGACGGCACCAGCACCGAGCTTGTGATCGACAAGG
>JAYODW010000053.1:0-29595 GCA_038116745.1 Gammaproteobacteria bacterium
ACTGCTTTCATCAGGCCGATGTTGCCTTCCTGAATCAGGTCGAGGAACAGCAGCCCGCGGTTGGTGTATTTCTTTGCAATGGAGATGACCAGACGCAGGTTTGCCTCAACCATTTCTTTTTTGGCGCGTCGAGCCTTGGCTTCACCAATCGACATTCTCCGATTGATGTCTTTGACCGCACCGATCGTGATCTCATTCGCTTCCTCGATATCCAGCAGTCGGCCTTGCGCTACCGCAATCTCTGTCTGGTTCTCCTTGATAGCGCTGGCGTAAGGTTTTTTCTGGCGCGTGACAGAGCGCAGCCACTTCACGTTCGATTCGTTGTCCGGGAATGAATTCAGGAAATCCTTGCGCGGCATCCGGCACTGCTTGACGCAGATCTCCATGATGGTCCGTTCATGCGCGCGAATGCCGTCGACAATGCCTTTAACGTGCGAGGACAGCTTGTCTGTGACCTTCGGCACAAGTTTGAACTCGAGGAACTTATCCTGCAGCTGCTTGCGCAGTGCTTCTGTCCGGTTGTGGTCGCGGCCATTGCGCTTGGTTGAGTTCTGAACTTTCTTGAACAGTTTCGCGTACTCATCGAAGCGCTCCGCGACCTCAACAGGGTCGAGGGCGTTGGCGTTGTTGTCGTCGTCATCGGAATCGTCGTCGTTGTCGTCGTCGTTGCTGTCCGAACTGTCTGACGAGTCTTGAGGCTGTTGCGGCTGTGGGATAGAGGCGTCTGCGCTGAGATCTACAAAACCCGCGATGACGTCAGTGATTTTTATCTCGCCGGCTTCAGCGCGGGCATATTCTTCAAGGAACAGTTCGGAAACCCGAGGAAAGTCGGCGAGGGCCGACAGGACCTGATTCAGTCCGTCTTCAATGCGCTTCGCGATCTTGATTTCGCCTTCTCGGGTCAACAGGTCCACTGTGCCCATCTCGCGCATATACATGCGGACCGGGTCGGTGGTGCGCCCGAATTCGTTGTCGACGGCAGCAAGCGCCGCTGCCGCCTCTTCAGCAGCTTCCTCGTCGACATCGTTGTCGTTCAACAGGATGCCATCGAGGTCCGGGGCGGTCTCATGCACCGTGATCCCCATGTCGTTGATCATGTTGATGATGTCTTCGATCTGCTCCGGGTCGACGATGTCGTTGGGGAGATGATCGTTAACTTCGTGATAGGTCAGGTAGCCTTGCTCTTTCCCCTTGGATATCAGGATCTTGAGCTGAGACTGCTGCTCTGAATTATCAATGTCTTCCAACGTTTCCATTGTCGCACTCATAATTTTCACCACGTCATGACGGTAGCGCTCGGGCAGGCAGATGAACCCGATACACCAAAATTTTGGACCACCCTATCAGCGCTGCTGAACAGGCAACAATCAGCCGATAAGTATAGTCCACGGACCTGGGTTTCGACCAGCCACCACCGCTCCACTTCTCTGTCTGATAAGCGGCCGGTAGCTATAGCGGCGAGATCGCGGGCTGTTTGTCGACCCTCAGGGCATGAGCTCTCATTGAGGCGAGTGGCTGCCCTAAAATGGAGTCCGATTGCGGTGCCCGTAGAGCTGCGGGATGCCGAATACTGTTCTATAAATTGTCGCGGAACCGTTTGAAGTGACTTGGGGGGTTCTGCTGACGGAGGTTGGATGATGGGCGTCAAAAAGGCACAGGCAAAACAGGGCTGTCGATTCATCTGCTGTATCGGATTTCTGAGCGGGCTGGTGTGCGGTGCGACTGATGCGGCTGAGCATCAGGTCGGTGAGCTCCTGGTCAAGGTTAACGCTGATCAGACCAGTGACTCCGGCATGCCGAACTATCAGATAACTGTTGAAGATGCGGAACTGGTTTTAACGAGACTCATCGCGCCCTTCCAAGGCACCTTATCCAACAGTTTTGTAGCGGACCTCGATCGCGACGGACAGTTCGAGATCGTCGTGACTTTCAGCGCAAAAGATGGCTTGGATACAGGGCTGCATGTTTACTCCTGGTCGGAGGGCTATCTGCTTAAACCGCACAAGGTCACAGCATTGACCGAGGCACAGCGAAGTGGCTACCGCGGCGGGGACCAATTCGCGGTGCGCGACAACGCACTCCTTCGTATTTACCAGGTTTATGAAAACACGGACGGCCAATGGCAGCCGACGGCAGAGCAGCGCAAGTTTCGCTACCAGTTGTCAGAGGCAATCTGGGTCGAGGAGTGACAGCGCATGTCAGTGTTTTCTGCGCGTGTAGCTTGCCCAGCGCACTTGCTCAAGATGAATCGCGGCGCTGGGTGAAGCACTGTCAGAGTTGCCACCTGTGCCTGGCGTCGGGTGACCTTTGATGATTTCACGTTGCTGCGGCGCCCACTGGATAGCCTGGCTGCGGACGATTCAGCTCTGCGTGCTGCCGTTATCTGTTATGGCGAACGATGTTCCCATGCAATCTGCTCCCCAAGCGGAACTCGGCTCTTTGAGCTCAATGGAGGCTCAGGCAGCGTCGGGTGATCTGTCCGCATTGTTGGCGCTCGCAGGTCGGTACGAGCATGGAGAGGGCGCGCCGCTCCGACCGGAACGGGCTTTTGATCTCTACGGATTAGCTGCGAGGCAGGGTGACGCCGAAGCGCAGTTCCGCCTCGGGCACATGTATGCCATTGGTTCAGGAACGGTGCCGGATCAGGCCTGGTCAGTGACTTATTTTCGGGCGGCAGCCCGGCAGGGCCACGTTGGCGCGCAGGCCAGACTGAGACAGTTGTTGACTGAGGCCGGGCTTGCCCCCGACGCTGAGAGGAAAACGCCGTCCGTCGCTCCCCTGAATGACATGGCTGCTGCGCCGGATCTGAGCTCTTCGACGGAGCCTCCAGCGGACCTGAGCGATGCTCTTCGAGCTGAAGAGGACCAACCGCTTTCTGTGGAGGAGGTCCGCGCGATCCGTTACGCCAGAGGAGCCGGTATTGAGGTCGCATGGGCACTGGAAACAGGGGCTGATGTGCAACCCATTGTGTTACCAGCGGAGGTTGTTGCTCCGGTTCAGGAAGCGCTGCCCTCCATCACGGAAGTTGCTTCAGCACAACCGGATGTGCGTTCTGGCCTTGTGCCGCTGCGAGTCCCCATTGTCATTGCGCCGGAAGCAGAGCCGGCCCTCCTCGCGCTCGGCGAGCTGGCAAACCAGGGCGATTCGGCCGCGCTGTACGAGCTTGCTAACCGTTTCATCTCAGGAGACGGGGTAAAGCCGGATGAGGCAATGGCAATCACATTGTTTCGAGAGGCGTCGCGGAGGGGGCATGCGACTGCCGGCCAAGCACTTGAGCGTTACTACCTGAACTCTCCAGTGGAACCTTAGTTCCAATTAATATCGGCTTTAAGCCATGCCTGCGTGGCTTATTTGCCAGCCGTGGGCGAAAAAAGCTGGCGCCCGGAGGGGCCGGACTCAGAGAGGAAGAGGCTTATCCGGCGCTGCGGGTATCCCGTGGTCTTCTGCCGACATTGATGGCGCTTTATCAAGCGCCTCTTCAAGGCGCTGAAGAAAATCACCGAGACTCGCCTGCAACGCGGGCATCTGCGCTTCCAGTTGGCTTTGCAGGCGAGAGAGTCCCTGCTCCAGGCTGGGCAGGGCGTGGCGGACTTCATCGCCCGCCTGCGCGATGCCTTGTTCGACTGTACTGGCGAGCGCGGCAATTCGTTCCTGCAGAGCCAGCAGTTGACGTCCAGCTTCGAAGTTTTTCAAAGTCGCCGGGTAGTCAACGCGCCAATGTTCTCCTTCACGTGCCAGTATGGTGAGCGATGAAACTTTGCTGGATGGCCCGCGTAGCGCAAGCGTTGTTGTGATTGCGGCCTGTTGTCCGTCGATGACAATGCGTCCGATGCTGTGGGTGGAAATCTCCAGCAGCGGAGAACGATGGTCGAGCAGCTCCGCCTCGCCCGCGCGAAGATAAAATTGTGCCTGCTCTATCCGCTGCTTCGCGACCGCAGTCCAGAAACGGTCGGTGACCTCCGTCTCGTCGAGGTGGCGGGCACATCCGGCGTTGAGCATCAGCGCAATGACACCCGCGCACCAGATGACTTGACTGATAGGTGACAGGGTGGGGTTGGGACTTGTGTCGATGGCTTGTTTCCGACCAGGGGCGCAACCATGGCTGCGGGAAAAAACAGCAGTCAGCCTAGCAGCGGCGCGAAAACACAGCCCGGCCCACTGAGAAAATGACCGATGCAAGAAGAACGTTTTGATCAGAGTTATTACCGGCGTTACTACGAAGCGCCACAGTCGCGCATTGCCGAACCAGATTATTTCGAGCGGGTGAGCTCGTTTGTTGCCAGCTATCTCGACATGCTTGATTGTCGAGTTAGCTCTGTGCTCGATGCGGGGTGCGGTCTTGGTCTTTTGCACGCAGGATTGCGGCGCGCCTGGCCGCGGGTTGGTATCGACGCTTTCGACGGGAGCGAATACGCGTGTCAACGCAGCGGCGGCGAGCTTGCTACGTTTGATACCTTCAGGCGCGAGCGGCGCTACGATCTGGTGCTGTGTCACGACGTACTGCAGTACCTCGATCGTGCGGAGGCAGCGCGCGCGATGGAATGCCTGACGAGCTGGACCAAAAAAGCCCTGTACTTTTCCGTACTGACGACCGAAGACTGGGAAGAGAACTGCGACCAGCACCGTACGGATGGGGACGTCCACCTGCGTGCCGCAAGCTGGTATCGGGAGAGGTTGTTTGAGGCCTTTATCAACATCGGTGGCGGACTGTATGTCAGGCGCTCAGCGGGTCTGGTCGTTTACGCACTCGAGTCCTGTTGAACTAGCCTGAGTCGCGGGGTGCGAATTTGAGCGCCACACCGTTATTGCACCAGCGTTGACCTGTCGGCTGAGGACCATCCTCGAAAACATGGCCCTGGTGACCACCGCATTTGACACAGTGGTATTCGGTTCGCGGCCAGATGAGTTTGAAATCGAGCTTGGTTGCGAGGTGTCCGGGGATGCTGTCGAAAAAACTCGGCCAGCCGGTTCCGCTCTCGTACTTCATCGCGGATGAAAAGAGCGGCAGCTCACAAGCGGCACAAAGGAAAAGACCAGCGCGCTTTTCCGTATCAAGCGCGCTCGAATGAGGGCGTTCGGTCTGCTCTTCAAAGAGCACTTCGTAGGCGCTTTGCGGCAGGCGCTGGCGCCAGACCGCCTTGTCTATGTCCAGGGCGGGGAGTGGCTCGATAAGGTCGATGTTGGCAGGGGCAAACTCCTTCCAGGATGCGTCAGCGCTCCGATTGGTTGCGTGCGCTGCGTAAAGCCCGTGGAGTGCACTCAGGCCTGCGAGCGAGGCGCTGCCAATGACGAATTCCCTACGTCTCATAACTGAAGCTCCTTAGGCAGACACCAGCCAGGACTTTCTGGGAGCACGTTCGCCGAGCTCCGGCCTACCGCTAATCTACTGTCTTGATGCGATATAGGAGACTCGGCCGTAGAGAAAGTTCCCGAAGTGATTTCGAGTCAATCAGCAATGTAGCGCTGGATGTAGGCTCCGAGATCGATGTCGTCGCTGGCTTCAAGCAGTCTTTGTTCCTGATGAGACGTTTCCGCGAGAGATACGAATTTTGCTTCTGTCTCACTTGAAGGGGGGCGGGCGCGGAAACCTTGAGCGTAGTTTGCGGACATGGCGAGTGCGTAATGATGAAACTGCTCGTTCTGCGTTTTAAGTATTTCCAGGATCCGCGCTGAAGGAAGCCGGTCCGGGATCCGGGTTGCCTCAACCTGAGCTTGTAAAGACTCGCTGTAGTGTCTCTCGGCGTTACCGGCGTCGAGAATCTCGCAGATTGGAATCATGCGCTCGAAGATCCCAAGCATCCATTCCTGCAACGATCGCGGTCGTCCACGATCGAGCAGCTCCAGGCTGGGCGTTCTACCGCGCAGCGCGACGGTCAGCTCGTTATATTCGATATCCCGCAGGTCGCTGTCGGAGAGCGGGGGGCTGTCCTCAAGCAGGCAGAAAATAAGGAATGCCTCCAGAAAGCGGAGCTGCTCAGCTTCGACGCCGATGGGACTGAGTGTGTTGACGTCAAGCGCCCGTACCTCCACGTACTCGACCCCCCGCGCGCGCAGGGCCTGTGTCGGTCGCTCACCGTCTTGCGTGGTTCGTTTCGGGCGGATGAAGCTGTAGTACTCGTTTTCGATCTGCAGAACGTTGGTACTTAGCTGTACGCGGGAGTCGCCTTCGAAAAGACCGATGGCTTCGTATTCAGGGTAAGGCGTGCGCAGGGCGCGCTGCAGGCTGTCCACGTAATCCGACAGTGAGTCATAAGAAATCCGCAGCGCAGCCTGGTTCTTGTTTTTGTAGCCGATGTCGCTCATCCGCAGGGACGTCGCATACGGCAGGTAGTGCGTCCCCGGTCGCAGTTCCTGAAATCGGGTGGTGCGACCGGCGAGGAAAGACTTGCATACGGCGGGTGAATTGCCGAACAGAAATGGCACGATCCACCCAAGCCGCTTGAAGTTGCGAATGAGCGCGAAGTAGCTCGAGTCCTGGAAGTCTCTGGGATCCAGACGGGATTGCGCGGCGCTGTGGTACGCAGGCCAGAATGCCGGCGGTAGCGAGTAGTTGAAATGCACGCCGGCAATCGCCTGCATACGGCGTCCATAGCGGCGATCAAGGCCGACACGATAAATGTGCTTCATCCGACCGGAGTTGGAGGAGCCATATTCCGCAATCGGTATGTCGCGATCGTCGGCGACGGCGCAAGGCATGCTTGTGGCCCAGAGCATCTCTTCCTGCGGCAGCTTCTGGTAAAGAAACCGATGGATATCGTCCAGGAAATTGAGCGTATCGGTCACCTCGGCATGCGGCGGAGTGATGAATTCGGGCAGCGCCTCCGAGTAGTCAGTCGTGATGTAGGGATGGGTCAGTGGGGCACCCCAGGCCGCTGGATGGGGTGTTCGAGCAAGTGCACCGTCGGTGGTGATGCGCAGGCTTTCTTTTTCGAGACCTTTACGCCCGCCGCACAGGGTTGCCTGAGCGGCGCTCGACAACAGACGCTGCAGTCGTTGCTCCAGAAGTTCGGGCATGAGTAATGGGACTGGTTGAGGGAGCGCAGAAGGTACACCGCTCCCGGGTAGCAAGTACAGATTCCGGAACGCGGCCCGACGTAGCGTTTGCGGCGTCTGAAATTCAGAGTGAGAACGGGAATTCAGGTGTCGAGTTTCAGTCCGCTTTCGGCCAGCTCGACGGCCTTGAAAATAGCGCGTCCCTTGTTCAGGGTTTCCTGCCACTCAGCTTCCGGTACTGAGTCTGCGACCACTCCGCATCCGGCCTGAATGTACAGTCGACGGTCCTTGATCACTGCGGTACGAATTGCGATCGCTGTGTCCATGTTTCCGTTCCAGGACAGGTAGCCGACAGCGCCGCCATAGATTCCTCGCCGGACCGGCTCGAGTTCGTCAATGATTTCAATTGCGCGGATCTTTGGTGCACCTGAAAGCGTGCCCACAGGCAGAGTAGCTTTGAGTACATCGAGTGCGTTTTTTCCGGCGCGCAGCCTGCCTTCCACCGTGGAGGAAATGTGCATGACATGTGAGTAGCGTTCGATCGCCATTTTCTCGGTTACACGCACGCTACCGGTTTCCGTGACCCTACCGATGTCGTTGCGCCCGAGGTCTATCAGCATCAGGTGTTCCGCGAGCTCTTTGGGGTCTGACAGAAGCTCCGCTTCTAAAGCCATATCTTCCTGTTCCGTGCGGCCGCGTGGCCGCGTACCTGCAAGGGGGCGTGTGGTAACCGTACCGTCTTCCAGCCGCACCAGGATCTCGGGGGAGGATCCCACGACATGGAACTCGCCGAGGTCCAGATAGTACAAATAGGGGGACGGGTTCAGATGGCGAAGAGCACGATAGAGGTTGAGCGGGTCGAGGCCAAATTCGGCAGTCATGCGCTGAGCCAGCACAACCTGCATGACGTCGCCATCAACGATATATCGTTTTACGCGCTCGACGGCCTCCAGAAACGTGGCTTTGCCGAATTCGGAATTGAAATTGCTAGGCGATGGGCCGCTTTCGGGCTGCTCAGCGCAGTCAGCCAGGGAAAGTGGCTTACGCAGCGTTTCGATCAGTGAGTCAAGACAGCGTTCGCCCGCGACGCGAGAGTCGGTATCGTCCGGGTCGATATACCGGACGAGCGTAATCTCGCCTCTCAGGTTGTCAAAAATGACGAAGTCGTCGACCTGCAGCAGGTAAATGTCAGGGGTCCCCAGCGAATCAGGGGGGCTCGTTTTGGCGAGCCTTGGCTCTGCGTATCTGACCGTGTCGAAAGAGAAATAACCTACCAGCCCACCGCCGAAGCGGGGCAGAGACGTGCCGGTGGGGATCTCGTAGCGCGCCTGATAGCCCGCGATGAAGTCGAGCGGGTCTTCCACAGTCACATTCTCTACGCAGACGTCGCCGTCCATGACACAGACTTCTGACCCCGAGACCCGGATGCTGCGAGATGCGGGTAGACCGATGATGGAGAAGCGTCCCCATTTCTCTCCGCCCTCGACGGACTCGAAAAGGAAGGATTGCTGTCCTCGTGCCAGCTTCAGGTAAACACTGAGCGGCGTGTCGAGGTCAGCGAGGACGCGGCGGGTAAGCGGAACCCTGCGAACGGGATCCCGCTTGACTTGTTCAGGTGCGGACACGGTCTGGTACCACGGTGTTCGTTATTGAAAGGGCGAGGCACCGGCGGTCCTCAAACGGCGGGGAAGCTTAGAACATCAGTCGGGTACCAACAAGAAGCTGACCGGTCCCAGCACAGTCGGACAAAGTGGCCGGGGCCAATAGCGCTTCAGAGCGAAAACTGGAACGTTTCGCCATATCCGGTGGAGGCTCGATTGCGCTCAACCCGCTGCCAGTCCTGGGTTGTTGGTATAGAGGGTGCCGTGCAATTCCTGTTGGTCGTCCAGGCGAAGTCGCAAGAGAACACGTGTTCCCAGGGTCTGAGCTCTTGCGAATACTTCCTCAGCGGCTTCAAAGGGTACGAAACTGCCATTGAGATCGAGATAGCCGCTGAATCTGGCGGGCAACGGCAAGGGTTGGGACTTTAGCGTAGGCATATTTCGGGTCCGACTGTCAGAGAACTTACACAGGCCTTTCGGGGGGTTCCTGAAAGCGCATCTCGGGCATAACGATCCCAGCAGTCCGCTTCGAATACTGTGAAGTGGTTCACATGTTGGAGGATCGGAGCGCGCACATCGGTAGTCCGTTAGTTTGGACTCCGGAGCGCGGAGTGCGTCTGCCGCAGCACAGCAAGGTGATTCAGCGCGAGACGGGATCTCCGCGGTAAGCCTGACTTCTATCGAGGGATCACCGGTGGGCGGCGCCGTTCAAGCCAGATTGAGCCGAGGGCTGCGACCAGGAGATTAGGGATCAGCCCCACCAGTCCGGGGTGAAATCCCCATAATTTCCCTTTCGAAGTAAAGGGCAGATCGGCAAAAGCGAGAATCAGGGCGACCATGGTTCCCACAATGATTCCAGCCAGAACTGGAGATGCTTTGAGGCTGCGCCAGTGAATGCCGACAATGAACGCAGGCAGGAGTTGAATCAGCAGGTCGACTTTGCGGTCTATTAACTGGACCAGCGAGGCTTTTTCCTTCAGTGCCAGTGCAAGGATTATCAGCAGCACTACCAGTGACCAGGAAAACCGCTTGCCCAGCCTGGTCAGGGTTGGCTGTGCGGCATCGCGCATGAAAATATCGGCGCACAGGTTCTTGGTCACCATTGAAGAGATGGAAAGCAGTGCGGAATCCGCGGTGGACATCATCGCCGCCAGGATTGCAGCGAGAGTGACCACGGTTAGCCCATACCCGAGGGCGGAGTGTGACTGCACTTCCCGCAGTACTCGGCCGAAGATCTGATCGGCGGAAGCACCCTCCAGGCCGGGCAGGTAGGCCAGCGCCATGATCCCGGCGATGACCGCAATGATCATAGTGGGCAGCGGCATCAGCACCATGACTGCCAGACTGTTGCGCAGCGCGCGGGCTGACCGCGCCGCATAGATACGCTGAATCGCGTGAGGATAGAGGCAGATGCCGAAGCCGACGGCGAGGATGTAGCTCAGCCATTCCCTGCAGCGCGCCGCATCGGGCGGCAGAGCCTTGCGCGTGCCGTGCAGCTGGTCCAGTGCGATGAGCCGCTCTGTCGCCGCGGTCAATGGTCCGAAATGATCGAGCAGAAGATAAACGAGGACGATGAAACCCGCCGCGAGGATTGCGCCCTGCAGGGCATCGGTCCAGGCCACAGCACGCATGCCTCCCAGGGTGCCATAAACCACCATGATCAACGCCAGGACGACGACGCCGATCGTGTAGAAGTTGCCTGAGGTGTCGTGTGCCAGCCCCTGCATGGCTCGCCCCATAGCCATGAACTGGGCCAGCACAAAATTGCACAGAACGATGACCATGATCACAGTGATCACCACTGTCAGAACATTGCTCTGATATCGATCCTGAATGAAATCTCCGGGTGTCAGATAGCCGCGTGTGCGCGCCAGGCGGTGCAGAGCGGGGGCAAAGGTCAGGTATGCAATAACCACTGCGGTCATGAAGTGCAGGCTCAGAATCCAGGCATAACCAATGCGATAGGTGGCGCCGGTGAAGGCAAAGAACGTGTTACCGCTGTACTGCGTGGCAAACAGAGTCAGGAACAGAATGGTGAATCCGAAGCCCGGCCCTGCGAGATAGAAATCCTTCAGCGTGTCGGCTTCACTTTTCCTACGAGCGAACCAACCGAGAGCGATCAGCGACAGTAGATAGACGCCGATGAAGGACCATGCGCCGGCGCCGAGCGGCATGAGGTCAGTCACGTGGGTGTTCTTCGTGTGACCACGGCGTTCGGAGAATGACAATCGTCAGCAAGGATGACGCCAGGGATACGACGATGGCGACACAGACCCAGACCGGCATGCCGAACCATACGCCGGTCTCGTCGCCTGACCAGTACCAGGGCACCGCGAGGATGAGCAAAAGCAGGTAGAGACAAACGTAGATCCACGCCATCGGTCGAATTCCGGGCGGCGGGCGGGAGGCAGTCAGGTCGCTTTCTTTAAAGCTTTCATCGCGCGTTCCAGACCTTCCATGGTCATCGGGAACATGCGATCTGACATCAGCTCTTTGACCATGCCTATGGAGGGAATGTGCCCCCAGTACTCTTCAGGCTGCGGGTTGAGCCAGATTGCGTAGGGGAAGATAGCCAGCATGCGGGCGATCCATACGGCGCCGGCCTCTTCGTTCCAATGTTCCACGCTGCCCCCGACAGCCATGATTTCGTAGGGGCTCATGGTGGCATCGCCGACAAAAACCAGTTTGTGGTCGGCACCGTAGGTCTGCATTACCTGGCTGGTGGGGACACGGACGTTCGCCCGCATGTTGTTATCCCGCCAGAGCGATTCGTAGAGGAAGTTGTGGAAGTAGTAGTGCTCGAGATGCTTGAACTCTGAGCGCGCGGCGGAGAAAAGCTCTTCGCAGGTGCGGACATAAGGGTCCATCGATCCACCGACATCGAGGAACAACAGCACCTTGATTGCGTTGTGCCTCTCCGCCACCATCTTGATGTCCAGCAGGCCCGCGTTTTTCGCGGTCGAACGGATCGTATCCGGCAGGTCAAGCTCGTCGGCTGCCCCTTCGCGAGCGAATCGGCGCAACTGTCGCAGCGCAATTTTGATGTTTCGCGTTCCGAGCTCGACCTGGTCGTCGAGATTCCGGAACTCGCGGCGGTCCCAGACCTTGGCTGCGCGGCCTTCGCGACCTTTCTCCTGGCCGATGCGTACACCTTCCGGGTTGTAGCCGTGCGCACCGAACGGGGAGGTGCCGCCGGTGCCGATCATCTTGTTGCCCCCATGATGGGCTTTCTTCTGTTCCTCGAGGCGCTGCCGCAGGGTCTCCATGAGTTTTTCCCAGCCGCCGAGGCTTTCAATCTTGGCTTTTTCTTCGTCGGTCAGGTTGAGTTCTTTCTGTCGCCGCAGCCATTCCATCGGGATCTCGCCGAAGATCTCGTCGAAAATGGTTTCCAGGCCCCGGAAGTGCTCGCCGAAGACCTGATCGAAGCGATCGAAAAAACGTTCGTCTTTGATCAGCGACGCGCGGGTCAAGTAGTAGAAATCGTCAATGCTGTAGCCGGCCACCCGCGCCTCAAGCGCGGACAGCAGGGTGAGATATTCGGTGATCGAGACCGGGATCTGGACCTTTCTTAGCTTGTAAAAAAGTTCAGCTAGCACCGCTGCGTCTCGACATGAACACCAGACGCTCGAACAGGTGCATGTCCTGCTCGTTCTTCAGCAGCGCGCCGTAGAGCTTTGGAATTGCTTTACGCGAATCCTTGTCACGCAGGGCCTCAGGCGGAATGTCCTCGGCGACCAGAAGCTTGATCCAGTCGAGCAGTTCAGACGTCGAAGGGCGCTTCTTCAGTCCCGGGATCTCACGCAGCTCAAAGAACGATTCCAGTGCTTCAGCGAGTAAACGCTTTTTGATGTCCGGATGATGGACCTTGACGATGGCGTCCATTGTCTCTTTGTCCGGAAACGCGATGTAGTGGAAAAAGCACCTGCGCAGGAAGGCGTCGGGAAGCTCCTTCTCATTGTTACTAGTGATGATGATGATCGGTCGGTGGACCGCTTTGACCGTTTCCTTGGTCTCGTAGACGAAGAACTCCATGCGGTCGAGTTCCTGCAGCAGATCGTTTGGAAATTCGATGTCTGCCTTATCAATTTCATCAATCAACAGCACCGGCTGAACGTCCGAGTCGAACGCTTCCCAGAGTTTGCCTTTGATGATGTAGTTTCGAATGTTGTGTACCGCTTCGTCGCCGAGCTGGGAGTCACGGAGGCGCGCCACGGCGTCGTACTCGTACAAGCCCTGAGCGGCTTTCGTCGTTGATTTGATGTGCCACTGGTAAAGTGGGCGACCCAGTGAGCGGGCGACCTCTTCTGCCAGCATGGTTTTCCCGGTGCCGGGCTCGCCTTTAACCAAAAGCGGTCTCTGTAACGTAATCGCGGCATTCACCGACATCATGAGATCTTCGGTGACGATGTAGGAATCGGTACCGGAAAAACGTTGCTGAGTCATAGGGATGGGCGCTCGGGAAAACGGGGGAGCATTGTAAAACATGGCTACGTCGCTGACTCAATCCTGCGCCTGGCGGTGCTTCGGCGCGCTGTTTCTGACCGCCGTCATCTCGGGCGTGGTTGCTGCAACTCAGTCCGCGGCTGAGCGTTTCGTGGGCGGCGATCACGGCGGAGCCCTGCCCGAGCTGCGGGAGGCCGCAAATGCCGGGGACGAGGCGTCGATGTTTTATCTTGGACTCGCCTACGCGAAGGGCTGGGGTGTGGTCGCTGATCGTGAGAAGGCCTTGCTGTGGTACCGACGGTCCGCAGATCTTGGATTTACCAAAGCGCAGGTAAATCTAGCTCTCCTGTACTTGGAGCAGGCTGACAGCGAGCAAGATGTAATGGAGGCAAAGGCCTGGTTCGAGCGTGCCGCAGGTCAGGGCGATACCCGAGCAGCACATCAGCTTGGCCTCCTGTATTACCGCGGACGGGGCTTGCCGCGCGATTACGCGCTTGCCGCGCAGTGGTGGATACGTGGTGCAGAAGCGGGTGACAGCCGTGCTGCTTATAACCTGGGTCTGCTTTATCGTCGTGGGCTGGGCGTCGAACCGGCCCCGGACAAAGGGCTACTCTGGTGGCGCACAGCGGCCCTCGGGGGACTGGCAATTGCGCAGAACCAGCTCGGGGCTGTTTATGCGCAGGGCGAAGGATTACCGGTCGATGTGGTCGAAGCCTGGGCCTGGTACCGACTCGCGGCCGAGGGGGGCTTGAATGTCGCGCAGGTCAACGCCGATCTGCTGCGAAGCGCGATGGATGAGGACATGTTTGATCGCGCGCTTGCGCGGCTGGATATCCTGAAGTCGCAGATTGAGAGTGGCGACCTGCAAAGGGCAAGCGAGACAGGGCCGTGAGTGAGAGCGCTCGATTCTGTCTCACTCTCCTCGGAGTTGCTGCTCGATTTCATCGAGCAGGCTCTGGTTGCGTGCTGCGGCATCTTTCTTGGCAGCATTTGCGCGGGCTTTGATGCGCTCGACCATCTCGCGCTGACGTGAGAGGACCTCCTGTTGCAGGGTTGACTCCTGAACACGGGTCTGCTCATCCACCCATTCGTCCAGCTCCCGCTGCAGCAATACGTTAATTTCGCTGGCGGTACTGAAAGTATTTGCGAGTTCGTCTTTATTATTCCGAGCAGCCGAATGGGTTGCAGACTCCAGGCGCTTCGCCTCGGCGAGATTCTGATCGGCCGCCTGCAGGCGCTGCTCAAACTCATGAATGCCTCCATTGGTCGATGAAGGCGCAGACGCGTTAGTCCGTGCTTGTGCCTGGCGCAGGCTGCTGTCTGCAGACTGCCTGGCTTTCTCCGCGGCTTCCCGCGCTTGGACAGCCTCATTCTGCAGCCGTTCTATGCGGGTTGCTTCCTCGGTCAGCCGTTCGCGCTCTGCCTGGAAGGCACTGCGTTGCTCAGCCTGCAGCCTCTGCTGCTGCGCTTTGAATTGCTGCAGAACCGAGCGTGCCTCCTGCTGCGCCGCATCCCGTGCTGCCAGCGCTGCTTCTCGCTCTGAGCGAGCTTCCGCTAGCTCCTCGGTGGCTTTTAAAAAGGTCTGTTCGAATTTCCTGCGCTCAGCGAGCATCTGTGCCTGAAGGGTTTTTTTGAGTTCTTCCTCCTGATCCTCGTGACTGACTTCCAACGCCGCGGTCTGTGCCTGATAAAGGTCCGACAGTCGCTTCTGCTCCTCGTGTAGACGCTGCGAGGCGTTCTTTTCCAATAAGGACGCTCGCGCTTCAAGCTCAGCTTCTTTCGATTGCATCGCGTCCGCTGCAGCCTGCTGCTGAGCCGCGAGGTCGGCCCGAATGCGTTCGGCCTGGGCCAGTCGCTCCTGCAGTTTCTCCATTTCAGCGTTGAGCTTGGCGCGCTCTTCAGCCAAGCGTCGCTCAATCATTTGCTCCGCTTCCGCCTTGGCAGCTTCGGCATCGGCCATCATCCGGCGGGCCCGCTCTATGGTCAGCTGTGCTTTTTCGAGCTCCGTACCCAGTGCTGACGCTACCGCCGTTGATTCGATGACATCATCCGCCGGGGCGGTTTCCGGCAAAGACGCTGGGCGTTCCGTTTGCGCGCCGTCTTCTCGGATCATGCCGCCGGCGACATAGCAAGCTGTGAATCCTCTTTCTTTCAGAAGGAAGGCGGCTGCGGAGCTGCGCCCCCCGCTGTCACAGTAAGCGACGTATTCAGCATCCGGGTCGAGTTCATCAAGCCGGATACGCAGATGGCTCAGAGGGATGTTCAGGCTTCCAGTGATACCGTTGTGTTGGTGCTCGTCGGCGAAGCGGACGTCAAGCCAGCATGCACCACGAGCAACCCGTTGCACCCCTTCCTCACGGCTGATGGCATCCAGCATCGGAGCCTGTATCAGTCGCGCGAAATCAGTTTTGGTGAGTCGCACGAGACTGCCCGGCGTCATCATGCGTACCGTCGCGTTGCGCCTGCCGCCGGAAACAAGCGCTTCCTCTCCGAAAGTATCGCCGGGACCAAGTTCCGCTAGCTTAATCTCGCGCTGACGCGCTCCTTGCCGCAGCACGGCGGCTGTCCCCACCTGGATCGCGTAATAAAAATCCCCCGGATCTCCCTGTCGAACAATGTCCTCTCCAGACGTGACTTCAACGCGCTCCAGGGTTTCCAAGAGGCTCGAAATGTTGGCGGGAGGAATGCGAGTAAACAGCTCTGACTGAAGAATGCTCAGTAGCCAGTCCTCGGAGAAGTCCGTCGAATATTCTTCGACTTCGACACCGACCAGGCTGTCGTCGGCTGCGGAATGTTCAATCGCCAGCAGTTGCTCAAGGAGGCTGCGCCGGATTTGGAGGATGGTGGCGTGGCTGCTGATGGATGCCGCCATCTGCCTTGGCTGCAGCTGGGAAAGCGGTTGGAAAGAAGCGCCTTCTCCACCGACGACTGTATTGATCAGTGCATCGTCCGCGTGCAGGGTCACTGCGCCCTCTAGAACGTAGTACGAGAAGTCGTCGCGAGAACCTTGTTCAAAAAGCCGCTCGCCGGATTCCAGGTGCAGCAGGGTTGCGTCGGAGAGAAGGCGCGACTGAAGCGGCTTTTTCAGTTTATTCAGGGGAACGAGATACTCGACCCGGGCGTGAATGTCGACGCTATCAGAGCTCATAAAAAGATTTTCCAGTGCGTAGGTGCTGGCTCCATTTATGCATCTAGATCGGGGATGAGGCGGCTTCGAAGCCGTTCGATGTGATCTTTCAGCAAAAGCTTGCGCTTCTTCATGCGTTTGAGCAGAAGCTGGTCAACCTGAGGGCTGTTACTCAAAGCCCTGATGACCTCATCCAGGTCCCGATGTTCGCTTTGCAGATCCAGGATTCGATGCTCAAGCGACTCCAGTTCATCATCTGACATGCGGGACTGTCCGGCCGAGAAACCGCTCACAATTCTAAAAGAAAACAGGCCGAGCCATGGCGAACGGCGACTTCTTTGAACGCGATCAGGCTGACGCCTGAGGGCCACGAGTGAGGTTCGTCACATTTTTGGATTCCCGGGTGTGATCCGGTGCACAGATTTGACCCCTGAGAGGTGCAGAACAGCGTAGAGGGTCGTAATGTCATCGCTGTGGGCTTGCCCGTCGGAAGAGCCTGCCTTTTAGCCACCGGACAGCAAGGTGACCATGATGAGCGGATTATTGAAAGATGTGCCTGCGGATATCGCGCTGGAGGACCTGGCGCCGCTGAGTCGACTGGCGGCAGCAGAGCGCAGAGGGCTGACTCAGGTAGCGGAGTTCTGTTCGCTCCGCGCGGGGGAGGCGTTGTTTCACGAGGGTGCGAACGATCCATCAGCGGTGTTCCTGCTCGACGGTTGCGTTGAGCTGCGGCGCGGGGGGCGCGTGGTTCAGCGTTTGAGCGCCGGGGCGATGGCGGCCAATTGCGCGCTTGCAGAGGCACAGCCTCGCACCCTGACGGCGGTCGCGAAAAGCGATGTGCTTATCGCACGGATCCCGCGGCCCCTGATGGAGAGCGTGTTAAGAAGCGACGAGGAAAGAGCGCTCCGGGAGGGCTCGGTGGTGTCCGGTAGTGCGCCGTTTGACTGGGAAGGGTGGAGCCAGAATTCTCCCCTCATTCGAGAATTGTCGGCGCCGGCGAGAAAACAGATTTTAGAGCGTTTGGACCTGCAGGAGGTCGCGGAAGGGCAGGTTATAGCGGCGCAGGGTGAGGCGGGAGACGGCTATTTCATTCTGACCGAAGGTCGGGCGGAAATTGTCAGATCGTGCGGCGCGCATGCGGCGCGCGCACGTCTCGCCTTGCTTGGTCCGGGTGCAAGCTTCGGGGAAGAGGCGCTTGCCTCAGGCGCCCCGCGGAATGCTTCGGTGAGAATGCTCAGTGCTGGGACAGTGGCCCGCCTGTCGCCCGCAGATTTCGATGAGCTGATTCTGCGGCCATTGGTGCGCCCGCTCGATATCCGAGAAGCGACCGCTCTGTGCGACCAGGGTTGTGCGCGCTGGCTGGATATACGCTCCCCAGACGAGCTTACGGTAGCGCAGGGTTTCACTGATGCCCTGCACCATCCTTTAGTAACCCTTCGCACGCGTGCGGAACGCCTCGATGGCGCGGTGACCTACATCGTGTACTGCAACAATGGCCGGCGCAGCCGGACAGCAGCTCTGCTGCTTGCTGAGAGAGGACTCGCTGCTCGTTTTCTTGAAGGCGGACTCGAAGGCCTGCGGCCGATACGGACTGAAGTAGAGACAGACCTCTCACTGAGCTGCGATGAGGAGCGGAGTACCCCGCCCATCGCTGGGCCGGTGTTGACCCCGACCTCCCACCGGTGTGCCGAGGATTCCGGGATCAGGCCTTCAATAAGCGAAACCGCAGGTGCGGAGCGGTCAGGTCCGATGCGAGGACCCGCTGAGCGCGCCCCCCGCGCGCCATCGGGAGCATTTTCCTTACCGTTGCCGAAAGAAACTCCGAGCGACTCAACAGA
This sequence comes from Gammaproteobacteria bacterium, assembly GCA_038116745.1. Classification (GTDB taxonomy): domain Bacteria; phylum Pseudomonadota; class Gammaproteobacteria; genus JAYODW01. Next base: position 18,003 of record JAYODW010000053.1, read on the forward strand.
GTCGGAACATAGCTATGGGCTGGGGGGGGGCGTCTCAAACGAATCAGGCCCGCAGGCCGAAGCACCACACCGGTTTGAAAGGCTTGCCGCTCAACTGGCTGCAAGCAAGCGCGAGCTGTTGGCTTTGAGCGAAAGAGCGGTTGCAGAACGCAGGCAGTGGGCGCGCGAACGAGAGGCGTACCTTAAGGTCATCGAGCAGCTCAGATCTTCAATGGAGCGCCGCATCGATGCGGATAGGCGCAGGGCCAGGGCCAGTCTCGCAGCGCAGACGCGGGAACTCAGGGTGTTGCAGGAAACGGAGGCCTGTCTCGCGCGTGTCAACGCAGACGTTTCGGTACACCGGTAGCACCGCTGCGTGTCCAGCGCGCACGGTCGAGCTTACCGATTGACGCTGGGGGGGGTGGGAAGGGGAACCGGTCCTATCTCTTAAAGCCGCTTGAAAGTTCAGTCGCGGAAGTTTTTAAACTGCAGCGGATAGTTCAGTTCAGCTTCTTTAAACAGCGCGATGACGCTCTGCAGGTCATCACGGCTTTTGCCGGTCACGCGCAGCTGTCCCTGCTGCATCTGCGTTTGCACTTTCAGCTTTGAATTCTTGGCTAGCTTGACCAGCCGGCGGCCGAGGTCCTGATCGATCCCTTCTCTGACTGTGATGGGTTGCCGGGTTTCGGCCACGTTGCTCGACACCTCGCCCGGCTCAAGCGCTTGAATGTCAATCCCGCGTTTCCCCATCCTGAGCTGCAGAATTTCAAGCAGCTGTTTGAGCTGGAATTCTGACTCTGCGATCAGAGTCACCGTGTTGTCGTTGAGCTCGAAGCGTGCTTTTGTCCCCTTGAAGTCGAATCGTGTTGAAAGCTCTCTGGATGCCTGATCGACAGCATTGGTGAGTTCATGTTTGTCGATTTCGGATACAACGTCGAATGAGGGCATCGGGCTTCTCCTGCATTGTGGCGTGTTAGTGGACCGCTGGTCAGGGTAACAGTGCCGCTCGCGCTATGATCGAGTATCCGGTACAGCCGCAAAGCCGTCGACGCACCGTTTAACGGATTTGCGGGCTACCAGAGAAACTCACAGCCGACGCGCGGTCGCATGTTCGAAGTTATCACCCTCGATCTGGACGATACCTTGTGGGATCCGCGACCTGCACTGCTGCGCGCAGAAAATGCGCAATACGCATGGCTCGCAGAACACGCGCCGCAGGTTACGGCGCGTTACAGCAAGCAGGATCTCCGGTCATTGCGCGCGGACCTAGCCCATACACGGCCGCGCGAAGCCTGCGATGTGAGCTGGCTGCGCCGCACAGCGCTAGTCGAGCGTCTCATGGAATTCGATCTGGCTGAGGAACTGGCTGATGAAGGAATGCGCGTTTTCCACGCCGAACGCAGCGCTGTGGAGTTGTATCCAGACGTCCGCCCCGCGTTACACAGGCTATCGCAACGCTATCGTTTGCTCGCGCTGACAAATGGTAATGCGGATATCCATCGGGCGGGTGTGGGCGATTACTTCCTCGGGAGTATTTCGCCTGCAGAAGCAGGTTTCCGAAAACCCGAGCCTGAGATCTTTGCGCACGCTCTGACCAAGGTGGGAGCGGTGGCTGGGAGAGCAGTGCATATTGGAGATCACCCTGTCGATGACATCGAGGGCGGGCGGGGCGCGGGCATGTGGACCATCTGGGTCAATCGTGCGCAGCAGGCTTGGCCTGACGATTTACCACCTGCGGACGCCGAGATTCCCTCACTCGCTGAGCTCGAATTGGCTCTCGAGCGATTGGTGGCGATGTAAAAAGGTTTCTCGAATGGCTGTGGGCTGGCTTATCTCGGCGCCGCTTGGTGGGCCCGCTGGCTTGACCACTACGCTAATCGGGTTTTTCAGTCGTATCAGACTAACCGCGCTTACTCTCGACGAGGAGAGGGGCGAACAAATACAGGCGGAATTTTATGAGCGGTTTTGAGGTTGTGCGTGCCGGCAGGGTGTCGGCACTTGACATCGACCTGACGGAATTTGTGCATCGCGCGACGGGCGCGCGTCATATCCACCTCGCGGCAGAGGATCAGAACAACGCTTTCATGGTGGCATTCCCGACCCTGCCGGGGGACTCCAGCGGTATTGCCCATGTTCTGGAGCACACCACGCTCTGCGGGAGCGAACGGTATCCGGTGCGTGATCCGTTCTTCATGATGCTTCGTCGCTCTCTGAACACCTACATGAATGCTTTCACCAGCGGCGACACAACTGCCTATCCGTTTGCGACCCAGAACCAGAAGGATTTTGAAAACCTGCTGGCGGTCTATCTGGATGCGGTGTTCTTTCCGCACCTGCACGAACTTGATTTTGCGCAGGAGGGGTGGCGTCTGGAAAGCGACGAAGCTACGCAGCGGCTCAGCTACCACGGTGTGGTTTACAACGAGATGAAGGGAGCAATGAGCTCCCCTTTGGCCCAGCTCTGGCAGCATCTGCATCGAAATCTTTTCCCTGACACGGTCTATGCCCACAATAGCGGTGGAGACCCAGCGGAAATTCCGAGCCTGACTCACGCGGCGCTGAAGAGCTTTCACGCCCGCCATTACCATCCGTCTCACGCGGTATTCATGACCTATGGCAACTTCTCAGCGTCTGCACATCAGGAGACGTTTGAACGCTGTGTGCTTGATCGTTTCGAGGGCCAGCGGGAGCCGATGGTCAGTGCGCTGCAGGGCGCTTTCACTCAGGCAAGCGAATCAGCCGCTGCCTACGATTCCGATGCCGGGCATGATGCAACCCATATACTCTGGGCGTGGGTGTGTGGGCAGACCACAGATCCCCTGCAGGTGATGGAAGCCCATCTTCTTACCCTGCTGTTGCTGGAGCATGGGGCTTCTCCTGTGCGCCGCCTGCTGGAGACGTCTCCGCTGGCGAGTGCACCGTCGGAGCTGTGCGGCATTGATGACTCAACGCGGCAGCTGGTGTTTATCTGCGGCGTGGAAGGCAGCGAAGCGGCCCGCGCTAAAGAGCTCGAGGGAGCGCTTCTCAGCGTCCTCGAAGAGATAGCAGCTGACGGGATGGCCCCGGCCGTTGTCAACGCCGCGCTCGATCAGCTGGAAATGGCGCAGCGCGACATCGGTGGAGACGGCTATCCCTTCGGGCTGCAGCTGATGGGCCGCATTCTGCCTGCGGCCATGTACCGCACTAACCCGCTTGATCTGCTGGATTTGGAGCCAGCCTTGGAGGCGCTGAGAGAGCGCTGCCGCAAGCCGCACTTCGTCGCCAGCCTGGTGCAGCGTTTGTTGCTCGACAACTCGCACCGTGTCCGGCTGATCATGGCACCCATGCCTGGCAAGGCGGCCGCAGAGGCAGCGGTGGAGCGACGGCAGCTTGATCAAATGCAGTTGGAGATGGGAGCAGAAGACCTGGCCGCTCTGGCACGCAGAGTTGAGGCGCTTGCGGAACGCCAGGCGCAGGTCGACGACCCGACTATTTTGCCTCGCGTCACTCTCGATGATGTACCGCCCGCACGTGCGCTGCTCAGCGGAACCTTACGTACGGAAGGACCCGTAAAGCAGATTACTTACGAATGTGGAAGTAACGGGATTGTCATTGGCAAACTGGCATTTGCCCTCCCGTTTCTTGAACCCGAAGAGCTGAGGGTTCTTCCGTTTTTCTGTGCGTATATCACGGAGTTCGGTGCGCGCGATGACGATTATCTGACAGTGCAGGCGGAACGGGCCCAGCTCGGAGCGTTCTCGGCCCAGGCGGTAGTGCGCTCTGGGATTGACCCAGCTCAGGTCCACGCATGGCTGGTGCTGAGCGGCAAAGGCCTCGTCCGCAAGAGGGATGCGCTGCTTGAGGCGCTTTCCGAGATACTTCCCGGCGCCAGATTCAACGAGCTTTCTCGCCTACAGGAGCTTTTGCACCAGTCCCGCGCTGAAGCGGAGCAGTCGGTCACCGACAGAGGCCACCAGCTGGCCGTTCTCAGTGCGGCTCGCTCGCTGAGTGATGGGGCGTTCCTGGATGATCTCTGGTCGGGGCCAAGCGCGATTCGGCTGCTGCAGCGCTACGGAGGCGCCGGCCAGGACAAGGAGCAGCTGACTCACCTGTTCGATTTGTTCGAAGTTATCCGCCGGAAGCTGTTGAGCTCAACCCGCGAAGCGGCGCTCATCGGCGAATCCGCAGCGATAGAGATCTCCAGTGACTGGGCCGCCCGCGGGATGCTGACGGGAACGAGCTCGTCCGGCTTCCTGTTACCACGGGCTGCGCCTGGTCGCGGGCAGGCCTGGTTAATCCCGTCTCAGGTGAACTTCTGCGCGCAGGCGCATCGCGCCGTGGGCGAGGGGCATGCCGATGCAGCGGTTCTCACCGTCCTGGGGCGTTACCTGCAGGATGGCTTTCTGCATCGGGAAATTCGCGAAAAAGGCGGTGCCTACGGTTCAGGCGCAGGATTCGACGTAGACAGTCAGACATTCCGTTTCTTTTCTTACCGCGATCCCCGGGCACTCGAAACGATTGAGGACTTTGAGCGTGCGGCTCGGTGGATTGTCGGGGACCGAGACCCAGAGCGTCTGGAGGAATCCATCCTGGGTGCAATCCGCGGGATGGATCAGCCGAGGTCGCCTACTGGAGAAGCTGAGCGCGCGTTCATGAATCGCTTGTGTGGCCGTGATGACGAAACGCGCAGGACTTTCCGTGAGCGGGTCCTCGCTGTAACCCATGACGCGTTGCAACGCGCGGCAGAGGAGTATCTGCTAAGTGCACCCGGGACGTTGAGTCTGGTCGGCGGCGAGGCGATCTCGGCCTTGGACGACGCTGAGCTGGACCACGCAGCTTTGCTCGAGGCTGATGTCTGAGATGCAGCGATGCCCCCCACTGATGGCCGATAGTGGCAGGGGACGTTGTCTTGTCGACTGAGCCTGATTGGCAGCAGGAAGCGACACATGTGCTTGCCCGCTACCCTCTGGTTCCCGAGCGGATTGAGCGACTTGGACAGGGTCTGGTCAACTTGACGCTCCGTGTTGACTGCGTCGATGGTCAGCAGTTCGTCCTGCAGCGCTTGAACGGAATTTTTGACGACAGGACCAACGCCAATATCCACCGCATTACGCAACATCTCCGGGGCCAGGATTTTGCTACCCCGGAGATCGTGCGGAGCGCCCGGGGCGAGCTTTCGGTTCAGGCCGAGAGCGGACTCTGGAGGCTCCTGACCCATCAGCCGGGTGACGCGTTTGATGCGGTCATTTCAGCGAGTCATGCGGCAGCAGCAGGAAGCCTCCTTGGTCGTTTCCATTTCGCACTAAGGGGTTTTGCAGGCGAACTGCACTCATCTGCCTCCGGCGGCCACAATCCAACGGCGCGGGTTGCGGCGCTGCGCGATGCCCTGCAGGAGGGCCCTGCTGCCCCCGTGCTCGCAGACGAGGTGGCGCTGCACTTGGAGCGCATAGAGCCCGCGCTCAGCGCGTTGCCCGAAATTCCGCTGGAGCCTCGGCGGCTTGTGCATGGGGATCCCAAAATCTCGAATCTTCTATTCACCCGCGATGGTACAGAAGGGCTCTGCATGGTTGATCTCGACACGCTCGGATTCATGCCCGCCGCGTTTGAAATTGGAGATGCCATGCGTTCGTGGTGCAATCCGCTGACCGAGGACGCACCGAACGCGTACTTTGATCTCGATTTTTTTCACGCTGCGCTCAACGGGTACCGAGAGGGTTCGCGAGGAATGCTGCAGAAAGCAGAGTGGATGGCGATAGTCCCGGCTACTCTTGGGATTTATCTGGAACTAGCGAGTCGCTTTCTGTTGGACATGATTCAGGACAGGTTTTTCGGCTGGGACTCCCGCTGCTACGCTTCCCGCACCGATCACAATCGCGCGAGAGCGCTTGGGCAGCTGGCGGCTTTCCGGAGTCTGCAGCGGCAACGCCCGGCAGCGGAAAAAATAGTCAGCAACCTGCTCTGATGCGGCGCTCGGCGCGACGTGCGTGAGGGGTGGACGCGTGCGTTTGCTGCAGGTTTGCATGGTCTTTTCAGGACGTAAGCTGCTCCAAGGGTTATGACCTTGAACAGCCGCCGGCCCTGTTCCCTGAGCCGCGGGCGTGGTAGGGTCTTGCCCTCACTGGGGTGAAGGAACACATAAAAAACCAAGCCCGACCTCGCCAGACTGAGTTCGATTAGCTTCTTTCCCGCATCCCTTACTGTTGATTATCACTGGTGCGACCGCCGGCCGGATGATGCCGTGACACGTAACCACGTGCCCAGCAATCATGAGGCTGTGACTTACGCGAACAGAGTTGCACTAGAGCGCCCAGGAGACCCGATTAAATGAGTGCAGTACGTAAGCCAGCGGCAGCGCAGATTGATGAGGAAGGTACGAAAGCTCCTCATAAACGCCCCATCTATCACGTCACAAAGCTTGAAAAGTGCAAACTCGACCGCAATGGGCCGAGCGGTTATCGCTATGTGATTGAAGGCGGATACGCCCCGATCACCGGGTTCCGGGCCGGCACCAAGGATCACGTGCAATCGCACGCGGCCATGCTCGCTAAAGAGATGAATAACAGAAGAGGAGTCAAGGGCACCAAACATATCGTCATCGGGAAGCCGAAGACTGCCTGAGTTAAAACGCCTGTTTGTCGGCACAGACCGATGCACCCTGGGAAGCCATCTGCAAGTGCTGGCGGGTCGTTGTCTCACCATGGCGCTGTCGCCTGGTAGCGTGGGTGGGAATCGAACCCACACTTCCGAAGAAACTGGATTTTGAGTCCAGCGCGTCTACCAATTCCGCCACCACGCCGTGCCGCGGCATTGTACCCAAAGCGCCGCAGCGGGGCAGGTGCGCTCTGTTAGAATTTCAAGCGTGCTTCTGAGTGACTTCGACTTCACCCTGCCCTCCGAATTAATTGCCCAACGACCCCCTGCAGCGCGGGTGGACGCCCGATTGCTGTGTGTTGACTGCGGGGGCGGTGGCGCTCACGTTGATCGCAAAATCACGCAGCTACCAGAGCTGCTGACGAGGCATGATCTGGTGGTCCTGAACGATACCCGTGTTCTTCCGGCCCGGCTGTTCGGCCGGAAATCGACAGGTGGGAAAGTTGAGTTGCTTCTGGAGCGTGCACTCGACAATGATCGTGGCCTTGTTCACGCCCGCGCGAACAAGCCCCTGCGTCCGGGCACGACCGTCGTCGTTGACGGGGGCGGGGAGCTAACGATAACTGGTCGCCAGGGGCCGTTTTTTGAAGTCTCGAGCGCAGGCGCTCCGCTGCTGACCCTGTTTGAGCGTGCTGGCCATGTGCCGTTACCGCCATACATTCAGAGACCGGCGGAGCCCTCGGATGCGGAGCGATATCAGACGGTTTGGGCGCGAGAACCGGGCGCCGTTGCCGCGCCGACTGCAGGACTGCACTTTGACGAGGAACTGCTGGCAGATGTGAGTTCCCGGGGTGTGCAGATCGCGTACCTAACGCTGCACGTGGGAGCGGGCACCTTCCTACCCGCTCGTGAGGACATTCTGGAAAAGAGCCGGTTGCATTCTGAACGCATGGTGCTCAGTCCAGCTCTGTGCGCAGCAATCCGTCAAACCCGCAGTCGGGGGGGGCGTGTGGTCGCTGTCGGGACCACCGTTGCACGGGCTCTCGAGACTGCCGCATTGAGTGGTGGTAGCTCAGCGCCAGAGCCTTTCGAAGGGGAAACAACGCTTTTCATCAAACCGGGCTTCCAGTTTCGCGTTGTCGACGCCTTGCTGACAAATTTCCACGTGCCGCGATCAACTTTGCTGATGCTTGTTGCTGCGTTTGCAGGACACGCGATCATCATGGACGCCTATCGATATGCCATTCGCCAGAGGTACCGCTTTTACAGTTTTGGCGATGCCATGTGGCTGTGCAAACCAGGCAAGCCCTGACGGCGACAGGAGACGCGTTTGAGCCTTCGCTTTGTGCTTGAAGCTTGCGATGGTGCCGCTCGAGCGGCGCGACTGCATCTGCAACATGGCGTCGTCGAGACGCCCGTCTTCATGCCGGTCGGAACTTACGGCACCGTCAAAGCCATGACGCCCGACGAGCTGCGCGCGATGAACGCCCAGATCGTGCTGGGCAATACCTACCATCTCATGCTGCGGCCGGGATGCGAGGTGATTGCAGCGCATGGTGACCTGCATGACTTCATGCATTGGGATGCGCCGATTCTGACCGATTCCGGTGGTTTCCAGGTTTTCAGCCTGGGTGATCTCCGGCAGGTCCGTGAGGAAGGCGTCACTTTCCGTTCCCCGGTCAACGGGGACCGCGTGTTTCTGTCCCCGGAAGTGTCGATGAAAGTCCAGCGCACCCTCGGCGCGGATATCGTCATGGTCTTCGATGAGTGCACGCCCTATCCGGTAGATGAGGACACCGCGCGCCGGTCAATGGAGTTGTCGTTGCGCTGGGCCCGACGCTCAAAGCAGGCTCATGGAGATAACCCTGCCGCTTTGTTCGGAATCGTACAGGGAGGGATGTTCAGTTCTTTGCGAGAAGCGTCTATCGCAGGTCTTCTGTCAATGGACTTCGACGGTTACGCTATCGGCGGCCTGTCAGTCGGTGAGCCTAAAGATCTGATGGAGGAAGTGGTGTCATTCACCGCTGACAGATTACCCGCCGAAAAGCCCCGTTACCTGATGGGAGTCGGTACCCCCACCGATCTGATGCGAGGAATTGGCTGCGGGGTGGATATGTTCGACTGTGTCCTTCCAACTCGTAACGCGCGCAACGGACACCTGTTTACCTCTCAGGGGGTGATCCGAATTCGCAATGCTGTCCACAGGGCTTCGACCAAACCGCTAGACCCACACTGTGGCTGCTATACGTGCACGAATTTCAGCCGTGCCTATCTGCATCACTTGCAGCGCGCAAACGAGATTCTCGGATCTCGCCTCAACACAATTCACAATCTGAGCTTTTATCTTGAGCTCATGCTCGGTGCGCGTGATGCCATACAGCGCGGAGATTTTCTCCGTTATGCCGAGAGTGTGATGGCGCAGCAGAACACCGGAACCTGACAACTCCAGAGGGGCCTATGGCATAATCGCGCACCATTTCGGGAGCATGCATGGATTACTTGATTCAAAACGCCTGGGCGCAAGCTGGTGCAGGGGCGCAGGAGCCCGGGCTGGCCAGTTTCCTGCCGCTGATTATCCTGTTTGTAGTGTTCTACTTTCTGCTTATCAGGCCGCAGATGAAACGGCAGAAAGAGCACACGAGGATGGTCAACGAGCTCGCCAAAGGTGATGAGGCTGTGACAAACGGCGGACTGCTGGGTCGCATCATAGAAGTTGGTGACACCTTCGTCAGGTTCGAAATCGCCAAAGGCACAGAGGTCAAGGTCCAGAAGCATGCAATCGCGCAGGTGATGCCGAAAGGTACCTTGAAGGACTCTTAAAAGTTTCAGGCGTGACCGCGCAAGGCGGTTGCTGCGGACCATATTCAGGGCGGACGCTCGAATGAACCGATATCCCCTTTGGCGCTACGCACTGGTAGCTATTGTGATCTCCTTGGGACTTCTCTACGCGTTGCCCAACGTGTTCGGCACTGACCCCGCTCTTCAGCTCTCCGCGCGGCGCGCCCAATCCGTGGACGAAGCTCTTCAGCAGCGTGTGGAGGCGGGGCTCAGCGCGGCGGGTGTAAAGCTTAAAAGCGCTGACATCGAGGGGGGGCGGATGTTACTGCGCTTCATGGATGACGAGTCGCGCAACCGCGCTGTGCCTCTGGTCACCGCGTCCGCGGGTGAGCAGGATTACATCGTTGCGCTGAACCGTGCTTCGGCGACCCCGGGGTGGCTTCGTCAGCTCGGCGGTAAGCAGATGTACATGGGGCTCGATCTGCGCGGAGGCGTGCATTTCCTGATGCAGGTGGACATGGGCGCCGTTCGCAAACAGACCGAGGAGCGGTTTGTTTCTGAGCTTCGTGCGGCATTCCGCGAAGAAAAAATCCGCTACCGATCGGTCTCCCGCGGCTCGGAGGGTGGGATTCAAGTCGAGTTCTTGAATCCTGAAATGCTCGGTCGAGGTCAAGCTGTCGTCATCAGCAATTTTCCTGACCTGGCCGCCGACGCTGGCGAGAGCGATAACACCCTGCAGCTCGGCATAACAGCCCAGTACATATTGGAAACGCGTCGCACCGCCCTCAAACAGAATCTGACAACACTGCGCAACCGCGTTAACGAATTCGGGGTTGCTGAGCCCGTCATTCAGCAGCAGGGCGAGGACCGTATCGTCGTTCAGCTGCCTGGTGTGGAAGATACTGCCGAAGCGAAAAAGATCCTGGGCGCGACGGCCACGCTGGAGTTTCGCATGGTGGACACTGCTGGCGATGTGCAGTCTGCGGTCGACGGCCGGGTGCCGCTCAACTCCAAGCTGTATCAGGAGCGCAGCGGAGCACCGATCCTCCTAGAAAAACGCATCATGCTGACGGGCGAATACATCATTGATGCATCGTCCGGCATCGAGCAACAGACTGGTGCACCGGCCGTGTTTATCACGCTCGATGGCAAAGGCTCGAGGATGTTCAGCCGGGCAACCCGGGATCAGATCGGTAAGCCCATGGCAGTTGTTTACATCGAGCAGCGGAAGGGTCGACCTGTTGAAGAAGTGATCAATGTGGCGACGATTCGGGATGAGTTATCTAAGCGGTTTCAGATCACGGGGCTTGATTCTACCGAGGAGGCGCGGACACTGGCGCTGTTGCTCCGAGCAGGCGCGCTCGCCGCGCCGATTGAAATTGTTGAGGAGAGAACAGTCGGTCCGAGCCTCGGGCAGGACAACATCGACAAAGGTCTCATGTCGGTAGTGATCGGCATGGCCGCTGTCCTGTTCTTCATGGCGGTGTACTACAGAGTCTTTGGATTGATTGCCAATCTCGCGCTTCTGCTCAACGTCGTGATGCTCGTGGCGCTGCTCTCTGCTCTGCAGGCCACTCTGACCTTGCCTGGTATCGCTGGCATCGTTCTTACGGTCGGCATGGCGGTTGATGCGAATGTGCTGATATTCGAGCGTATCAGGGAAGAATTGGCGAACGGAAATACGCCGCAGATGAGCATTAATTCGGGATACGAAAAGGCGTTCTCCACAATTGCGGACGCGAATATCACCACCCTCATAGCGGCTATTGTGCTTTTCAGCTTCGGCACAGGGCCGGTCAAAGGATTTGCGGTCACTTTGTCCCTCGGGATCGTGACTTCCATGTTTACTGCGATAACCGGTACTCGGGCGATAGTGAATCTTCTGTACGGCGGCCGTCGGGTCGAACGTCTGGCTATTTAGAGGAAGCGCGACGATGGCAGGCGAGAAACCTATGCGGGAATTCAACGTGGACTTTATGGGTAAGACCCGGGCTGCTGTTGCTTTCACTGTGATTCTCACAGTCGGGGCGCTCGCAGCGCTTTCGGTGCGGGGCTTGAATCTTGGCATTGATTTCACTGGCGGAACGCTGGTTGAACTTGGATACGAGCAGCCTGCGGATCTCGAGGCCATCCGCAGCGCTCTGAATGAGTCAGAGTTTGATGGGGCCGGGGTACAGCGATTCGGTTCCGATACTGACGTTCTTGTCAGATTGCCGCCTACAGATGCCGATGCTTCTGCAGCAGGTCTTGGTGACCGCATCCTTTC
>JAYODW010000054.1:0-29030 GCA_038116745.1 Gammaproteobacteria bacterium
ATACGGGGAACAGAATGCGCTGTGCTCATGCGCCCAATGATAGACCGCTCAGGCGATAGATAGGGCCGCTCTAAACGGGGTCACGGCGGATTTTCGAGGGGCAGGGTTTCTACGCTACAGTCGGGCTCAGGGAATACCTGGCAAGGGGGAGGAACCAGCCATGAACAAAGGCACCCGTGCCGCACTTGCGGCCATACTGCTCGGCAGCTGGGTAGCTGCGTTCGCCGAGATCACGCCGGCAGAGTTCGACGACGAGGGCAACGGACGCAACTGGCTGACCTACGGCCGGACCCACAGCGAGCAGCGCTTTTCTCCACTGTCGCAGATCAGCGCCGACAACATCGGCGAGCTCGGCCTGGCCTGGTCAGTCGAGCTGCCTGATGCGCGACAGCTGGTCGCCACCACGCTTGCGGTCGATGGCGTCCTGTATGTAACCAGCAGCTTCAGCGTGGTCACCGCGATCGATGCCCGCACGCACCAGGTGCTCTGGCGCTTCGATCCAAAGGTCCCCGAACACGCCGGTGACACACTGCGCGTCCTGTGGGGCAGCAGTCGCGGTGTCGCCTACTGGAATGGGAAGATCTTTGTGACAGCGGGTGACGGACGCCTGATCGCCGTCGATGCCGCTACCGGCAAAGAGCAATGGAGCGCAATGACCGTCGAGCCGGGAAGCTACTACTACGTCACCGGCGCGCCCCGCGCCTTCAACGGCAAAGTGGTGATCGGCAACGGCGGCACCGAGATGGGACCGACCAGGGGTTATGTGACGGCTTACGACACGGAGACCGGGCAGCAGCTGTGGCGCTTCTGGGTTGTGCCGGGCAACCCGGCCGACGGCTTCGAAGATAACGCCATGAAGATGGCCGCCGCGACCTGGAACGGAGAATGGTGGAAGCACGGCGGCGGCGGCAACGTCTGGAACGCCATCACCTACGACCCTGACTACAACCACATTTACCTCGGGACAGGTAACGGCTCGCCCTGGAACCAGAAAATCCGCTCTCCGGGCGGCGGGGACAACCTGTTCCTGTGTTCAATCGTGGCGCTCGATGCCGATACAGGACGCTATAAGTGGCACTACCAGACGGTGCCCGGCGAAACCTGGGATTTCAACTCGGCGATGGATATCGTGTCGGTTGATTTCAAGGTGCACGAGCGCGAGGTCAAGGCGCTGATGCATGCGCCTAAGAACGGTTTTTTCTACATCATCAACCGCGCCAACGGCAAGCTGCTGTCGGCGCGCCCCTTTGCCAAAGTGACCTGGGCGACCGAGGTCGACATGAAAAGCGGCAAGCCCATCGAGGTCCAGGGGTCGCGCTATGAGGACGGTCACGTGCGTATCTGGCCTGGCCCCCTCGGAGCGCATAACTGGCAGCCGATGTCGTGGAATCCAGGAACGGGTCTTATGTACTTTCCGTACCACGATCTGCCCGGTGACTATGACGATACGGGGATCAGGCACGCCGAGTTCACGCATCACGACTTCCAGTTCGAGGCGGGGGTCGCTTACGGCGGCGAAGACGCAGATCCGTCGCTCGCCACCAGCGGTCTGATGGCATGGGATCCCCTGACACAGAGCGCTGTGTGGAAGATCCCCAACCCGGGACTGTGGCATGGCGGCACCATGACCACCGCCGGCAACCTGGTCTTTCAGGGGCTGGGCGACGGCCGCTTTGTCGCCTACCGCGCTGACAACGGCGAGGAGGTCTGGTCCTTCAACGCCCGGCATGGCGTCTCCGCGCCGCCGATTACCTACGAGCTCGATGGTCAGCAGTTCATTGCGCTGCCGGTCGGCTGGGGCGGCGGCATGGCTATGCTTGGTGGCTCTCTCGGCGCTCAGCACGGCTGGCCCTACGGCATGCATCCGCGGCGACTGCTGGTTTTTGCGCTTGGCGGTAAAGCTGCGCTACCGGATACGCTGCCGGCCATACAGGTGACGCCGATCGACGATCCGGCGTTCGTCGTCGACGCCGACCGCGCCGCTGCCGGAAAGGACATGTGGTCGAAAACCTGCAGCTGGTGCCACGGCCCCGGCGCAGTCGCCGGCGGCGGCGCGCCGGATCTGCGCGCATCGGCCGCTATGCTGGATCTGGACAGCCTCAGCAGCATCGCGCTCGACGGCGCGCGCGTCGCGCGCGGCATGCCCCGATTCAGCGATATGACAAAGAACGACATGCTGAACCTGCAGCATTTTGTGCGCCAGCAGGCCCGTGCCGGGCTCACGCGCTGAGCCCGGGCCAACGAGACTGTCGCGCCACCCCGGAATGGCGCAACAGAAACCCGACGCCGGCTACTCAGGGGCGAAAGGGAATTCGCGCAGGAGATCCTGGTAGGCCGGCTCCACGTCGATCTCCAGCGCCCCGAGCACCCTGACCACCCCGCAGTAAAACGAAATCGTCAGTACCAGCTCGACGAGGCATTCCCGCCCGAGCAGCGTTTCGAGTTCGCTGTAGCAATCGGCGCTCATCGCAGGACCGGCGACGAGCTCGCGCGCGGCCTGCAGCACCATCCGGTCCAGCACGGGCAGGGCACTGACCGCGCCCGCGCTTTCAAGCGCAATAGCCCGCAGGTCCTCGTCCGACACCCCGACTCTGCGTCCAATTTCGATGTGATGCGTGTACTCGTACGGCGCACGCGACAGGTAGCCCACCTGCAGGATGGCCAGCTCACGTAAGCGCGGATCGAGCTTCATGTGATACCGGATATGCATCCCGAGCTCGCGGAACTGCCGCGCGCTGTCCGGCGCGTGCCCCAGCGCGCGGTACAGATTAAGCCCAGTCTCCAGCAGATCACGGTGCTCGGGGGCAACATCGTCAGTATCCAGATAGGGCACGCGGGCCATATTTTTCTCCTGGGATTCAGTGCAGATCGAGGCGGCCTCGTTGCGACCTTAGGCCGGCCGATCGCGGAAGTAAACAGACGCTCCAAGGCCGCCGTGACGGCCGCTGTGGCCCGGTCGTCAGGTCAGGGCAGTGTGGCTATAGTGCGCGCTGGAAAACGCGACCGTTAAGGACAGCTTGATGATAGATGCCGATCCGAATCTGCGCCTGTGGGGGTGGTTTTTTCTGGCTGCGTACATTGGCGCGATGCTTATTTTCGGCTTCATGGGTATGCGCCGGGTGCGCAACAGCGATGACTTCGCCACCGCGCGCAGCGCTTACGGCCCCTGGTTTCTGGCGTTTGCGCTCACCGCGACTGCCGCCAGCGGCGGTACTTTCATCGGTATCCCTGCTCTCGCCTACAAGACCGGCCTGTCTTCGCTGTGGTACGCGCTGGTTTATCCCCTCGGCTGCTATAGCGGCCTGGTGATCTGCCTCAAAGGTATCCGACGGGCAGGCGCCAGCTTCGGCACACGCTCCATGCCGGAGTATCTGGGCGACCGGTTCGATTCCGAAGCGATGCGCATCTGCACCGCGCTCTTTTCCATGCTGCTGCTTTTCTATCTGGCCGGCCAGCTGCTCTCGGGCGCGGTCATGTTCAACCGCATGATGGGCCTGGACATTCTTCCGGCTCTGATCGTGACGGCGGTCATCATCATGATTTACATCGTCGTCGGGGGCGCGCACGCCGATATCCTGACCGACGGGGTGCAGGGCGCAATGATGCTGCTCCTGGCGCTCGGGGTCAGCGCCATGTTCCTCACCGGCTTCGGCGTCGAGGGTGGCTTTGCCGGGATCTTCCGCAACCTCGAAGCGCAGGACCCGGCCCTGGTCCAGGTACTCCACCCCACGCATCCCGTGCTCAATTCCTGGTGGGACGTATTCGCGCTGTTCGCGCTGCATCTTCCTCTGGGACTGTTGCCGCATATAGGGAACAAGCTGTGGGCGCTCAAAGACGACCGCGACCAGGTGCGCTTCATCACCATTTCTTTCATCTTCGGCATGCTGCTGCCAACCATCACTCTCGGCGGGATCCTGGCGCGGGTTGTGCTGGGTGATGCCCTGCTGGCCGACGGTGCGAGCGCCAACGACGCGATACCGGCGCTGTTCATCGCACTGCTGCCGACCTGGCTCGCTGCCCTCATTGGCGCCGGTGTGCTGGCTGCGATCATGTCCACCGCTGATGGGCTCGTGGTATCGAGCTCACAGATATTCGCCAACGACATCTATCGACGCACCATTGCGCCGCGCCTCAGCAAGCGCCCGGACGAGGCCACGATTGACCGGGTCTCGCTGCTGATCAGCCGCGTAGCGTCGATCGGTATCGTCGGCGTATCGATCTGGCTGGCCTGGGAATCGCAGACCATGAATGTCGCGCTGCTGATCGCCGCCGGAATCGGCGGCATGGTGGCCGCGATCTGTGGCCCCATCTTTACCGGGATATTGTGGCGCGGCACCAGCACGGCAGGGGCGCTGAGCGGCTTCGCCGCCGGGGCGATCAGCTTCATCGTGGTCAAAGGCGCCCTGCTCGACCCGGCCTGGTTCGCCGGCGGCGCGTTTCAGGTTCAGGCTGACTGGCTGATAGCACAGGCGCCGAACCCGTTTGCCTGCGGCACTATCGGCGCGATTGCCTCGGTGGTCGTGACTGTCGCGGTCTCCCTGTTCACCAATCCGCCGAGCGAAGCGCATCTCGAGCGGGTGTTCGGGCCGCGCTGAGCGCGGGTCGAACCGCGTTTATCGCTGCCCCATCAGCCCGCGGATGGCCGCGGGAATATCGGCCGGGAAAACGATGGTCTTCGCATTGTCACCCTGGCCGAGCGCCTGCATCGCTGCCACGTACTTTTCACCCAGCAGGTAGGTCACCGGCAGCTCTTTCTCTCCGACCGCTGAGGTAACCAGCTCGATCGCCTCCTTGCTCGATTTGGCCAGCACCACCTGGGCTTCGGCATCACGTCGCGAAGCCTCGAGCCGACCATCGGCTTTAAGGATCGCTGCCTGCTTATCGCCATCTGCCCGGGTGACCGTCGCGCGGCGCTGTCGCTCCGCTGCCGCCTGCTCCTCCATCGCCTGCTGCATGGTGGGTGACGGATTGACGTCCTGGATCTCGACCGTCTTAAGCGTGATCCCCCAGTCAGAAATATCGTCGGAAATTGCCGCCTTGAGACGGGCCTTGATGTGCTCACGGGACGACAGCGCGTCGTCCAGCGTCATCTCCCCGATGATGGAGCGCAACGAGGTCTGCACCAGAGTCTGGATGGCAATCACGTAGTCCTCTACGCCGTAGACCGCTTTTTCCGGCGACAGAATATTGATGTAGGCCACCGCGTTCGTAATCAGAACCGCGTTGTCCTTGGAGATAACTTCCTGCGACGGGATGTCCAGCACGATGTCCTTGGTTGTGATCTTGTAGGCCACCTCGTCGACATAGGGAATGATGAAGTTCAGACCCGGATTCAGCGAACGCTCGTACTTGCCCAGCCGCTGGATCACCCACTTGTATCCCTGCGGCACCTGGCGCACACCCTTGAAGATGGTCACGAGCACGAATACCGCGATCGCTATGGCAATAAACAGCCCAGGACTCATGCGGCTACTCCTCTGTTAAACCCGGAAACACGATCGACCATCAGAAAACGGCTTACGTCTCCTGGTTGACGACCTTCCGCACCATCAGTGCGTTACCCAGCACATCCACCACCGTTACCCGATCACCGACTTCCAGCGTGTCATTGGACAGGATGGCCCACTCATCGTCACCCAGCACCGGCGCGGGGAAACGCAGCTTGCCGCGTCTCTCGCCGTTCGGTACGACCAGTACCTGGCCGACCTCTCCGGTGATCGCCTCACGCGACAGGCCCGCCTTGGTTTTATCAACCGACAAGGGTTTCAGATAGCGGAACCAGGCCCAGGCCAGGGCGGCTGAGAGCAATACCCAGCAGACGATCTGGGTCGTCAGCGACAGCCCGGGGAAGACATACAGCACAAGTCCGATCGCCACCGCAGCGGCGCCGAACCAGAGCACGAAAAAGGTGGTCAGAAAGACCTCGCTGACCATGAGGGCGATCCCGCCCACGATCCAGTGCCAGGGGAGAATATCGGGGACCATGCCTGCGCTCCGGGTGGCTGACTCGTTTCGAGTATAGCGAGGAACGCCGGTCGTCCGCGGTCAGCACTGCAGATCGAGCACGCTGTCCGCGATCCAGCGGAGATCCGCTTGCCAGTCGCTGGCCGCATCCAGCGCGTTCAGCGGTCGCAGGACAAACTTGCTGATACCGGCGTCGAGATGCGCCTGGACCAGCGCGCGCAGGCCTTGCTTACCCACCGCGATGATCTGGGACACGTCGCCATCCTTGCGCCGAGCGCGCAACGCGTCGACCGCACCACCAGGCAGATCGGACAGGGTAGCCGGAATGCTGATCCCGAAATGTTCGTCGTCGATCCGGCGACCGCACTGCAGCGCATGAGCCTCGATGGCACGACGTCCCCCAGCGGCCTCTTCGGGCGTCACGGCCGAGGTCAGCCAGCCGTCGCCGAGGCGTGCAACCCGCTCGAGCGCCAGACGCCCCTTTCCCCCGAGCCAGATCTCGAGCGGTTGCTGCACAGGCCTGAGTGGGAGATCGATAGCGTCGTAGGACATCCCCTCATACGCTGCTGTGACCGTCTCTCCCGCCCACCAGCGGCGCAGGAGATCGATGATTACCTCGATTGCCTGCCCGCGGTCAGCATCACCATAACCGAGCGCTCTGCGCTCCGCAGGCGCGCCGAGACCTGGCACAAACGACAGCAGCAGACGCCCCTCGCAGAGCCGGTCGAGCTGGGCAAGCTGCTTGGCCAGCCACAGCGGATTACGCCCGAGAGGCACCACGTTCGCCCCCAGCTTGAGCTTGCGCGTGCGCGCGGCGGCATAGGTCAGACTCAGCAGCGGATCACCCAGCGGCCCGAGCGGGATATCGGACAACCACAGCGTGTCAAAGCCGAGACGCTCCACAGTTTCGAGATACTTCCCGAACACCGCATCGCCAACTGCGGACGCCGGGGGCGTGATAGCAAAGCGGATCTTCAAAACCAGTGTCCTCCCCGCCTCCGGCTCAGGCCGCCGCGCGTACCTCGAGCGGCGCCGGGTTCAGAGCCTGTAGCGCCGGCATCACCTCCCGGGCAAACAGGCGCATGCTGCGCTCGGCCAGCTCGATGGGCATACCGCCATACTTGAACACAAACATGATCTCGTTCGTGCCAAAGGCATGAGCAAGCTCACTCGCCCGGGCAACGGTCTGCTCTGGGGTACCCCAGGGATGAGAGTCGCAGAAGCCGCGCAGGAACGGCGTGGGATCGGCTTTCAGCATTTTCTGCAGCTCGCCATAGGCCTCATAGCCTTTTATCCCGCCGAGATGGTCGCCCAGCAGCTCGTAGTGGCGCAGTGCTGATTCCGCGTATTCGACCATGTACTGTTCGGCGCCCGCGCGCGCGTCGGCCTCGCTCTCGGCCACGTAGGTCCACAGTGCCAGCTTGCTCGGCGCCGGCGGCAGTCCTGCCTCCGCACGGAGCGCGGCGTAGCGCTCGGCGGTTTTCAGCGCCACATCCAGATTCGTCGTCGGAATAATCAGCGGCCGCACGTCGTGCCGCGCGATGATCTCAACCGTCTGGTCGGTCCCGCCTGCGCACCACAGGTTCTTGCTCAGATCGCGGTCCAGCTGCGGTCGCAGCTTCAGACCCTCAATCTGGTAGTGCTCGCCGGCGAAATCACAACGTCCCGTGGCCAGCAGGGCTTTGAGGATCTGCAGAGATTCATCGAAGCGATCACGTGCCTCGCCCTGATCAATCGACAGCCCTGCGTATTCGCGCCGCCCGAGGCCGCGGCCGACGCCGCAGATAATTTCCCGTCCCGGCCCGAGGAAGGTATCGAGCATGTTGACGTCCTCGGCCACGCGCACCGGGTTATGCCACGGCAGCACCGTGACCATCGTGCCCAGGTCGACCCGCTGCGTGATCCCGGCGACATAGGTCAGGTACTGCAGTGGATTTGTCACCATGGTGTAGGGCGTGAAGTGGTGCTCAATCGTCCACACGGAATCGAACCCAGTCTCGTCGGCGATGCGGGCCAGGTTGAGCTCTTCACTGAACACCTCACGGTCGGACTTGGCCGGTTGAGACGCCACTGCCTCGCCCCGCTCCTCCGCTTCGTAGCGGTCCCAGTCACCGTAGTTCTGATTAAAGATTGTTGCTCCGACGCGCATGGCGGTCTCCTTATTGGGTTCGTGCGCTGGAAAATGTCAGATCGCGGCCCGCACGTCCACGGGCGCCGGCTGCCAATCAGCGGTACAGCGGCAGCGCCGCAATGCGATCGTCAATGCGCATAACCACCTCGCGATAACGCGCGTCGTCAACGCTTCCGTAACGTTCAGCAAACTGCTTTACCTGCATGTTTTCCTCGAGATCCGACACCGTCGGCATGAAGTCTCTTTCATCCAGAACGCGAGCGAGGCGCTGCTGCACCCGCTCAGCCGACTCGGGCTGCACGAGCGCCAACCCGAGCGCAGTGCCCGCCTTGTCCGCGCCGAGATCGCGGAAACTGAAGCCGCTGCCACCGCTGGCATCATCCAGCTCCTTCAGTTCGCCCAGCGCGTAAGCGAGCACGTCACCGCCATGAGCAGCCAGCGCTGCCGAGACCAGAAAATGCTGTGCCAGATCACGGCGCCCCGCCAGCGTGATCGTGCGGCGCGCAGGCCGTGACCAGCCGCGCGCTTCCGGCACCAGCGCAGTGACGCTGCCCCGCGTGACGTAGAGCGACAGTACGGCGGTTACCGCCTGGTTTTCCGGCACCCAATCACCGCCCACCGAGCGCTCCCGGGCGAGGCCGAACAGGCCGTGCAGCAACTCGCTCAAAGGCATCTTCGCGGGCGCAGCCCGGGTTAACGCCGCAAGCTCCGCGTTATAGATCTCGAATCGCTCGCGCTGCGCTGCAGGCAGCCAGACGTCCCGTACTGCCGTCACAACCTCGTCGTCCCAGCGATAGCTGAGCGTCATCCGATCCGGACTGAAACTCACGGCCTGAATCACCTCGCTGGTCCGCACAGAACCGGTGCTGCGGTACCAGGCATCAAGCGCCGCCGTTAACAGAAATCGGGTTACGGTCGGCGGTACGGGTACGCGCCCGATACGGAAGGGATCCAGTCGCGGCAGTCCGTTACCTTCGTGCAGCGTTGCCTCGACATTCACGTAGCGCCCGATCGGATTGGGCGGCAGGGTCAGCGTCGCGCGCACCTGCGCCACGCCCGCGCCGAGCTGGATCTCAGCGCCTCCGCGACCGAACACACCTGCCAGGTAGTTCATCACCATGAGCAGATCCGCCTGCCTCATCACCACGCGCCCCAGCTGCCCGTTCTGCAATTTTCTCGGGTCGTGCAGGGCCGCGAGGTCGCGCACCTGCCTGACCTGCCCCGGCGACAGGCGCACCTCGCGCGCAACCAGCGGCTCGGGCTCGACACTGAGCGCCAGGACCACCGCCAATGCAAAAAACAGCAGCAGGGACAGCACGGTTGCGGAATACAAGAGAAAACGCATGCTCAGCCTCCGGATCCAGACCACCTCGGCAGCAGCCCGATGTGTCGCTCGCCCTAGAATACGCGCCTGTTAGTCAGGCAGAAGAGGAGTGCCCCATGACACGCGGCAGTTGTTTGTGCGGTGAAGTCCGCTGGAGCTATGACGGCGAATTTTCGCAGGCGACGCACTGCCACTGCAGTATGTGCCGCAAAGGTCATGCCGCGCCCTTTGGCACTTACGCCGTCGGGCCCCGTGCCCCGTTTGCTTTTACGGCCGGTGAAGCAGCCATCCGACGCTACGAATCCTCACCTGGCTTTATCCGCTCATTCTGCGGCCGCTGCGGCTCGGTGCTGCCGAATCCGCATTTTGCGGACATCGTCGCCATCCCCATGGGGAACTTCGACGAGGATCCCGGGTTGCGCCCCTCAGCCCATATTTTCGTGCGCTGGAAAGCACCCTGGTACCCACTGACAGACGCGCTGACGCGACACGATAACTATCCCGGCGCCGATGCGCCGGCGGTAGACCGCCCCAGCCCGGGACCTGCTGCGGATGGCGTCCTTGGCGGCAGCTGCCTGTGCGGAGACGTCGCTTTCACCGTCAGCGGCGAATTCTCGCGGGTGTTCAGCTGTCACTGCAGTCGCTGTCGCAAGGCGCGTGCTGCGGCTCACACCGTGAACGGCTTTACGGCCGCGGAGAATCTGCAGTTCATTCGGGGCACCGAGCAGCTGGTGACCTACCGCGTTCCCGAGGCCCGCTTTTTCGCCCACGTCTTCTGCGCCCGCTGCGGTTCAGGCATGCCGCGCGCGGATCGGGAGCGCGGGTTTGCGGTGGTGCCTTTCGGCGCACTGGATGACGACCCCGGGCGCTATGCCGACTGCCACATCTTCGTCGGGTCCAAAGCGCCCTGGTTTGAGATCACCGACGGCCTGCCGCAGTTTGAGAGCCTTCCTACCGGCTGAGCCGGAAGGTCTGCGCCAGCTCACTCGAGACTGCGCAGGAACTCGAGCATCAGGTCAGTTGTCGCCGCCGGCTGCTCCAGCTGCAGCCAGTGACCGGCCCCCGGCACCAGCGCGATCAGCCGGGCATCGGCCAGACCAGCCGCCAAACGCTCCCGCCAGCGGCGGTCAAACTCCAGACCCAGATCCGCAGCGCCGGCCACGAACGCAGCCGGCTGCGCGATCTGACGCCCGTTGAGCTCCGGCGTCAGCGCGTCATTGGTCGGGAAATTGCGGTACCAATTTAGCGGACCTCTGAATCCGCTGCGGCGGAACTGCGCGGCGCTGTAGCGCAGCGCCTCGGCGCTGAGCCACGCGGGCAGTGCGGCCGGCGGCTCGGGCAGCACATCGAGCAGACCGCTGTCACGGGAGCTAGTCAGCTGGCGTAGAAAAGTGCCCGCAGGCGCGTCTCCCGACGCCGCCCAGTAAATGGCCTTCAGCGCCCGTTCGGGATCCGCGTCAAGTTCAGCTTCGGCTACCCCTGGCGGCTGGAAATAGCGGATATACCAGAAGCGATCGTCCATCCCCGGCGGATCCAGCACCGCCGGTCCGAAGCGCCAGTGAGGCACCGACATACCCATTACCGCCAGGCACTGTGCGGGATGCAGAAGGGCTGTGTGCCAGGCCACGATACAGCCCCAGTCATGACCGATAAGCCGGAACTCAGGCTGCCCAAGCGCCTGCGCCAGACCGATAACGTCGGCTGCCAGCGTGCGGATGTCGTAAGCCGACACGGCAGCAGGCGTGCTGCTGCCACCGTAGCCACGCTGGTCCGGCACCGCGACCCGGAAACCCGCCGCGACGAGAGGATCAATCTGGTGACGCCACAGCGACCAGCCCTGCGGAAACCCATGCAGCAGGATCACCAGCGGACCGTCGCCAGCGATAACCGCCCGCAGGTTGACCCCGTTGGTTGTAATCGTCTCGAACGACCGTGCCAGCGTCGCCTCGCTCATCTATAGGACCTCAGCGATGGGACAGATGGTTGTTTGAGCTGCGGTCGCCGGCAAGCCAGCGCTGCAGCTCACTGCGTGCGGTGGCGCGCTTTTCCTCAACCAGGTCTGCACCCAGATCGGCATCACAACAGAACTCAATCAGCATGCCGTTCGGATCGCGCGCGTAGATTGAGCGGCAGTAGCCATGCTCCAGCGCAAAGACATCGGGCTCTCGATAGCCGTTCTGCTCCAACCGTGCCCAGATGGCATCCTGGTTGTCGCGGTCGACCTTCAGCGCGATATGCACAAAGGGCGTCTGTGGCATCTCGGGCACGAATTCCTCTTCGTCCTCAGCATCCGCGAACTGGAAAAACGCCAGCGCACCGCCGTCGGCGATACCGAAGAAGGTGTGGCAGTAAGAACGCTCCTTGCCGAACAGGAGATCCTTTTCGCACCAGGTAGCGATCAGCGGCAAACCGATGACGTCCTCGTAGAAATGCCGCGTGGCCTCAAGGTCGCGGCTGACGTAAGCCGTATGGTGCAGGCGCTCCGGCAGGCGGGTGGATCTGTCCATCAGGGTTCTCCTTGGCGTCGCTTGGAGGGCAGGGTCAGTTGGTATAGTCGACACGAACTCCGTGCGCTGCAAGCGCCTCCTTCCCACCTGCACAGGAACCCTCGATGAACCCGCCGCAGACCTTCGGCTTCAGTGACGACGAATTACAGCAACTGCCCACGGTCTATCGCGCCGATCTGTTTCAGGACCAGGTTGTTCTCGTGTCCGGTGCGGGGAGCGGCCTCGGCAAGGCCATCGCCTGCCTCTTTGCCCGGCTGGGCGCCCGTCTGATGGTCATCGGCCGCGATGCTGAGAAGATCGAACGCGCCGCGGCCTTCCTCACCGGCCTGGGGGCCGAAGTCGCGTGGCGTGCCATGACCATCCGCGACGCCGACGCCGTTGCAGCACTGATGGACGAGGCCTGGGAACGCTTCGGCCGCCTCGACGTGCTGGTCAACAACGCGGGCGGTCAGTACCCCCAGGCGGCCATCGATTTTTCGGTCAAGGGCTGGAACGCGGTTATCGATACCAACCTCAACGGCTCGTGGTACATGATGCAGGCTACCGCCCGGCGCTGGCGCGACGCTGGCCGGCCGGGGAACGTGGTCAACATCGTCGCAGACATCTGGCGCGGACTGCCGGGCATTGCTCATACCGCCGCGGCCCGCGCCGGGGTGATCTACCTGTCAAAGACAATTGCAGTCGAATGGGCACCACTCGGGATCCGGGTCAACTGCGTCGCGCCCGGCTGCTGCGAAACCGAGGGCTTCGGCGTCTACCCGGCAGAAGGGGTAGAGAGCTACCACGAATCGAATCCCATGCTTCATGTCGGCGACGCGCACGACGTAGCCGAAGCCTGTGTTTACCTCGCGGCGCCCTCTGCGAAGTTCGTTACCGGCGAGGTGCTGACCGTCGATGGCGGCCAGCAGATGTGGGGTGATCCCTGGCCGACGGGGCGACCGGAGTATTTCAAGTTGAAAGACTGAGATCCCGGGCGCGGCCGTCGACGGATCGCTACACTGAAGCACGACATCGACGACAGGGGTAGAAGCTCATGACCCGATTGGCCGGCACCCGCGATGGGATTTTCAGACTGAACGCCGCGGCGACGGATCAGGTGCTCTCCTGCGCACCGGTGCGCGATCTGTTCCGGCATGGACAGTATCTGTACGCCGGTACCGAAGCCGGCGCTTATCGCTCGGAAGACGACGGCCTCCACTGGCAGGCTATCGGTCTTAAAGACCACCAGGTGTGGCAGATCCGCGCTGGCGACGCACAGACCCTGTATGCCGGCACGCAGCCGGCGGGGCTTTTCCGAAGCACCGATGACGGCGCGCACTGGGCCCCGGTTGACGCTTTCGGCGCGGTGCCCTGGTCCCGCGACTGGAGTATCCCGGTGGAGCCGCCGCTGCCCGGCAGGGCCCGCACCGTGGTCTGTGACACCTCCCACACTCCCGCGCGCCTGCGGGTAGGGGTCGAAGTCGGCGGCATCATGCTGAGCGACGATGCCGGCGAAACCTGGACCCAGGTGCGGCCCGGGGATGTGCCTGATATCCACGTCATCGTGCCGCACCCGGCCGATCCGCAGCGGCTGTTCGTTTCCACCGGCTACGGTCGCCCGGACGGCATTGCTGACATGGTCGAGGGAAACGCCGGGATGTTCCGCTCGACCGACGGCGGGCGCAGCTGGACCTACGTGTGGGCCGGCGTGACGCCACGCTATACGCGGCCGCTGTGTATCGACCCGCGCGCGCCCTATCCGTTGACGGTTGCCTGCGCACCGACCGCATTCTCGAGTTTCCGCGATCCCGGCGGCGCTGGTGCAGCTCTCATGCGCAGCGATGACGACGGCGACCACTGGCTTGACCTCGGTGACCCGGCGCATTCCCCCGCGGCGGCGAATTTCCACGGGCTTGCGCCGAGTCACGATGCGGTCGGCAGCGTCATTGTCGGCACCGACAGCGGCGAAGTGTGGCAGGTCAATCAGTCAGCGGAATGGCTGCCCGTGGCCCGGGGACTGCCGCCGGTGCTGAGCCTGCTCGACCTCGCGCTTTGATTCCGGCTCTCTGAGAACCTGAAGGAGGCACAACATGCCAAGACCTTTGCGTCGGCGGAGGGTCACATGCAAACGCTGCATAACCTTCGTTGTCATGCTCTGGTGTACGGGTATCTTCAGCATCGGACTCGCCGAGGAAAACAGCGAGATTCTCGAATTCCTGCCGTCAATTCTCAGCGCTGTCAAAAATCGCGACAGCGATGGTGACGGTTACTCCCGCAGGCAGGGCGATTGCGCGGACAACGTCCCTGCGATTCATCCCGGGGCAACCGAAATCTGCGGTGACGGGGTGGACCAGAACTGTGACGGTCATGACCTCGAATGCGAACCTGAAAATTATTCCCTGGATGAATTAACTCCCTACAGCGAGGGAACCTGCCCCACACTCGTGGCTGGTCATCAGGTGTTCTTTTCGGATGGTCTGGCAAGAGACGTGCGAATTGACCTCCCCGACAACCCCCAAGGAGCGCCTGTCGTCTTCGCGTGGCATTGGTACAGAGGCAATGGAGACCAAATGATGGCGTACAGCAATTTCCAGACATGGCCTGCTGACCACGGCGTCATCGTTGTTGCGCCAGAATCGAGAAAACTTTTCATTGAATGGGACAGCTGGGCTCCGCCGAATAACCCCGACACCATACTTTTCGATGATCTGACCCGATGTCTGGCCGAGCAATTCCACATAGACCTGGAACGAATTTATTCAAGCGGTTTCAGTGCCGGCGCGATGTGGACCGTATCCCTGACGCACCACCGCTCAACGATTCTTGCTGCGAGCGCTCCACTGTCTGGTCACAGCACCGTTAGCGTCTGGGACCCTGCGGCCAAACCACCGATGCTTCTAACCTGGGGAGGCCCCACAGACACCTACGCTCAGTTCAATTTTGAAAACGGCAGTCTCGACCAGAGCAGCAAACTGAGCAGCGTCGGGCAATTTCATATCGTCTGTGTCCATGATGGGGGACACTCACTCCCAACAACCGGAACCGATTATGTGTGGCAGTTTTTCGCGGCCCATCCCCGCGGAGTCGCAACCCCCTGGGTGCAGGGTCTGCCAGCCTCAATGCCCGCGATGTGCAGCCTGCCCTGAACCCTACTTGGCTGATACATCAAGCTAGGCCCCGCGACTTTCTGCTACTGGGGTGCGCGGAGATGAACCAGACCCCTGTCACTCTCTTGCATCGCGCTGTGGAATTCCTAGGACTGCCGGTCGCTGAAGAGGTCGCCGGGTCTTCGGTCGCGTTCGACAGTCTCGCTAAAATGGAATCTATGGAGCGATTCGGCGCATTGAGCAGTAGCGATGGGAGGTTCGGTGTAGGCGCACCGGGTAATGAGGAGAGTTTCAAGGTTCGGCAGCGTGAGATAGACGGCTTCGCCAATTACCTGTCCGAAGAACATGCCGCCAACTGCTATGACTCCATTCGATCTAATCTCGACCCGGCATACGGCTGCGGATGTCGAACCCATGAGCAACAGCAGTAGTCACCACGGGATCAATGCCAGCGCGGAGCAGCGGGGGCAAGGCTCTGTCGTGGTCTACACCGCAGTGACCTCACGCTACGACCTCGTGCTGCCGCCGGCGCGCCAATCCGCGCCTCTTGTGTTCGGCCTCTTTGACGATGCCGGCACCGAGGTCAGGGGATGGCAAAGAGTGCCTTTTCGGCGCAGCTTCGACTGCGACATCACAACTAATAGATTCCATAAGTTCTTCGCGCACGAGTTATTCCCGGATGCCGAGTACTCGATATATCTGGACGGCAACATTGGTGTCGTGGGCGACCTCGTGCCCCTGCTAGACGAGTTCATTGCCAGCAAATGCGCGATGGGCCTGTTCCGACATCGCGACCGGTCGACGGTCGGAGAGGAATTATCGGCATGCCTTCGTATGTCGAAATTCGATGCGGCTGATCTGCAGTTGTACAAAAAACAAATTCAGCACTATCGTGCGGAAAGGATGCCGGAGAATCAGCCATTGAACGATAATGGCGTCCTGTTTCGATGGCACAGTCATCCCATGCTCGCGACGGCAATGGATCAGTGGTGGGAACAGTTCCTCGCGTTCACTAAGCGCGACCAGATCAGCTTACCCTATGTGCTCTGGAAGACCTCTTTGCCGATCAACCGCTGGCAGTGGAGTGTTCGATCAGCCAACAGCTACCTCGAAAAATACCCACACAGAAAGCATCTGATGCGCGACATTCGAACCCGAGTAAAGAACGCACTTACCAAGCACAGAGTCCGCCGGCAGACCAGGTGTAAACAGCTGACTCCACCAACCGTGACCGAGGTGTCGAACCCTGACTTTCAATAGATCCTACCTTGGTCCGCGGCAGGATATTGTCGATCAGGTCCCGAGCTCGGCGAAAAAGCTGCTGGACATGGGCTGCAGTGTCGGAGAGCTCGGAAGTACGATCATGGCAGCCTATCCGGACGTGCGCGTCTATGGCGTCGAGCTCGACGCCGAAATGGCGAAAGTAGCTCGAAGCCGCCTGCACGAGGTTCAGTTGGCGAACCTCGAAGAGATTTCACTCGTGGACCACTTCGGCCCGGCCCAGTTCGATTGTGTGGTCATGGCGGATGTGCTCGAGCATCTCAGGGATCCCTGGCGTGTCGTGCGCGACGTCGTGGAGGTCGCTGCGAAGGGCGCGACGATCATTGCCTGCGTCCCCAACGTGAGGCACATCGACACGCTCTTCAATCTGGTCTTCCGCGGACGCTGGCCGTACCGGGACCGGGGCATACATGATCGAACGCATCTGCGGTTCTTCACGCGCAAGAACCTGCTCGAGCTATTCGCATCGGACCAGCTATCCCTCGAGAGGATGGTTACCAACTACAGGCTCCTGGAGCGTCCGGCACAGATCAACAAAATCGCAAAGTTTTTCGCCATCCCGGGCGTCAGAGGTTTTCTTGCGTTTCAGTACATCATCGTTCTCAAGAAGCGAGGTCAGACGCAGGAATTGCCGCAAGGAGCTGCCGGCGACGCCGCGGACGGTTCTAGCGTCTCGCGCGCTTTGTCGTCATGAAAGTCTCCATTGCACTGGCTTCATACAATGGCGAGGCGCATATCGCGGATCAGTTGCAAAGCTTCCTGGATCAGTCGCGTCCGCCCGACGAACTCGTCGTAAGCGATGGCATGTCAGCCGACAGAACTTGCGCAATAGTCGAAGACTTCGCGGAGCGCGCTCCATTCAGCGTGCGCCTGATTCGCAACAGCAAGCGTCTCGGCGTCGCGCAGAGTTTCGATCGCGCCCTCGCCATGAGCACGGGCGAGCTGGTCTTCCTGAGCGACCAGGACGACGTCTGGAGCGGAGCGAAGATTGCTACGGTCCTCGGGTGGCAGGAGCGTTATCCCGACAAGCTGCTTTTCATGAACGATGCCGAAATCGCCGATGGAGACCTCGGCCGTACGGGATTGACCAAGCTCGGACAATTGAGAGCCGCCGGATACTCCAATGCAGCCTTTGTTATGGGATGCTGCTGTGCCGCCCGTCGCGATCTGCTGGATCTTTGTCTGCCCATTCCGGCCGCAGCACGCGGCCACGATAACTGGATTGTTGATTGGGCCAACGGGCTCGGTGCTGCCTTGGTGTGCGACGAGGTGCTGCAGTTGTATCGCAGGCACGGCGGCAATGCGTCAAACGTGCTGCCCAACAGCACGCGCCGAATCACGCGCTGGCAGCGGGCGCGGTATCAGCTGCGCCGGGCCACTTCATCGGATGCCAACATTATGGCGCTGGACGAAATGGCCCACGTGGAGGCTCTCTCGCTGGCAGCCCGGCGTGGCACGGGACGCCTGGATGGCCGGTACGACGCAGCCATCGCCGACCTCGCTGTGCAGCTGGAGGAAGATCTGGCCGTGCTGCGCCACAGGCATGCGCTACGCGCCAAGCCTTTGCCCTGGCGATTGATGGGCTCACTGCAATACTGGTTCGATGGAGGCTATCGCACGGGTGGTGGCTTCAAAAGCCTGTTGCGGGACGTGATCGGTTAAAAGGTGGCAGCATGGAAACAGACATTCATGTTGTCTACACCTGGGTCAACCACAATGATTCTCAATGGCAGGAAGCCTATCGCCGCGTCTGCATAGAAAACCGTTTACCGTCCGACACGCACCATAGCGTCAACGATCCGGCGCGTTTTCAGAACAGGAACGAGATAGTGTATTCCGTGCGTTCGGTCAGGCGTTATGCGCCCTGGGTGCGACGGATCCACATTGTGACCAACTGCAGGCTGCCGTCCGAGATCGAGGGCGATGAGCAAATCGGGCGAGTAGCTCACGAGCGTATCTTTCCAGATACCCGGGTGCTGCCTACGTTCAATTCACGCGCCATCGAGTCAAATCTGCATCGCATACCGGGCATCGGCGAGCGCATTCTGTATTTCAACGACGATTTCTTTTTGTGCCGGCCAATGCAGCCTGAGGACTTCTTTCCCGGTCAGGGCAAGGTCAGCGTTTTTCCCTCGAAGCACGACATCCCGTACGGGTGTACCACGGGCTTGCGCCCGATCGATTACGGCGCGCTCAATGCTTGTAAGCTGCTGATTCGCGATTTCGACTACCGCCCGGCCAAAAAACTGCACCATTCGCCTTATCCGCTTCTACGCAGTCACCTGGAAGAGCTCGAGGAGAAATATCCCGCAGAGTTTGCAGCCACGCGATTGCACAGATTTCGCGACAACAGCGACATTCCGCCTGCCACCACGCTGCAGGCCTACTATGCCGTCGCGACAGGACGTGGCGAGTTACGCAACATAGCCTCGCGCTATGTCGATATCGGGGATCCCCTTTTCCCACTGCTCATTCATCCCCTTTCGCCCTTGCGTAGGGGCAGGTATCAGACACTGTGTCTGAACGAAGTGACGAAACCCCGCTATCTTGCGGGTCTGCGCGACCGCGTGGTCAGCCGTTTCATGGAAGCCATGTTCAGCAAGTGACGGCCGTATTCAGCGCCTGTAGAAACGACTCAAACCGTTGCGCACGAGCTGTATAGCGCCACCGAGCGCCCACCGCGCCTGTTAAGGTCGGAGAAAGCAGCGGGCCCAGAGCACGATGCCGCCGAGCAGAGCTTCGGCGGGATGGAGGAAGGTGTCGGCGTTAGCACCCATGTGATGACCCACCGTTTTCTGCGCAGGTCGTGCCGCTAAAGCATAGGCCATAACCGGGGGTTTCATGCCGAGGGCTTGGTGGGGCCGACGCTGGTTGTAAAAGAGTACCCACTCTGCTCGGACAGGCGAGACGTGCTGCTGCGTTTCGAAGCGATGACGATGGACACATTGCTCTTTCAACGTTCGGATGACGCGTTCGACCATGCCGCTCTGCTGCGGCCAGTTCGGCGGGATGAACTCCCTGCGAAGACCATACCTGCGCACGAGGCGTGTATAGGCTCGAGAGGTAACAACAAGACCATTGTCCGACGTCAGCAGGAACGGTGCGGGAACGCGTCCGAGCGTCCCGAACCTCGCAATCAACGCCTGCTCAACCGGCGGCTATCGCCGTCGTTGCAACCGAGGGCGACGCTTCGATGCGGGGTCGATGCCCGCGAACCTGCCAGCCCTTGAGCTAGAGGACCCGCTGCACAGTGTTCTTGTTGAGAAGTCGACACCAAAAGCTGGACGGGTCGCTGTATTTCGACTTCCTCGCAGCAGCCTCCAGGCTTCATTGTGCCAAGAGACTGCGTTTTTGAGCGGTCTATTTGTTGGGGAATCTTACGGCGGCACGGGCGTTCCGCCCTGCGCCTGCTGCAAGATGCTCAGAATCTGGTTGTCGCAATATTGGGACTTTTTAATCACGGAATCTACTGCGTTCACACTACGAGGAACCGCCAGTTCCGAGTACCGTTAATTTACTGGGGGTTGCCCTAGATGGTATTTGCCTTTGAGTTGAATTCAGCGACTGTCAAAAATCAGAGCGACAAGCTCGTCCATCATTTTCGTTTCAATTTTCTTCATCCGCGCGAAATGCTGCCGACCACCTGCGACCAACGCAACGTAGAGCTCTTCATCCTCGTCAACTTGCAACAGCCGATTTCGCATTTCGGCCTGTGAGCATGGGTCGAAGTACAGGGCTGCGTCGCCGCAGACCTCAGGAATACTGCTTATTGAAGACGCAACCACCGGAGTTCCCAGTTCCATAGCGTTGAGCGGCGGGTAACCAAACCCCTCGTTCAGTGATGGAAAAACCAGACAGTAGGCGCCCTGGATGAGAGCGGCCAACTCGTCCCGCTCAACGTAGTCTCGAAATTCAAAACGAGTAGCGTTGGCCAGCTTTCGCGAAAATGCCAGAGAATCAACCACGCCCAATACTATGGCCCGTTTCCTTTGAAGCAGACCGTCGGAAATCAGGCTATCAATAGCCCTGCATGCCGAAAGCGCGTTTTTTACCCAGCGATCGCCCGCAAGCAACAGGTAGTAATCGCCGCGGTTGTTATTAGCCGCCGGAGCGAACCTCAACAGCTCGTCTACAGGGGCGTGGAACACTTGCACCTCGGGTAGTTCCGACTCGGGAAAAAAGGCACGCAGCGAATATTTGGAGTGGCGAGAAGAAGTAACGGGGACCGCACCCTCTCTGAACAATAGTCTCGCCAGCTTCTGTTTTGCGAATGCCACTCTCCGCTTTGCGCGCCGAGTGTTGCGCGTAAACAACCAGCACTTGCGCAGCCAGCCTTCGGCATTCACTACCTCCGACGGGTCCACCGGCATTTCCAGCGTGCGCAATCCATGAATTGTCATAACAAATCGAATACCGCCAGTGTCCACATCCGCATATTCATAAGGCAGCCCGGAAAAAAAAGTACTGTAGCGACCATCTGCCATCACGCTCGCGGCGCCGGACCAGCCGGCCACTTCGAACAAACCGATACCATGCTCTGAACACAGTTCCAGCAACAGCGGATCGAATTCACGAGCTGGGTCGTAAATAGCATCGAAATCGCGATAGCCGACCGCCAGCGCGTGCCGAAACACCTGCTTGGTGTATTCGGCGCCGCCATGGAAGCGGTAACCGGCTAAGGGTTGCGTTGCGAGAAGGTCAAAGAGTACGGGTATCAAACTCCCCCCAGTCCGAGGCACGCGGGATTGTCATCACTGCTTCGTCCCCAGTGCCAGGATTGTCATCTGGTAGTTACGCGACCAAGGATTGAAGCGACAGATCCGCGTCAGCAGGTTTGCCAGCTTACGCGGCAGGCCCTGGCTCTCGAAAAACAAAAGCTCGGGGCTAATCCGGTTTATGCGAAGAAAGTAGACAGGCTGCAGGCCGACCTCCCGCATCAAGTCTTCTAATAACCGCTGCGTGAAAAACTGTACATGGGTCGGGTCCGTGTAGTGGTTGTAGGTCAGGCCCGTCGCGCGGAATTCTGTGGGTACATCACAGTTAGGGACACTAACGAGAACGTTGCGTCTACTGACACGAGCCATTTCCTCGAGGGCACGCCGGGGGTTCCTCAGGTGTTCCAGCACCTCAAAGCTGTACGCAGTTTCGTAGCTGTTATCAGCGTAGGGGATATTCACCGCTGAGCCGCAGGAAAACAGCTCTGGCCGTCGCTTCCAACCCGGGCTGGGCTCAAGATCGAAGCCGCTGACGTGTGCACCCTCTTCGGCCAGGGACACCACATAGTCTCCCTCGGAACACCCTACGTCCAAGTAAGGGCCGTCCAGAGCGACCAGCGCATCATAGCGCTCGCTGACCACTCTGCCCCAGCTTTTCTTATACGCTTCCGAAGCCCGTCCCCCGCTCCCGCGCTGGGCGTCCATATAGGTCTCCCCACTAGGACGAAGCGCTTCAGCTCAACTCTACCACCGAATCAGCGATCGCAAGCGTGTTCCGCTGGTGGGTATTCATGATCACGGTGATTTTCGGCGTCAGTTCCCTAAGATTCTGCATGACCTGCGCCTGAGTAGCGTCATCCAGAGCGCTCGTAGCCTCGTCCAGGAAGAGCAGAGGAACATTCTTGTATAGCGCCCGAGCGATACCAATGCGCTGTCGCTGCCCGCCACTGAGCAGGCTGCCGCGCTCCCCGATTAACACCCAGAGGCCCTCCTCGGAACCTCCCGCCAACTCGTCAATACAAGCCGCCTTGGCCGCCCAACTGACCCGTTCCAGATCAATGTCGTCTCGGTCCTCGCCGAAGGCGATATTCTGCGCTAGGGAACTGTCAGTGAGGTAGACCTCCTGCGGAACGTAGGCAATGGATGCTCGCCAGTTCGGCATTTCCTGTTCCGACAGCGGGTGACCATCGACGGCAATCTGGCCCTCTTCAGGGGACAGCAGCCCCATAAGAATTTCGAGTAAGGTAGTTTTTCCCGCACCTGATTTTCCCGTGATCGCTGTTATCTCTCCCGCGGGAAACAAGGCACTGAGCCTATCGAAAACAGGACTCGATTCACTGTTGTATCGATAGGTCACGCCGTCGATGGTGACGGCCGATTGCGGCGTCATGATACGGGGCACATCCACCAGGAAATGTGTCTTTTCGCTGTATGCTGCCAGATGCTCATAGAGTCGCTTGAATACCGGCTGCGCGCTCCGAATCTTGGTCAGCGCCGCATAACTCTGCTGCACCTTGGGCACGATCTTAAGGCCGGCCAGGCCGTAAAGGGTAAGCACCGGGAGGGCAGCGTGGAGTCCGTCACCCTGACGGTATAGGTAGAGGGTAATCAACACCATTCCCGCCAGCACTATCATTTCGATTAGGAAATACGGGGATTCCGCGAGAATATTGTTATCCGCAAGCGCCCGAGCCGATCGCCTAGTGTCACGCTGGAAGCGACGTAGGTAGCCTGCCTCATACGAGTACAGTTTCACGTCACGGATGCCGCCGAAACTTTCATTCAATACTTGATTGCGCCGCTGCCCGAGACGGGAAATCAACAGGCCATTTTTGTGGATAGTGCGCCTCACCAGGTAGAACACCATCCAGTAAAACAATACAAGCACGACAACTGTGCTAAAAGCCACAAAGGGATCTACGTAAACAATCAGTGCGGCCAGCAAGAAAATCGAGAAGAACCAGAAGTTGATCCGCAGGGCGGGGGCTACAAGCATTGTGCTGAGCGTCAGGGAGTCGCGCATGATCGCTTGGATCATGAAGGCGCTGTTGGTCTCGGCATGGAATACTAGATCCCTTGATAGAAAGTGACCGTAGAGGCGCGTGGAGATTTCCCCGCCCACGCGAGAGGCATAACGGTTCATCAAGAACTGCGAGACCATCATGGTACCGTTGGCGAGGATGATTAGACCGATGAATACACCACCCACCATCAGCAGAAACTCCCCTTGGGGCGGCTGGCCCATCGCGTCGTATGTCGTTGCCAGGTAAGGATTACTCTGGAGAACCGATGGGTCTGCGGCCAATGCGACAAACGGCATGATAGAGGCTGTGCCCACAAGGTCCGCCACCGAAGACAGCAGCATTAACATCTGCAAAATGAAAAATTCCCGGCGCTGTTTCCTGGTAAGTAGCCGGAACAGTCGAAAAAAGGTATTGGTCATCCTAAAGTCGTAGCCATCTATCCTGCGCCGGCGCGACGCGCCTTCCCCCCTGGGTAAAGTTAGCGCGCCTTATGTCGCTTTAGCGGACAACAGTCCCTAGCTCGGACAGGACGACCTCTTTGGCGCAAAACATTTTCCCCACTTTTGAAGCCCTACGCCACCGTTACCGGTGTAAATTATTACCCAGGCAGAGAGAAGTAGACTCCAAAATTTGGACAGCTCGATAAATGGGTCCTTCATGTCCGTTCAGGCGGTTAACGAGGTCCCGACCTGAATGCAGTACACCGCTACCGGAGTGCGTCGGTCCAGGGCGCTGTGACGGCGCCTGGTGTTGTAGAACTCGAGGTACCGAGCCAGTCCCGCCCGTAGGTCTGCCGGCGTTTCCTAGGCGCTCAGATAGCTGTCCTCGTACGTCACGCGGCGTCACAGCCGCTCGATCAGTCCGCTGTCCAGCCAGTGGCCATTCCCGTCCACGCTAACGGTGACCTCGTGGGCTTTGAGCACGTCCGCGAACTCTGGCCTTGAACTGTGCACCCTGGTCGGTGTTGAAGAGTTCCGGCGGACCAAAGCGGTCCAGGGCTTCTGCCAGCGCCTCAATCCAAAAGTCTGTATCCAGCGTGCTCGAGATGCGCCAAGACAGAACTTTGCGCGTCCCAGTCCATGGTCGCCACAAGATGCATGAAACCCTTCGCCATCCGGATTTAGCAGATGTCAGCAGCCCAAACCTGGTTGGCCCGCTCGATGGTCACATCCTTGAGCAGGCAGGGATAGGTAATCCCTCATTTGTCGTCGGCTTGGATTCAACCGGTCAACGCGACAGGTCATCGAGCTTATCAGCAGGCGTTCGAAAATCGAGAGTTTTTCTCGGTCTTGTATTCAGCCTGTGCGCGATCTTGTTTAGGTCCTGCTGCGAAAAGCCGGAAAGGCTGCATCCTTTCGGAAAATACTGTCGCAGTAGGCCCTTTGTATTTTCGTTGGAGCCACGCTGCCCGGGACTTCACGGATCGCAGAAATAGACATTCATGTCGGTCGCGATGGAGAACTTTGTAGGCGATACCATCCCTGTGCCTAGATCCCAGGTGAGACTTAGTTGCCACAAAACCGGAAGCTTGTTCATCTGTCGGGAAAGCGCCGATAGACCGTCGTCGGTTTTCTTGATCCTTACTTTGACCAAGGCCGTGTATCGGGTTTGCCGCTCGACCAGCGTTGCAATTTGGCTGTTGCTCTAACCAATGACGAGATCACCTTCCCAATGACCAGGAACTGCACGATCCTCGATGTCAGCGGGTCGCTCACTGATAGATACACCGTCAACGATCTGACCTCGAGTGCCTGGCAAATGCGGCTTCGCGTGCCTGAACTTTCGCTTGGTACGCAGATGCTTTCGCAAGTCTTTACGAAATACGCCTGGTGTTCGAATAAACAGGCTCTTATAGATTGTTTCGTGAGACACACGCCGGCTCTTGTCTTCAGGGCAAGTTCGCTCTAGCCACCCCGATGTCTGTTCAGGGGACCAATCCAGCAGCAGCTTACCTCTGACGATTCGATACAGTGGTTTATGTTTGGTAAGCAAGCACACTTTCCGCCGCCTTGCGCGTCTTCTGACGCTAGCCTGTGCTTCGGTGCGCGATACCGCTCTGAACCGCCATTACGTTTCAGTTCGCGGCTGAT
Organism: Gammaproteobacteria bacterium; assembly: GCA_038116745.1. Classification (GTDB taxonomy): domain Bacteria; phylum Pseudomonadota; class Gammaproteobacteria; genus JAYODW01. Next base: position 25,123 of record JAYODW010000054.1, read on the forward strand.
TGTTGGAGGGCTACGGAACAATTGGTCAGCAATGGCTCTCAAACTGCGGCCAGCGCCCACGCTCCTGGAAAGCTCCTCGCGATCCTCTAACGTCAATGACGAAGGTCGTGATGTCCGCGGTCTGGGTTTAATCCCACCGTGATCGCGCAGATATGAGAACACCGGCACTGGCGGCTTGCGCACAGCGCGCGCAATCACAGTCATGAGCTGCCCTTATTGCCATCGCTCCCAGATAACTGCCTTCTTGGCCTCATTCATCCGATCTGACTCCTGCATTCCTAACCTCCATACGAGTTGCATTATGGGAGTGTTGCAGTGTCCGGTTGAATCCAAGACCGATAATGTACGGGGGGATTACCGCGTGACGCCTGCCGGAGCCCTCCATCAAGCTAGAGTCTCTAACCTACAGGGGTCCACTGGACCGGGAAGCTCTCGCATCGACCGGCACAGGCGATTCCTCTATCGTACATTGGTCATGCCATGAGCCCGCACAGGCACATCCATGAAGATCGACAAACGCAATCCGCTTCACTGGCTCTACCTCGCCCGGTTCGCATTCAACGTGCTTGTGGCCATGCTCCTGCGGGCGTGGCGCAGCGGACGCGGCAACGCCGACGCACGGCCGCTGGTGTTGCTCTACGGGCACCAGCTGAACGGCAACCTCGCAAGCCTTTACACGGCGCTGCGGGCCGATGCGGCGGCGCCGTGCGAGGTAGTTTTCCTGACCATGGATCCGGCCTATCGGCGTGAGTTAGCGGCGGCGGGTACGGCAGTCGTTGGGGCGCTCGGTTGGGAAGGTGTGCTGGCCTTGGCCCGGGCACGTGTGCTCGTTTCCGACCACGGTCTGCATGTGATGAGCCTCTTGCCGCGCGTTAGCAGCATCCGCTTTGTCGATGTCTGGCACGGCGTGCCGTTCAAGGGCTGGGACGCGCATGACTTCGCCGCGCAGCACGCTTACGACGAAGTATGGGTGAGTTCGGAGCTGATTCGTCGGTTCTACATCGAGCGCTTTGGCTTCAAGCCCGAACAAGTCCATGCGACAGGCTATGGACGTACCGATCGCCTGGTCCGCCGCGACGAGAACCAGGCGACACTGCGCCGCGCCATCGGGGCCCCGCCCGCACCGACCCGCCTGATCCTGTTCGCCCCGACCTGGCAGCATGGCAGCGCCGCGCACACTATTTTCCCGTTCGAGAGCGCACCAGAGGTTTTCCTTGCCGCGCTTGCGCGACTGTGCGCCGCGCGTGGCGCGGTCTGCCTGTTCCGCACCCACCTGAACACGCGGGCCGTGGCAGTACCAGCAGACGGGCCCTTCCTGTTTGTGCCGCAGGATCGCTTCCCCGATTCAGAGGGCGTTCTGCTGGTCAGCGACCTGCTGGTGTGCGACTGGTCGTCGATCGCCTTTGATTTCCTGGTGCTGCAACGGCCGACAATATTCCTCGATGTGCCGGCTCCGTTTACGAAGGGCTTCACCCTCGGCCCCGAGTATCGCTTCGGAGCGATCGCGGGCGACCTCGCCATGCTGTGTGCGTGCCTCGATCGCTATCTCGCCGATCCCGCGGCCTACGCACGCGAGCATGGTGCGCGCGTGCGCAAGGTCATGGCCGCGGCCTACGATGACCGTGCCGATGGGCAGGCCGCCGCGCGCTATGTGGCGCGCTTGCGCAGCTTGTTGTGAGCGCCCGGCAGCCCACCTTACGGCCCGCTCACGGCCCGCTCTGGATCCTCTCAATCACCTCGGTGGTCGATACTGACGGCGTGCGCGGCAGATAGGACACCTTACAGAGTGCGGCATATGCATCGAAACGCCCCTGCCAGTCATCGCCCATTACGAGGATGTCGGCACGATAGTGACGAATGTACTCACCCTTGGCCTCGAGGCTGTGTTCGTCGAAGACCTCGTCTACACAGCGCAGAGCGCTGATGATGGCCTTCCGATCGTGTTCGGAATAGATCGGATTGCGGCCCTTCTTGACGTGGTTCAACGCATCGGTGGAGACGCCAACGACTAGGTAGTCGCCCAGCGCGCGCGCGCGTTCGAGCAGGCGCAAGTGGCCGAGGTGGAAGACATCGTAGGTGCCGAAGGTGATGACGCGTTTCATTTCCGTCGTCAAATAACTCGAGACTCAGTCGTGTGGTCGCTAGCGGAGGGTTTGGCGCGTTGGGCCAGTGCTTAGTTTAAGTTCACGCTGCTGGCTTTGAGCTTTCCCGGCAGGTGGTAGTGTTCGAGTGACGGGAGATCCTTCATCTTCTGATGTCAGCGCTCTATCTTGCCGCACATCGCAGGATGATAGAGCGCACAACGGACGTGTGTCATGCGCTTGTACTTAAGCGAGTCACCCACGTCACTGGCGGCATCGCTCGAACCGTCCTCGAACAACAGCCGATGCAGGTGTTTGAGCATCGCCCAGCCGACTCCTGATGCAGCAAGCGCCCGTTCCAGCGTGTCCGTGACATTGCTAGCCCTTGTGGTTGTGCACGCCTTTCACGCAGTGATATTGCTGGAAGCAGCATTCAGCACTCTAGAGTGAAAGAACCACCCTCAGCTAACGATCTTGAGATCGGTGAAGCCCGTCCGCCAGAGGTGGCGTGGGGCGACCGTCTTCTCGTGGAACTCGTCAGCTGCAAGCATGACCCGGAAAGCGCCCCTATCAGGTCCTGAGCCTTCACCAGCCGGTAAACGCTGGCCGCAGTGACAAATAGCCCCGTTCATGGATGCAGGGCAGGCTGTCATGGCCAACCGGGGAGAGCGAAAAATCCGGATCTTGCGGCGCAGACTTCGGCATCGCCTCAGGCCTCGTTTCCTTCGCCGAGCACGGCACGCAGCCGGTCGATCTGACGCGCAGCCAGCGCGTCCAGGTCGACCCCCGCAAACCTGGCGGGATCGAGCTCGGGGGCTCTTTCGCGAAGCTGCTGCTCGAAAGTCATGCCGCGCTCGGCGAGGGCCGCCACCTCGCGCCAGTAATGCACCACGTCGTCGAGATATTCAGGCAGGCAGAATGCCCGCGAGCCGGCGTCGTAGATAACACAGCGTTCCAGCGGAAACGCCGGGTCTACGTACTGGCTTTCCACGAACTCGGGCGCCATGAGTGCACCGTAGCGCACGAGATCAGTTCCCGTGATCCTGATGGACAAGGGCGTGAGCGGCGAAGGCACGGTGAAGCGTCCCTCCAGGTAACACACGGTTGTCGTGCGATAGCGCGGAAAAACCTCGCGGCAGCGCGCATCAAGCTCGGCGAGCACTTCCTCTGTCTTAATTCCACCGATAGTGAACACGAGCATCGATTCCAGCTCGACCTGATCGTGCGCAGCCTGCTGCACCAGCGTGTCCAGCCCGTAACGCAGGCTGGTACCGCTGGCAACGACATCCCCGGCAACAATCTGGGCGCGCGCGGGCAGGAAAATCTTGTTGTAGCCGCTTTCCACAATGCGCCAGCTTTCCGGATCCTGAGCGTCGCGTTCCCGCTGTGCGCTGACGAACGACGAGCCATGCAGGTTCCATCCAAAAGCGCCGGCCGCCGCTTCTCGGAGTCCAAAATTGAGGCCACCACGCAGAATGTGATGAATCACCGTCCTGTGCTGCTGCAGCGGGCAGCACCCGATCCCGCCGAGCAGCTCGAGCGCGCGCTGGCATGCTGCCCGTAATTTCTGCGTGTAGTCCCAGCCCAGCACCAGAGATTCGTTACAGATCGCGCGCGTTTCCGGCGCCGTGAATATCAGCCTCTGCACTTGCCCGGGCGGAGAGCTAGTGATCTCGTAGAGCGCGCTTCCCGCATTTTCTGCCAGCCGCTTCAGCATGATCAGACCTCGATAACCCCCATGCCTCGCGCAGGCCCGTCCGCTGCGCAGTCTGTCAGCGCGGCGCCTTCAGCTGTTCCTGAAGTCGCTCGATAAGCGCCCGCTCTGCT
>JAYODW010000055.1:0-4436 GCA_038116745.1 Gammaproteobacteria bacterium
AGGGCTGCGTCCTCGGGTGCATGTTCCTCGCCTGGCTCCCGTTCCTGCTCAACGTTCTGGAGCTGTCTCCATTTGGTTGAGCACGCCGAGAGCTCAGACTATGCGGATGCTTGCTCCTGCAGAGAGCTTGCAAAGATCTAAGTAGCAGAACTATACTTCTAGTATATTATTAAATATAAACTATAAGTATATGTTTAAATTGAATATTATTTATAAAAAAAATCCCAGAGCGCACATCAGAAAAAGTCCTGAGACAAGCACAGGACCGCTACGGCTGGCGCTCAACGGCCAGGTACTTTTCTTCCGGACGCCAGTTGACCTCGCACATTCCCTGAAACCAAGGGAAGAGCCTTCTTCACCCTATATCTGCAGGCACGCGTCGAGCACGACAGCAGAGCTCCTGGCAGAAATGGCACGTCTGCGGGAGCAGCGTTCGCGCTTTACCGGTCTGCTGCACGACTGCCAGCGAGGCCTGTATTCCTGGACAGAACATCTTTCTGCGCGCGCGATTCACGAGGAGAACGACTGGCGAACGGTGTTTCACGCGTTGCTGATGCGACCTGCAGCGCAGCTGCCGTACCTGCAGTGCGCAGTGGCAGGTTATATGGCGTACCTCCTGCGCAGCGAGATGGCCCTGAGGCTGATCCAGCCGTTCAAAGGCGCCAATGAAGCTTACGCGACGAGCGGAACTCCTGACCCGACTAGCGTTCTGGATCTTGCCGCGATCAAACCCGGAGAGCTGAGCGAGACGCTGCGCAGGCTGCCTCAGGGCGAGCCGGTTCTCATTCGCGTTGCGCAGGGGTGTGAAGTCAGCCTGAAGCTCGCGCAGCATCAGGTCTCGCTGAGCCACCGCAGCGGCTGGAGCTTGTCTACGGCACACGGAGAGCGCTTTGGCCTCAGCGCCGGGCCGAACGTCGTTGGCCGCAGCCACGAAAACCAGGTTGTGCTGGACGGTCGCTGGACGGAAGTTTCCCGCCGCCATCTTGTCGCAGAGCCCCTGGCGGAAAACCTGATTGCCCTGACAGACCTTTCATCCCAGGGCACTTTCATAGAGCCTTCAGCGCTCGCATCCTGACCGCCGCCAAGGTCCTCTTCATCATCCCGATGGTTTCAGCCGGGACGAGCATTCGAGCAACCGGCCTCGCCCCGGGCGGCGCTGATGTTGCCTGTCCGCTCTCTCCTCGCCGGTAGCCCCAGAAACGACGACGCGCTCACGGTTCAGAGCGCTCCTCCGACCTCCAGGGCAACCAGAACTTGCCGCGCGCGCTGGCTGATGAGCGATTGGATTGCCTTCACGATTTCGGCAAATCCGTTCTGACGCTGAAATGCCTCACCGACTTCGCGGGCTAATGGCGGGAGTTGGGCGGCCATCTGGCGCAGATGTTCCACCACGAACCGTGGGCGCACCCCCAGGTCCTCGCCACACTCCAGCCAGCGCTGCGGTGACAACCAGTCCGGCCGGTCTTCACGCCCGATCATGACCCCCATGCGGTAGCTCATCTCAGAATAGATATGGGTCGACCAGATCCCGAAAAATGGCGCGAGACGGACACCATCCTCTTCGTGCAGCAGCGCCAGCTGCCTCGCGTGACCCGCACCAAAGCCGATCAGAAAAGAAAACATGAGCCAGTGCATGAGCGCTTTGACATCGACCCCAGGACGGGTGCTGCAGGCCCGCAGGAGATGAGCCAGATCGGCCACGCGCGCGCCACCTTCGCGTTCATACCGACGCATTGCGGGGTAACCAAGAGCCTGCCCGAAATCTTCCATATGCACTGGCAGCACCGGCGCCCCCTGCACGCGGTCCACACGCGTCACCAGCAGCACGTTGGAACGTCCGCGCAGCACCCTGGCCGACGCGACCGGCAGTCCCGCCGCTTCCGCAAGGGCCATGCAGAACGCTTCATTCATGACGGTTTCCCGGAGTCCAGGTTTGGCTGTCTTCAGAACGTGGGTCGTCAGCTGCCCCCCGAGAACAACCCGGCCCCCGCTTTCGTCGAGTTTGACCGGCAGCTTGTCAAACTCCCCGGGCAGTGTTTTGGCCAAGCCATCGACATCTGCCAGGAGTGGTTGAACCGGCAGTGCGGCTACGAGATCACGTAGCTCCTTATCGTTGAGCACACGCTCGGGCGGGGACTCAAGCGGCAGCCCACCGCTCTGGTAAAAAGTCAGCGCACCAGGACCTTCCTGTCCCAGGCGCTCCAGAAGTGCGAAATCGTTTGCCTGGGAGAGCCCAAGGCTGCGCGCGACGCGCTGACGCAGCGAGCCGTCCGGCAGAAGACTGCCGAACACGGCACTCACGGTTTCGGGATGAAATTGGTGTTGATGCCGCGGCAGCGCCAGGCTGACGGGCCGCGACGTCCGTCGAGAGCCGGAGTCCCTGTCCCCTTGTCCGTTATAAGCAAACTGCCAGAGACCATCGGCAGCCACGCTCAGGCGCCCGACCGGTAAGCGATCAAGACAGACGATGAGCTCAGGCATGACTGAGAACGTTTTCGATATGGGTCCAGGTACGCGGAGTCAAGGTCATTTCCAGCCCCAGAACCTGTGCCACGAGCAGAACTTTGCCGACTTCAAGCGTCGGCTTGCCGTTTTCAAGCTCAGAGACAAAGCGGTTGCCGACATTGGCCAGCGCGGCCAGCTCACCTTGCCGCAGGGCCAGCTGTTTGCGTCGCGCCCGGATGGCGATCCCGAGAGATTTCACATCCATATTATTCCTTTACGGGATTATTTAAGCGATTTGAAGGTTGTGTTATATCAAAATGACTGAACGCTCTCAAAGATATGAAACTTGTATTTTTTTCATAAATTTTTCCTTAACAGGAATAATAAAAATGCGAGGATTCAACTTTTTCTTGCTTCCAGCTTTCGACCGAGCGCATACCCAGCAACTTCAAGTGCTTTCTCAACTGTGGCGGCCGGGGCCCGCGCCTCGGTACCCAGGCTGAGACACTCGTCGAAGCGTTGCTCAAGCAGTGCCCTGCTGGCTTCGTTAATCGCACCGGCCACAAGGACTACCTGCGCCCCCCATCGTCGCGCCATCGCAGACACGGCCCCGGGGGCCTTACCCTCCAGGGTCGTCCGATCCGCACATCCCTCGCCCGTGACCACCAGCTGCGCTGCGCTGAATGCATCGTCAGCCTTAAGCCACCTGAGGACAGCCTCCGCGCCGGGCTCGACCCGCGCGTTGAGGACGCTCATTAATGCGGCCGCGAGCCCGCCAGCAGCGCCTGAGCCGGGAAGTGCAGCCACGTCAGTGCCTGTCTCCTTTTCAATAAGCTGATAGAACTTTTTAAGGTTTTCATCGAGGTATAGGCACGTTGCCCGGTCGGCACCTTTCTGCGGCCCGAAGGTCATTGACGCACCGTTCGGACCGCATAGCGGGTTATCCACATCGCACAACACGCGCGTTTCAACCGGCGTTGCGACCTGCCTTAACGCGCTGAGGTCAACCGAACGCACCGCGGCCAGCGCCTGGCCGTTGAGCGGTTGCCCGAGGTGATACCCGCGGCGGTCCCGAAAGCGCGCACCCAAGGCCTGTAGAAAACCTGCACCGCCATCATTAGTCCCGGAGCCTCCAACAGTTACCGCAAGCTTCAGCACACCGGAGGCCAGCGCATGACGCACCAGCTGTCCGGCGCCAAAGCTCGTTGTCAGAAGCGGGTTCCTTTCCCGCGCAGATAGCAGCGCCAGGCCAGTGGCCTGAGCGGTCTCGACGAGCCCGTGCTCTCCCCTCCCCCACTGCAGAAAATTTCCGCTGTGTAGACGACCCAGGGGATCTTTGACCGTGACCTCGCGCCGCGTCGCACCCAGTGCTTCCTCGAGCACGCTCAGGGTGCCGTCGCCCCCGTCTGCGACCGGCAGAATCACACACTGTACAAGGGGACAGCCGCGGCGCAGGCCGCGTGCCAGCGCCGTGGCGACCTGACGTGCCGACAGGCTATCTTTGAATGCGTTGGGGGCGAGAACGACTTTCATGCTGCAGATGGCCTGAGGTCAGTATCGGGTGCATGGGTCGCAGCTGCCCGCCACCGGTGCCGGGATGACGCTCAGCGCCGTCGGTTGCGTAACCCGGAACGGCTCACGCTCTTCCCCCGCTGATCAACCAGGGCTGTGCGGATTTTCAGCGCCAGCGCGTTATCTTCTGCCATCAGCACACGGTACTCGTTGCCCAGGCGATAACCGCCCAGCTCGCCGCCGACCAGCACGAGCTGATTGTTCTCCAGCGCCGGGATGCGCACTCCAGGAAGCACCGTCCCGATCAGATTCAGAGGATCGGTTGCATTCAAAGAGACGATTTCATCCTCCGCCTCGCGACGCCGAACCTGGCGCAGCTGCTCGACTGCCTCGGGGAGCGCGAATTGCTCGCTGCCGATACTGGCGACGAATCGTCCGCCCCGGACCTCTCCGCGCGCCTCCATGCGCCTGAAGCAGTA
>JAYODW010000055.1:4536-27452 GCA_038116745.1 Gammaproteobacteria bacterium
CCCTGATAGCTGTCACAGGTCAGCACACCACAGGCGGCCAGCTCGTCCAGCGCGTTTTCGCACTGGGTTCTGAGTAGGCCGGTTGCGCTCACGATGTCGTCGAAAAACAGCGCTCCCTGTTTGCGAATGCATTCCTGGGCCAGTTGGGCAGCGCTGCTCAAGCCGGGTTCCTGGAAACGCCCGCCAACCACGGCCAGCCAGGAACGCAGCTCGTTCCTCGGCATGATGGTCAACGGCGTGTTTTTGAGTGTCCCGGCGGACCTTCCAGGTGAGGCTTTTTTCGGGGTCAGGCGGAGCCAGGCGACGCGCCCACTTACCGCCAGGGTGTCGAGCATCTCCCCCTGGTAAGGGCGCACGCGCTGCGGCAACAGCCAGCCCTCCCAGGCAGCCGCGGGAGCTTCGAACCCACCCAGCTGAGCGATTGCCAGTTCCAGTCCGCTTTCCCCCGAGAGCCGATGCCCCGGAGTGACATGCTGCCAGTCGAGCAGAAAGCGCATGAACTCGCTCGTTGTCGCAGGCTTAACAGCCTGTCTGAGCCGCTCCAGGGTATAGCGATGGATCCTGGCGAGCAGTCGTCGATCGCACCACTCTGTGTCCGTGGCCTCAGGCGAAAAGCGTCCGCGAAGCAAGATCCCCTGTGCCTCAAGCGCGCAGAGCGCCGCTTCAATCTGGCTGGGAGGACGACCGAACAAAGCTTCGATGGCCGCCTTTCCGAGCGGCCCGCTCATTTCCAATCGGCTGCGCAGTAGGCTCTGCAAACACTCGTCTGCGTCCGCCACGGCCCTGCCCACAAAAGCTGCCGCGCCCGCAGTCTGCCGCAGCCGCGCTTGCGGCCAGCAGGCGCACACCTCAGCGCGCCGTTCTGTGGCGCAGGCACGGGCCACCTCGCCTTCGAGATAAACCAGCCGGCCATCGCTGAAGAGCTGTTGTTCCCAGTCGGCACGGCCGCTACAAAGCTGGGCAAATTCCGCTTCTGAGACAAACCCCAGCAGAGTCAGCGCCTCATGGAGCTCCTCTGCGTCGCGGGGCTGCGGCCATACTTCATCCCGAACCCGCTCGATGGCTGCCGGATCAAGAGCTCCGAGATCCTGCGCTGTCGCAGGATCCAGCCATCGGCGGCTGCTCACCGCCTGGGTGCGACGCTCTTCGAGCGGCGCATCGTCAAGGAACGCATAGGGATTAGCATTCAGCACAGCCTGCGCAAACGGTGAGGGCTCGGTCACATCGCGCGCTACCAGCCGTTTCTGCCCGGCGGCGATGGACCCTAACAGCGCCTCCAGCGCGCCGACATCCATGGCCTCGTGCAGACAGTCGTCAATCGCCTGCGCAACCAGCGGATGGTCCGGAACTTCCCGCCTGCCGCTCAGGTTTTCCGCACACGCCAGCTGATCGGGGAAAACCAGCGCGACCAGATCTTCGGCGTTCATACGAATGAGCCGCGGCGGCACCTTGCGCCCGCCTCGAAAGCGCTGGATGGCGAGTGCACAGGCAGCAACCCAGCGCCAGCGCACCGTAAAAACCGGCGCGTCGAGCAGTGCCTGCGTGAGTACGTCCCGCACGGTATCCGCATTCAGGTAACGCCAGACCTCTTCCAGCGCAAAGCTGTGTACCGCTCCCAGTGAGATGACAATAGCGTCTTCGATGGCTGCCGCCTGCAGCTCGAAATTGAATGTCCTGCAGAAGCGCTTGCGTAAGGCCAGCCCCCAGGCCTTGTTCAGCCTGCTGCCGAAAGGTGCGTGTATGACGAGCTGCATACCGCCGGAGTCATCGAAAAACCGCTCCATGACCAGAGTGTCCTGAGTCGGCATGGCGCCCAGTGCACGATAGCCTGCCAATACGTAGTCCGCGGCCTGCGCCGCTGCCGCAGGCGGCACGCCGGCAATCGCGAGCAGCCGCTCAGCGAGATCTGCCGCGGTAGCGTCGGCCTGGTCAGCAGCAGCGGCCAGTTCGGTTTTTAAACGTGACACTGCCGCCGACATTTCCAGAGAGCGGGCCGGGGCCTCACCCAGCCAGAACGGCATATTCGGTGGTTGGCCGGTGGCGTCCACTACGCGCAGAGCACTGCTTTCCACACGCAGGACCCGCCAGGTACCGTTGCCCAGCTGAAAGATGTTTCCCGGCAGGCTTTCGATCGCGAAATCCTCATTGACCGTACCCACCATCTCGCCGTTGGGCTCAGCAATGACGTCGTAGTCAGCGGTATCAGGGATAGCGCCGCCGCAGGTAGTTGCGATGAGACGGGCGCCGCGGCGCGATCTCACCTGTCCGTTAACCTCGTCGAGATGCACATACGCAGCCGTGCGTCCGCGGGCGAAAGCGAAGCCCTGCGCCAGCATGCTTAGCACTGAATCAAAGCGTTCCCGCGCAAGCTCGCGATAAGGGAAAGTGCCCCGGCACAGCGCGTAGAGATCGTCGGCCGCGTAGTCACTGCAGGCGACTTCGGCAACCAGCTGCTGGGCGAGCACATCGAGCGGGCCGGCAGGCACGTCAAAACTGTCGAGCTCTTCCCGCGCGACCATGTCGAGCAGCGCAATGCACTCCACCAGCTCGTCCCGGGTCTGAGGAAACAGGCGCCCCCGAGCAATGCCGCTGATCGCATGACCCGAACGACCAACCCGCTGCAGCAGGGTCGCCAGAGTCCGCGTTGCCCCCAGCTGGCACACCAGGTCGACATCGCCGATATCGATACCGAGCTCGAGAGAAGCCGTCGCGACCAGCGCTTTCAGCTCGCCATTCTTCAGCCTTGATTCGGCGCTCAGGCGCCTTTCACGCGACATGCTGCCGTGGTGCGCGCAGACCTGGTCATCGCCCAGGCGCTCCCCCAGGGCGCGGGACAGGCGTTCAGCCATCCTGCGCGTATTGACGAAAATCAGCGTTGTTCTGTGCGCGTTGATAAGTTCCACCATGCGCGCCCGGATCTCTTCCGCGACCTCGGCCGACAGCACGGTCTCGAGTGGCGATGGTGGCATTTCAAGCGCGAGCTCACGGTGCCGCACATGTCCACGATCAATCACCGCGCATTCGGCAGATCGACCGTTAGTCAGATAGTCCGCCACCCGTGAAATCGGCCGCTGCGTTGCAGACAGCCCCACGCGTGTTGCGGGCTCTGCGGTGAGCCGATCAAGGCGCGCCAGGCTCAAGGCCAGATGCGCTCCCCGCTTGTTCGGCGCGAGGGCATGGATTTCATCGATGATGACGGTCTTGACTGAACTCAGCATGGCCCGCCCGCTCTCACTGGTGAGCAGGATGTAAAGCGACTCAGGTGTGGTGACGAGAATGTGCGGCGGATGTTTGCGCATGAGCGCCCGCGCTGCTGCGGGCGTGTCGCCGGTGCGGACAGCCGTCCGGATCTGCGGCAGCGTTTCACCAGCATTGGCCATGCGTGATTCGATCCCCTGCAGTGGCGCTTCCAGATTGCGCTGCACGTCATTGCTCAACGCTTTCAGGGGCGAGACGTAGAGGATCCGTGTGGCATCATCGAGAGTGCCTGCGCGAATCTGTCGAAACAGATCGTTGATGGCGGTGAGAAACGCCGCCAGCGTTTTGCCTGAACCGGTGGGTGCCGCAATCAAGGTGTTGCGACCGGCGTTCAGCGCCTGCCAGGCATCGACCTGGCAGGGCGTGGGCACCGGAAAGGTGTCTTTGAACCAGGCGCTGACGGCAGGGTCAAAAAATGCGGGTAACATCGCGCCACCTTATCCCGAGCCCGTTCGGGGCGCCATATTCCAGATGTCCCGGAACCCCAGTAGAGAAGCGACAGGAATCGGCTGGAGCCGCACCGAATGAAACATGAGCATGAAGAGCAAGTTGCCGGTAATGGCATACAGATGTGCGCTCGCACCATCGCGACCGTGCGCTGCGCTGTGCCGGACGAAGCCATCGCGCGAAGCCGGAGGACGTTGCTCTCCGAATTGCACGTACTGCCCGAATTTGAGACCGCGCTGACCGGTATCGAAGCGTATTCACATCTGATGGTACTGTTCTGGATGCATCGACGCGACGCTGCACCGGACCTGCTGAGTCATCCCCGTGGCGATCCCACCGCCCCCCTGACTGGCGCCCTTGCCGGCCGCGGTCGCAATCACCCTAATCCGATAGGACTTGCGGTTGTCGAACTCGTAGAGCGCCGGGGCTGTGTGCTGGTAGTACGCCGTCTCGATGCCTATGACGGTACGCCGGTGATCGACATCAAGCCGTACGATGATTACGACCGAGTGGCGTCTCCAAGGGTTCCCGAATGGTTCAGAAAGCGCGCGGGCTCCAATGATTGAACCAGCGTCCGGATTGCAGCGTAATTACAAAGCAGCCCACGGAATGGCGGCTCTGCCGTGCGCTTAAAAACCAAGGTTTTGCCGTTGAAATCCACGCTCCATTCAATTTTTGTAGTGCTGGCTACCTGTCTCGTCTGCGCCGCGACCTGGGCGACTGAAGACACGGTATTCGATGCATGGACGGTGCGCTGCGATCGGGTCAGCACCACAGCTCGCTCCTGCATCATGCTCCAGGACCTCATTCTCAAGGCAGGAGGGCAGACCGTTCTGCAGTTCTCGCTCGGCGTTGAACCGGTCAGCGGCACGCCGACCGTCCTGCTGACTCTGCCACTGGGGATCTCGCTGCCGCCCGGCGTGTCAATCAGCATCGATAGCGGGACGCCCGCCGTTTTCCCGGTTGAGCGCTGCGACCCCGATGGCTGTCAGGCCGGGATGCGACTGCGCGAGACGACTATCGCTCAACTCGGTGCCGGGCGAGAGCTTGAGATCCGATTTTCGGACGGAGAACGACAGCCCATCGTGGTGCCCGTATCGCTGCAGGGATTTGCCGCGGCGTTCGATGCGCTGTCGGAATCGCAGCGCTCATCCGCCGGCGCGCAGTAAGCGGGCGCTGGCACCGGTTCCAATGTCGAAACGGCCGGCCGTCCCGGCTGGCAGCTCGAGCACGTAGCGCACCGGACCCGGAGAACGGATCAACTCAGTGGATTGGGGGCGTGCTCGTTCATGCACGCTGACCACCGTACCGTGCCGGTTGATGAACAGCATATCCAGCGGCAGTAAGGTGTTTTTCATCCACATGGCAATTTCAGCGTCAGTTTCGAAATCGAACCACATGCCTTCGAGTTCGCCGAGCGTCGTGCGATACATCAGCCCGCGGCTGCGCTCCGCTTCTGTCAGCGCCAGTTCGGCGCTGAAGTAGACCGTGACACCATCTGCCCGCAGCAGCAGGACCCGCGCCATCTCGTCAGCCTGAACAAGGGAGAAAGTCAGGCTCCAGAGCAAGACGACTCGCAAGGGGCACCAGTGCACCGCCCGCCTGCGAGTAAAACCCTGAGTTCGACCCCGCGGGCATGCTTTTTTCCCGCTGCAGTTCATCGCGCCCGCATCTCGTCAAAACGCTCGAGCGCCTGCCGTCTGCCGACATCCAGATCGCAGATTGGCAGCGTGTAGCCGCCATGCCCCGGCGGCGGTGTGTGCACGGCCTTGCCGGGGATGGAAGACAGCTCCGGCACCCAGCGCCGCACGTAATCTCCCGCCGGATCAAACCTCAACCCCTGGCGGACAGGGTTAAAAATACGAAAATAAGGCGCTGCGTCCGCGCCGCAGCCGGCCGTCCATTGCCAGCCGAGTGTGTTGTTGGCGAGATCAGCATCGACCAGCGTGTCCCAGAACCAGCGCGCGCCCTCTATCCAGTGGATACCGAGGTGCTTGCACAGAAAAGACGCGACGATCATGCGCGCTCGGTTATGCATATAGCCGGTCGTCCACAGCTCGCGCATGCCGGCATCAACCACAGGGTAGCCGGTCTGGCCGCGGCACCAGGCCGTCAGGCCCGATGGGTCGTCAATCCATGGCATGCGCTCGAATTCAGGGCGCAGTGGTCGCACTGCGGTGTGCGGAAAGTGATGCAACAGGTGATAGGCGAATTCGCGCCACAGGAGCTGCCGCAGCCAGGCCGTCGCTCCGGATTCCAACGCGGGGTCGGCAGCCCTGGCAGCGCTGACCAGCGTCCACAGCTCGCGGACGCTGATTTCCCCCTGCTTGAGATGGGGCGCCATGCCGGAGATCCCCTCGTCAGCCAGCGCGTCCCGTCCGGTCGGGTAGGCACAGAGGGCGCCGGTCAGAAATCGCTCAAGCCGGTCATGCGCAGCGTCTTCACCGAAACCCCAGCGCTCCCGGATCCCGCCAGCCCAGTCGATCGCTGGTAGAAGCCGTAGCGCTTCCAGCGTCTGGCTTTCCGGCCAGCGCGCGGGGGCATCGATCCGTGGCGGCACAGGCAACGGCGGCGCGGGCGGCGTCTGCTGCAGGCAGGCGCGCGCAAAAGGCGTATACACGCGATAGGGTCGGCCTTCCCCGGTGAGCACGCTGCCGGGCTCAAACAGGGTCGTGCCAGGAAAACTCTTTACCTCAGCATGCGCCTCAAGCATCTGAGCCAGTGCTGCGTCGCGAGCATTGCCGGCCGGCTCATGGCGACGGTTCCAGAACACGCGATTTATCGATGGGTCGCGTAGCAGACCCTGGAAAACCTCGGCTGCTTCGCCGACGGCCAGCAGCAGACGACTCCCTTGACGACGCAGGCTGCCATCGAGGGCGCTCAGCGAGTGATGCAACCAGACTCGTGACGCGGCACCTGCAGGCCAGGCAGTCTCTGGCTCAAGGATGTACAACGGAATAACGGCGCCGAGGGCGGCAGCCGCCTGCAATGCGGGGTTGTCGGCGAGGCGCAGGTCCTGCCGGAACCAGACAATCGTAGCTCCCATCGTTCTTACTTGGTCCTGGATACGGGCCGTCCGTCGACGGCAATGCGGTCACCCTTGCGAAGGTTGGCGCCTTCAGGGCATCCCGCTAGTATGCGCGAGCCCGCCCGAAACCGAGGCGATTTGTTCACTTCTGTTGGAGATTTCCCGTGCTGCAACGACTGTTCCCAGCCCTGCTGATTGTGCTTCTGCCGTTTACCGATGCGGCGGCCCACGGCCCCAGTCGACAGAAAGTCACCGAGACCATTGTCATCAATGCGCCGGCCACCAGGGTATGGAGCATGGTAGCGGACTTCTGCTCAATCTCGACCTGGCATCCGGCGGTATCGGCCTGCGCAGGGACCGGCGGTAATGAAGCGGGGGCCACGCGCGTCCTCACCATCGCTGCTCCAGACGACCCGCAGATCACGGAGACGCTCATCAAATATGACGCTGAAGGCATGACCTATAAGTACAAGCTCAGCGAAACCATCATGGCGATCCTGCCGGTGACGACATATTCCTCGTTCTTCACCGTCAAGGACAACGGAGATAACACCACGACCGTCGAATGGCGCGGCGGTTTTTATCGGGGCTATCCGAACAACGACCCCCCGCCTGAATTGAGCGATGAGGCTGCAGTGAATGCCGTGACCGGCACCTACAAGGCCGGGCTCGCCGCGCTGAAAGAACTCGCCGAGCAGCCCTGAACAGGTCACCGGCGCACGCGAGTAACCCGGTGAGAACACGACGCGGTTGGGCGCGACCATGTCTGCAGGCCGGTTTTTTGCTGGTCGGCATGATCGCCGCTTTGCACGCCGTGGGGCGAACCGTCCCGCTGGCGTTCATCACTAACCAGGGCGCCGATACGGTCAGCGTGGTCGACCTGTCGACGAATGCGGTCACGCAGACCGTCCGTGTCGAAAAAGATCCCGCCGGTGTCGCCGTCGACTGGCGTCGGCGGCTGGTGTTCGTCACCAACTCAACTGCGGGCACACTCACCAGCCTCGATGCAGACAGCCTTAAGACCAACACCTCACGCCCCGCAGGCAATGGTCCTCTGGGACTCACGGTAGATGCCCGCCGGGGACGGGTCTACGTCGCTGAGTGGCACGGCGATGCGGTCGCAGCTTATGACGCTGTCACGCTCGCACCGAGAGGGCGCTACAAGACCGGTCGGGCACCCTCCGGGATTGCGATATCGCCCGATGGCCGTCTGCTCCTGGTAGCCAACCGGGATGACGACGAGGTCCAGGTCATCGACACTACGAGCAGTCTGACCCTGGCGCGGATCAGTGTCGGGAAAGCGCCCTTTGGTGTGACCATCAGCCTCGATGGGCAGCGCGCTTTCTGCGCCAACGTGCAGAGCCATGACATCTCGGTGCTGGACCTTGTAGGGATGCGCGTGCTGGCAACCCTCCCGGTCGGACACATGCCCTACGCGATCGCACACGACATCCAGCGCGAGCGCCTGTTCGTCACCAATCAGGAGGATGGCACCGTCTCCGTTGTCGACCTGGAAGAGAACGCGGTCGTGAAGACCTTGACGGTAGGTGACTACCCTGAAGGGATCGATATCAGTCAGGGGCTGCGCAGGGTTTTTGTCGCGAACTGGTTCTCGAACAGCGTGACGGTAATCGACGCCGATACGCTCGAAGTCGCCGGCGAGATAACCACAGGCGACGGCAGCCGCGCGTTCGGGCGTTTCATTCTGGAATAGCCGCGGAACGCGCCTCAGGCTTGCTCTGCCCCACAAAGCAGCTCGCCGAGGCTTGAGTCGAAATCGGGATACTGCGGTCTCAGGCCGAGCATGCGCCAGGTCGCCGCTGGATCGCAGCGTCCCGCGCCTCCTCGCAAAGGCGCTTTCGACAGGTCAAATTCCGGTGCCTGAACCCGCAGCAGCCTGGCCAGAGTGGCGTAGTACTCCTTCCGGCGCACTGGGACACCGTCGCTGATCAGACCAGCCGGCAGGACAGGCTCGACCTCCGTTGCTGCTCTTACAGCTCGCGCTGCGTCCTCAATCCGCACAAGGTTCAACCAGGCATCCGGGTCGCCCGGCACAACGGCGCCGGACAGAACCGCTTCTCGGCCGATGATCCGCCCCGGACCGTAAAGCCCGGCCAGGCGCAGTACGCTAACGGCGGGCAAGAACGTTTGCCAGGCCTGCTCGATCGCGCACAGCCTGCGCGTGCGCTGGCTTGCACTGGAGAGCGGGCTGTCCACAGTAAAGTGCCCACCGGGGGACTGCGCGTACACGCCGGTGCTCGATACCAGCACCGCGCGCCGCAGGGTGAGCTTACTCAGGCAGTCGAACAGAGCGGCGAGCTTCTCTGTAGGGGAGGTGTCGCCGAACGCCGATGGCGGCAGCATGAAGACCAAGGTCACCTGTCCTTCGCCAAGCGCGGTGCGCAATACGCCCAGCGCGGCGGGCGCAAATAGATCGAGAGCGTACGGCGCAACGTTGGTTCCGCCTGTCGAACTATCCTCAACCGGCGTGCGACGCACGGCCACGACCCGATCCGCGTCTGCAAAGAGCGGCTGCAGAAACCGGGCAAGGTACCCCGCCCCGAGCAGCAGCACCGTCTGGCCGGCGAAGGACATCAATCCGCCTCCCTCGCACTCGGCAAGCACCAGGGCACCGCGCTGGTAAGCAGACAGTAGGCAAGAAAGAAATAAAGCCCGACACCTGGCACCGCGGCGCTGCCTGCCTGCTTATCCAGCGTCAGCATGGCAACCAGCACGGCAACCACGAAGACGTCCACAAAAGACCATTTGCCGACAGCACTGACCAAGGCAAGACACCGGGCGCGGATGATGTTCCCACGGGGGGCTGCAGCCAGCACCAGGATCAGCATCTTGGTTACCGGAACAATGAGACAGAAGAGCACGACGACGACCCCGAGCACCGCATTGCCCGATTGCAGAAGTCCGGTGCTTGTCGACCACAGGCTTTTCGACTCCCGGCTGAGAACCACCTCCCCGAGCCAAGGCACCTCGGTTGAGATGGTCAGACTCAGCATGGGCGCACCAGCACCGAGAACAAAACAGCACCCCGCCACAGCGAGCACGGCCAGGGCGAGGCCCGTGTTCTTCCTGCCCCCCAGCAAGGCCGCAATCCCTAACCAGAGCACGGCAGCACCGCCGAATACAGCGCTGAGAAAAGAAACCCGGGCAGCAGCGGCCTGCGCCGCCCGCTCCAGGCGACGGTATTGCGTTATCTCGCTCTCGTCTTCCCCTGCTCCCACAAGCGGCCAGCTCGCCGTCAGCTCAGACCACGCCAGGCGCGCCGCGCCCTGCCACGAATGCGCCGCCGCAAGCTGCCGCTCCACACGCTCACCGTCATCCACCTGAGTCTTGATTGCTACCGCCAGCACGCACAGGCCGCTGAACGCACACAGGTTTACCAAGAACACACCGACGGACAGGGATTTCATGCGCTGCAGCCTACGTTGAGAGCCCGTCAGCGCCAAGAGCCCATCAGGCTTGGACTCGTTAGCGCGCCGCTGCCTTGCAGTTCCGCGCGCTATTCACATACGATCGCGGCCGCTTTTTTCACAGCCCTACGGCCTGCGTTCTGGTCACCCGGTGCTCCGGCACTTGCATGAAGCTCACCGCCAGATCGCACTGCTACTACCGAGAGCTTAGGCGGCCTGCCCGGACCGCTTCGGTCGCATGTAAGACCGGCAGGAGGGCTGCACGACGCGCTGCAGGCGCCATTCAAGAGACGGAGGAACTCACGTGACCGCGAATATCCAGGTGCCGGCGGACGGCGCAAAAATCTCCATTGCAGGCGGCGTCCTACAGGTGCCTGACAATCCGATCATTCCCTTCATCGAGGGCGACGGGATCGGTCCGGACGTATGGCGCGCCGCATCCCGTGTGCTCGACGCGGCTGTCGCAAAAGCTTACGGCGGTAACCGCAGGATCCACTGGATGGAGGTTCTCGCGGGAGAGAAAGCCAATAACCTGGCTGGCTCCTGGCTGCCAGATGAAACACTGGACGCATGCCGCGAATATCTCGTCGCTATCAAGGGGCCGTTGACCACACCGATCGGCGGCGGGATCCGCTCTCTCAACGTCGCGTTACGTCAGATCCTCGACCTCTATGTCTGCCTGCGGCCGGTGCGCTGGTTCGCCGGTGTGCCATCGCCTGTGCGCAAACCGCAGGATGTCGATATGGTGATCTTCCGTGAGAACACAGAGGACATCTACGCGGGCATCGAATTCGAGCGGGGTTCGGCAGAAAACGCTCAGTTCTTAGAGCTTTTTGCCAAGACCTTTCCTGACGCCTACAAAAAGATCCGCTTCCCGGGGTCTTCTGGGATCGGCATCAAGCCGGTCTCAGAGGAAGGCACAGCGCGCCTGGTGCGCGCCGCCATCAAGTACGCCATCAGCAACAACCGCAAGAGCGTTACCTTTGTCCACAAAGGCAACATCATGAAGTTCACCGAAGGCGCTTTCCGCAACTGGGGCTATGAACTCGCGGAAAAAGAGTTTCCGGCAGACACCTATACCTGGGATCAATGGGAGCGCACCGTCGCTGATAAAGGATCCGCGGCGGCCAATGCCGAGCAGCAGGCCGCTCTCGACGCCGGGCGCATCCTGATCAAGGACGCGATTGCAGACATTACCCTGCAGCAGGTACTCACCCGGCCACGCGAATTTGACGTCATCGCGACCATGAATCTGAACGGCGATTACCTGTCCGACGCGCTCGCTGCGCAGGTCGGCGGCATCGGCATCGCGCCTGGTGGGAATATCAATTACGACACCGGTCACGCTATCTTCGAGGCGACGCACGGGACGGCGCCCAAGTACGCGAATCAGGACAAGGTCAACCCTGGCTCGGTCCTGCTTTCCGGTGAAATGATGCTGCGCTATATGGGCTGGACAGAGGCGGCTGATCTCATTATTTCGGCCATGGACAAAACGATCGGTGAAAAGATCGTGACCTACGATTTCGCCCGGATGATGGACGGCGCCAAGGAAGTGAAGTGCAGCGAGTTCGGCGACGCTCTGATTAAAAACCTCTAATCAAAGCCTCCAAGGCAAGCAACCCGTGCCGGATCAGGTACCCCACGCCAATCTGGTACGGCTAGCTGCTGCCGGCATCCACGACGGGTTCAGCAATTACAACAGCAACTACCGGCGCATCACGCAGCGCGCCCGCAGCCGGTTTGAGCACCGTGAGTGGTCCGGCGCGCGCCGGGACCTCGCCGAACGCATAGAGCTCTACGAGAAATCAGTCTCGCGAACGCTGAGTTCACTGCGAGAACTGCTGGGCTCGCGCATCGATGAGCTGGATACCTGGCGTGACGTGCGCGAGCTTTACTGGAGCCGCGTCAGCGACGTCCCTGACGGCGAGTTCTCCAAGACATTTTTCAATTCGGTCTATCGCGACGTACTCCGTAGTCTGAGCATCGATCCGGCGCAGGTCTCGGATACTGCGGACGTTGTCTCGCCCGATCCACCGTTGCGCCATCCCCCGCATCAGCAGAACTACATCAACTGGCATAGCGTCCGGGAGCTGGTCTCCCGCATCCTCAACGACTTCCAGTTCAGAACACCGTTTGTCAATCTGTCTGCGGACATCGATTTTGTGTGCGGACGGATCGCTGCCGTTGCCGCTGACGGAACTGTGGCCGACGAAGCCCTGCGGCGGATTGAGGTATCACCTAACGTCTTCTACCAGTCCAGTCGTGCCTTCATTGTTGGCCGCCTGTTCTGGGCTGAGAGCAGCATCCCGTTCGTCCTCGCACTGGCCAACCAGAGCGGCGGCGTCCACGTGGAGGCCGTGCTCACCTCCCCCGATGACGTTAGCGTCCTCTTCGGCTTCACGCGCTCCTACTTCATGGTTGACGTTGAGCCGGTCGAAGGCGCGGTGTTCTTCATCAAATCCATGTTGCCGCACAAGCCGCTCGACGAGCTGTTCACCATCCTCGGCCGCGCGCGGCAGGGTAAGACGGAGCGGGCGCGTTCTTTTTACCGGCACCTTGGAGAATGCGACGACAGTTTTGTACACGCTGAGGGGGATCGCGGCCTGGTCATGCTCGTGTTCACCCTGCCCTCGTACGACCTCGTGTTCAAAGTCATCCGGGATAACTTCGGCCATCCGAAAAATGTCAGCCATGAAGAGGTCAAGAACAAGTACAAATTTGTTTTCAACCACGATCGCGCTGGCCGCCTGATCGACACCCAGGAATTCCGCAACATCGAGTTCCCGCTGGATAAATTTGCTCCGGAGCTGGTCGAGGAACTGCTCAGTTCAACCTCCCAGACTGTCCGTGTCGACGGCGACCAGCTGGTGATCGATCACCTTTATTCCGAGCGCCGTCTGACGCCGCTGAATGTGTTTCTGCGCAACCCACATACACGCCCCGAGGACGCGCTTGCAGCACTGGTCGATTACGGTCAGGCGATCAAGGACCTCGCCATGACCAATATCTTTCCAGGCGATCTGCTGCTGAAGAATTTCGGCGTATCCCGTCACGGTCGGGTCATTTTTTATGACTACGACGAACTTTGTCTGGTTACCGACTGTCAGTTCCGAGAGGTTCCTGTCACCGACGACTATGAGGACGAGATGCGCGGCGACAGTTGGTTTTATGTTGGAGAACACGACATCTTCCCTGAAGAGTTCCTGCGGTTCCTCGCGATTGATGAACCGCTAAAACGGGGGTTCCTGGAGGTGCACAGCGATCTGCTGACCGCCGACTACTGGCGAGAGATGAAACAGCTGCATCTGGAAAATCGCGCCCCGGATGTCGCGCCCTACTATCGACTTGGTGCGCGGCGTAGCGCGAACTGAGGATAAGGTCAGCGGCTTTGACGGTTGTCGATCTTATTAAGAATGATTACCATTCAGCTACCGATAACGCGCTGCCAACCGACCAGATAACAATACCTTAGCCCTCTTTCTTGTGAACCTCTCAAAGCTGAAAAGTGGTGACCAGGGCGTCATCACTCAGATTGTGTCCGACGACAGCCGGGCGATCGCCAAGCTGACTGCCCGGGGCATCACGCCCGGAACCTGCATCGGCGTCATCCGTGCGGGCGACCCGATACTTATCGGCATTGAACGTGAGCGGTGGGCCCTCAACCTCGCCGAAGCAGCCGTCATAGAAGTTGACCTGGCTGCGCGACCGGCGCGTGGCCTGCGGGGTCTCCTGCAGCGATTCGCATGAGCAGAACGCTGCTGTCCCTGTCAGCGGGCGAGCGTGCGACGGTAATGGGCTTCAAATCAGAAGACGCCAGTGTGCTGCGTCTCATGCATATGGGCATTGTCGAAGGCGCCGAGATCGAACTGGTGCGCTACGCGCCGGCTGGAGATCCCCTGGAAATCCGGGTCATGGGCTACAACCTTTCGCTTCGACGTCAGGACGCAGGCACCATCCTGTTAGACGATGACGCCTCCCCATGAGTGACGCCCGGCAGAACGTCGCATCCACTCCCGTAGTCGTCACGCTGGGCAATCCGAATACCGGTAAAAGCACGCTGTTCAACGCGCTGACGGGGCTCCGTCAGAAAGTCAGCAACTATCCCGGCGTCACCGTTGAGCAGGTCAGCGGACAGTTGACTCTGGATGGGCTGGACGTACGCCTGGTGGATGTTCCCGGGACTTACACGCTGGCTGCGAGCTCTCCGGACGAGATCATCGCCGTAGATGTGCTGTGCGGTCGGGTCGCGGGCTTGTCGCAGCCTGACGCCGCTCTGGTCGTCATTGATGCCACCAATCTGCGGCGCAACTTGTTTCTGCTGACCCAGATCCTCGAGGCCGGCATACCGACACTCGTCGCGCTCAATATGACCGACCGACTGGCGGCAAGCGGGATCGAGGTCGACGTAAAGGCCCTGGAAGACAGACTCGGCGTTCCGGTAGTGGCTGTCTCAGCCGCGGAAAAAACCGGCATCGAACAGTTGCGTCAGCAGCTAAAGAGCCTGCTGCTCGGCGCACGGCCGACACCCCCTTCGCTCGGCATTAATCCGCGACTGGACGCCGCCGTTGCCGAACTCGCCGCGGAGTTCGAGGCAGGCTCGAACAAAGCTCATGCATTGGAGATTCGGCGCGCGCTGCTTGACGGGGATGGACTGGCCGAGCAGCGCCTGGCGGAACGTCTCGGGGAAACCAGGCGTGATCGTCTGGTGGCCAGACGCGAGACGCTGGCTGGCGGACGTAATCTCGCAACGCTCGAAGCGCGGGATCGCTACAGCTTCATCCAGGGCGTGCTGAACAGTGCAGAGAAGAGAATAGAAAGCCACACACGCAGCTGGACTGATCGCCTGGACACGATTCTTAATCATCCGCTTTCGGGCTCCCTGATTTTCATCCTGCTGATGGCACTGGTATTCCAGGCTGTGTTCGCCTGGGCCGCTCCGCTTGTCGACGGCATCGACTATCTCACCGGCGCCCTTGCCGCGGCCGCGAGCGGCGCCCTGGGCTCGGGGCTGCTGAGCAGTTTTGTGAGCGACGGCATCATCGCTGGCGTTGGCAGCGTCGTCATTTTCCTGCCGCAGATCCTGATCCTGTTCGCGTTCATCATCGTGCTCGAAGATTCCGGCTATATGGCGCGTGCAGCTTTTCTGATGGACCGTGTGATGCGTGGGGTCGGCCTGTCGGGGCAGTCCTTCATTCCCATGTTGTCGAGTTTCGCCTGCGCTGTGCCCGGCATCATGGGTGCGCGGATCGTCGCCAGTCGCGAAGACCGTATCAGCACGATCATCGCCGCGCCGTTTATTACCTGCTCGGCCCGGCTCCCGGTGTATTCGCTACTGATAGCAGCCTTTGTCCCGGCGGATGACGTGCTTGGGGGCTGGCTTAACCTGCAGGGGCTGGTTCTGCTGGCGCTTTATCTCCTTGGCATAGTGGGCGCTGCGCTCACCGCTTGGCTCATCAACAAGCTGCAGCGATCACGGTCACGCGCGCGTTTCCTGCTGGAAATGCCGCCTTACCGCGCCCCACGGATACGCGCGGTGCTGGCCAAGCTGCTGTCCCGCGCGGCTATTTTTCTGCGCCGAGCCGGCACCATCATTTTTGCGGTCGCGCTCGTCGTCTGGGCGCTGGCCACCTTCCCGCGTAACGACAGCGCCGAGGACTTCCAGTCACCGCCTCTCGCAGAGAGTTATCTCGGCCGAGCGGGTCAGTTCATTGCACCGGTCTTTGCGCCGCTTGGCTGGGACTGGAAGGTCACAGCGGCTGTACTCGCCTCGTTTCCCGCCCGGGAGGTCGTCATTGCCGCGCTCGGCACCATCTATGCGGTCGAGGACGACAGCACGGATCTGGAAGGGACTTTGACCACCCGCATCCGGCACGCGCAGCATGCCGACGGAACACCGGTCTACACGCTGCCCATGGTCGTGGGTTTACTGATCTTCTACGCCCTGTGTCTGCAGTGCGTCTCAACAATAGCCGTGATGTACCGCGAAACCGGCAGCTGGCGCTGGCCCGGATTTGCCTGGTGCTACATGACTGCTCTCGGCTACGGCGGTGCTCTGCTGGTCTATCAACTTGGCACATCGATGGGAATCGGCTGAACACCAACGAACCTAGGGCGACTGGTGCTCACACCGGAGCGCCTTTATCATCGCGCCCCTGATCTCGAGCGCAACCGGACCACAGAGCATGTTTCACAGCACCGACGACGAACGCATCGCCGGCTATCGCCCTCTGCTTTCACCTGCCATCCTGATGGAGGAGCTGGCCCTGACCGAGCAGGCTTCCACCACCGTGGCGAGCGCGCGGGCGGCCTGCGAGGCTATCGTCAGGGGCGAGGATGATCGGCTTCTGGTGGTCGCCGGCCCCTGTTCAATTCACGACCCCAAGTCTGCGCTGGAGTACGCGGATCACCTGCAGTCGCTCATGCATGAGCTTGCGGACGACCTGCTGATCATCATGCGGGTCTACTTCGAGAAGCCCCGCACCACGATCGGCTGGAAGGGGCTGATCAACGATCCGCACCTCGATGGCACGTTTGATATCAACAATGGACTGCGCGCTGCGCGCCGGCTTCTGCTGGAGCTGGCTAACCGGGGTATTCCCGCTGGTTCCGAATTTCTCGACGTGATCACACCGCAATTCATTGCCGATCTGATCGCCTGGGGCGCAATTGGTGCGCGGACCACGGAGTCACAAATCCACCGCGAGCTGGCTTCCGGCTCGTCCATGCCCATCGGCTTCAAAAACGGTACCGATGGCAGTGTCCAGATCGCAATCGATGCCATCGGCGCCGCACAACATCCGCATCATTTTCTCTCCGTCACCAAGCAGAGCATCGCGGCCATTGTGAGCACTGCAGGCAACGACACCTGCCACCTCATCCTGCGGGGCTCGAACCGCGGCCCGAATTACGACGCTGCGGCCATCACTGAGGCTGCGCAGGCCCTGCGAGACGCAGGATTGCGCGAGCGCCTGATGGTCGACTGCAGTCACGGCAACAGCCGCAAGGATCACAAGCGACAGCCCGAGGTCGCCGCGTCCTTGTGCGAGCAGCTGGCAGCAGGCAGTCACAACATCTGCGGCGTGATGCTCGAAAGCCATCTTAAAGAAGGCAAACAGAATCACGCCGACGCCACACCGCTGGTCTACGGTCAGAGCATCACGGATGCCTGTATGTCATGGGAAATGACGGCACCGGTACTGCGCGACCTTGCCGCCGCAGTGCGCGCGCGGCGTTCGCGCTCAGCCTGACGGCGCTGCTGCTCGCGAAAGCGCTGCCCGCGGCAGCCGCGCCGATGCGGGTTGCCTCCCTCAATCTGTGCACTGACTCCATGCTGTTCGAGCTGCTGGAGGACACGCGCATTGTCTCGGTCACCCATCTCGCGCGCGACCCTCGTTTGAGTTACCACCACGCCCGAGCTGCTCAGGTTCCCGTCAATCACGGACATGCGGAAGAGATCCTTCTGAGCGCGCCGGATCTGGTCGTGGCCGGCGCTGCGGGCTATGCCGCAGATCTGCTTGAGCGCGGCGGCCTGCCCGTGCTGCGCCTGGAAGAAGCCCGGGATTTTGAGGTCTATGCCGCCAATCTTCGCGTTCTCGCAGCGCGACTGGGGCGCACGGAGCTAGCCGAGGTCCTGCTGGACAATCTGGCCCGCGCTCTCGGGAGCGTACATTCGCCTCCGCTGCCTGTGCTCACGCTGCTCTACCAACCGAATGGATATACACCCGGCGAGTACGCCTTTTCTCATGCGGTGATGCGACATGCCGGACTCCACAACGCAGCGGCGGATCTCGGGGCTCGGGCAGGGGGATTCGTCAGCCTCGAACGGCTGCTTACGAGCGGCATTGACCTTCTGATTCTGGATCAGCCCGCCCCCGGGGCACCGTCGCTGGCGGAGAGCGGGCTGCGCCACCCGGCGTTACGCAGGCTTGCCCGTCAGCCCCAGGCACCGCAGACCGTTCACCTGCCCGAAAACCTGTGGACCTGCGCCGGCAGCTACAGCGCACAGGCTGTCACGCGCCTGCATGCGATAGCGGAATCGTTCCATTGAGCGCCACAGTGCATACCTCGCTCTCAATGCGCGATCGCAAGCAACGATGGCTCACGGTCGGGCTCTGCGGCGTCACGGTCTTTTTGTTTTTACTGTCGCTCTCCAGTGGGCCGGTTTATCTGTCTCCGGGAAAAATCCTCGCTCTGGCACTGCAGGGGCATGAGGAGCCGCTGCGGATTGTGCTGTTCGAAATTCGCCTGCCGCGTGCCCTGCTGGCGGCGCTCGTGGGCGCCACGCTCGGGCTCAGCGGCGCTGCGCTGCAGGGTCTGCTGCTCAACCCGCTCGCGGAACCTGGAGTTATCGGTATATCCGGCTGTGCTGCACTCGGCGCTGTTGTCGTTTTTTATTCCGGGCTTGGAGCTGTCGGCATCTGGCTATTGCCGCTCGGCGGAATGACAGGCGCCTTACTGGCGGTTGCCCTGCTCTACGGGCTGGCCGGTCGCCGCGGCGGAACTCAGACGCTGATCCTGGCGGGGATAGCGATAAACAGCATCGCCGCTGCGCTGACCAGCCTGGCCCTCAACCTGGCCGAAAGTCCTTTTGCCGCCTACGACATTTTTTTCTGGCTGATGGGCTCTCTGGCCGACCGCAGCATTGAACACGTTCTGCTGATGCTGCCTTTCACCCTCCTCGGCTGGGTGCTCCTGCTGTCGACCGCTGCGTCCCTCGACGCGCTGAGCCTGGGAGAAGACACGGCGCGCAGCCTCGGTGTCTCCCTGCTCCGCGTTCGACGCCGCATGAT
Organism: Gammaproteobacteria bacterium; assembly: GCA_038116745.1. Classification (GTDB taxonomy): domain Bacteria; phylum Pseudomonadota; class Gammaproteobacteria; genus JAYODW01. Next base: position 23,490 of record JAYODW010000055.1, read on the forward strand.
TATCGGGACGGCACTTGCAGTCGGCAGTGCAGTTTCAGTCTGCGGCATGATCGGCTTTGTCGGACTGCTTGTGCCCCACATATTGCGCCCTCTGTGTGGACATCGCCCCGGCGCGCTGCTGCCGGCATCCGCCCTGGGAGGTGCTGGCCTGTTGCTCGCAGCGGACCTTGCCACCCGGATCCCGCTCGGCGTCGGCGAGTTGAAGCTCGGCGTGGTCACCGCACTGGTAGGCGCGCCTTTTTTTATTCATCTCGTCCTGCAGCAGCGCAACGCATCGTGAAGCTGCTCACGGCGTCCGCGGTGTCCTTGCGCTACGGCGATACATCGATCCTCGAGGGGGTGTCACTGGACGTGATCCGCGGTGACTGCATTGGCCTGATCGGACCAAACGGGGCCGGCAAAACGTCTCTGCTGCGCATTCTGGCCGGTCTGACGTTACCGACCGCGGGACTGATCAGTCTGACCGGCATCGACGAATCGGAGGCGGAAACCTACGCTGGCGGCGGGCGCGTCGGCTACCACGCGCAAAGCCCCGAAATGCACTGGCCGCTTCCCGTGAAAGTCATCGTTGCGCTGGGTCGTTTCCCTTATGCAGGCTCCGTTGATCGTCTCACGCCACATGATGAACAGGCTGTCTTGAACGCATGCCGCCTGATGCAGATTGAACATCTGCTGGATCGACGCAGCAGCACGCTCTCCGGCGGCGAGCTTGCCCGCGTGCACATGGCACGGCTGCTCGCCTCAGAACCCACGCTCATACTGGCGGATGAACCGGTAGCCAACCTGGATCCGCGCCATCAAACCGGGATTCTGTCCGCGCTCAAGCGACACGCGGAGCTATCGGGCGCGACCGTTGTGGTCCTGCACGATCTGGCGCTTGCCGCACGCTTCTGCACCCGCCTGGTCATGATGAAGAATGGCCGGGTCCTGGCCGACGGCAGCCCGAAGGCCGTGCTCAGCAGCACACTGCTTGAAGCGTGCTTCGATGTAGACGAGAGTTATCGGCGATACAGCGGCATCCAGGCGGTTCTCACCGCGGCGGATTGCCACCCCGCCTCGCCACCAGCAGAAGAGGATGCCCGATCGTGAAAGAACCCCGACTGCGCTTCGGATTGTGGTACTCGTTCAGGAACCCTGCCGCCTGGGAGACCGATTACGCCCGCCTTTACGCTGAGCATCTTGCCCAGATCGCGTGGGCCGAAACCATCGGTTATCACGACGTCTGGCTGACCGAGCATCATTTCTGTGAAGACGGTCACGCGCCTTCGATCCTGCCCCTGGCCGCGGCGGTGGCGGCACGCACCCGCACCATCCGGATCGGTACAGGTGTGTTGCTGCTTCCCCTGCACAACGCAGTCCGGGTTGCGGAAGACGGAGCTACCATCGACATCCTCTCCAACGGGCGCTTCGAACTCGGCGTCGGCGTTGGTTACCGCCCACAGGAATTTACCGGGCTCGGCGTCTCACCCGCTGATCGCGCGAGCCTGATGGACGAGGGTCTCGAGATCATCCGGCGACTGTGGGAGGGGGAAAGCCTCGATTTTCAGGGCAAGCACTACCAGCTGGAAGGTCTCAAACTAGCTCCTTTACCGGTGCAGCGCCCGCGCCCGCCACTCTGGGTCGGTGGCTTTGCACCCGCGGCAGCCCGGCGCGCTGCACGACTCGGTGATGGCTACATCGGCACCGGGGATATGAGCGTTCAGGCGCAACAGTTCAAAGCGGCCTGGCAGCAGGCACACGGAGACGCCCCGGCCAGGTTGGCCGGTGGGCATTTCTGGCTGGTCGTTTCGCGCGAGCCGCAGCGCACCTTCAAGGCTATTGCGCCGCATGTGCTGTACCAGATCCAGGTGTACAACCAGTGGCTGGGAGATGCCGGCCAGGCCTTATTTCCGGCCATCTCAAGCGCCGATGAACTGGCAGAGCTCGGTATTCTGCTCTGCGTGAGTCCCCAGGAAGCGGTCGACCTCATCGGTACGTATGCAGAGCAGACCGGGATCGAGCGTTATTACACCTGGACTATCCCGCCGGGCTACGACGTCTCACGTATGAACGAGCATCTTGCCCTGTTCGCGGAAAGCGTCATACCGCACTTTGCCTGAGGCAGTAGCCGGGCGGCGCCACGCTCAGGCTTCGACCTTGACCGGGATCTTCCCGATGCGGCTCTGCCACTCGCGCGGTCCGGTCTGGTGCACCGAGGTGCCATTGCAGTCGACCGCCACCGTCACCGGCATGTCCTCGACGACGAATTCGTGGATTGCCTCCATCCCCAGATCTTCGAAGGCCACGACCCGGGATTGGCGGATTGCCTTACTGACAAGGTAGGCAGCGCCCCCGACGGCCATCAGATACACCGCGCGGTGACGCTTGATGGCCTCCAGCCCCGCCGGACCGCGCTCGGCCTTGCCAATCATGCCCATGAGGCCAGTGCGGCCCAGCATCATCTCGGTAAATTTATCCATGCGCGTTGAAGTCGTCGGTCCGGCGGGGCCGACCACTTCCTCGCGCACGGGATCCACAGGGCCGACGTAGTAAATAAACCGATTGGTGAAATCGACCCCGTCCGGCAGGGATTCCCCACGCTCCAACAGGTCCTGGATCCGCTTATGCGCCGCGTCGCGTCCCGTCAGCATTGCGCCGGATAGCAGCAGGGTTTCGCCAGGACGCCAGGACTCAATCTCTTCGCGGGTAACCTGATCGAGATTCACCCGACGTGCGCTTGCGCCGGCTGACCAGGTGATCTCCGGCCAGTCCTCGAGGCGCGGCGGCGGCAGCTCGGCGACTCCGGAGCCGTCCAGACAGAAATGCACGTGGCGGGTGGCGGCGCAGTTCGGGATCATCGCCACCGGCTTCGAGGCCGCGTGTGTCGGGTAGTCCTTGATTTTGACGTCCAGCACGGTCGTCAACCCACCGAGGCCCTGCGCGCCTATCCCGAGCGCATTCACTTTTTCATAGAGCTCGATGCGGAGCTCCTCGATCGCGCTGTGTGGCCCGCGCTGAAGGAGCTCCTGCATATCGATCGGATCCATCAGCGCGTCTTTTGCCATGACCATGGCTTTCTCCGCGGTGCCTCCAATCCCGATCCCGAGCATGCCCGGCGGGCACCAGCCAGCCCCCATGGTCGGAACGGTTTTCAGTACCCAATCGACGATGCTGTCTGAAGGGTTGAGCATGATGAACTTGCTCTTGTTTTCAGAGCCACCGCCCTTGGCCGCCACGGTGATGTCAAGCTTGTCCCCGGCGACGAGCTCCGTGTGAATTACCGCAGGCGTGTTGTCGCGGGTGTTCGTCCTCGCCCCCGCAGGATCCGACAGCACCGAGGCACGCAGTTTGTTATCGGGGTGCAGGTAAGCACGCCGCACGCCCTCGTTGATCATGTCCTCCAGCACCATGCTGTCCTGCCAGCGGACCTGCATGCCTACGCGGCAGAACACTGTCACGATCCCGGTGTCCTGACAGATCGGACGATGCCCCTCGGCACACATGCGGGAGTTGATCAGGATCTGGGCAATCGCGTCCCGCGCGGCAGAAGACTCCTCAACCTCATAGGCACGCGTCAGGTTCTGGATGTAATCCGCCGGGTGGTAGTAAGAAATGTACTGAAGCGCGTCGGCGACGCTCTGGATGACATCTTCTGCCTTGATCGCGGCCACGTGGCTCTCCTCAAAAACGCCAATAAATAAACGGCGCGCAGTCTATCATCGTGGCCCCGGCATCTCAGGGGATGCCGGGGCACTCACAAGCTATTGATTTTGAGTCTCAACCGACTACACTCGCGCCCGCGGCGACCGGTATAAAAATGACAAAAACCGGCGCAGATTCAGCTTTTACCGGGGAACAGGAAAACATGATCAAACGCCTCTTTAAAACGAGCGCAGTGGCCGCCCTTATCGGGGTCACGGCGGCGCCTGTGCACGCAGAAGTGCTGGAAGAAGTGGTAGTAACTGCACAGAAGCGCGAGCAAAG
>JAYODW010000056.1:0-26941 GCA_038116745.1 Gammaproteobacteria bacterium
CAAAACCCCAATCATGCACTTATCTCCCTGTTCAGTTTTCCCGAGCCACTTCTGTTTATCGAAGCCGAGGTAGGTGCGGGCTTCGGAAATGCTGATGATTTCAAATTTCGCAACCCTGTTGGGACTGCGTTCACGACGAACCCGACCTCGGGTGACTACATACTGATGAATAGCACCGATGATAACGACACCTCCGTTTTTGCTGGTGCAGCGATTGGCCTTTTCCTCAACCCTAACTGGTATGTGAAAGCCAATTACCGTTACTTCGGTGACTTCGACGCAACCGGGTTTGCCACATTTAATGGCAGCAGTGTTGCACAGGAACTTGAGCTCGAAGTTCACGGTGCGACCGTCGCGATGGGTGCTATCACCAACGTTGGGGAAAAGTTCTTCGTTGAGGGCAGCGTCGAGATCGGGGCGGCTTTTGTGGACGCACGCGGCTGGCAGGGGCGTAATCAAGGTGCTGGCAGTCGTTTTCCGTCTCATGACGAAACCAACTTCGCGTTTGGCGGTGGCGGAGGCATCGGGTATCACCTGAGCGATTCTGCTGATTTCATCGTTCGTGCGATGTACTACGACCTGGGCGAGGCGGACACGGGAACGACGGGAGCGTCACCGCCTGCAGGAATGAATACGGGAGAGCAGCTGCAGAGCGACCTCGACGCGGTTACCCTCTCTGCCGGGATACGAATGAGATTCTGATTTTGATTCAAGCTCTGGCCGGCGCTGACCGGCCAGAGCTTGCTGCACTGTGATCAGGGCTCCATAAACGGCGACATGTCGCTGTAGTACTCCAATTCGTTGATCTGGTTTTTTTCGCTTCGAGCGTACATTGCCAGCAGGACATCCCGTCCGCGGACACCCTGCTTTTCAAATGCCTATCGCGTCAGTGCCCAGCATTCCTGCCCATTGTCAGATTCGATTGCCTTGAGATAGTCAACGGCGACGATCTGCGCGATGTTGCCGTTGAAGAAATTCGACGCTAGTTCAATCATTCCGGCGAGCGAATCGCCGCTCCAGCTTCCAAGTGGGTACCGCAGCTCGGGGTCGCACACCTCATAAGCTTTATTTACATCGCCACTGATGAAACTGAGGTGGGCTTCAGTCATGAGTTTAAAGGCGGATTTCAATTTTTAGACGTCCCTTTCGTTTGTAAGAGGAGGCGCAACCACACGGACGCTGCCCCCGATTTACGTGCTGCTGGCCGTTGGATGAGGGCTCATGACCAGAGTCACAAAACCGAATCCAGCGGCATCTGCGGTTATGTCATTTTTCGAAATAGATCACTTTCCAGACGATCTCATAGTCAAGCTGTGACAGGTCATACGAGCGGCGAAGACCAGTAACAAACACAGGGGGGGACAGACATTCATGAAACGTCTTTTTCGGTGCGAGTGAGGTTTCAAGCGTCTCGAGTTCAGCTAGCGGATTGAGGACCCCTACCACCGTCTCCTCTCCGCGCTCGCGAGCTTCAATCATGAACACGCGTTTTTTGACAGTCCGCGGCGTATCGTTGCGTGTCTCCACCAGGATTGGGTAAGCCGCATCGCAGCCATGTCGATCCGGAGCGTAGGAGGCATAAATTCCAACCCGCGCCTGCAGGCGGACGTCAAACCAGTACACATAGATTCCGATCCCCGCCGGGACCATGAGTACCGTAAGAGCAACGAGCATGAGAGCTCTTAGCAGCAGAGGGCGTGGTGGATCAGGTTTCGGTTGGTTCTGCATGCGCTCGATTGACTTTTCTCAGGATAAGAATAACGAACTATTGAAGCTGTTTTTATGAGGCTCTGAGCGTTGAGCAAATGGCTCGCTGATTAGCGTGGTGGCCAAGCATGTTCGCTTTCGGCGCTCACCACGGTGCCTTATCATCGGGTTCGCTATAAATCTACGGTGCCCTGGCTAGGGGGCATTAGCGCTTTCAGGTGAGAGCAAGAGGAGGTCGCGTCATGCCGGTAGTGGTGCTGCTTGGTGATGGTGAGAAGTGGATCGATCCAGCTGAGACCGATATCGAGATCTCGTGGATCAAGGACGATTCGTACGGTGCTTTAGCCAGTGACGGGAAACCGTTTGATTATTCCTATTCTTTCCTTAGGGTTCCGCTCAAGGATTTGATCGACCTGTGGGTAGAGCACAACGGCCTGCCCGAGGTCGCCTACAACGAATCCTCAGGAGAAGAGCCGAGTTGATATACCTGCGCCGAGCCACTGAAAGGACCCAGTAATTGAAGTCGTTCAGTTTTCAGTTGAGCGGCAACGTCCAATCGACACTGTGACCGAGTCGCTCTGATCGAACGCATAGCCGTAGCCCAGCGCCCAGACAAACCGGCCATTTGCTTCGTTTAAGTTGAATATCTGTCCGAGCCCGCTGACGCAGATCCACTTACCGGTTTTCTTTGACGCCTTTGTGCAATTGAAAGCGCTCATGGCGGTGAACGCGCGTGATCTGCCCTCAAGCCGAAGTTTCGTTGACTGATCGATCAGGTCGTAGAGGCGGGCGTCAAATCGTAGCGGCTCAAATTCAGCCTGCTCGTAGCGGTTGCTCTGATTACGAAACCCAACGCCCTGTTCCGCGCTGCAGCTGAATGTCTTCACCCATGCGGCTGCGGGTGACGCGACTACTAGCAGCACTCCGAGTACCCCGAATTTCATCACTTCCCCCTCGAAAGCAATGTTTTCGAAGCCCAATCGGTCCTGCACAGGTAGTGACCCTGGCAGAGCCGAAACCGTTCAAGCCCGCTCTGGAGAGGCCCTGCATCAGAAAGCCCCTTCAGTAGCTCAAGTTAACGGAATGACTCTAGCACAGCGATGGACCGGCGCACGGAGGAAGAAGCTTTGAGGGGATGACAGGGAAACAGCCGTGACTCTGTGGCAGTCGGACTGCGCCTGTCGGCTAGCCGCGCTTGAGCGGACGGACAGGTGTCACGTTTTTCAATACCTTGTAGGCCTTGTCTGCGTTCAGAATAGCGGAGGGCAGGGCAGCCAGTTCTTTCAGAACGCGCTTGCACAGCATCCACGCTCCGGGCTGATGCGGGGTTTCAATGAAATCCGGGTAGCGCCAGCGGTAACGGATGAAGCTGGGCAAAGCAAAGTAAAACTTCTCGAAAGCGGCCCGAACCCAAGCGTAGCGATGACGACGGAAGAGTAGCTGCAATGTGTAGATCTCTTGCTCTCGTGCCATCCCGGCTGTGGAGACGTCAGTGCGCCTGTTGGTCATAACCCAGTTCAGGCTGATGTTTTCCTGCTCTAGAGCGGTGACTTTGTGCGACCAGCAGGGCGGAATGTAGAGCATGTCATCGGTTCGCAAGACAAAGCGCGTATGAATGCGGCCCTCCAGCAGAGCAGCCTCGTTTCCTCGGATGATGGCGTAATTACTGAAGGGGTAGCACTGAAGAGGTGTCCGCGGAGAGAAAAGCACCCATTCTTTCGACCCGGTCACCTGCACGTTGAAGATATTGATCATGTTGGCGTCGAAGTGGACCGGCGATACGTTTCCCGCTTCGTGTACCCAGATGCGGAGGTTCTCGGTGCGCGGTAACGCAAGGTCAGCACCGTAGAGCGCGCTGATGATCTCGGGTACCGCGTAGTCGTCGGACATGGCGCCTGTGTCCAACCAATACCAGAGTGCGCTCGCTTTAGCGCGCGGATCGTCAGCTAGGGCGCGCTGGAGGTAATCTGCGGTCCAGCGATGTTTAGCTGGCCAGCGACCAGACGTTCCCTCGATGATGACGGGTTGTTCTGTTTTGTAATAGCGCTCTAAGAACGTCGCAAACGGCAGATCTGCCGGTTCGCGAGCAACCTCGAAAAAGCCGCTTCCTGGCATCTCTTCAGGGATAGCCTCAGGCATCATGGGCAATAGGTTCGAAGGCAGCGGTTGAGAGTAAGCGTGCCAGGTCCGTCAACGAGATATCCTGTTCACCAATTGGTGAATACGCCTGTCGATTGTGCCAGACCACATAATCCGTCTCTCCTGATGGTCGTCCCCAAAGACTGTAAACCTCGTTCAGGATTGGGATGTGGTCACCGTACCAGCATAGCCAGGCTGAGCGTTCCTGCCTTTCCAGACAATCCCGGACCTGCGTGGCCATGCGGTCGGCATTGCGGAGGTGATGCAGGTATCGGGTCAGCTCCTCCGGGTATTCCCCGCCGGGCGCTTTGAAGAGACTTTCGCGCACTTTCGGAGTCACGGGGTGGGGATCCATCGGCCCATGGTTTTCCATTGAAATGGCGAAGATGAGTAAGGGCCCGGTACTCTCAGTGACGACTTGATTGATGCGTTCAGCGAGCACGCTGTCTGCAATGAAATAACCATCTCGTTCCGCGTCCGCAAAAGTTTCCTCTCCCTGGAACTCGTCGAAACCGAGATAGGGCAACACTCTATCGCGGCGGTAGAAGGACCGCGCGTAGGGATGAACGCAGACTGTTCGGTAGCCGGATTGGCGTAGCCGAGACGGCAGACTAGGGACGCCTTGATAGACGAGCCGGCGGTACGGGTTGAACTGATGCACGCCAAGCTGCTCACCCGCCAGGCCTGTGAGGAAGGCAAATTCACTGCGCACGGTATTGGCGCCCCAGGCAGGAACAGAAACGCGCCCTTTTGAGAATGCCTCCTCTCTCAATCTGTCGAAGCCAGAAAGGAGTTCCGGATGAAGCCCGGGAACGAGTTTGCGGGGATCAAAAAAAGACTCGCTCTGCACGACGACGATGTGTGGCGAGGACCTATGAGCACGAGTTTCCCCGGCAGTGATAGACGATTTCGCCGCTATCTCGGGGCGCTCGCGCTCTGCGCGTGCGTATTGCCACAACGATGTAAAAAAGCTGGTCCTTTGGAGGTCTAAAAGTGGTTGAAAACTTGGTCGGGGTAAGTGCGCCTCAATGAGAAGCATCCCAGTCAGTGCACACAGCGCGATTCCCACCGAGAGTACCCGCGAGACCGGGGGCTCGAGCAGCCAGCCGCTGACGACTGTCGAGCTGACAACAATCGTGAGGAGCGCTGTTTTGCCGTAACCGAAGAACGGAAGAAAGAGTCGCGGGAAACGAATAGCGTCGGTGAAGTATTCGTAGTCCTGAAAAATGAAAGGCTCACCAAGCGTCGTGAGTTTCGCGTTGTTTACCAGCAGCAAAACCAATTGAAGCGCAACCATGACGACGAGACTGAACCAGGGTCGGCCCGACAGAGCTGCAAGCGCGCCGAACATCAAGAGCCAGATTAGGGTGTGGGAGGCGAGGGCGCGGGATTTCTCCGCCGTCGACGAGTTCCTGGCCAGGCGCAGCAGCCAGCGCTCCAGCATTAGGGACACCGCCAGCCCGAGCAGAGCCGCGCTGAGCGTACGTTCAATCTCCACGGTAGCCGAGCCAGCCAAGAATGCGTTGCGCCAGATCGGGGGGGAAGAGGCAGAGCAGGAAGACGCCAAAAGCGAACGGTTGTGGAAAGCAGATCCGGGCGCGATTACGGGCCAGACCTTTTTTGATTCGGACTGCTGCTTGCTCAGGCGACCATAGAAACGGTTTAGGCCCGGGCATTCCGCGCTCCATCGCGGATTGCACGTAGCCCGGCATGACCAGATTTATCTGCACCCCCGTGCCGGCGAGCCCTCCGCGCAGCGCTTCAGCATAGGCCTTCAGGCCTGCTTTAGTGGCGCTGTAGGTCGGGGTTCGAGGCAGGCCTACATACGCAGCCAACGAGCTGATCAGAGCAAGCTGGCCACAACCGCGTCCGAGCATTCCGGGGAGCACCGCGTTGCAGAGTGCAAAACTGGCGCGCAGGTTTACATCGAGCAGACGCTCCACAGCGGACCACTCTTCAAGCCGGGAGGTCGGTTCAGTTGACGCGTTGACGCCTTGATTGATGATCACCAGAGAGAAACGATGAGCCTTGTCCAGAGCACCGAACTGTTCACGCACAGCCTCTGCATCGGTCAGGTCAATGAGAACCGTTTTGACGGTCGCGCCACAATCACGGCATTTGGCGGCAATTTCTTTCAGTCGTTGCGTATCGCGGCCAGTGAGCACAAGCGTGACGCCGTGTGTCGCATAAGATCTGGCAAGCGCGCTCCCGATTGCGCCACTCGCGCCAGTGATGAGGATAGAGGTGGGCGACGCCAAGTGCGTGGTCTCGAGTTCTCGATGGTTAGCGCGACGCGATGGGTCGCCCGAAGCGCGGCGGAACGTACGAAGATTCTACAGATTTCGAGATAGGAGAGAGACAGCCTGCTGTATGTGCTCGCTGGTGTGCTCGCTTGTAATGAAGAAGCGCAACCGAGCAGCGCTCTCCTCTACGGCCGGGTAGACGATTGGCTGGACATTGAGCCCCGCCGTCAACAGCTTGCCGGAGAGTTTGACGGCTGCGACTGAGTCGGCGATGACTGCTGGCACGACTGCGTGCCCTTCAGCCAGCCCGGTATCTATGCCTGCATCACGGGCGAGATTCAGGAACTCTCGGGCGCGCTGGTGCAAGCGTACAACCCTGCCGGGTTCGAAACAGAGTATTTCAAGAGCGCAGAGCGACGCAGCTGCAAGAGGCGGCGACAAGCCGACGCTATACACAAACCCCGGCGCTGAGTACTTGAGCAAATCAACAATTCCCTGATTTGCCGCAATGAACCCGCCGCATCCAGCCAACGTTTTGCTCAGCGTCCCCATCCAAAGGTCCACTCCGCTGCGATCCGCATCGTAAAGCTCGGCGATTCCTCTGCCGCGCTCTCCGAGCACGCCCAAAGAATGAGCTTCGTCAACCATGAGGTAGCCGTCAAAGCGCTCTTTGATCTTGATGAATTCGGTCAGGGGTGGCGTGTCCCCATCCATGCTGTATAAGCCTTCGATGCAAATCAGCAGGCGTTTGTGTTTTGCTCGGGTTTTCGCAAGCGTCTCCACGAGAGACTGCGGGTCGTTGTGCCGGAAGGGAAGGCGGGTAGCGCCCGACAAACGACATCCCTCGACGACGCTGTTATGGATGAATGCGTCGTGGACGACGAGGTCTCCTGGGCCGAACATAGAGCCGATGGTCGTGACATTCGTCGCATGCCCGCTGACAAAAACCACTGCATCATCAGCGCCGTAAAAGTCAGCCAGGGCCTGCTCAAGTTCGCGCTGAACAGGGCGTTCGCCTCCGATTAGCCGGCTTGCAGATGCGGAGGTGCCGTAGGTGTCGATGGCATCTTTCGCTGCTTGCTTGATCCGAGGATCCTCTACCAACCCGAGATAGTTGTAGCTCGCAAAGTTGAGAACCTGGTGCCCTTCTATCGAACTTGTGGCAGAGGCAACTCCGTCGTGCGGCAGGAAATAAGGGTTTCGAATACCAAGGCGGCGCCCGACTGCCTGATAGGTCGCAATCCGGCGAAATTCCGGGAAGTCTTCAGCACCGCGCCGGGCAGATGACTTGGGACTTCTGATTGGCGCTGGTCGCGGGGGCAAGCCAAGTTGGTCCTGCGACTGGTTGACGTCACTGGTTGAGGCGGGCCTGAAGCGCTCGCTAAGCGCGTTTCGCAGCGTCTGTGAGAGCCTGTCGTTTTTTCTGTGCGGCATCTTCAGTCAGACACTTGCTCTGGTCGTCCGAGTCGGAGAGAAGACTCCAAATCGGTGCGGATCTCCTCGATTTCAACATCGGTCAACGCGACGCCGTGGCGCTTTGCCATCGCGCCCAGTTCAGCTGCTGCTGGATCGGCATGATCCTCGTCGACGAGGCCGGCCGCGCGGCGCACCTGGAGCGAGAGCGCGCTAGTCAGTTTTTCCACATCGGGCGAGTTGGCGAGAAGGAGAGGCGGCAGGGTGATTTGAAAACGCTGTTCCAGTCCCAGCGCGAATTCAATTCCCATGAGTGAGTCCAGCCCCATATCGTGCAGCGGACGGGCGCAATCAATCGTCTCGGGGTCCAGCCCCAGCACGCCGGCCACCTCTTCGATAATCATCGATCTGAGAGCGGTATCGAAAGAATCTGGTGCATCGTGGAGCAGCGCAATCAGCGAACTCTGGGTCAGGGTTTCGCGTAATCCGCCTTCGGCAGCTAACGCCCTCAAGGCGGCGAACCGAGGAGTTCGGGCTGTTAGCAATCGACTTTCCAGTTTTTGAAACGCGATATCCGCGATGGTCACAACCGTCTGTCCGCGCGTAAGGATTTCATCCAGGCAGTCGAGCGCGACTTCGGCGTTAAACGCTTGTGCCCCGATGTTGGATTCCAGCAGCTGTTGAACCTGCTCATTCCGCGCAAGATAACCGGTGTCGGCAATCGGGCCCCAAGCGACTGCCGTCGCGGGCAGTTTCTGGGCTTGTCTCAAGCACGCAAGGGACTCAAGAAATCCGTTGGCTGCCGTATAGCTGGCCTGACCCGGATTACCGAGCAAGTTAGAGACAGAAGAAAACAGCACGAAGAAATCCAGCTGGAAGCCGAGTGTGAGGTGATGAAGGTTCCAAGCGCCCGCAGCTTTCGGCTCCAGCACCGCCCGCATTCTTTGGGTGTCTAGCTCGGACGTCGGCGCATCGTCATATACCGCGGCGGCATGGACAACGCCGGCCAGAGGCGGTAGCTCGGCCATGGCGCTTTCTAGGGCCTGGCTCATCGCCTGCCGATCGCTGACATCAGCTGCGGTGACGAAAGTGTTCACGTTCTGCAATCGAAGGCGTTCCAGCGCCTCAGTCAGTCCTGGGGTGGCGCTGCCACGCCGACCAATCAGCACCAGATTCCGCGCCCCTCGGGATGCGAGCCAGCGCGCGGCTTTCAGCCCAAAACCGGTCGTGCCACCGGTCACGAGGTAGCTACGGTCACTGCGGAGACCGAGGGTTTTGACAGGTTCGCGGGTGTGCTCCAGGGCTGGCGGCGGGTCAAGCGTCAGCACAATTTTTCCGACATGGCGCGCTTGCTGCGCGTAGCGGAAAGCTTCCACTGCATGTCGCGCGGCGAAAGTGCGGAGCGGCAAAGGGGTCAGCGTGCCGTCAGCAAAAAGCGCCATCACGTCGACCAGCAGTTGGCTGGCAAGCTCCGGTTGATCGACTAAAAGCTGGTCTGCATCGATACCGAAGTAGCTTATGTTGTGGCGCAACGGGCGCAGACCGATCCGTGTATTTTCCGCGTAGTCCCGCTTGCCAAGCTCGAGGAAGCGTCCGAATCGACGCAGTATTCGAAGGTTGGCGTTGATCGCTTCTCCCGACAGGCTGTTCAAAACGACGTCCACGCCTTCACCGCTGGTCGCAGCCAGGATTTCGTCGGCAAACTCCAGTGTTCGCGAATCGAATATGTGTTCGATGCCAAGCATTTCCAGAAAGGCGCGTTTTTCTGGGGTGCCGGCTGTCACGAAGACCTCAGCCTCAAGGTGCTGAGCGATCTGTATTGCCGCGAGCCCGACGCCGCCAGCGGCGGCATGGATAAGCACCCGTTCGCCTTGCCGCAGCCTAGCGAGATGCACCAGGGCGTAATACGCGGTAAGAAAAACTGTTGGCACTGTCGCAGCTTCGGCAAATGACCAGTCGCCTGGGATTGGAATCAGAGCGTTTTCATTGGTGATCACGCGATTGGCGAAACACCCTGACGCGAAACCCATGACCCGATCGCCTTGGGCCAGGTGACTGATTTCGCTACCGACAGTGGTCACGGTGCCGGCCAGCTCCAGGCCGAGAGACGGGCCGGAGAAACCACCCTCGAGCATCTCGTCAGGGACCAAGCCCATGACCTGCATCACGTCACGAAAGTTGAGACCTGCTGCTGAGACATCTACTTCAACATCTTTTGGACCGAGAGCCCTTAACTCGGCTCGGCTCCAGCGCAGGTTGTCCAGGCTCCCCGCCTGAGAGAAGTCGAGTTGGAAATCGGCGTTTGTCTCCGGTTCCGATGTTTTGCCGCCAGAGGCGTTCGAGCTGTTCGCATCTTGTTGCGGCTCTATGCGAACCGCCGAGCGGCCCTCGGCGCCGAGGACGATTTCCCGCTCTTCATCAGGTGTGAGCAGTTCGTCAACCAGAGCGGGAATCGCGTCGCCGGCCGCATTCAAGCCCGCTGTGACGTCTACGAGGGTTAAATCATGCTCCGGACGCTCATTGCCGAGGACCCGACAGAAGCTCCACAAAGCGCCCTGTTCCGGCTGGTGCTCCACAGCGCTGTTGGCGTCTGCTGCGCAGCCTCCTGAAGTCACTACCCAGAGACGTGCCACGCCGGCAGCGCGTCCACGCTGGGTCCTGGCGATTGCCAGGGCGGTATTGTTGAGTGCGAGTGCCCGCGGCGCTACGTGAGTCTCATCATTGTCATCTTCCCTTGCGAGAGCCGCGAGGAAGACGATGTGGTCCGCAGCCTCGAGCGCTTCGGGCTGCTGCTGCAGAGAGACAACAATTTCCTCCAGGTTGCGTCCATGAGCTGGAAGAACCACGCACTTCTGGTTGTAAACCCTGAGCTCGTCGGCGAGCGCGTTGGCGGAATCCAGTGCCGTGTCCTTGTCCGGCGTGACAAATATCCAGGAGGCTGTCTCATGAGCTGTTTCTCGCTCGCCAGAGGTGTTTTCTGGGACGGCCGTCAGGAGGTACGGCCCGGCTGCTATGCCATCAAAGCTTTCCGGCTGGATGACAGCGATGTCCTCGAATAGAACGTTCTTCAATAAGGCGGACCAGGCGTCCGGCGGCGCCAGGCTCGATTCGATGCGATCGTTTGCGTCACGCCACCACAGGTCGGCGGCTCCATGGATCAGGTCAGAAGCTGCGTCCGTGTGGCGCTCCGCTATAAGAACCCGACCGCCACTCCGCAGACGGTCGCGCATAGCAGCAAGCGTCCCCGCTGGATCCGCCATTGAATGCAAAGAGTGATTGAGGCAGATCAAATCAAATTTCTCTAGCTCGCCAAGCGCCGGTTGCAGCTGACACGCAGTGTCATCAAAACGGTAAGTGCTGAAGTTTTCGTGCGAAAAATTCCGATGGTGCGCAGTTTCATTGACAGCTGCGTGCGCAAAATGAACCTGGTGCGTTGATATGAGAGGCTGGAGCTGTTCCGCCAGTGTTGAGGGATATCCGCTCAGCTCCAGCACGCGGAACACCTGTCCCGGCTGGAACGACTGGCGTAGCTCGCCAACGATGGCGCCTAGCGCTCTTTCAGTGCCGCCGGTCAGCATCGGGAGCGCGTGCAGTTCCCCGAGTTGCGCGTGCGCGGCGATCTGCTCGGCGTAAGATTCTGGGCTAAGCGCGCCACACAGGAGCTCTCTAAGCGCGATGCGAGTTGAGGCGAGGACGCTCAGCAGCGGCTGCAGTGTGGGATAGTCATCGAGCAGTAAGCGCCACAGGACCGATGCTGCTGGAAGGGAGTCGTCCCGCACGAGGCGGTAAAAGCTGCCATCGTCGATAGCAATGCCTTCATCAATGAGCTTCTGCACCAGCCATCGAACCAGCGGTGTCTCTGGTACCTCCATGCAATCTGGCGGGTACGGCGGCACGCCGTCGACGTCTCCACGCTGCGCGTTGACCGTGAAAACCGTTGGGAAGGCTTCTTGGGACAGGGTCAGCACGAACGCCTCAAGCAAGGGTTGCGCACTTTGCCATCCGCGGCTCTTTGTAGTTGTCACAGGGTCGTCGGCGAGGGAAGCTCTGGCCACAGCCAGGAGGGATTCGGACGCGACTTGAAGTGGGCGGTGCGTGGCGCATCGCCTTGGCCGCGGGCGGAGGACGCTTGACCATATGGCCGGTTTACTGGATTCCGCGCGGTTGAGGGTCACGGCGCGAAAACGACAGCCTTCAAAGGTCGCGATCGGGCAGCCCGCGGCGTCCTGGAAAGTGAAGTCGGCTACCGCTGTCCGCGCTGTCGCATAGCGCACCTCCCCGGTGAAACTGACGGGAGTGTGATGGCTGTGGAGGCGCACACGGCCGGCTTTGATCGGCAGCATGGCGGTGCCCTGTGCTCGAGAGATGTTTTCTCTGAAGCACCCCACGAGGGACTGGAAGGCGAGATCGACGATTGCCGGGTGAAGCACGTGCGTTTGCAGCTCACCCGCTATTTCCGGCGTGATTGTGATCTCCCCGTGGACCCTGTGGCCCGTCAGGTCGTAGCGAGATAGCCCCCGAAAAGCTGGGCCGTAATCAAGGCCAACGCTCTGGGCGAGCGCATAGTGCTCTGCTGCCTCTATTGTGCAGGGGAACTCGTTGGTAGTTTGACCTTGAGCTGCTGGGATGTGTTGCATCTCGAGCCTGGCGCCGGCAGACCGAAGTACACGCCCCTCTGCATGCGTCATCCATGGATCGTCAGAAAGCCGCACTCTGCTTCGTACCCGGAAACGTCCATCACCGTCATCCAGATCGAAGCGAAGCGTGCGCGCCTCGTGCTCGTTCAGCAGGAGTGCGGTACGAATTTCCAGTTCTTCGAGTTCGTAGCCTTCGTCAGCAAAGCGCTCGCGCGCTGCGGCAAGCGCCAGTTCTATGAAGCCTGCGGCTGGGAAAACGATGCCGCCGCCTATCCGATGGTCTGCGATGAAC
Organism: Gammaproteobacteria bacterium; assembly: GCA_038116745.1. Lineage (GTDB taxonomy): Bacteria > Pseudomonadota > Gammaproteobacteria > JAYODW01. The sequence goes on from JAYODW010000056.1 coordinate 12,432, forward strand.
CCGCAGTCTCCGCTGTCGATAGTGTTTTCCCAGGCGCAACCCTCGTCGCCCCGGGTCCAGCCAAGGAGCGGATGGATTCGTTCGCGTTGAATGACCCCGGCGGACTCGCTGGTCGGTGTTTGCCGCTGCTCGGTTCTTTCCCACGGGTAGTGCGGGAGTTTTACCGGCGCCCCCTCAACAGGGAAGAATTGACTGAGGCTCTGCGGCGCGCCGAAAAGAAGCGCTTTAGATGCAATGGTCTCGACCTGAGTCAGGTCGTCGCTATCCCGCCTCGAAGTCGCGAGAACCTGCCCCCTCACGTCGCAGGCGCGCAGGTTATCGCCGATGAACCGCTGCAGAATGGCGTGCGGTGTGACTTCGATGAAAAGTCGCGCTCCGGAATCAGCCAGGGTTCGGACGGCAGCGTCGAAGCGGACTGGCTTGCGAATGTTGTCCCACCAGTACTCACTGGTGAGTTCGGTGCCGGGTAACTTTGTCCCCGACACTGTCGACACGAATAGCTTTCCAGGCGCGCTGGGCGTTAGTCCGGCTAGAACGTCCACAAGTTCATCGCGCAGACCGTCCATCGCATGGCTATGAAAGGCGTAGTCGAGGTCAAGCAGAGTGTTCAAAGTGCCCTGACGGTCGAGCAATTTCTGGAGCTTTTCGAGTTCTTCCAGAGGGCCCGCGAGCGTGACGTCGCCGGGGCTGTTGATTGCCGCAACCTCGACGTCAAGTTGGCCCTCATCAATCAGCGCCCGTGCGGCTTCAGCACCGAGCCTGGCGGCCAGCATGCGCCCACTGCCACGCGTAAGACTCTGCGCCTGGCTTCTGGCGACGATGACCCTTATCGCCTGGTCGAGCGTGAGCGCCCCTGAGCACCAGGCCGCCGCTATCTCGCCGACGCTGTGTCCTGTGCATGCGTCCGGATGCACACCTGCGTCGTTCAGGAGAGTGGTCAGGCCAACCTGCATGGCAAACAGGGCGGGCTGGGCGACCGCGGTGTCGTCAAGTCTGGAGTTCTCCTGTGCTGCGGCAAGCTCTTCAAGGACGGAAAAACCGGCAAGCGCCGCGATCTGGGGATCCAACGCCTGCAGGATTTCCCGGAAGCGCGGGCTCTGTTCAAGCAGGCGCCGTCCCATGCCCCAGTACTGAGCGCCGTTCCCAGAGAATATGAAAGCTGTAAGACCGAGCGGTCCTGTGGCCTTCTCGGTACAGACAGCGGGTGCGGTTTCCCCACGAGCAAACAAGCTCAGCGCTTCTGCCGGTCCTTGTTCCTGGCTAGGTCTCAGCAGGAGACGATGTCCGAGGGCGTCACGTCCGTGAGCAGCTCCCCAGGCGATGTCGTAGAAATTCTCCGGCGGTGATCTCTCCAGCAGCAGGGCATAGCGATCTGCGAGCGCTTTGAGAGCCGTTTCACTGGCTGCCGAAAGCAGCAGCGGAGGCTGGCAGCGCGACGGTTTCTTCGTAACGAGCTGTCGTTTAGACCAAGACTCCAGCAGCACGCTGGCATTCAGGCCGCCAAAACCGAACGAATTCACGACTGCGCGCAGCGGACGAGCGACTGCGCTCAGTTCGACTTCGTCTCGCGCAACTACCAGGCCAAGGCCGTCGAAGTCGATCTCAGGGTTCGGTTTGTCGAAGTGAATGCTGGGAGGTAGTTTTCGGTGCTGCAGCGCGAGGATAGCTTTCGCCAGTCCCGCCATGCCGGATGCGCACTCAAGATGCCCCAGGTTACTTTTCACCGAGCCGATGGGAAGCGGTCTGTCGCGATTGCGTCCGTAGACTTCGCCAATCGCACTGCATTCGATGGGGTCACCGACTGGCGTCCCAGTGCCGTGTGCCTCCGCGAAATCGATCTCACCTGCCGACAGCCCGGCGCGCTCCAGCACGCCCTGCATCAGTTCTATCTGGCCCTCACGGCTCGGGATGGTGAGGCCATTCTTGCGGTGACCGTCAGCATTAACACCGCTGGCGCGAATGACGGCATGGATAGCGTCGCCGTCCCGCTCCGCGTCCTCGAGTCGTTTCAGGACAGCGATGGCCGCGCCCTCGGAGCGGACATAGCCGTCCGCAGCGGCGTCGAAACTGTGGCAACGGCCCCGCGGTGAGAGCATGTTCGCCTGCGAAAAGCCGACGAAAGGGTAGGGGTGCAACAGCACATTGACCCCGCCGACCAGCGCGACTTGTGCACTGCCATGCCGCAGTCCTTCGCAACCAAGATGCAGCGCAGCGAGTGAAGACGAGCAGGCGGTATCCACGGCTAGCGAGGCGCCATGCAGGTCGAAAAAATAGGAGAGCCTGTTGGCGGCAATGCTCATCGTGTTGCCGGTCATGGTATGCGCAGTCATACCTGCCAGGTCGTCCAGTACTCGCATGCCATGGTCGAGGCCGGAGATTCCAATGTGCACCGACGTATCGCTACCGGCGAGGCTGCTTGGCGGGATGCCGGCGTCCTCGAAGGCTTCCCAGGCCAGCGTCAGCATCAGGCGTTGCTGAGGGTCCAAAGCCGTGGCTTCACGCGGAGAGAGGCCAAAGAAAGCCGTGTCATGGCTGAACAGATCGTGCAGCACGCCGGCGGAGTACGTTCTGGCGCGTCCTGGCGTTGCCGGCGTTGGGTGTTGGTAGCGCTCTGTCGCCCAGCGATCGGCTGGGATGTTTTCAATCAAATCGCGGCGGTTGATCAGCGCGTCCCAGAGCGCTCCGGCCGAATCCACCATGCCCGGAAAACGGTAGGCTAGCCCTATAACTGCGACTGAGCTCATGAATTATCTTGGCGACTCAGAGCCGCTAGGCGCGGCAATTGAGCATTTCTGGCTGGGGCATTCCATGGCAGCAGGAGTGTCGCTTTCTCTTAGGTGAACCCGGAGCAGGCACTGCACGAACCGCAATAGTGCGTGAGGCGGCCCATTCTGGTGCGACTAGACTGTTTAATCAATGGCTTATCTAGCTGTTTTCATTGTTCACGTGTCCTAAAACGCCCCAGGCGCGAGCTACCCCTCATCCTTGGGAGGCTGGGGCGCCGAAGGGATTCCTGAACGATTTACGTCGTCGGGCGAAGCTCCCAGGCGGATGTCAATCCCTTGCGTATCTCCGCGGCCGCGACCGAGGGGTCATTTTCTCCGTAAAGCCGGGAGCAGAATTTGTGCCAAGCAGCCCAGAGACATCGCGCTACAGGCGCTTTCGTTGAGCGAGCGAGACACAGATCGGCTTTAATCGCTCAAGTATGCGGATGAAACCTACAGTTTATCTGCGAATCCAGACCTAAATGTCTGTTTAGATTGGCAGCGACCGTTCTTATCACTGATAATCGAGCGGGATTTAAACCGATCCGCGCAACTCGCGCGTGAGCTACTAGTTTCTCGAAGCGAACGGAAGTGAGAGCTTTTGCCTTGACATGCAACGAAGCGCGTTACTGGTAACCTTTTCCGTCTGGAAAGCGCTGTTTCTTCGGGAGGCGCTGACGCGGCTGTTCGGCGCGCGTGGGGCATGGTTCTGGCTCCTGGCTGAGCCGGTGTTCCAGGTGACAATCATCATGTTTATTTTCGCGGTTATACGCATGCGCCATGTCGGCGGCATGGACACCATGGTCTGGCTGATGCTTGGTTTCTTGGCGTTCTTTATGTTCTCCCGTACCTCCGCGCAAACTTCAAACGCCCTATCCGCGAACAAGGCACTTTTTGCTTACCGACAGGTGAAGCCCGTGGATCCTGTACTGGTTCGGGGTGTGTTGGAGGGATTTCTACTGGTGCTAATTTGCGGCCTGCTGACGTCAGGTATGGCGCTGGCCGGAAAAATGGCGGTGCCGAGCGAGCCGCTCCGGATTATCGGTGCCGTGGTCGGGCTCTGGGTCTTAGGACTGGGTTGGGGACTAATGCTCTCAGTCTGTTCTGACCTGTTGCCCGAACTGGCTCGGCTAATCAGGCTGCTCACATTTCCCCTGATGATCGTCTCCGGGGTAATCTTCCCAATTAGTGCGCTGGTCCAGCCGTATCGGGACTGGCTTCTCCTGAACCCCATCGCGCACGGCATTGAAGAGGTCCGAGCAGCCTATAGCGCAAGCTATTACGCCGTGCCGGAACTCGATATCAGCTACATGTACTTCTTTTCCCTGGTGTTAGTGTTTCTGGGGCTTGCGCTACACGCCCGCTACGAAGACAGGTTGATTGCGGCGTGATTTCCGTCGAAAGCATCTCCAAGCGCTACATGACGCTGCATGGGCCCGGCGACTGGGTGCTTCGCGACGTGAGCTTTCAGATCCCGTCGGGAGTCAGCGTGGGGGTTGTCGGGCCGAACGGCGCCGGGAAATCCACTCTGCTGCGGGTGGTAGGTGGTGTCGACCGCCCCAATCGCGGAAGGGTGGTGCGGGACTGCTCGGTTTCCTGGCCGATGGGGCTCGGCGCGGGGCTGCAGGGTTCGCTGACGGGGCGCCAGAATGCGAAGTTTGTTTGCAGAGTCCACGGGCGAGAGGAGGACATTCCCGCGCTGATTGAGAACGTCCAGGAATTTGCGGAGCTGGGTAACGCGTTCGACCGGCCCGTTAAGACTTATTCATCGGGTATGAAGTCCCGATTGCAGTTCGGACTGTCGCTGGTGTTCAACTTCGATGTTTACATCAGCGACGAGATTACGGCAGTCGGCGACAAGCGTTTTAAACGAAAAGCCCGCGAGGCGTTTAAGGATCTCCTCAGGAGTTCGAGCATCATCATGGTGTCGCATGATGAAGGCACGCTGAAAGAGTTCTGTTCGGCTGGTGTCTATATTAAGAACCAATCAGCGCACTGGTTCGACGACATCGATGACGCTTTGTCTGCGTACAACAGCGAACGATAGGCATCCGGCGTGATCGACGAAATTAAGCACAGTCAGTTTGGGCGGCTTTCCTCCCGTTTTTATGACTGGCTACATCGTGAAATGGCCCCGACCCTGGTGCGAGAGCGCGTGCTGGGCGCCTCTCTGCTCGCGTGCCTGTTGGCAACGGTCTACTGGCTGGGGATCGCTTCCGATCGCTTCGTCTCCGAGGCGCGCGTGATTATTCAGCGGACCGACCTCTCGAGCGGGCAATCAATGGATTTCTCCAGCCTGCTGGCCGGAATGGGGGACGGCAATCGCGCCGACCAGGTTTTGCTCCGCGATTATTTACTGTCTGTCGACGTCCTCGAAGCGCTCGATCGGGTGCTCAACCTGCGCGCGCACTACAGCAATGATGACGCCGACCTGCTGTCGCGCATGTGGTTTGAAGATGCCGAAATTGAATGGTTCCATCGACACTATCTCAAGCGGACGAGCGTCGAATTTGATGAGTTCTCCGGCGTGCTAGTGATCCACGCACAGGCCTACGATGCCGAGACTGCCAACGCAGTGGCCAAGCTACTGGTGGCTGAGGGTGAGGCGTTCATGAATCGCATGGTTCATCACCTGGCCCGTGAGCAGGTCGAGTTTCTCGAGCGCCAGGTAGATGAGCGCAACGAGCGAATGCTGGACGCGAGGGACGCCGTGCTGACCTATCAGAACGAAGAGGGCCTGGTGGCACCGCAGGCAACCTCCGAGAGCGTGGTGAAGACGATTGCTCAGTTCGAAGCCGAACGGGCTCGACTGGAGGCAGAGCGCAGCGCACTTGAGGCCTACCTGGTGGAAGACCACCCGAACATCATCCAGCTCACTCAGCAGATCCAAGCAATCGAGAAGCAGATCAAGCAGGAGAATATAAAGCTTACGGCTATGGAAGGTGAGACACTGAATCGGGTGGTTGAGCGCTACGAGAGACTCGAGCGTGACGCCGAGTTTGCGGAGGAAGTTTATCGAACCGCGCTCATAGCACTCGAAAAAGGGCGGGTTGAGGCAACGCGGATGATTAAAAAGGTTTCCGTGATCCAGACGCCGACGATGCCGGAGTATCCGCTCGAGCCCAGACGCTTCTACAACACAGTCGTATTTATACTGGTCACCATGCTGCTTGCAGGAGTCATTCATATGCTCGCCGCAATCGTGCGTGACCATAAGGATTGATGTGATGCACGGATCGAAAATTTCAGGATTTCGATTAATGCTTTTCGTGAGCGCGCTGCTGTGGACCGTCGGCGCCGCCGCGCAGGCTGTGGGTATTTTCAAGGCGTTCGATCGCCAGGCACCTGCTAGAAACGCGTCGCCGTTACCGGCGCCCGCGGTCAGAGCAGCCAAACCAGATCAGGCGCCCGCGATTGAAGTCGCGTCCCCGCAGCTTTTCGATTACCACACCAACGTCAACAGTGATGTCTTCGGCGCGAATCTGTTCACCGGTGCGTTCGCCCGGCAGGGCGCGACACAGTTCAACGCCGACTACCTGATTACGGTCGGCGACCAGGTGCACGTGCGTTTGTGGGGTGCGTTCGAGTATGAGGAGGTCCTGACGGTCGATCCCAAAGGCAATATCTTCATCCCGCACGCGGGACCTGTGCGAGTGATGGGCGTGCGTAACGAGGCTCTTGAGCGCCTGGTTTCCTCAGCGATCACCGGCGTTTTTAAATCCAATGTTTTCAGTTACGCAGCTTTGGCCGCGGCACAGCCAGTTCGGGTGTTCGTCGGTGGCTTCGTTAACCGTCCGGGTCTCTACAGCGGCACCAGCATGGACAGTCTGCTGCACTATATGGACCAGGCTGGCGGCATCGATACGGAGAGAGGTTCTTTCCTGGACGTGCAGGTCAAACGCGGTAGTGAGATCCGCGCGACGGTTAACCTCTACGATTTTCTTCTGAAGGGGACTATGCCCCTGATCCAGCTCGCGGATGGTGATGTGATTTTCGTTGGCCCTCGCGGGAACACGATTAAGGTTGGCGGGCTGGCCGAAAACACTAACCGTTTTGAATATAAAGGCGTGCCTTTGACGGTGACTGAAGTCGCGGATCTTGCAAAGCCGCAGGCTGCTGCAACCCATGTGCGCGTGGTGCGGAACACCGGCATCGTCAAAAACATTGAGTACTACGCCCTTAGCGAGGGCGCAGACGTGATCCTAAGCAACGGGGATGAGCTGGAGTTCACGGCCGACAAAAAACCCGGAACGATCACCGTCCGAGTTGAAGGAGAGCACGAAAGCGCAAAAGAGTACGTTCTGCCCTACGGATCGCGTTTAGGCGCGGTCCTGCAAAAAATCGAATACTCAGAGCGGTCTGATACCGACAGTATTCAGCTTTTCAGAGCAAGCGTGCGCGACCGGCAAAAAGAAAGTCTGGACGTTTCTCTGCGAAGCCTCGAGGCTGCGGCCCTGACGGCTCGTTCGTCGACGAATGACGAAGCGGATCTTCGAAGAGAGGAAGCAGCCTTGCTGCTACAGTGGGTTGAACGTGCCAAAGCCATCGAACCCAGCGGACAGGTAGTCATCGCCCGGACCGAAGCACGAGACGATCTGCTGCTGGAAAACGGCGACATCATTCGCGTGCCCGCGAAAGATGGGCTCGTGCTCATCAACGGGGAAGTTCTTTTCCCTAATGCGGTTGGCTATGAGGATGACCTTTCGCTGAATGACTACATCGAGCGCGCAGGGGGATATACGCAGAATGCCCAGACTGCGAGGGTCGTCTTGGCGCACCGTGATGGTAGCTTCGAAGAGGTGAACGGTGCGCAAAGTCGCAACATCTTTAAGCGTGCCGTGATGCCGGTCGATGTTCGAATGGGCGACCAGATCCTGGTACTGCCGAAGATCGATGTGAAGTCTCGGCAAATCATCAAGGATTGGTCGCAGATTATTTTTCAGCTGGCGGTGACGGCTGGCGTGGTGCTTGGGATCTGATTAGGGCTCGGGCGATTTCAGCTGTGAATAGTTGCGCAATGAAAGGACGTCAGTTCCGCCAGATAAGTGCGCACATGCAAAACGCCTTTATGGACAATACCCGCACTACAATGCGCGGTCCTGCTCCCGAAAAAAAAACCGCGCGGTTCAATCAGGCTGACGAGTCAAAAAGACGGAGCACACAAGCTAATAGATTTTTCCCGATTGACTGGATCTTCGCCGTAATACTGCTTTCCGGCTCGACGGTTTCGGTCGCCGACGACGGAGAACAGGCTCCCCAACATAGTCAGATGTTTCGAACGACCGCCGGTCAGACGGTTATTTTGAAAGGTGCCCCCGAGGTAATCAGCACGCTAGATGCGTGGTCGTCCGAATTACCCGTCGAAAGCGCAGAGTCCCTTATCGCCGATCTCGGGTTAACTAACTATGTCATCAGTTCTAAGACGGGGACTGGGAATGTGGAAGTGCTGGTGTTGAGCGCCCCAACAACCGCTCGCGCTGGCAGAGGGAGTGACGACGAAGAACGCCGGTTAGTGCTCCGCGCACTGGCGGACTATGAAGAGCGGAAGAAACACACCAAGCCGGATGATGAAATGACGCCCCCGTCCGCGGACGGGCCCGGGATCAGCCGAGCAGAGGTTGACCTCGCGCTGCAGAGGTACGAAGCGCTGAAAGCCGCGCGGTCAGAGAGTGATGAGCTGACCGCACCCAGTGAGGCTGGGCCGGGTGTTCGCCGAGCAGAATTGCAGAAAGCGCTGGCGGTTTATCGGGAACACCGGTTCGACGAGTCAGTGGAATTGACGCTACCTATTGGTTCCGAGAGAGGTCTGCGCCGGGAAGAGGTCGACAGCGCCTTGCTCGACTATCTCGACCGCACGGACAGTCCCGCGCCCGAGACAGAATTGACGCCACCAAGCGCTGAAGGTCCAGGGGTCCGGCAAGAACAGCGGGAGCGCGCCATCGAGCGCTACGAAGCGTCGAAAGAGGCGCTGTTGGATTGACGCGTATGACAAACACCGGGGGGGTAATGCGGCTGAATTGCCTTTAGCCTGGGCCGGTCCGAGCAGGTTTAATGTTTAACGTCAAAGAATTGTTCGAGACATGCTGCGACGACCGAGAATGGGTCTTGCCCTCGACCTGCAGGTGCTCCATACTTTTTCGCAACAATTTGCAGGTCAAGCAGGACCCCACCCATGACACTAAAGCAACATAAATATTCAATCAAAACGCTTCTATCGACAGCGCTCCTCTCGACGTTGATGTTCAGTGCCAACGTCCAAGCAGCGTGGTACACCGTGAAGATTACAACTCTCACGCCGCGGTCCGCGACTGGAGAGGTTTTCGTCAAGTTCGTCCCAGGCACCGGCGAGGATCGCTTTTCTGGTACGGCCCGATGTCTGATAGCGGATGATGTCGGTGCAAACCGCGTTCTCTCCGTCATTCTCACAGCGGTCTCACTGGACACAGACGTGGTTCTGGACTTACCAGAAGTCCCCACTAATACGCCGCAGGTTGTGAACGGTATTGGCATGACGGCACCCAGCGCGCAGTAGGGAGAGCGATAGGAGAACTCTGGCACTTCAGGGTGCCCGATTGTCCCGCTCAGCGGGGCAACTGGAACGATTAAAAACCATGACGCGCTAGCGATTCCGCAGTGCGCGTCGCGGGCCGAGGCGGCGTGTGCAGCCCGCTTCACGTGCTTAGGGCGGCAAGAGACAAGCCAATGTTCTGGGGTCTTTAGTTCCTTACCCAGCTAGAAACCGCGCCCGCCGCTAGGTGTCAGGCTTTGAATCCTGCCTCGAATGAGACTTCTCTAAGTTAGAGCCTACGTCTTAGTCCGACGGAGTGGGAAAAGCCTTGATCGTCATCCATCCCCTGAAGGTTTGCTACCAGGACACCCCAAAGCTCGCATCTACAGCGCTTTTTGCCTGGTTTTACGAGCTACTCCTGGACGCGCCTTTTGAGTGGCAAGGCAACGCTATCCAGGCGATTTTCAAAGGCCCGCAATTGGCGCCTGCAGTCGAAAACGTAAGCCTGGCCGGGTTCCATAAACCAGATGGCTACTTCTCGTTTGCGATCACGCGCGACCCTGTGGTGCGCCTCATCAGCGCGTATCGCAACCGCGTTGTCCATCACGATGAGCTTTCCTCAATCCGGCACCCCAAGCTATGGCGCTCACGGGCCTTGCGCACGCGTCCCCGCATCGATTACTTCGTCGAGCACCTTGAAACGTATCGAAGCGTGGACCAGTCAATTGCGCACCACACCGAACCTATGTCGAGTCACATAGGCGCGGCGTTAGGAATCTATGATCATATCTACGATATCACTGAGACAACGCAGCTGACTGACGACCTTCGGCAGCATTGGCAGGCCCAAGGGATCCATCGGAAAGAGCTCCTGCCAGGCCGAAGGCAGGATGGAGGCCCGAAGATGTCGCTCGGGGCGCTGAGTCGCCGTTCGCTGGACAAGCTGCACGGGTTTTATAAGCGGGACTACGATCTCTTCACTCGATATTCATTTGACGCAGTCTTGTCTGCATGGCAGGCGGAGACTGCAGCAATAGACCCGCAGATTCGGATCACGGACCTGAAGGTCACAGCCCTCGCGAAAGACCATCCGGCTTTCGACCGAGTAAAGCTCATTGAACAGCCTTCGTTGCTGGACGAAACTGGCGCTGTCTCGCGGGTTGCGGGGATCGTCATCCCGAAGTCAGGCCCGCCCAAAGGGACTATTCAAATAGAAGATGCTGATGGCGAGGTTATGCCGGGCTGGCTGCCTTCACCCAACGTGCACCGCGAGCTGCCCGACCATCCGCACTCTTCGCATGCGAAGTTTGTTATCGAGGGGCTACGGGTATCGAAGTTGTGTCCTGCAGTGATTACCTGGACTGATGGTTCGAGTCGGTTAGAGTTATTCAGGCTTGGCGGCAAATGACCATTTGCTGCTCGCCCGCGTACCGGGCGGAAATTGACTGGCTGACGTCGGAGTTGGGTGGAGGCTTATTGGCACAGGCAAGGCGGTAGTGCCGGCCGGTTAGCTGATCCGGTTCGTGGGATGTTTGCTCTCAATTGAGAGGCCTGGGAACCAAACTTCGCAGTCAGCCTTCTCCGACGGCCCAAGCAGCTAGCTCCCTGCCTAACTAAAAAAGTCCGAGTGCTCAAGCTTAAACACCTCTGCGTCCTTTTCCGCCGACTACGGCTCGACCACGAGAGGCCATTGAATTCCAACGGCCGGATCGCTCCACAGCAGACTGCGCTCGAACTCAGGAAAGTAATAGTTCGTGGTCTTGTGCTAAAGCTCCGCCGAGCTTGAGGTCACAAGGAACCTGTGAGCGAAACCCGGCGGGATCCGGGCTAGACGTCGATTATCAGACGAAAGCGTGAAACCGACCCATTGCCCGAAAGCCGGCGACGAGCGCCGCAAGTCCACAGTGACATCAAATACCTCGCCCGCTACGACTCGCACCAGCTTTCCTTGCGGATGCTGTACCTGATAATGCAGGGCGCGCAGGACCCCGCGAATTGGACCGTGGTGTCCGTGACGCGGCAACGGCGTTGTCTGTCCGAGAAGCCGGCGGGCATAGGGGGGCAATGCGGCGGCGAGGTCTTCTCCGGGGAGGATTCAGGAGCGTAATGCCGATCTTCGGGTTGATGGACGAGCCGGCGCGGCTTTCCGATGGTAGGTGCCGACGCAGGTCAGGTAGGAATGCGCTGTCGAGTCGCCAAAAAAAGGCGGTTTGTGCATCCTATGTGCGAACAACGTGACGACGGATTCCTGTGTCGAGCCGGTCGAAGAAGCCATCGCCCGCAACGGGCGGCCCGAGATTTTCAACACGGATCAGGGCTGCCAATTCGCCAGCTTCGAGTTCGCCAGCCTGCTCAAGTCGCATGACATCCGCATCAGCATGGACGGCAAGGGCTGCTGGCGGAACAACGTTTTCGTCGAGCGGCCATGGAAAGCAATCAACTACGAAGAGGTCTAGCTGCACGCCTACGAGTCGGTTTCCGAAGCTCCGCGGGCGCTGCATCGATACATCCTGCTCTACAACACCCGGCGTCCGCACTCGTCGATTGACGGGCAGACACCCGACACCGAGCACTTCAACGCGCTGCCATCTCAGCTGGTTTGACAACCCGGCAGAACATCACGTGTCAAACCGGAAAAGCTGTCCCATAAAGCGATCCACTTCTGCTCACCTTCGACGTCGGGAGAGGGAGAGCGTCGTCGCTGCCTTCTAAAGGTCGATTTCGGTCAGAATTTTCTCCCAGAAAAGCTTGCCGTATTGGGTATTCATGTGGACGAAGTTTCGCACCCCATCAAATGTTCTCGATAGCTTTCTCTGGTTATGTGCCAGCCTCGGAGCCCCCACTAGGAAGTCCTGTTTTATTGAGTAGCCGTTGTCCATCAGGCATTCGGATGGACAGTGATAAAAAGTCACATTGCGATCTTTGAATTTTCGGTTGGCGATCTGCGTCACCTCCTCTGCGGGCAATAGGGGGGGTGCTATCGTCTGACTGGTCGGATAAGGTTGACATGCCACGGCAATTTTTGTCCCCGCCAGTTCCCTGACGAGCGACAGTACGTGGAAGCATAAGGAATTCGTGACGCAATCTTCGACGGCCAAAGCGCTTACAGCGCGTGATAGGCGACGATCGAGAATCGGGGTCCTATAACCAAGCCCGATCATGAGAAAGCAGTCGTATTCTTCGACCCGTATCGACGACAAGCCACCACTAGTAAAGCGAATATCCTGCGCAGCTTGCTCGTTGCTCGTGGTGATCGAATCGCCTTCAATCTGCAGAGTTCTGAGTCTTTCACCTGGTGACGCAAAAAAAATGGGTTCGATACCAAGGTGCGACAGCAAAAGCTCATCCCAAGCTGTTTTGAAGCATGCGGCATGACTGTTTCCGATAACGGCCAGTTTCATAGCGACTCTTTTTCTGAAAATGCTTCGAGGATGGCTTCTTCGCAAACTACATCGTTTTCGGGGTTTGCAGGTTGATTCTCCTGGCCGCCCCCGGGCGTCGATATTTTCGCAAGGTGCTGATGCGATCTAGATGTGGCTAACCCAGGTGAGGGCTTCACCTGAGAAGCCTCATGCGAAAACGTGGTCTCCAAGCAGGTAAAAAACATGTTCATCACATGAGCGACGCCCACATGATTGACATTTCGTTGGTTGGGCTCGAAAAAGGCACCCTTAAAAGGGGGCGCGTTGATGATTTCGTACGATGGGAAATAGTCAACGTCTTTAAACTCGTCCCGGATAGAGCCTGCCACAGCCCTGAGTATCGACTTGGATTCCATCGTGGCAACGAGTACGTGTCGTCCCGACATGGTGGCGGTCAGCGGTACGGGGGAAACCGTTAGCAGAAATTTGATCTTCGGATTGAGTTCCCTGATTCGAACCACAACTTCACTCAGTGTTTTTCGAATAAACGGGAAGGTTTGATTTACGAACCGGTGCCGGACGCCATCAAACTCTCCGGCGACGGTTCCCGGGCACATGGGATACTCGTCGCCACTTTTGCTGTTGATCCAGCTCTCGGTCAGGCCCAGCGTGAATATGAAGACCCTTGACTCGAGGATGCACTCTTTGAAGGCTTCCAGCACCGCTTCTCGGGAAGCGAGCAACTCGTTCTCCGACGTGAACCCGTTCGGCTCTACATTGGGACGGAAGGGATCATAGAAGCGGCCATCCCGCTGCCATATTTCGTTCGGCATGGGTCGTATTCCAGTGGCCCAATTTACCCATTGCTCTAGTAGCGAGACGGTATAAATATTCCCCGTTCTAGCGGAGAACAAACCGTAGTTGTATTTCTTTGCATTCTGCGGGCTAAGCCCCGCGGGACCTGGTTCGGCGATATGCCAGTTAAATCCTCTCGACCTCAGCGCCTGACCAATGTGTTGTGCAAAGCAGGAACCAAACGTCACCACCTTGGCTTGTTTGCCAATGTTGAATTTCGGTTCCCAGAGCCTGTCAATATCGAACATACTTCTCTGCGCAACGGCGGTAGCCCAGAAGAATTGTTCATCAAGAGTTTGATACGGATGCATGATCAACTCCGGCGCGCTGTTACGGCTGAATCCGAAGGAACGGTAAGAAGTCTGTTCAAGGATAAGTCATTATCCCAGTGATCTGCGGCATCTTGCGCTCTTAGCCCACGCCGGATTTGACTCTGGGAAACCGGGCTGCTTCCTGCGGCGTGTCCGGCAACAAAAACGCAGGGTCGAGGATGCTGCGCACAAGCTTAACCGCAGGCGCGGTGCGCTCGGGATTTTCTACCGCTGCATCGCCACACACCTGATTAGGAAAGCGGGGTTCTCACGAAAATCGGCCCAGACCGGCGCGGTCACACTGGTCCAGCGTTTCGGCAGCGCCCTGAACCTCAAGGTCTTCTTTTACATGCTGTTCCTCGACGGTGTGTACGCCGAGTCTCCAGACGGTTCACTGCGCTTCCGCTGAGTGAGGGCCCCGTCCAGCGCAGGGTTGGCAGGGCGTACTCAAACCCTTGCACAGCGCATCGGCCGCTACCTCGACCGCCAGGGACTGCTGGAACGTGACGCGGAGAACAACTACCTGGCTGGCTACGGCCTCGAAGCCTGGCCGATGGATCAGCTCCTGGCTTCGTCGATCACCTACCGCGTCGCCGTTGGGGCACGGCAGGGCCGCAAGGTATTCACGCTGCAAACACTGCCGGGAAGTGATGAGCCTACTATCGGCCGCAACCGGTTTCGGACACGGACCTGGAGTTGATGCGACTGA
>JAYODW010000057.1:0-3960 GCA_038116745.1 Gammaproteobacteria bacterium
TGAACGTGCTCAGTGCGCGGCTGCGCGCAGCGCCGGCACGATGTCCCTGACAAACAACTCGAAAGAGCTCCGGCTCTGCGCCGGCGTCAGACCGCCCCAGGCGAAGGAACCGACGAAGTAGTCAATCCCGCTGTCGGCAACCAGGGCGCGGATCTGCTCCCGCACTTTGTCGACAGAGCCCACCAGCACGGTCTCGCCCGCGAGGCAGTTTTCCCAGCGGAAAAACTCGTCGTAGGTGCTGTCGCCGTGGCGCCGCCAGAGCTCGGTGATGGAGTCGTAGAAAGTGGCATAGGCCGGGGTCGCGATATCCATCGCTTCGGCGTCGCTTTCCGCCACCACAACCTGGCGCATCACGCCGATCCGCGGACTGGCCACGTGCCCATTCAGCCGCTCCGGGTCAGTGTTGTGCTGCGCCCAGACCTCGCGGTAAAGCGCGGTCAGCGCGGTAACCACCGGCGGCGGGCCGATGCACATGAAGTTGTAGCCCTGTTCGGCGGCATAGGTCGTGCCGGACTCGGTAAACGAGGGGTACCACAGGGGCGGGTAGGGCTGCTGCAGCGGTTTCACCGGCATGGGCACGTCATGAAACTGAAAGTGCTTGCCGTCGTGGTTGATGACGTCATGCGTCATCGCGGTGCGCAGCACCTGCAGCGTTTCATCGAAAATCTCGCGCGCATCGTCTGGCTCAACGCCGAAGCAGCGCTGCTCATAGGGCGAGACGCCGCGTCCTACCCCCATCTCCACGCGACCGCCGGACAGATGGTCGAGCATGCACAGTTCCTCAGCCAGCCGCACCGGGTGATAGAGCGGCAGCAGGTAGGCCATGGGCCCGAAGCGGATGTTTTTAGTGCGCTGCGTCAGCGCAGCGAAGAACAGGGCGGGTGAGGGCGCCATGCCGAGCGGCGTGCCATGGTGTTCGGCCATGTGGTAGCCGTAGAAACCCGCACGTTCCGCCATCTCGACCATCTGCAGGCGCGCTTCGTAAAGCTCAGCCGTGTTTCCCGCGCCGCGGTCGAGCCAGTCGAACATGCCGAAATCCAGAGTGCGATTCATGGTGTCTTCCCTCGTTTGATGTGCGCCGTGACTGCGCTCCACGGTGAGCGTTATGCGTGTTGTGCAACGCCTCTTCCGATCCCCCCGGGTCTTTGATCAAAGCACAAAGCGCCGGCTAAAGGCAGGCCCGTAGCGCAGGCGCCGCGCACGCCCGTGCTGCGCTGAGGATTGCGCCGTCAGAGGCGTCGCGGCTACCGTTCCGGACTGCGCTTCCGCAGGTAGAGAACACCGCCGATGTCACAGACTCTTGAGACCGACTACCTGGTGATTGGCGCCGGCGGGATGGGTATGGCTTTTGCGGATGAGATCCTCACCCATACCAATGCAACGCTCACCATCGTCGATCGCCAGCATCGCCCCGGTGGGCACTGGAACGATGCCTATCCGTTCGTGCGCTTGCACCAGACTTCGACCTGTTACGGGGTGAACTCCACCGAGATGGGTGGCTACCGCGTTGACGAAGTGGGCCTCAACAAGGGCTGCTATGAGCTTGCCAGCGGCAGCGAGGTGGTGGCGTATTTCGATAACGTCATGCGCCGGCGCTTTCTACCTTCCGGACGGGTGAACTATCTGCCGTCATCCGAGTACGCGGGCGATGGACAGATCAGGCGCCTGATCAGCGGGGAGCTGGTCACCGTGCGTGCGCGTAAAACTGTTGATGCCGGTTATCTCAAGGTGACCGTCCCTGCGCAGCGGCCGCCGGGCTTTGCGGTAGAAACAGGCGCGCACGTCGTAGCGGTGAACGAACTGCCGCGCGTCGCTGCCGGATACGCGCATTTCGTCATTGTGGGCTCGGGCAAAACCGGAATGGACGCCTGTCTGTTTCTTCTCACCAATGGTGTGGCGCCCGAGCGCATTACCTGGATCATGCCGGCAGACGCGTGGATGTTTGATCGCTTCTGCGTCAATCCTGGACGTCGTTTCAGTGATCCCATCACGCAGTACGCTATCGGCATCCTGCAGTGCGCGCTGGCTGCCGCGGACTACGAGGATTTCTTCGCGCATCTCGTTCAGCGCGAGCTGATCATGCAGCTTGACCCTGCGGTGCAGCCCACCCGCTGGCGCTGCGCCACCTTCACCCCGCTCGAGCTTGAGCAGCTGCGCCGGATCCGGAACGTCGTGCGCCTGGGCTATCTCGAGAGCGCGGGGACGGATCGCATGCAGCTGCAGCACGGCGAGGTGCCGACGCCGCCCGGCGCGGTGTTCATCGACTGTGCCGCCGACGGACTCCCGCGGGTGCCCCCGGTACCGGTCTTTGATGGCGACCGCATTACGCTGCAGACGGTGCGCATGTGCCAGCAGGTCTACAGCGGTGGCTTTATCGGCAACGTGGAAGCTAACGTCCACGCCGATGAGGCGCGCAAGAACGCGCTGACCGAGCCGGTGCCGCTGCCGTACACGGACGTTGACTACCTGCGCTGCGCGCTGCAGAACAGTCGCAACATGCTGGTCTGGCTGACCGAGCCGGCGGTGGTCAGCTGGATCAACGCGTCGCGCATTGACCTGTTCAGTCCGCTGCTTGATTTCGATGACCCTGAAACGGCAGGAAATATCCGTGCCATGGGCGACTTGATCGGCGCGGCTGTGCCCAAAATGGAATCCCTGCTCGCCGGGGCGCCGGACCGGGGCTGCTGAATAGATCACATCTCTCGAGCGGAGGTCTTGTGCAGCAGAGCCTGGATCAGGAATGATCCGCGGCCCCGTTAAGGTGTGATGGTTTGCAAAAGCAAGGACGCACGGGATGGAAGCACAGCCCTCAATCAGCGAAATGGAATCCAACAGATGCAGCCGGTGAGCGGAGTTCCTGCGCCCGTTGATGAAGCGGACACGGATCCGCTGGCGGACGCCAGCCGCGAAGAGCTTATTGCGGCAGTTCGATTACTCGCCGCGAGTCTGGTTAAACAACGGGAGGCCCCGGACAGCGATCCTTTCCTGCGCGCGAAAAAGCACCTCGAGCGCGAGGATGGTGCCAGTGCGAGGCTGATTGAGAGGTACGTCCGCTATACCCTGCAGCGCGCGATGAATGTCGTCCGGGTCGACCTCGCGGCGTTCAGTGCGCCAACGCAGGCTGGCACGGACGCAGCGGGCTCTATAGAGCAGCGCAGACAGTACCGGATCAACTTATCTTCTTCGGTTACTTTGCTTAGTCCGCGCGATGAACGAACGGTAAAGGCAACGCTCTGCAACATTTCCTGGGGGGGGCGCTGCGGTTACCAGCCAGGATTCTTTCGCCGAACGAAACGACAGGGTCTGGCTGGTTCTGCCGGCCGATAAAGAGTCCGGAATCCCTGTTCTGTCGACTGTTGTGCGTGCTGAGACTGTCGGCGAGATGACAGAATATGGACTGCGCTTCGACAGCATGCGTCCGGAGGATGCTCAGCGCTTTCGGCGCGTGCTGGAGATCCTGACAGCAGAACCGCACGCCGACGGGCAGCGCGCCGCGCCGCGTCTGGTGCAGCGTCTTGATGTTGCCTACGACGACTCCTCGGAGCTGCGCGCGCCGTTGGAGGACATTTCCTCCGGCGGCCTCATGCTCACCCTGCCCGATCCCATGGAGCTGCATCAGTCGATCCTTATCGCACTCAGCAGCGTCGATGGTTCAGTCACTCTCGAGCTTCGCGCGCGGGTTGTGCATGTCGCGCTGGTCAGAGAGGGTGGTGCGCAGATGTACCGGGTGGGACTCAAATTTGAGCACCCTGAGGCGGAGCTGGAGGAGCGGGTAGAAAACCTGCTGCAGGAAGTGCTGGCTCAGGATCAGAAACAAAGCGCGTAGAGTCGACGCTGATCCCGACATTGCAGTCTGCGTTGCCTGTCAGAAGGCGCTCGGCTGAGATGAACAGTCCGCAGTACTTCCCGGGGGGCACGTTGTCATGTTTTCACCTCGTTTTTCAGACGCCTGCTGATGCG
>JAYODW010000057.1:4060-26589 GCA_038116745.1 Gammaproteobacteria bacterium
CTGACCGAGCGCATCTTTCTGGAGCACTCGCAGGGCCTTCTTGCCGCGCGTGACGCCAAAGCGCGCGAATTCGAGGCCGTGTTTTCCCGAGCGCGGGTGCGCGCTGAATTGCTCGCGACGCTTCCGGCTCTGCAACAGCTCGGCGCTGAGAGCGAGGCTCAAGGGACGGTCCAAGTTGCCAGGGTGCAGCGAAACATCGCTATTGTCTTCACGGCGGCTCTCGAGCAGACCCCTGGCGTCGAGCAGATCAGGGTAATCGCGCTGGATGACTCAGGAAAAGAGATAGTCAGGGTCGAGCGTGGCGCGGACGGGCGCGCACGCACAACGCCTCAGTCCGAGCTACAAGAAAAAGGCGAGCGAGACTACATGCGCGCCGCCCGCCCAGTGGTCCCCGGTGACACATATCTGTCGTCTATCGGCGTGAATATGGAGTTCGGCCAGCCAGAGATGCCCGAGCGTCTGGTGTTCCGCGCGGTCTCGGTGCCGCGGGCTAACCCCAACGTCGCGATTGTTATCATTTTCAATGCCAACAAGACTCTGGAACAGTCTCTGAGCTCGAGCAGGTTAGAAGCTGGCCAGGTTTTACTGCTGAGCGACGCCGATGACAGGATGATTTTTCGTTCCGATGAGGCCGGCGGCTTTGGATCCGGGCGCGGGTGGGACGAGGCGCCGCCGCTGTCTGAGGCATTCACACTCGACGAAAAACGACAGCGTCGCTGGCTCGGAGACGAGCACCGGGGCGACGAGCACCGGGACTTCAAACTATTGAGCGCAAGTGGGGTCGGGTACCTCGCCAGTCCCGCAGTGGCCGTCGAGATGGGGAGCGAGAGAGTACCGGTGCAGCTGAATGTCCGCATCCTCGAACCGGTACGCCAGCTTGAAAGCGCGCGTGCTGCTGCGCTGCTCCCAACGTTGCTGCAGCTCACCGGCCCGTGGGCGGCAATCCTTGCGGCCGGCATACTGATGTATGTTTTTGTGCTGCAGCGCAAAAGGCTGAATGAACAGACGTTCCTGGACCGGGTAGACCGCGCGAGTGAGGCGGGGCTACTCGGACTATGGGAGCGCGATCTGGATTCGGGTCGCGTTACCTGGAGCAGACAGCTTTGGCTTCTCAGAGGCTTGATCCCGGAGTCGCGGCCGCTGGATTTTGAGGAAACATTGGTCACGGTGCACCCCGAGGATGTGGGCCTTGTGCGTGAGGCGCGTAGCGCAGACACATTCCTGGTGACCTTCCGCGTCGTGCATCCCGATGGCGCTGAACGCGTGATCGAGCAGCGTGGGCGGATCGAAGTCGATCAAGACGGCATTCCGGCTCGCGCTGTCGGCACTGAGATCGATGTCACTGAGCGCGTATCCGCTGAGGTCGGTCTGGCCCAGTTCAAGTACGCCCTCGACGATACCGCAGACGCGGTGTTCATGATTGATTCGCGGACGCTGCAGTTTGTTTATGCAAACCGGGGTGCGGAGAACCAGCTGGGATACACCCGCCAGGAGCTCCAGCAGATGCATCCGTACGATATCAAGCCGGAGTTCTCAGAGGCACAGTTTCGCGCCCTGCTGGCGCCGCTGCTGAACGACGAGCGTCCGAACGTCCGACTAGAGACTCTCCACCGCCATCAGAACGGCGGCGAAATTCCGGTCGAAGTTTACCTCCAGCTGTTGCCCGGGGGAGGTTCGCAACAACTCGTGCTGAACATTGTGGAGGACATCTCGCAGCGCAGGCAGGCTGAGGAAGCCCGGGCGTTGGAGGCCGCGGCGGCAGTCAACCAGGCGGAGGGGCGTTATCGTTTATTGGCTGAAAATACGTCCGACCTGGTTCTGCTGTTCGCTCCCAACGGCACGCTGCTGTACGAGTCGCTTTCCTCGAAGAGGATGTTCGCCGGATTCTTTGAACCAGATACAGAGTTTTCCGAACGTCTTCGGAGGATGAATGCTCCGGGGGTGCAAACCTTTTTTGACGAGATCGCAGAGCACGGCGGCGAGTTCAGAGAAACGCTGTTTTTCGACTTGCCTCGAGGTGGGGTGTGGATTGACTACGTGATGCGCGGGGTCCGCGATCCAGCCGGTGAGCATTTCAGTGTCCTGTTGTTGGGGCGTGAGGTTACGGAGCTAATCAACGAGCGCAATCGGTATGCCTTGCTCGCTGAAAACACCAGTGATCTCGTGGCGCTTTACTCATCTGAAGGCGAGGTCAAGTACGAATCGCCGTCGGTACGAAAAGCTTTCGAGAACGATCCCCTTCGGACCGGCCGGAGCTTGGCGGAAAGGCTGTTTGTGCTCGAGGGATCGGCGGCGAAAACTTTACAAGAGGGATTTGAGAGTGTGGTTGAGAGCGGTGGGGAGATGCGCACAGTCGTGCGTTATCCGTTCGGCCATGATCACCGCTGGCTTGATGTGGTGATGACGGCCATTCCCGACTACTTTCCCGAAAAAAAGGCCGTGCTGATTACGGCGCGTGACGTCACCGCGCAACTGGAGGAACAGCGCCGCTATCAGATACTTGCAGACAACTCTTCCGATCTTGTCACGCTCGCGGCTGCGGACGGCACGGTCATCTACGACTCACCCGCTGCCGAAGCTGCGCTGCCTGGCCTCACTCAGATGGGTAACTTTCTGACCCGTGCCGAGAAGCAGGACCAGGCAGAATGGGTTATCAGTGAATTCAAGCGGCTGGCGGCAAAAGGAGGCAGCGCACGCAGGACGATAGCTGTCGAGCAAAACGGACGTTGGTTGTTCTTCGATATGTCAATGCAGGGCGCTCGTACGGATGATGGCGACGATAAGCGTTTCGCTGTGGTCATCGCCTCCCGGGATATCACGGCACTCGTAGAGGAGCAGCGGCGCTACCGGCTGCTGGCGGACAGTGCGACAGACCTGATCGCCGTTTTTGACCAGCGCGGCCGCTTTGTCTACCAAAGCCCACGCACAGAAAAATTTCTCCCCATCGCTGATTTTCCTGATCTGGAAGCGTTTCTGAAGCTGCTTCCAACGTTCCATGCAGAAAAAATTCAGGCTGGTTTTGACAGCATTCTTTCTGGTGGTGAAATTTTCAGATACCAGCTCCCAATAAAGGTCGGCTCTAAAAACGCCTGGTTCGATATTCAGTTCAGCGGGCTGCCGGATGAAGTTGGCGGGGAATTTCGCGTGTTGAGTGTTGCCAGAGATGTGACCGCGCTGGTCGCTGAAGAGCGCCGTTATCAGCTACTGGCGGATAACACGACTGATATGGTGTCGCTCTACTCGCTCGAGGGCGACGTAGTCTACGATTCGCCGTCGACGCAAAAGTTGATTGCACGTTCACCGACTCCTGCGCCCGGAACTTTCTCAGCGCGTTCGTCGTGGGCGTTGGAGGAGCCGTTAGCAGGAGAGAATGTCCGTCGTTTTGAGCGCGTTGTGCAAACCGGTGTCTCGGAAGAACATGAATATCCTATCGGCCGCCGCTGGTTCTGGGTCTCGATGCGTCGTGTTGACGACGCGGGTGGAAAGCCGGCTTACGTTGTCGGGGTTGCGCGTGACGTGACGGTGACACGTGAAGCGAGAGCCGAGTTGGCAGAGGCCCGTCGAAGATTGTCCAGCTCAGCGCGTTTCGTGACAGCGGGAGAGCTGGCCGCCTCGATCTCCCACGAGGTTAACCAGCCAATCGGGGCAATCGTGGCGAATAGTGGGGCAGCGGTACGCTGGTTAGACCACACGCCTTCTGCGGTGGAGGAGGCACGCCGTGCGCTAGAGGCGATCCGCGCCGACGCACTCCGAGCATCGGAGGTGCTGACTCGAGTTCGTGGGGTGTTCAGTAAACAGGAGATGACGCTTGAGCCGCTGGATGTCGGATCAGCCATTGGCAGACTGATAACCTTGTTCGGAGAAGAGTTCACACCGCAAGATATACGCGTCCAGCTTGCGCTGCCGGAGGGCCCTCTGCTGGCATGGGCCGACCTGACCAGCCTGCAGCAGATCATGGTTAACCTTGCGAGAAACGGCCGTGACGCCATGCTGGGCCTGCCGAAAAATCATCGAGAGCTCAGTATTACGGTGGCTTCGTTGTCTGCTAAGGAAGTGATGATCAGGGTGCGTGACAGCGGCCCGGGTGTACCTGAAGAGGTGAAGCGTCATCTTTTCGAACCCTTCGTCACTGATAAAACTGACGGAATCGGCATCGGACTTTGGATCAGCCGCTCTCTGGCAGAGAAGCAGGGCGGCAAATTGATTCTCGAGGAGAGCTCCGCCGACGGCGCCGGGTTTCTGCTCACGCTGAAGGCTGTGGTCGCCGATGGCTAATCACCCGAGTCTGGTCTACGTCCTTGATGATGACGACTCGATGCGGAGCGCTTTGGACAGTCTGCTGCGGTCCGTCGGTCAGGCAACGGAGTGCTACAGCAACGCGGAAGGGTTTCTCGCCAGAGAGCCGTTTGAAGGCCCCAACTGTTTGATTCTGGACATCCGGCTTCCCGGGACCAACGGGCTGCGGCTGCATGAGCAGCTGCAGGCGTCGGGTGTATTTATTCCCGTGATTTTCATCACCGGGCATGGTGACATCCGGATGTCGGTTGAAGCGATGAAAGCGGGTGCGCTGGATTTTCTGCCGAAGCCGTTCAAAGAGCAGGACCTGCTGGATGCGGTCAATCTGGCGCTGCAGCAATCGCGTGCGAGCTTAGCGCAGGCTGCGCGGGTTGACGATGCGCAGCGGCGCTTGGAGACATTGACGCCACGCGAGCGGCAGGTGTTGCCGTTGGTATTGGACGGGCTTGGCAACCGGGAGGTCGCGCAACGCGTGGGCACCAGTGAGAGCACGATCAAGGTTCATCGGCACAACATGATGAACAAGCTGGGGCTGAATTCGGTTTTGGAGCTTGCCAGGTTTGCTGCTGAACTGCGCCAGGCTGGGGTAGCGCTCTGATTGGACACGATGTGCTCCAGGCGGCGCGCAGGGCTGCTCACATTCCTGAGTTCGCTTGAGCAAGCGTTTTGCCATCGCGCTCCAGAGGCGTTCTGCGCTGACTGTCTCTGATGTTCCTACCTGAGTTCAAAACCCGCCTGACGCAGTTCGAAAACGCGCTGCGGAAACACCCGGAGCCATTTTTCCGGTTTGCTGAAGATGGCACTGCGGGTCTGTTGTTTGAGCAGCACGTCTATCAAGCGGGCCGCTTCACCACGCCTTCTATTGGTGAGCTCAAGGCGCGGCTGCAGCAGCGCACCCAGGTCGTCGCTGCCGAGTTTCGGCTGCAGCGATTAGGGGGGCACAAGGCTGAGCGCGACATCGGTCACCTGCAGGCGAGCGCTCCAGCGGGTACGGCGTTTCAGGTCGCCTCTCAGTTCAATTGCCTCGAGGCGCCAGCGCTTCACCTGGTCCCGATCGCGCAGTATTTCAATGATCCTACCCAGGGGCCGAGCGCGGCGATCTCCGCTTTTCCCGGCGCTTTTTTACGCCGTTATCAGGCGCCGGGGGCCGGAGGGATGCGCTATCAGCAGACCGATCGTCTGGGATTGAACCTGCTTGAGGATGTGCTGGAGGGTACGGGCGCAAGCGTAGAGTGTGGTTACCTGTGCACACAGCACATCCCCGATCCGGCGGCGCTGGCCGATGCGCTGTCCGAGCGCTTCGAGTGCCTGCGGGTAGGCCTGCATAAAGATGTTCAGGTTGTGCTCGGCCGCCATGGCGCTGAGCCGGTGACGCGCGATGTACGCATCACGCAGATCTTCACCTCGACCATTGCCCTCGGCGCTTTCTCCAGGGCGCATAAAGACGCAGACTTCGCCCCGATAAGACGTGCCCTGCTGAAAGGCGCTTACCTCGGGACGCTGCTGGCCGCGCTGTCCATCGGCGCGGCACGAATTGTGCTGACGCAGATTGGGGGCGGCGTTTTCTGCAATCCTGGAAAAGATATCTGGGATGCAATCAACTGGGCGGTGGATGCCGCGAGACCTTACGCGGGCGCCCCGCTGGAGATCCTGGTCAACTGTTACAGCGACCCCGACAGCGCTTTCGCGCAGGCGCTGCCGCGCCGCGCGCTGCCGCTGTAGTGCCTGAGAGGCCGGTTTCAGCCGGCGAAGAGCGTACGGCTACCAGTTTTCGATCGCGGTCCGCACGTCGAGTTCGAAGGTCCAGCCGCTGCGCGGCTGGCGGTAAAGATATTCATAGCCGTCGACAATGGCCTGGATGTTGATCAGGCCGTCGTCGCCGAGACGGGCAGCGACCTCGGGCAGGCGCTGGCGGATCTTGTCGCCATCGATCGCACCGTCAATCACGACGTGACCGACGTGGATCCCGGCCGGACCGCACTCCTTGGCCATGGCCTGCGCCATGTTGCGCAGTGCGCCCTTGGCAGAATTGAAGGCGCCGAAATTTGCGCGCCCGCGCATTGATGCGCTGGCGCCGGTGAACAGGATGGTGCCACCCCCGTCCTGCTGCATATGTCGGATCGCTTCACGACCGTAAAGGAAGCCGCCGAAGCAGCAGCTGCGCCAGCTCGCCTCGAAGAAGGCCGCCGTCATATCAGCGAAATGTCCGGGCGTATTGGTCCCGGTGTTATAGATGACAAGTTCGATGCGACCGGCTTCCCGGGCGCGAGTGAAAAGATCGCGCGTAGCCTGCTCGTCTGTACAGTCCGCCACCACGGCGGTCGCTGAGCCGCCCGCCGCTTCAATGGCTGTGACAACCGCGTTCAGGCTTGCCTCAGTGCGTCCGACTGCAAACACATGCAGACCGAGACTGGCGAAGCGTTGCGCGAGCTGGGCGCCCATGCCGCGCTCGGGGCCTACGCCGCTGATGATGGCGATGTTCGTCATGACGCAGTGCTCCTGCAGGGAGTCTTCAGAGCTCCATGGGTATCTTGAAATGCGCACGCATGATGCGGTCGCGGTGGGCGAGAAGGATCGGGTCAACTGCGGCCACCACGGCGGGCGGGGTGTTCTCAAACATGGGGCGGATAGACGGGTCGAGCGGACACTCCTCCGGCGGCTGGATTACGGCGAGATTGCTGAACGCCGCCCAGTAGAAATCAACCGCGGTGACGGCGTCACCGACAAAGTAAGCGCTACCGCGCGCTTCCTGAGCCTTGAGCAGTCCCGTCAGGTATTCGAGCAGGGCGACGGTCCGCGGCGTTGCGAGCGCGCCATCCGTGTCGTTGTAGCCGTATTTATGGGCGAAGGAAGCGCTGCCCGGATTGACCTCGTCAGCAAGCATCGCCGGGCGCACCATGTCCAGGCGGCGGTTCCAGCCAAAGCCGATCTCACCGCAGATCTCATGGCTCAGGCCGAATACCTGCACACGGGCAGCGGGATCTGCAGGCACCAGCGCTTTCTCCGGGGCGAGCCTCTCGAGCAGAATGAGAATATCGTTCCAGCGGTTGATCGGCGGCTCGTCATTCCACGCGACGACCGGCGCGCTGTTGACCCCGGCCCACGCGACAAGCTCAGGGTTATCAGCCATGGCCTGCTGGGGTGCAGCGAGGTACTCGAGGCCCTTGAACTCCATCATCGCCTTGGCCGCCTGTCCCCAGGGACTGGGGAAGCCGCGCACGAGGACGAGACGCAGGCCGGAGGCGGCGATAGCTTGCTTGAGATCAATGTATTCCATGGTCAGCTCCGTGATGGTGAGCGCACCATAAGGTGCGTGGGTGGTATGAAAAGGGTCGGGTAAGGCAGTGCACCAACAGGCCGGTGAGAGTCCGGCTTTGATGCCGCGCCACGCTTATCGGGGAGAAGGTTTCTGATCATGCGCGCAAGCGTCTGAGATCTGCCCGCGCAGCGCGCACAGCCTGTTTCAGGTAACCGGGTTCAGCGCCGGCTCGCATCAGCAGCGAGAATCCAAGCAGCACGGCGGTCAGCAGACGACTCTGATCGCGGCAGGAGACGTCTGCGCGCAGCTCGCCGTGCTTCCTGGCGCGGGTCAGTGCGCGTCTGATGCCGGCCTCGATATGGGCGATGTGGGCCATGACATAGGCATGACTGGCACTGTCGTCGCCCGCCCGCTCGCTCGCGGCGTTGCAGGCAAGACAGCCGCGATCGGCATCCGCTGCACCGGCGCGATCGGAAAAAAAGCGCAGGAGCGCATCGACCTCCTCAAATCCAGCGTCCGGTGTCTCAAGCTGTGCGAACACCCGAGCGACGACCTCGGTGCGGTAAAGCGCAAGCGCGGCCTCGTACAGACCTTGTTTGGATTTGAACTCGGAAAACAGGCTGTAGACATTGATTCCCATGTGCTCCGCCAGCGCGCGGGTCGAGGTCGCCTCGTAACCCTGCGCCCAGAACAGCTCCATGGCTTTGCGCGTCACGCTTTCGCGATCATAGGTTTTCGGTCGGCCCATGCCGTTTCTCCTGCACGGTCATGACGCGCTTGGTTCGCGCCAAGGTCCGTGAAAGAATAACCAATCAAACGTTTAGAAACCATCAGGCCGCACGCCGGAGAACGCGCGCCGCCATTCACCGACAAGCCTCAGGAGTCGCGCCCATGATCGATCTGTATACCGACGCCACACCGAATGGATGGAAAGTCTCGGTCATGCTCGAGGAGATTGGCATGCCTTACACCGTCCATCACGTGAACATCATGTCAGGGGCGCAGAAAGAGCCCTGGTTTTTGCAGCTCTCACCCAACGGACGCATCCCCGCGATCGTTGATCGTGACAATGATGATTTTTCTATTTTCGAATCCGGCGCCATCATGCTCTACCTTGCGAAGAAAAGCGGGCAGCTCATGCCGGCAGACCCGCGCGGAGAGTCCCGCGTCACCCAGTGGCTGATGTTCCAGATGGCCGGGATAGGTCCGATGATGGGTCAGTCGAACGTGTTCTATCGCTACTTTCCAGAGAAGATTCCAGCGGCCATTGAGCGCTATCAGAACGAGTGCCGCCGCCTGTTCGAAGTTCTCGACCGTCAGCTTGAGGGCCGCGATTACCTGTGTGATGAGTACTCCATCGCGGATATTGCGAACTGGTGCTGGGTGAGGATCTACTTCTGGGGCGGCAGCAGCATCGACGGCCTCGAGAATCTCGGCGCCTGGATGGAGCGACTCGAGGCCAGGCCGGCCTGTCAGCGCGGCGTGGCCGTGCCGCACACCCCTGACTTCAAGAAGATGGCGGAGGAGCTCGAAAAAGGGAAAAGCGATATCCCGAGCCTGGTGACCCGCTGAGCGCAGATAGTCGTCGGTCCCGGGGGTTCAGATTCCAAGCCCCAGAGCGCGCAGTCGCTCAATAGTGGCCGGGGGCCAGGCGGTTGCAGGGTCCAACCAGCCATCGAAGCAGATTGCCTCTGCAGGCAGCGTCAGCCAGGGCTGCTTGCTCCGCGTGAAGATATGGTAGGCCGGGGGCGCTTGTGACGGGTCGTCCAGCGTGCCGCCGCGCACTGCCAGCAGCGGGGCGCCGACGAAGTGGTACTTGTTCCAGATGAGCGTGGCGCAGCGCGGACACTGATAAGCGTCATAGCCGGCACCGCTTGGTGTCGGGTTGGTGACGCGGGTGACTTCACCGGTCAGAGCAAAGGTATCCCGAGGCACGCCCATCAGCACTACAAACGCCGATCCTGAAAAGCGCTGGCAGTCGCGACAGTGGCAGGCGTGAACGAACAGGGGTGGCGTGCTGATTTCGTAGCGAACCGTCCCGCACATGCATCCTCCGTGCAGACTCATGATGGCAAACCTCCTTCGACGCGCGCCTGGTTTTTCTGTGTGACCCGGATCTCAAAACTCCGGAACCACAGTTTGTTAATCACCCGCGGCAGAACCAGGAGGTAGATCGGGACGATGGTGAGCAGATTGGCGAGCATCGCGGCATTCGCAGGTCCGAGCGGCGCGACCAGCAGCATGCGCACAACCACATAGGGCGCCAGCGACCACAGAATGACGCGCCAGACGCAGGCCCACCAGAGTTGCATGCCCTGCAGGATGGTCAGGGTGCCGTGTTCCTCGACGGGTTTATGCATGTTGGGTCCTTATCTGTCAAAAGTTCCCACGTTGCTTTTTCTGATACATCGTTCTCCTACGGCAGCGTTTGTGTTGGCGCGCGCGTGGTCCTTTCATTGGGGTTCGAAAGGTTCTCTTTCGCCACCCGGGTACAGGGTTCCGCGGAAGCTCCAGGAAGAGCTTTCTAACGGAGAGCCGTTGATGGTGTATTGCTTGATCGGCGCCAGGTAGTCACTGTGCCACTCGCTGCGCTGATATTCGTAAAGGTGGAACCAGCGTTCACGCGCCTGGTTGGGGGTCAGCAGGAAGGCATCCTTCCCGGCGAAGGTGCCCGGGATCCCCGCTGTGGAGGCTATCGTGGGCGCCGTGTCGACAATCGAGCTCGGTGAAGATAGACGTCTGATCTGCCCGCTGGCCTTTGGCGGCTTGACCGCAAAAAACGGAGAGGCCATCGCAATCGTGACGGGATTCATCAGCTCCATTGTGCCGTCGGGCCGGGCTTGCGGCTGAATTCCTGGGGGAGGGGACCAAGCCCCGTGGTCCCCCATAACGACGATGGTCGTAGAGTCGTGAATGCCGAGACTCTTCATTCTTTCTATTACCGCCGCGATCGCGAGCAACCCGCACCGTGCCTGCATGATTACCGTCTCGCGCACGGTTGGTAAAACCCGCCCCGCGTACTTGCAGTCCTCGGTCGTTGCCATAGGGTTATGACTTGTCATGACGTGCAACATTTTATAGGTCGCTCGCGGGCGGTCCGCTGTCATCTCCTCAGCCATGGCGTGCAGGAACGCACTATGCGCAAAGGAGCGAAGCCCCATGTATTCCGAGCGGACAACAGCGTTTTGCGCGAACCAACGCTGGTCGTTATAAATCTGTCGTTTTAAAAAATGAGGGGCTACTCGGAATGCAGAGAGGTCGAACAGGACGGCAGCCTCGCGCAGGGAGAGTTCCTCAGCGGTGATATGAAAGTCATTGCCAAGCGAATATACGTGGGTAGCGCTACCGCGCGCGTAGAGTGGTTCGAGGCCTGCTGCGACTGCGATATCAACATCAAAACCATCGACTGCCGCTGCATTAAGGATGGAAGGCGCGTCATGTCCGACCGTGGCGTCAAGGAAGGAGGGAATCGGCAGGTCGTTCCGATACATAACACCGCTGAGGAGAGCGGGCACCGACATATGAGTGAAAGGAAATGCACCGACATGAGCACTGAATACGGTGAAGCCGTTAAAAGCGTCATCGATTCGGCGGCCTGCCTCCCCGTGGACCAGGATTTCCTCGAAGATATCCGTCTGTAAACCATCCGCAACAATGTGCAGGACGTTCCTTGAGCCAGAAAAGCTGACGATTTTTTGAAGCGACGATTCGCTGCGAGCGTGAGGTTGCCCCTTCAGCTGTTCAAGATGGCTGATACCGCCGGCAACCGTTGCAACCAGTGAGGCGATAGAAGCCACACACGCTGCGTTGATCCAAATACGTAACTGTGCAGGGCGCGAAGACGCGGCCAGGGCCAGAGTCCCAGCCCAGAGTGCTGCTTCTAACCAGCCCCGTGTTGTTGCGGATGTCCAGTCGATCTGACGACCATCAAGCAATCCGTAGTCCCACACGAGGAAACGGCTCTGCAGCCACGACAACAGCGTGCAGGCGCAAAGGACCGCGAGATAGCGACGGGAAGCGGTGGCTGACAAAAACAGCCCGGGCAAAGTCAGTAGCCCGACCATGAAGACGCCTGCTTGAAAAAAAATAGGGAGCAGGTTCATCAGACCTGTCGAAAACTCCGCGGCGTTACCCGTGTAAAGCGTGACGGGAACGAACAACAGCGGTTGCGCCGCGAACAAAGCGCTCATGAGCGCCGCGTGAAGTGCTTGATGGGCGCGGCTCGAGCTCATGGGCAGTCCCGACGTTTGGATTTCATTAGCCACGTTCGAACCAGTAGAGGCGCCGACGCGAGGCGGAGACCTCCAGGTGTTTTACGATGCGCGCACGCTGGCTTAGCGCTGCTTCGAAGCACTGATCGTTATAGTCCTGGAATATGTCCTCTCTGAGCGCAACGAGCTGCCGCACCATCGGGTCCTCTATCGGTACAAATTCGATGATCCCGCTGGGTGCCATATCGACCAGCCAGTTGACGACCTGTTCCAGCGGCACGTTGCGCGAGAAGACGAGGTGATGAACGAGAGCCAGTCCGAGTACCCCGTCGGCGTTTGCACGCCGCTGCATGCCCGCGCGTTCTCGCTGTCCCCAGCCCTGGTCCGGACTTGGATTAGCTGCATCGAAATACAGCGGCAGGAGATCCAGATGTCTCTCACGCGCGCGGGCAAAAGCGCCTTCCAGCGCTCCCTGATCGAAATCAAAACCGATTGCGGTCCCCGCGCCATTGCGCAGTGCAACTTCCGCATATCTGCCGGTATTGCATCCAATGTCCCACAGTACGTGGGGTTTTACCGCGGTAGCATAATCGCGTACGAAATCTGCTTTGATCCTTGCCTCCTCTTCCGAATAGCTGTTGTCGCGTTCATACCCGGCCCAAGAGGAGAGCTCGTTTTTTCCTGGCTTCAGAGAAGCAATCCAGCTACGCAAGCCTCGGAAGATCTGCTGCAGGGCCTGCCTCGGTAGCGTGCGATGCCGAATCTGTTCTACGGCGCGCGAGCGAGCTTTTTTTCTCGAGTGCAGGCCGGATTGCAAAACGACATGTGTCAGCACATTCCAGGACAGCTTGTGCCGGAGTTTCAGCAAGCGATTCAGCTCGGGCGTGCTGATTCCTTCGAGGGCTCCCCTATACCAGGCGTTGTGCGGAACACCAAAGAGGGTACGTAAGAGCAGCGGGTTGAGAAACTGCTCGCAGAACTGACGATGGGCGAGCCAGAACTCTCCTTCACGATAGCGGCGAAATGACAGGGAGTCGATGAAGATGGGGTGTGGGCCTCTGAACTGCACGTTGTAGGCTGAGGCGTCAGACAGCATCACGTCCTCTGCCAGGGCCTCTATATTGAGTTCGAGCTGTAACAGAGCTGCAGCTTGCAGGGCCGGGAAGGACCATTCGTAGGGGTAGGAGATAAACGGCAGCCGAGGGTGCTCCAAGATGCGGTAGGCGCCTACCGCTACCTCTCCCAGGTCCACCTCATCGGCGCGAGACTCGTCAATGACCTTGCGTGAGGTGATGAGACGTTGGAGAAACCCTTCGCCACGAACGAAATCGAAGTCTGCGGCTGCCCGCGGCATTACCACACGGTAAACACGACCGTCGCGCCAGACTATATGGCCTGATGGATCGCGGAAGGATCCTGAATCGGCGCCGTTCTGGGGTGTCCCGCTAGGGCTGATCTCTCTTCTCCGACTCGGATTGCGCTTGGCTATCCTTCTCTTCTCTGCGGAAGATCGATGCCAGCAGCTGTTTTGTACGCTGCCAGTACATACCCACATAACCAATTGCGGCGACGACGGCTGCGATAACACCCTGCACAAGAATGCTGCCGGTGCCGGGATCAAGGTAAGCGTGCGCGATACCTGGGGACATGGTCACGGCAGCGATCAGCACGACGGCTGCGCGCGCTGGCTGGATCTCTCCGTAGCGCTCAGGGGGGGCGCTGAATGCAACGTTCCTTGTGAGTTTGCCCTCGCTTTTCATCTGGAAAACCCTCAAAAAAAGCATGTGTTGACCGAATGCTGAATATGCTGGGGTATTGGTGCTAATCGCTGAACCATCATGTTCGCTATCCCGCGTCTTTGCGCTTGTCCGACGCTTTCGCTTCTGATGTCGGGGCTCAAATGCGCTCCCGAGAATCAGGTGCGTCTTGCTCTCCGATAGCATCGAGACAAGTGACTCGTTGAATCTGACCACGCAGGATAATGCACTCACCGCCAGTCCTTGTCGCCTGCCTGATTTTTTAACCGCGAGCTGGGCGAGGTGTGATCGGAGCGTGTCGTGTGGTCAGCCTCAGAGGCAGTTTTTTCCTCGTAGCTCGATACATTCAAGAACACTATTGTCAATGGTTGTTCGGAACTGCTCGATTAAAGCTGATACTTGCCTGAATTGAGCTTTTGCCCGAATGTACGCCCATGAACTTTCCTCTAATGTTGCCTGCGGAAGAGCGGGCGCCGGCGCTCAACGTCGGCGGCTTTCAGATTACGGTGCTTGCGTCTACCGAGCAGACCGGAGACTACGAGCTGTTTCATATCCGCGGACCTGAAGGCACCGGTCCCGGTCCGCATCAC
Source organism: Gammaproteobacteria bacterium (assembly GCA_038116745.1). Classification (GTDB taxonomy): domain Bacteria; phylum Pseudomonadota; class Gammaproteobacteria; genus JAYODW01. Next base: position 18,174 of record JAYODW010000057.1, read on the forward strand.
CATCCCTGGTCCGAGTCGTTTTACGTGCTCAGCGGTGCGGTGCGCTGCGGCGTGGGCGAAGACGAAACCCTCGCGACGGCAGGGACGCTGATCCACGTACCGGGGAACACCTCGCACTGGTTCAAGTTTGAGCCCGGCGGCGGCGAGTTTTTCTCCATGACCTCGCGCGGTAACGCTGCGGCGATGTTTGCGGCTTTCGACAAGGGCGTTAACTGGGAGAACCCTGACCGGGAGGCGCTGATCGCACTTGCCGGTAGCTATGGCCAGGTAGTCGCACGCTGATCCGCTTTTTCCCCGCGCCGTTCGCGCCCGTTCGATGCCACTGACGCTAGACAATCTCCGTATCCACCATCCCGATGAGTACGCTGCCGACGGTTATCCGTGGGCGGCATGGGACCTGTTGCGCGCTGAAGCGCCGGTGTTCTGGTACGAGCGTCACGACGTGGAGCCGTTCTGGACGGTAACGCGCTACGCCGATGTCATGACCGTGTCCAACCGGCCGGATATTTTCATCAACGGGGGGGCGCGACTGCGCCTTACCCTGCGCGGCAAGCCAGAGCCCGTGCGTGCCGGTATGGACGACTTTGTGCGCGAGCGCGGCTGGGATCCGGCTGAGCCACCGGACATGGTGTTCATGGACAACCCGCGGCACCGGCATATGCGCCGTCTCAGCAGCTGGGCCTTTACGCAGGGTTCCATGCGGCGCATGCGCAGTGAGTTTGAACGACTCGCGCACGAGTTCACCGAGGATTTCATGGGTCGCCTGAAGGCTGCGGAAGACGGACTCGATTTCGTACATGAGCTGGCCTGCAAGCTGCCGCTCGCCGCGATCGGCGACATACTCGGACTGGCGCCGGAGGACTGGAAGCGGATCCTGATCTGGTCCGAAGCCTTGATGGGCGATATCAATCCTGCTTGGCGTCGGCCCGGAGAGAGTCGCGGCGGCGCCACCTATCGCGCGATGTACGAAATGCGCACCTATCTCGAGGCGCTCATCGCGGAGAGCCGCGCCAATGGCGCTGCCCGTGGCGGGGTTATCGATCACATGGTGCATACCCCGGTGCAGGGTGCCTTGCTCACTGACCAGCAGCTGATTGGCTACCTGTTCCTGCTGATTGGCGCCGGGAACGACACGACGCGCAACGCGCTGAGCGGCGGCGTGGCGACTTTACTGGCGCACCCGGAAGCGTGCAGGCAGCTGTGTGCGTCGCCGGGGCTGATCCCGCAAGCGGTCGAAGAGATCCTGCGCTGGACCTCTCCCGTGGGCAGTTTTCTGCGCACCGCGAGCGAAGACTTCGAGCTCTCCGGGACCCGCATCGCGGCCGGTGATACGGTCGGGCTGTTTTACCCATCAGCGAATCGCGACGCGCGGGTGTTTGCCGATCCTTACCGCTTTGACATCACCCGCAGTCCGAATCCGCACCTGACTTTCGGCTTCGGCGCGCATTTCTGCCTGGGGACGAATCTGGCGCGGATCGAACTGCAGGCCAGCCTGAAAGCGCTGCTGCCGCACCTTGCGCATCTGCAAACGGCGGGTCCCGCCGAGTACTCGCACCAGACCCACGTGCTCGGCTATCAGCAGCTGCCCCTGCGCTACCGCGCCTGAAGCAGCACGTCAGGGTCTGCGCCTCAGCCGGTCAGCAGCCTGGCGAAACTCTCGTTATCGCTGGCCGGCGCGCTGCAGGTATGTCCGCGGCAGAGGTAGGCCGTCATCTGCACACCGTCCGCGACGCTCCGCTGGCAGAGCAGCTCGGGCAGATCTTCCGCATCGGCCGGGATCACGTAGCTGCGCGCACGCGAGTCCAGTTGCTCGGCGGCCAGCGCACGCCAGTGTGCGGCATCCTCACCGTCGCGCGACCGGATGACCAGGCGGGCAGGTGGGTGATTGAAGTCGTTGATCGCCCGCATCAGGCTCGAATGGGCTGACGGCCAGCGCTCTGCGTCGCCCACACCGGCGCGCAGCGCGCGCAGCGCCGCTTCCACGTAGCGCATATCCCCGGTCAGATGGCCGAGCTCCAACAGGCAGCGCGCAGCCGTACCGTTGCCGTTCGGTGTGGCGTCGTCGTTGAAATGCCGAGAGCGCTGCAGAAGTTTCTCGTGATCGTCTGCGGTGAAGAAAAAGCCGCCGTTTTCGGCATTTTCGAAGTGCTTCAGCAGAACATCGGCAAGCCTGATGGCGAAGTTCAGGTCGGCGCTGCGCCAGCGCGTGGCAAGCAGAACGAGCAGGGCGTCGATGAGGTAGACGTGATCATCGAGATAGGCACGCAGGCGCGCTTTGCCGTTCCGGCTGACCGCGAGCAGGCGACCGTCTCGCCAGTGCGTACTGTGCAGGTAGTCCAGCGCGCGGCTTGCGGCCATGATCAGATCGTCGCGCCCGAGCACCCTGCCCGCATCGACCAGTCCGCGGATCGCGAGCGCGTTCCAGCCGGTCAGGATCTTGTTGTCGCGCCCCGGTTTTTCGCGCTGCTCGCGCGCGGTCGCCAGGCGTTCGCGCGCGGCGCTGAAGTCTGCGCCCGGGGTTGACGACAGACTTTCGGCCGCGTCAGTCGGCGCCGCAAGGCGGAGATGCCAGTTTTTTTCGAAATTAGCTTTACCGTCGAGTCCATAGGCCGTGCTGAACCGGTCATAGTCTTCGCCCAGGAGCTCGCTGATTTCGTCGCGGCTCCAGACGTAGAAGGCACCTTCCTGCTCTTCGGAGTCGGCGTCGAGACTGGAGCAGATCCCACCGGACGCCAGCTGCATGTGATTCACGATCCAGTCCGCGGTCTCGTTGGCAACCTCGCGGAAACGGGCCGAGCCGGTAGCGCCCGCACGCCGTGCGTACAGGCTGAGCAGCGGGCCGTTGTCGTACAGCATTTTCTCGAAGTGCGGGATCGTCCACTCGGCGTCAACCGAGTAACGGAAAAAGCCTCCACCCAGCTGATCGTAAACGCCGCCCGCAGCCATACAGGCAAGGGTCATATCGAGCATCTCGGCGGCGCGCTCGGCCTTGGCAGGCTCTGAGCTGGCGGCAGCGTCTTCCAGTAGCTCCAGGCCCGGCGTGTGGGGAAACTTCGGCGCCTTGCTGAAGCCACCGAGCTTGCTGTCGAAGCTGCCGTCAATCTGGCTGCACGCGCGTTCGAACAGCTCCTGCTCGGGTTCGCCCGGCTCACCACCGCCGAGCACCTGGCTCAGCGCTGTCTGCAGCTGAACTTTGAAATCCTTGGCCTTGTCGTTGGGTTTGCTGAAGCCTTCGCCGACACCGCGCAGGACATCGCCAAAGCCGGGCATGCCCTGTCGCGCCTGCGGGGGGAAATAAGTACCGCCATAGATCGGCAGGTGGTCCTCAGGATCGAGAAACATGGTGAGAGGCCAGCCGCCACCTTTGCGCGTGAGCATCTGGTGTGCGACCTGGTAGATGCGGTCGAGATCGGGGCGTTCCTCGCGGTCAACTTTGATGTTCACGAAGTACTTGTTCATCAGCTTGGCTATCCCGCGATTCTCGAACGACTCGCGCGCCATGACGTGACACCAGTGACAGGCGGAATAGCCGATGGACAGCAGGATCGGCTTTTTCTCGCGACGGGCCAGCGCCAGCGCTTCCTGATCCCACGGATGCCAGTCAACCGGATTGTCGGCGTGTTGCTGCAGATAGGGGCTGGTGGCTTTGCTGAGACGGTTCATGGGCGGATCCTTAAAAAGGGCGGCCACCCTAGCACAGCGGGGCAGTGGCAGCGGGGCGTTCGGCGCTGAGCAGGCGCCAAGCCGCGTTACCTACAGACTGGTCGACTCGGTCTCGAGTGCATGGTCGCTGCCGGCTACCTGGCGCCAGAAGTTCTGCATATAGCGCTCGTCAAAGCGCCCGATCGCGAATTCGCTCAGGTCTTCCCCTTCACCGTGCGCGCCGAGGATGCAGTCCGCTACGATTTCGCCGAAGACCGGGGTGTACTTGAAGGACTGCCCGGCGCCGAGGCTGTGGATGAGGTTCGGCATGCGGTGGTCGGGACCAAGAATGAATTTCAGATCCGGCGTGATGTCGAAATAGGAGCGGTAACCGGATCCATAGACAGCGTTGCGCATCCCGGAGAATCGGCGTTGGGCTATCTCTTCGAACACGCGGATCTGGGAATATCCGAGACCCTGGTTGGTCGGGTCGTTGAGGAAGTCAGCGCCGACCATGGCCATCGGATTTTCCGCAAACGCGCGCGCCGTTTCGCGCATGCTGCGCTTTCGCGGCTGATGCATGTGGATCTCACCGTCTCGCCAGAGCCGGAAATAAGCGAGGTTCACGTAGTCCGCGATGATTGGCATACCTTCCGTCATATCGCGTCGGCTGGTCAGCCAGTTGCCGACATGGACAGGCTCAACGCTGACCGGGATCGTAAGACCGAGGCTGGAAAACAAGGCCGGGCTCCACGGACCCGCCGCATTGACGACGAACCCGGTCTGCAGCGCGCCGTGAGGTGTGTTGACCGCAGTGATCCGATCGCCGCTGCGTTCAAAGCCCTCGACCGGCGTCCGTTCCATCACCTCGATTCCGTTTGCGGCCAGGGCTTCGTAGAGAGTGCGCCGGACATCAGCGGGATCGAACTGCAGCGCGCCTGGCTCTGAGAAGTAGATTTCACGCTCGCCGAGAGCCACCTGGCTGGTGCAGAGTGCTGCGGCCGTTTCGCGGTCGACGCGTTTGAAATTTATTCCGAGACCGTCGAGAGATCGCTCGAGCGCCTCCCAGCGCGCGTTCTGGCCGGCGCCGGCGTCGCGCACAATCCAGACAGCGCCGCACCTGGTATAGGGTGCGGCCACCCCCCAGTGCTCGTCCAGGGTTTCCCACATGTGGGTGGCGCGCTGCGCCATGCGTGCTGCCCGGGGCACGGCGTTGGCTGCTCGAACGATGCCCGAGTGCCGGGCGGTCAGGCCAGAACCGATGACCGATTTTTCGATGACGCAGACGCGTGCCTGAGATGTTGCCGGGGAGCGGCGCAGACGCCGCTGCAGCGAAATCGCCGCGGCGCAGCCCAGGCATCCACCGCCCACGACAATCGTATGGAAGCTACCGCCCATTTTTTCTTCCTCAAATTTGACCTGGTGCGCGACCGACCAGTAGAGGCGAAAAACTACCGTAGCAGTTTCGCCCGGCTATCGCGAAACCCGCTGCGCTCTGCGTTATCCGGCCAGCCGCTGTCGGCCACAGGGTCTGCACGGCTCGACTTCCGGTCGGCATCAGGTTGGATAAGATAAAGAGCCCCGCCGGCGAGCTCGCGTGGTATGCAGGAACAATTTGAATCCCGTGCGCTGATTCCCCTGGAAACACTGCGCCAGCTGCAGCAGCGCGACGATCAGCAATCGGCTCTGCGTCTGCTGGTGCATCTCGCGGCCCTCGCGATGTTGGTTGTGCTGCTCATCGGCAGCGCGGTGAAGCCCCTTGCCGCTCTGACACTGGCAATCGCGCTCGGCTGGGTCTGGTCCGGCCTGTTCGCGCCGTTTCATGAATGCACTCACGGCACGGCCTTTGCGTCGCGGCGCTGGAACCTGGTGGGCGCCTGGTTGACCGGGATCCCGTTCATGATGGGACCTTCGGTTTACCGGACGTTTCATTTCGAGCACCACCGCCACACCCAGGACCTCGAGAAAGATCCCGAGCTGCTCGATGACCCCCGTTACCTCCACTGGCCGACCGGCTGGCGCAACTGGCTTCACGCGGCGTCGGGACTTGGCCTGATCAAACTCAAGCTCCTTCCGCAGTGGGGCTTCGTCACGCGCCCGTCCCGGGAATGGCAGGCGGTCGCTGTGTGGTCTGACAGGATCGCCGACCCTGCGGAGATTGCGCGCGACAGTGCGGTGGTGCTTCTGCTGTGGGCCCTGTTCGTATCAGCCTGCGTGATCTGGATCCCCGGTGGCGCCTGGCTGCTCGTGGCTGCCTGGTTTGGCAATGTTTTCCAGACCCTGTGGTTTGCGAGCGAACACTCGGGTCTGCCCGTAGAGGGCAGCATTCTCGCGCGCACCCGTACGGTTAGCAGTAACCCTTTCGTGCGCTTCTGGCTATGGAATATGAACTATCACGCTGAGCACCACGCGTGGCCTTCGATACCCTGGCATCGACTCCCGGCGGCGCATCGAGAAATTGTCGGTAAGCTCGAGTCGTTCGTCCCGGGCTACGCCGGTCTCCACGCGAATGTGATTGCTGAACGCAATACGCCAAGCTGTGATCCGATAGAGGTCTGACGGCAGCACCGGCGAAGCTGCCAAAGTCTGCTGACCGCGATCGCCGGCCGCATCGATCAGGCTGAAGTGTCGGGTACTGGCTCGGGTTTTGTCCTGGCGGCGGTCGGGCTATCCCATGCGGATATTGAATGAAACCGAGATCCGCTCGCTGTCGGTCATGTTCGGCGTCACCCAGTGTTTCAGCCAGCCGGGAAAAAACAGGATGGTGCCTTCGGCCGGTTCAACGGTGTGCACGGCGTCGGTCAGCTCGGTGCGATCCTCCAGCCGCATATAGCAGCGCCATTGCGCCGTCGGTGTGCCTTCGCGAGCGTCGAAGAACTCGATAACACCCTGTTCGACCTGCTCGAACTTCAGGTAGATGACGCCTGACAGCACCGCGTCCGGGTGGGTGTGGATGGAGTTGAAGTCCCCGCGCCGGTTGACGTTGGCCCACAGGATGCCGTCATCGAAGCGTTTTTTAGGGGAAAAGGCCGGCGCGAACTGATTGGACAGCGACATGATCTGCCCAATCAGCCAGCTGAACTCGGTGTGGCGATAGAGGTCATCCTCGCTCTGCCAGCCGCCGAAGTTTGTACGGGCAACACCGCTCCGGTTTCCCTGCAGCGCTGCAATCCGGGTCAGCATCGCTGTCCGGGCATCTGACCACCCTGGATCGTTCTGCAGATCTGCCTGCCACACGGGGGTATAGAAAAGACGAGTCTCTTTGATCATGCGAGCGTCTCACCTCAAAAGTTACAGTGCCGACACACAAGCGAGCGGGCACGGACAGGGCTGGCAGTGTAAGCGAGCGGGCCGAGGGGCAGAGGGCGGCTCTCACGTTTGGGCTGAAGGTAATAGAGCCACAGCCCGAAAGGGCGATTGCCCGATCCTGCCGCGCCATCGGCATGTAGGCCCAGAAGACCACGCCTACCCTCATCGAACATGATTTCCATGACTGACCGGGAGCGCTGAACAAGAAACTCTGGGGTTATGGCGGAAAGGCGGGCCAGGACTGGGGGGCAGGTGAGGATTGGCGGGCAGGTGAGGATTGGCGGTTAGTTGTTGGAGGCAGGCGGACAAAGACATCCCCAAAAGAGCTACCCGCCTAATAAGGTTAAAACCGGCTATCCTGACGCCCTATTTGAGACACAGAGCGCTTTCGAAACCACTGGGGTCTTGCTCATGGAAAAAGATAACCACTTCAGCTTCTGGTGGGTGCTCGGCGGCATCGCCATCATGTTTTTGACCAGCCTGCTTGGTGGCTACCTCGCCGGCGAAATGGGGATCCGCGACGGTTATGCCACTGCGGGCGTCGCGCTGGTGTGTTTTGCCATCGGCGGCTTTGTGATCGGCATGAACTCTGCGGGCTCTACCATCCTGGAAGCGGGCATTGCCGCGGTAGCGACACTGGCGCTGTCGTTCGTGGTTCAGGGCCAGAGCCTGCCCGCTAAAGTGGTGGCCCTGCTGGTCGGCTTCGGATTGCCGTTTCTGGCAGCCTTATTCGGCGCCTGGCTGGGAGAGAAAGTCCAGGGCGACTGAGCTGCTCCGGGACACGCTGCCCGGGCTTCAGATCCCGGTTTCAGGCTTGAGCGCTTGAATTTCTGCGTCCGCTGAATGCGTGGTCTGCGTTGACCCACACTGCGACAAGTAGTGAGAGCGCGGCCGGAAGAAGGAAACCGCCGAAATGCCAGCGTGCGAAGCAGAAAGCGCCGGCAATTGCTCCCCCTATAAAGGCTGCTATGACCCCGAAGCGCAGCCAGTTCAGACGATTTTCCAGCTGCCGCTCGAGTGAGCTTCGAGGCATCAACAGGGCTCGCATAATGCCGCTGCCGAGATCTGTCGTCGTTCCCGTCAGGTGCGAGCTGCGCAGGATCCCGCCCGTCGCCGTGGTGACAATTGCATTCTGAATGCCGCTGGCCAGGCACAACATGACCAGCATCAGATAGTGCCTCCGGGGATCCGGGTCGCCGTCGAACGGGCCGAACCAGCCCGAGGTTCCGGCGAGGGCGGTGGCCGTCAGGAGGAGAGTGACGATGACCAGTGGGAAGCCATAGAGCGGATTGAGGCCGCGGCTCATCCGGGTATCGACCATCCACGCGGCGAACATACTGCCGAGAAGAAAATACAGCGGCACCGTGAACACGGACAGCGCAGCGACCCACTCATTCCGCTCAACGCTGATCCCGGTCAGGGTGGCGAAACCGGTGACGTGACTCACAAACCACCCGCAGGCGAT
>JAYODW010000058.1:0-25407 GCA_038116745.1 Gammaproteobacteria bacterium
GCGCGGTTTACCGTAGCTGCCAGCCAGTGTCCGAGCTTCTCACCGGCGGGCAACGCGCCTGAGGGTGTGCCGATCTCAGCTATCGTTTTCGGGGGGCGCCGGTCCACGGTAGCGCCACTGGTCTATGAGGCACTCGATTGGACGCATGGTGTCTTCGCCGGAGCGGCAATGGCCTCGGAGACCACTGCTGCTGCGACCGGTAAGGTGGGGCAGGTGCGACGCGATCCCATGGCAATGAAACCCTTCTGCGGCTACAACTTCGGCGACTACTGGGCGCACTGGCTGAGTTTTGCTGAGCGGTCGAATCGGCTGCCACGGATCTTCCATGTCAATTGGTTCCGCAAAGACGCCGACGGGCGCTTCATGTGGCCGGGTTTCGGCGACAACATGCGCGTGCTCCAATGGATCCTGGGCCGCTGTGCGGGCGAGCTCGGCGCGACTAAGACGCCTGTCGGGTTTGTGCCTGAGCCAGATGCACTGAACCTCCGCGGATTGGATCTGGACACCGCAACCGTGCAGGAACTCCTCGCGATAGACCCGGAGGTCTGGCGGCAGGAGGTCGACGAGATCAATACGTATTTCGATAGCTTTAATGGCCGCGTCCCGCATGGACTGCGCCAGCAGCTGAGCCGCATCAAGGCAGAGCTGGAGGCGCAGCTCGCTGCCTGACCGAGAGACGTTTTTCGAAGCCGGGTGTCGCGGCGACAGCGCAGTTACGCGCTGCTACCGAAAAGGGCAGGTTGACGTGAAGTCAGCTGAAAACAGCTGCCGAAGAATGCTATCTGTCGTCTTCGTCTTCGCTTCGGGGCCGCTTCTGCGCCGCGCCGAAGAAATTTGCCTGCATCTGCTGCCAGAGTTCGAGGTTGCGGCGCGTCATTTCCCCCAAAGCTGAGGACATCGGGTTGCTTTGCATGGCTTCGCGCATCTGTTCCTGGAAGCGCTGTTGCTGGTCGTGAAACATGCGCAGGCTCTGGCCGAGAAAATCGCCGGCGACACCCTGCACTGAGCTCCCGTAAAAACCGATGATTTTTTCCAGCACCTCGGTGCTGAACATCGGTTCGCCTTCTTCCTCCTGCTCGATGATGATCTGCAGCAGGATGTTGCGAGTGATGTCCTCACCGCTCTTTTTGTCGACGACCGTGAAGGGGATCCCCTCCAGGACAAGCTTACGCACATCGCTCAGCGTGACGTACTTGCTCTGGTCGGTGTCGTACAGTCGACGGTTGGGATATTTCTTGATGACCCGCTTCGGTTCGTCGCTCATGCTCAGTCTCCCCCTGATGTCGGTTGACCCAGGTCTTAACGTTCGACCGCGAGCGCGACACCTTGCCCGCCGCCGATGCAGAGCGTCGCGAGGCCGCGGTGCGCGTCACGTCGTCCCATCTCATGCAGCAGGCTGACCAGAACCCGCGTGCCGGACGCGCCGATTGGATGTCCCAGTGCAATCGCACCGCCATTGACATTTACCTTGGCGGGGTCCCAGCCCATTTCGCGGTTGACTGACAGGGCCTGGGCTGCAAAAGCCTCGTTAGCCTCAATCAAATCCAGTTCATCGACAGACCATCCCGCTTTTTCCAGGCATTTGCGTGACGCCGGGATGGGGCCGGTGCCCATGACGGCCGGGTCCACCCCGGCGCTCGCACCAGCAACCACGCGCGCGAGGACAGGCAGACCGAGCGCTTTGGCCTTCGCAGCAGACATCAGCAATACGGCCGCGGCGCCGTCATTGATTCCTGAGGCGTTGCCTGCGGTCACCGTCCCGCCGTCGCGCTTGAACGCACTGCGCAGCTTGGCCAGTGATTCTGTGGTGGTATAAGGTCGGATGAATTCGTCTTTGTCGAAGGACAGCGGTTCGCCTTTACGTTGCGGGATCTGCACTGGGACGATTTCCGCACTGAAGCGTTCACCCGCCTGGGCGGACTTCTGCTGACTCGATGCTGCGAACGCATCCTGATCCGCACGCGAGATATCGAACTTCTCAGCGATGTTCTCCGCTGTGATCCCCATGTGATAGCGATTGAAGGCGTCGGTCAGGCCGTCCTCTATCATGGTGTCGACCAGCGCCCATTCACCCATCTTCTGGCCGTTGCGCGAGCTCGGCAGCACATGCGGAGCCAGGCTCATATTTTCCTGCCCCCCGGCGATGACAATCTCAGCGTCTCCGCAGCGGATGGCCTGAGCGGCCAGGTGAACTGCTTTAAGGCCGGAGCCGCAGACCTTGTTAATCGTGAGGGCGGGCGTCGAGTGCGGAAGGCCGGCCGCAATAGCAGCCTGGCGCGCTGGATTCTGCCCGCAGCCTGCGGTCAGAACCTGTCCCAGGATGACTTCGTCAACGCTCGATGGGCTTATCCCGGTCCCGTCGATGAGCGCGCGGATGACGGTCGCACCCAGCTCATGCGCCGGTATGGAAGACAGGGTGCCGCCGAAGGAGCCGATAGCGGTACGCAGCGCGGAAACGATGACAACGTCCTGCATCACCGAACTCCAGAGTCATAAAAATTGAGCGCCGAAGGCTACGCTGCACTGCATCATTTTGCAAGCAATCGGAGGCTTGAAGCGGGTCGATCAAATCAGAAGTGGATCGCGCGCCGGTCGCTGGCAAGAGCAGCTTCGTGTACCGCCTCAGACAGGGTCGGGTGCGCGTGCACCGTGCGGGCCAGGTCTTCTGCGCTGGCTTTGAACTCCATCGCCAGCACCGCTTCAGCGATCATTTCAGATGCGGTGGGGCCCACTATGTGAACGCCCAGCACTTCGTCGGTGTGACTGTCGCTGATGACCTTGACGAAACCATCAGTCTCGTCCATCGCGCGTGCGCGACCGCTGGCCATGAAGGGGAAAGTACCAGAACGCACCTCGCGACCGGCCGCCTGCGCCGCCTTTTCGGTGATACCGGCCCAGGCAATCTCGGGCCAGGTGTAGATAACCCAGGGGATCAGGGAAAAGTCTATGTGCGGCTGTTGACCGGCAAGCCGTTCGGCGACAGCGACGCCCTCCTCGCTGGCTTTGTGCGCCAGCATCGGGCCGCGGACACAATCGCCAATGGCATAGATCTGGCCGACGCCGGTGTGGCAGTGCGTGTCGACCTGGATGAAGCCACGCTCGTCGACCTGGATGCCAGCGTTGGCGAGATCGAGATCCTGGGTGACCGGACGACGTCCCACTGCGACCACCAGCCTATCGAACTCCACGGTTTCATGCTTGTCGCCTGCGGTATAGCCGACGGTGACTTTGTCAGCGTCGCTCGCGACAGAGGTAACCTGAGCGCCCAGGCGGATATCCAGACCCTGCTTGGTCAGCAGCTTTAGAGCCTCTTTAGCGACGGCGGCGTCCGCGCCGGGCAGAAAATCCGGCAGCGCCTCGAGGATGGTGACCGCAGCACCCAGCCTGCGCCAGACGCTGCCCAGTTCAAGACCGATAACGCCCGCACCGATGATGCCGAGCCGTGAGGGGACTTCACCGAAGCAAAGCGCGCCCGACGAATCAACCACCCGGTCGTGATCGACCGTCGCAATGGGGATACTGGCGGGTACCGAGCCGGTGGCTATGATGATGCGCTCAGCAGTGAGTTCAACGTCTGCTTTGCCGTCCGCACTGACCGTAACCTGGGTCGGCCCTGAAAAGCGGGCGCTGCCCTGGACCCAGGTGACCTTGTTCTTCTTGAACAGGCTTGCGATGCCTTGAGTCAGCGTACGCACGATCTTGTCTTTCCGCGCGAGCATCCGCGGGACGTCTATCTTCGCCTCAGCCTCGATGCCATGGGCTGCGCTATGGCGGTTGATGAACTCGAAATGATGGGAGGAGTCGAGCAGCGCTTTGGAGGGAATGCAGCCCACATTAAGGCAGGTACCACCCAGCGCCGGTTTGCCTTTGGGATCCAGCCAGCGCTCCACGCAGGCGGTTTTGAAGCCAAGCTGAGCCGCGCGGATAGCTGCGACATAGCCACCGGGTCCGGCACCAATCACGATAACGTCGTACTGATCCATGTTGTTTCCTAAAGCGCCAGAAGCAGGCGACTCGGGTCCTCAAGCGTGCGCCGAATAGTGTCCAGAAACTGGACGGCTTCTCGCCCATCGATGATGCGGTGGTCATAAGAGAGGGCGAGATACATCATCGGTCGGATGACGACCTGGCCCTGCTCGGCGACCGGACGCTCCTGAATCTTGTGCATCCCCAGGATTGCGCTTTGCGGTGGGTTAATGATGGGCGTTGACACCAGTGAGCCGTATACCCCCCCATTGCTGATGGTGAACGTACCACCGGTCAACTCGTCAAGAGTCAGTTTGCCGTCCCGCGCGCGTTCCCCGAAGTCGCGGATGCGGCGTTCGATCTCTGCGAACGACATTCTCTCCACGTCGCGCAGGATCGGGACAACCAGCCCGCGCTCAGAGCCGACTGCGACCCCGATGTCGAAAAAGCCGTGATACACGATATCGTCTTCGTCGACTGAGGCATTCACGACGGGAAATTTTTTCAGCGCTTCAACGGCGGCTTTGATGAAGAACGACATGAATCCCAGGCGCACGCCGTACTGCTTTTCGAAATCATCCTTGAAACGCTCGCGCAGGCTCATGACCGGCGCCATGTTCACTTCGTTGAAGGTCGTCAGAAGTGCGTTATCCCGCTGAGCAGCGAGTAGACGCTCGGCTGCCCGTCGACGAAGACGAGTCATTGGGACCCGCTCTTCGACCCTCACCATATCCTGTGTGACGGGTCTTTCTCTGACATTGGCATCTTCACCGAGCTGTGTGTCTGCTGCTGTCGGCGTTGCGGGTTCGGGGGCTGTGCTCAGGTGAGCCACGACGTCCCCTTTGGTGACGCGGCCATCTTTTCCAGTCGCGGCGACCGTCCTGAGATCCAGGCCGTGCTCGGCGGCCAGTTTCCTCGCTGCAGGTCCAGGCTCGGGGAGGCTGCGCGACTCGGGCCCGGCGTTATTTGCGCCTGCCGCCGCTTGGTCAGGGGGGGCGGCGGTGGCGCTCGCCTCGGTGTCGATCACCGCCAGCGTATCGTCAGTGAGTACGACGTCGCCCGTGCTTTTTCGGATCTCGACCAGCACGCCGCCATCCGGCGCCGTGATTTCCAGAGTGACCTTGTCGGTTTCCAGATCAATCAGATTTTCGCCACGTTCAACGCGCTGTCCGACTGATTTGTACCAGTCCAGCAGCGTTGCATCCGGTACCGACTCTGCCAGCACGGGTACTTTGATTTCGATTAACACGGGGATTACTCCTAGAGTATGTCTGTCGCCGTCGCCGGGGGCTGTTGGCCCTCAGGCTGAGCGCTTCTGAGCTGTTTGACGTTTGTCCAGCTGCAGCGCCTCGGTGATGATTGCGTGCTGTTGCTCGAGATGCAGCGACATGTATCCCACCGCTGGCGAAGCGGAATAGGGTCGGGCAATACAGGTCAGCGTCTGATCGCCCGGGCAGCAACCGCCGAGGTAGCGCGTGGACAGCAGCATGAACCAGGCACCCTGGTTTCTCGGTTCTTCCTGCACCCAGACGATTTCCTCAGCCGCGGTGTAAGCCTGCAGCAGCTGCCTGATCTCGTCTTTCGGGAAAGGATAGAGCTGCTCGAGCCGCAGGATCGCTGTATCCGTCAGCCCGTTCTCCCGGCGCGCCTCCAGCAGATCAAAGTAAACCTTGCCACTGCAGATGAGGACTCGACGCACCGCGGACTTTTCCAGCGCGTCGATTTCATCAATAACCGGCTGGAAGGCACCTGTGCTGAAGTCAGCGATGGGCGACACCGACAGCTTATGCCGCAGCAGGCTTTTCGGACTCATGACGATCAGCGGTTTGCGATACGGTCGCAGTACCTGCCGGCGTAGAAGGTGGAACATCTGTGCCGGTGTAGTGGGGTAGCAGACCTGCATGTTTTCCTCAGCGCAGAGCTGCATGTAGCGCTCCAGACGCGCCGACGAATGCTCAGGTCCCTGCCCGTCATAACCATGGGGCAGGAACATGACCAGACCGCAGTAGCGTCCCCATTTCTCCTCACATGAGGCGATGAACTGATCGACCACCACCTGAGCGCCGTTCGCGAAATCGCCGAACTGAGCTTCCCAGATCACCAGCGCGTTCGGCTCGGCGCTCGCATAGCCGAATTCGTATCCGAGCACGGCTTCCTCTGACAGGGTCGAGTTGATCACCAGGAAGGGTGCCTGATCGGGTGCGAGGTTCTGCAGGGGCAGAAAGGTGTCACCGGTTTTCTGGTCGTGGATGACCGCATGGCGGTGGAAGAACGTGCCGCGCCCGCTGTCCTGGCCGGAGATTCTGACCGGACAGCCGCTGCTCACCAGCGATGCGTAAGCAAGCGACTCTGCGTAACCCCAGTCGCAGTCCATTTCCCCGCGACTCATGGCGAGACGATCAGCCAGGATGCGGGTGACCGCGCGGTGCAGGGTGAAGGTTTCGGGCACCGTGGTGAAAGCTTCGCTCAGGCGAGCGATGGTCTTCTCTTCGAGCGCGGTCTCAGCTGCTTCGCGCCAGCCGGTTCCACGGAAGGGGTCAAAATTGATGGTGTAGCGCCGGTCTATGGTGCTGGCATGAGGCCGGGAAACTACAGCGTCGTGCTCCAGGGCGTCGATGTAACGGGTCGACATGGCCTCGGCCTCGCCAGCGCTGATGACACCTTCGCTGACCAGTTTGTCGGTGTACACGCGGCGAACGCCGGCATGGTTGCGAATGTGCTGGTACATGATGGGCTGCGTGGCGGCCGGTTCGTCAGCCTCGCTATGGCCGTGTTTGCGGTAGCAGACCATGTCGATAACGACGTCTTTGTTGAACTCCATGCGGAAGTCCAGGGCGAGCTGCGCAACAAGGCTTACGGCTTCAGGGTCATCGCCGTTCACGTGGAAGATCGGCGCCTGGACGATCTTGGCGACGTCTGTGCAGTACAGCGTGGAACGGGAGTCCAGCGGGTCGCTGGTTGTGAACCCGATCTGATTGTTGATGATGACGTGGACGGTACCGCCTGTTGAGTAGCCGCGGGTCTGGGACAGGTTCAGGGTCTCCATGATTACACCCTGACCTGCAAAGGCCGCGTCGCCGTGGATCAGCAGTGGCAGGACGCCATTGCGCTCAGTATCCCCGCGGCGGTCCTGCCGCGCTCGGACGGAGCCCTCAACCACCGGGTTGATGATCTCCAGGTGAGACGGGTTGAAGGCCAGTGTCAGGTGCAGCGGGCCGTACGGTGTTTCGATGTCTGACGAATAGCCGAGATGGTATTTGACGTCGCCCGAGCGGACATCGGTGGGGCCGCGCCCTTCGAATTCGTCAAACAGCTGGCCGGGATGTTTGCCGATTACGTTGACGAGGACATTCAGTCGTCCGCGGTGAGCCATCCCGACGACACATTCCTTGATACCGTGCCGCCCGGCGTCCTCAACGATCTGGTCAAGCAGTACGATGGCGCTTTCCCCGCCTTCGAGTGAAAAACGCTTCTGCCCGACATATTTGGTGTGCAGGTATTCCTCGAGCGCGCCGGCAGCTATCGTACGTTCGAGAATGCGTTTGCGTTTTTCCGCGTCAAAGGCCGGTTTGGCCCGCGACAGTTCGAGGCGCTGTTGGATCCAGCGCTTCTGGCTGGTTTCCACGATGTGCATGTAATCCGCGCCAATGGTGCCGCAATAGGTCGTCCGCACAATATCCAGAATCTCCCGCAGCGTTGCTTTGTCGGGCCCCTGCAGCGAGCCGGTATTGAAGACCTGATCGAGGTCGGCGGGTGACAGGCCGTGAAATTCGGGATCCAGTTCAGCGACTTCCGGGCGGTCATACTGATTCAGCGGGTCGAGATGGGCCTGGCGGTGACCGCGAAAGCGATAGGCATTGATCAGCTGCAGGACAGCCACCTGCTTCGTAGTGTCTGCGTCGTTGCCACGCGCAAGCCTGACTGGTGCTCTTGTTGAATCTGCGGTCAGCTCAATCATGTCCTGACGGACCTTGGAGTGGCCTTTATCGCGCCGTTCCGCGCTGGCGTCGTCCTGCAGTCCGTCAAAGTAGGCGCGCCACTCCTCGGTGACCGAAGCCGGATTTTCCAGGTAGGACTCGTAGAGCGCTTCGAGAAAAGGTGCGTTTCCGCTGAACAGACAAGAGGGCTGTTGCATCGTGAGATACCGATAATGAGGGTGGGCAGGCCGGACGCATCGCGGCTGAGGGATGCGCGCTGGTCCTTTCTTATAAGTGTCGGGAATGTTGTACCAATTAGGCGCTAAAGTCACCCGCTGTCGTGCCTGAAAGCAGGCTTTTCCGCGGATATTCCCCACCTGTCGCGGTCCCGGAGCAGTCTGCAGCAGGGCGGCTTGTCTTGCCCACCGTTTGCTACCGACGGTATCCTTCCGCGCCGCTCTCCCGAGTGGCTCCTCGCAGCGCGATTGCCGGGCCTCACGGGACCACGCGACGACCATGCGTTGCCCGCTATCCGCGGCCCGCCCGGTCTGACAGACAGGGCGCCGTGTTCGATGCGGTGACTGCACGGGGCGTGAGCCCACGCGTGGCGCGCAGATATCGATTCGTCAATAACCGCACAAGGAACGCAAACGCATGAAACCACCCGTACGAGTCACGGTAACCGGCGCTGCCGGACAGATCTCTTATTCCCTGTTGTTCCGCATCGCCGCCGGGGAAATGCTCGGCGCCGATCAGCCGGTGATTCTGCAGCTGCTTGAGATCACGCCCGCGATGAAGGCGCTGGAAGGGGTGGTGATGGAGATTGACGACTGCGCTTTCCCGCTCGTTGCCGGCATCGAAACCTCAGACGATGCGAACGTCGCTTTCCGTGATGCTCAGGTAGGCATGCTGGTAGGCGCCAGACCCCGTGGTCCGGGCATGGAGCGCAGCGACCTTCTGGCGGCCAACGGTGGGATTTTCAAGGTCCAGGGCAAGGCCATTAATGACCATGCCGACCGCGCTATCCGGGTGCTGGTCGTCGGAAATCCGGCTAACACCAACGCCTGGACGTGTATGAAGTGCGCACCGGACCTCGACCCGCGGCAGTTCACTGCCATGACACGGCTGGATCACAACCGCGCTGTCGCGCAGCTCGCGGCCAGGACTTCAACCTCGGTTTCTGAGATCCGCAAGGTCACGATCTGGGGCAATCATTCGACCACGCAGTATCCCGACCTGAGCCAGGCGACGGTTGCAGGCACGGCGGCTGGTCAGCTGATTGAGCAGGACTGGTATGAAAATGCCTACATCCCTCGTGTCGCCAAACGCGGCGCGGAGATCATTGATGCTCGTGGCGCTTCGAGTGCGGCTTCTGCTGCTAATGCGGCGCTTGAGCACATGCGCGACTGGGTGCTCGGAACCCCTGACGGCGACTGGACAAGCATGGGGATCCCGAGCGACGGCAGTTACGGAATCGAGCCCGGACTGATGTATTCCTTTCCCGTCGTGTGCAAGGACGGCGACTACAGCATTGTGCAGGACCTTCCGGTTAGCGAGTTCAGCCGCGCGCGGATGGACGCAACGGCTGACGAACTGAAAGAAGAGCAGGCTGCGGTCGCACAGCTGCTCGACTGAGTCACTCAGGACATCTGCAGCTATCGGAGGCGCCTCCCGAGGCGCCTTCTTTTTGTGCTTGTGTTGCGCCGCTGTCAGTTGAAGCGATGAATAGCAGCTGGGAGAATCGAGGCGCTAACGGGCATATGTCTCCCTATCGGTTCAGCCAGTCACGTGATTGATAAAAGCGGCTTTCGCGCCAACGTCGGCATCATCCTCGCCAACGACGAGGGGCGTGTGTTCTGCGGCCGTCGGATCGGAATGAATGCCTGGCAGTTCCCGCAGGGGGGGATTAAGCGCCATGAAACGCCCGAGAGCGCCATGTTCCGGGAGCTCAAGGAAGAGGTCGGGCTGGAGCCTGATCACGTCGAGGTGCTGGGTTCCACCAAGCGGTGGCTGCGCTACCGCTTGCCCAAGCGCTTTATCCGCTATCACCAGCAGCCGCTGTGCATCGGCCAGAAACAGATCTGGTTCCTACTGCGGCTGCTGACCTCGGAGTCAGATTTCCGCCTTGACGCGTCTGCCGAGCAGGAGTTCGACGACTGGCAGTGGTTCGATTACTGGGCGCCCCTGGGCTTTGTTGTGCCGTTCAAGCGTAACGTCTACGAGCGCGCCTTGAACGAGTTTGCCGAATTCGCGGAGCGGGTATGGGACGTGCCTGTGCGAACCGCACCGACGCAGCCGCAGCGGTCGGGGCGTCGTCGCGGCTGAACACCTAACGGGGCGCCCGCCGACCCCCCTTGGCGTACGGGGCTGATGCCCGCCGGGATGCTGGATTCAGCGGCTCTTGCTGATCGCAAGTTCCGGGATCAGCTTGCGCGCGGCGCGGTCGCGTACGGTCCGGGTGAAGCCCTCTGCAAAATAGTCCGGAAAGCCCCAGGCGATGATCTGGTCCTGCAGCGCATCAAGGTTGTTCTGGCAGTCGTCCATCGCCAGATCAGCGATGCGCCGGATATCGGGGTCAGAGTTCACTCGCTGCATGGCGAGATTGAAGACACAGTTGTTGTAGTTCTGGGCGTGTTCCATCATCCCGCGACGCTCGTCCACCGTCATATCACCCGGCGAGCGTCTCTCCGGCGTAGCCGTTGCCTCATCCGCGCCCGATGCCGATGCGGCAATCAGCAGCATGCAGCTGACCATTAATCGTTTCTTCATCAGTCTGTCTCCCCTTCCGCGAAACTGGCCCGCTCGATAATCCAGTCCTGGTCGCGCCCATCCACGCGTGTGCAGCCGAGCCGGGTTGGCTTATCGCCAGCCGCTATGGCTCCGGTCGAACGGCCCTGCGGATGGTTTCCCGCAAACATGCGCACGAGCCGGAAGCGGATTGCGTGCTCGGGGTGCCGGTTATGCAGGAGGCGCAGTTTACCGCCCATGCTGAGAATCTGGCAGCGGCCGTCCGGGACCGATTCGAATTCCAGGTAATCCGCGGCGTTCTCTGGCTCTGCCGCAACGGACATCGCCGGCATCAATATGAATACGGCGCTGGCGACCCATCCGATCAGGGTGATGCGGAAGCCGGGCAGCTTTCCCTCACGCTCAGGCGCGGGGGTTCTGGATTTGCGCTCACTTGTCAAAATCATTTCGAGACGTGTCCGCTTTCTTATTGATTTTAGTGGACTTCGAGGTTACCCACAGATCCTGTGGATAAGTCTGTTGAGGAACTGCAGACAGAAGCGCGATTCGGTCGTGGAGCGTGGAAAATTGCGGGTTTGGACAAAATTTAAGCAGTTATATTCAATGTCAATAAAAACAGCTACTTAGCACTACTGGGGCAGCAGCTGGCGGATTTGTTGTGAGGTCCCGACGATTACACCCGGCATCGCGCTCTGCTCATGGGGCTCTGTGCATAAACAGGCCCTGGAAAGCCAGCGAATGCGCCATTTTTGTGCAGACCGCTGCCGCTCAATCTGCACAGCGCTCGACTTACTTCGCGGTCCTGGCACGTTTCAGAATACGTCGCCAGGGACTCTGACCGCGCCTTCCATCAGGACTCGCGCACTCCGGCTCATCAGCGCCTTGGTGACAGTCCAGGCACCGTCCTGCTCACAGGCCTCGGCGCCCACCCTCAAGGTACCGGAGGGATGACCGAAGCGCACCTGGCCGCGCGCTTCCCCGCCCGCAGCGCGTGTGACCAGGGTTCCGGGGATGGCTGCTGCGGTGCCGATCGCAACGGCGGCTGTGCCCATCATTGCATGGTGCAGTTTGCCCATCGACAAAGCCCGTACCAGCAGGTCGACGTCGGAGGCGGCGACCGGCTTGCCGCTGGAGGCGGTATAGCCACGCGGCGGTGCAACAAATGCGATCTTGGGCGTGTGCTGGCGGGTCGCGGCCTCGGCGGGGTCCTTGATCAGGCCCATGCGTAGCGCACCACAGGTGCGGATGGTTTCGAACATGGCCAGCGCCTTGGTATCCCCGTTGATAGCGTCCTGCAGCTCATCACCGCGGTAGCCGATAGCGTCCGCGTTAACGAAGATAGTCGGTATACCGGCGTTGATCAGGGTCGCCTCGAGGCTGCCGACGCCCGGCACATCGAGGGTATCGAGGACGGCGCCGGTCGGAAACATCGCGCCACCGTCCTCGCCATCATCCGCCGGATCGATGAATTCGAGCTGCACTTCGGCCGCCGGAAAGGTAACACCGTCAAGCTCAAAATCGCCGGTTTCCTGAACTTCACTGTCCTTCATGGGCACGTGCGCGACGATGGTTTTGCCGATGTTCACCTGCCAGATCCGCACCGTGCATAAACCGTCGGCCGGAACCCTGGCAGGGTCGATAAGGCCGTGAGTGATCGCGAACGGCCCGACTGCCGCCGACAGATTCCCGCAGTTGCCGCTCCAATCAACGAAAGCCGTATCGATCGAGACCTGGCCGAAAAGGTAATCGACGTCATGTTCTGGGCGTTCGCTGCGGCTGAGGATGACGGTTTTGCTGGTGCTTGAAGTGGCACCGCCCATGCCGTCAATCTGCTTGGCGTAAGGGTCGGGGCTGCCAATCACCCGCTGCAGGAAACGATCCCGTGCCTCGCCCGGAGACTGGCAGCGTGCCGGCAGGTCGTCACGCAGAAAAAAAACGCCCTTGCTGGTGCCCCCTCGCATGTAGGTGGCACGGACTTTGATCTGGGGCAGGGACATGGGCTTCAGCTCCTGAGAACGCTGCGGGTTGATGACGTGGCAGGCTGTGCTTCTGGCGGCACGTGCGGCGTGTCAGGCCGCGTGACTGGCAGCCAGAAAATCCTGCGCGAAGCGCTGCAGGACCCCGCCGGCCTCGTAAATAGAGACTTCTTCGGCAGTATCGAGTCGGCAGCGAACCGGAACGTCGAGCGTTTCGCCGTCCCGACGATGGATGCGCAGCCAGAGTCGAGCTCCGGGCGCCCGTGCGCCGCTGACATCAAAAGTTTCCGTGCCGTCGATCGACAGGGTCTGGCGGTTCGTCCCCGGCTCGAATTCGAGCGGCAGCACCCCCATGCCGATCAGGTTGGTGCGATGAATCCGCTCAAAGCCCTCAGCAACGATGGCCTCCACGCCGGCCAGCCGCACGCCTTTCGCAGCCCAGTCGCGCGAGCTGCCCTGACCGTAGTCAGCGCCGGCGATGACGATCAGCGGTTGCTTGCGTGTCATGTAGGTCTCGATGGCCTCCCACATACGCATGACCGTGCCGTCAGGCTCTACCCGCGCGAGGGAGCCCTGTTTAACGGCGCCGTCCACGACAGCCATTTCGTTGACCAGTTTCGGATTCGCCAGGGTTGCCCTTTGCGCCGTCAGGTGGTCGCCACGATGCGTGGCATAGGAATTGAAGTCCTCTTCGGGCAATCCCATGTGCGCCAGGTAATCGCCCGCAGCCGAGTCGCGCAGGATCGCGTTCGAGGGGGAGAGGTGGTCCGTGGTGATGTTGTCGCCGAGCACCGCGAGCGCCCGCATACCCTGCAGCGTGCGTTCCGCGGCCAGCGCGCCCTCCCAGTAAGGGGGACGGCGGATGTAGGTCGATTGCGGGCGCCAGTCATACAGCGGCGCTTCGCGTTCGTTCGCGGCGTCCCGCGCAGCGAACATGGGAATGTAGACGTCGCGGAACTGCTGCGGCTTGACGTGGGCGCTGACCATCGCATCGATCTCTTCGTCGGAGGGCCACAGGTCCTTCAGCAGGATCGGCTGACCCGTGGCCGTGGTGCCGAAGCTGTCGTGCTCGATATCAAAGCGCACCGTGCCGGCGAGGGCGTAGGCCACGACCAGCGGCGGTGAAGCGAGGAACGCCTGTTTCGCGTAGGGGTGGATGCGCCCGTCGAAGTTCCGGTTGCCTGAGAGGACAGCAGTCGTATATAGGTCGCGATCGATGATTTCCTGCTGCAGGGCTGGGTCAAGCGCACCTGACATACCGTTGCAGGTCGTACAGGCAAAGGCCACGATGCCGAAACCCAGCTGTTCTAGCTCAGACTTGAGGCCCGCTTCTTCGAGGTACAGGGCGACCGTGCGTGAGCCGGGCGCCAACGAGCTTTTGACCCAGGGCTTGCGCGTCAGGCCGAGGCGATTGGCGTTGCGCGCGAGGAGTCCGGCCGCGATGACGTTGCGCGGGTTAGAGGTATTGGTGCAGCTGGTGATGGCGGCGATGATGACAGCGCCGTCAGGCATCTGTCCTGCAGACTCCTCCCAGCTGCCGGCAATGCCGGTGCGCGCGAGATCGCTCGTTGCCACCCGGGCGTGAGGGTTGGACGGTCCAGCCATGTTACGCACGACGCCGGAGAGGTCGAATTCGAGATCGCGCTCGTAGACCGCGCCGGAGAGATCATCCGCCCACAGCCCCGCGGTGCGGGCATAGGTTTTCACCAGCGCGACCTGAGCCGGCTCACGTCCGGTCAGGTTCAGGTAGTCCAGCGTCTGCTGGTCAATGGCAAACAACGCAGCTGTAGCGCCATACTCCGGCGCCATGTTGGAGATCGTGGCGCGATCGCCGAGCGTCAGAGAAGCAGCGCCCGGGCCGTGAAATTCAAGGTAGGCGCCGACGACGCGAGACTGACGCAGGTACTCCGTCAGAGCGAGCACGATGTCGGTCGCGGTGATGCCGGGCTGGCGTTTGCCGGTGAGGTGGACACCGATAATTTCGGGCAGGCGCATCCATGACGCACGACCCAGCATCACGTTTTCGGCTTCCAGCCCGCCAACGCCGACCGCAATGACACCCAGCGCATCGACATGCGGCGTATGGCTGTCGGTGCCGACGCAGGTATCCGGAAACGCGACGCCGTCGACTGCCTGGATGACAGGCGACATTTTCTCCAGGTTGATCTGGTGCATGATGCCGTTGCCTGCCGGAATGACGTCGACGTTATCGAATGCGCGCTTGGTCCATTCGATGAAATGGAAGCGATCTTCGTTGCGGCGGTCCTCGATGGCCCGGTTCTTCTCGAAGGCATCCGGGTCGAATCCCGGGGCTTCAACCGCCAGGGAGTGGTCAACGATCAGCTGCACCGGCACGACAGGGTTCACCGCCGCGGGATCGCCTCCCTGATCGGCAATCGCGTCGCGTAATCCCGCCAGGTCCACGAGGGCAGTCTGTCCGAGGATGTCGTGACACACCACCCGCGCCGGGAACCAGGGAAAATCACGCTCGCGCTTGGTCTCGATGATCTGCCTCAGGCAGTCATCGACGATCTCCGGGTCAGCTCGGCGCACAATGTTTTCCGCGTGTATCCGCCCGGTATAGGGCAGGCGTTCCCAGGCGCCGGGTGCCAGAGCGTTCACTGCTTCGCTCGCGTCGAAGTAATCGAGGTCGGTGCCGGGAAGCGACTTACGGTAAGCCTCGTTCATGATGCTAACGGACTCCTCTCTCAGCGCTGCGCCAGGGGCACGAACTTCTGATCTTCAGGCCCTGTGTAGTTGGCACTCGGGCGGATGATCTTGCCGTCGATGCGCTGCTCAACCACGTGTGCGGCCCAGCCGGAGGTTCGGGCGATGACGAACAGGGGCGTGAACATGGCGGTCGGAACGCCCATCATGTGGTAGCTCACGGCGCTGAACCAGTCGAGGTTGGGGAACATCTTTTTGATGTCCCACATCACCGTCTCCAGCCGCTCGGCGATGTCAAACATCTTCATATTCTGTTGTTCTGCCGAGAGCTGGCGTGCGACTTCTTTGATGACCTTGTTGCGCGGGTCGCCGACGGTATAGACCGGGTGACCGAAGCCGATGACGACCTCCTTCCGTTCGACCCGAGCGCGGATGTCTGCTTCTGCTTCATCCGGCGTTTCGTAGCGCTTCTGGATCTCGAAGGCCACTTCGTTGGCGCCGCCATGTTTCGGGCCGCGCAGGGCGCCGATACCGCCGCAGATCGCTGAAAACATGTCAGAGCCGGTACCTGCAACCACGCGGGAGGCGAAGGTCGAGGCGTTGAATTCGTGCTCGGCATAGAGGATCAGCGAGGTGTGCATTGCCCTGACCCAGCTGTCGCGCGGGGTTTCGCCGTGCAGCAGGTGGAGAAAATGGCCGCCGATGGAGTCGTCGTCCGTATCGACGTCAATCCGTTTGCCGTTGAAGCTAAAGTGATACCAGTAGAGCAGCATCGATCCCAGCGAGGCCATCAGCTTGTCGGCAATATCCCGCGCGCCTGGATGATTGTGGTCGTCTTTCTCAGGCTGCAGACAGCCGAGTACGGACACGCCCGTGCGCATGACGTCCATCGGGTGAGCGGACGGGGGCAGCTGCTCAAGCGCCGTCTTGAGGCCGGCGGGGAGGCCACGCAGTGCTTTCAGCTTGGCTTTGTAGCCGGCCAGCTCAGCGGCGTTGGGAAATTTACCGTGAACCAGCAGGTAGGCGATTTCCTCGAACTCACAGGTGTTCGCGATATCGAGGATGTCGTAACCGCGATAGTGCAGGTCGTTGCCGGTGCGACCGACCGTGCACAGCGCGGTATTGCCGGCTGCCGTGCCGGACAGGGCGACTGACTTTTTAGGTTTCGGTTTGTTCTGGGTGGTATCGGACATGGTCGGGTTCCTCATATCAGGGCTAGAGCCGGAGCACGGCAGGCGCGCTCACTTATTTTTTTGAAACAGTTCGTCGAGTTTGTCTTCGTAGGCGTGGTAGCCGAGGTGTGAATAGAGCTCGGCGCGGGTCTGCATCAGGTCCAGCACGCTGGTCTGGGTGCCCTCCTGGCGGATGGCCTGCATCACGCTTAGCGCTGCTTTCTGCATCGCGCGGGTGGCGGAGAGGGGGAACAGGACCATGGCGATCCCCTGCTCACCCAGCTCTTTGCAGGTGTAGTAAGGCGTTGAGCCGAATTCCGTCAGGTTAGCCAGCACCGGGACGCCGACGGCGTCACATACCTGCTTGTACATGGTGATGTCGGTCATCGCCTCCGCGAAGATAGCGTCAGCGCCCGCTTCGACGAACGCGCAGGCGCGATCGATGACCCCCTGCAATCCTTCGACCTGCAGGGCGTCGGTACGCGCCATCAGGACAAAATCCGGATCGGTTTTCGCGTCAACTGCGGCTTTGACCCGGTCGACCATTTCCTCCGCGGACACGATTTCTTTACCCGGGCGGTGGCCGCAGCGTTTCTGTGAGACCTGGTCTTCGAGATGCACCGCGGCTGCACCCGCCGCGGTCATTTCCTTGATGGTGCGCGCGATGTTGAATGCGCCGCCCCAGCCGGTGTCGATATCCACCAGCAGAGGTGTATCGACGGCGCTGGTGATCCGCCGGACGTCGGTGAGGACATCATCGAGAGATGTCATGCCGAGGTCCGGCAGGCCGTATGAATAATTGGCAACGCCGGCGCCCGATACGTACACCGCGCGGAAGCCCGACTGGCTAGCGAGCATGGCCGCGTAGGCGTTTACGGTGCCGATAATCTGCAGCGGCTTTTCTTCCTCTAGCGCGCGTCTGAAACGTCCTCCGGGAGTCAGATCCTGGGTCATGCGGTCTCCTTGATGTGGTTTTCAATGTTCTGGCGGGCGGCGCTGATATGGCGCCGCATGAGCATTTCGGCCAGGTCGCCATCCCGGGCCTCGAGCGCCTCCACGATGTGCTGGTGCTCGGCGAATGCTTTCAGCGGGCGGTTTGCGTGGGCGCTGAACTGGTATCGATACATGCGCACGCGATGATAGAGCTCGCCGATCAAAAGCTCGGTCAGCGCCGCATTGTGGCTTCCCTGGATCAGGCGGTAGTGGAAGTCGAAATCGCCTTCCCGCTGCAGGTAGGCAACATTGGCGCGCAGCGCGGCGTCCTGGTGGTGGGTTTCCAGCAGCGCCTTGAGGCCGGCGACTTCGTCCTCCGTCATGTTTATCGCGGCCAGGCGCGCGGCCATACCTTCGAGCGCTTCACGCAGGTAATACATCTCGATCAGGTCGCTGTAGTCGAGCGTCGCAATGCGCACGCCGACATGCGGTGTGCGCTCGACCAGGTGTCTCGACTCCAGACGTCTGAGTGCCTCGCGCAGCGGTCCCCGGCTGGTGCCGAAGCGCTCAGCCAGTTCGGTTTCCCCGACCCGACTGCCGGCCGGGATCTCGCCGTGGACGATGGCGTCCTGCAGCGCGGCGAAGACACGATCGGCGGTGGTGCGCACCGGATGTTCCAGGATCTGGCTCAAGGTAGGTCGGGGAAGTTGTAAACAATCAGCGCCAAGGACGGCGAAAAATAAGCCGAATCGCCCCCCTGGTCAAAGCCTGTTGTCGACAATAAGACCGAAGCGGCGTTAACGCTGACCTGTGCCCAGTTAACCCAGCCGAATCGCGTGGGTGGGGGCGGGCACAAAAAACAAGGCCGCCCGAAGGCGGCCTCGTCGAACTGCTGAGAACAGCAGGTTGCCGCGTTTAACGACCCTCTGTGAGGTAGTTCACGTCGAGCGTACGCTTGGCGAAGGAGAACTCCGTGTTCTCTGCATTCATGCCGCGGCAGGGAACCAGCGTTCCACGATTGTTCTGCAGATCCACCACGTTGATGCTCTGGAACAGCTGGAAGTTGGTGCCAGCCGGGGTCTTGAAACCCGGCCATGCAAAGCTGTCATGCTCAGCTGAGTCCTGAATGGTCGGGTCCTCCGACCAGGCCTTGGTCAGCTGCCATACTTTCCACAGCTCACCCGCCTTGTCGAAAGCGTTGGCGTAGTAGGACTCGCCGGTGACGCGGTCAACATGGATGAACTTGAAGGAGTATGGATGGGCAGAGCTCTTCGGGATCTGCTTCATCACGTCCGTCGTGCGCAGCGCGTAGTCGTCCTTGACCGCCCAGCCGTTGGGGCCGTAGTAGACGGTGTTGGTGTTGCGCGAACGCGCGACCACGAGCATCTTGGTGGTACCTACGTACTCCCAGTCATGCTCCATAGGACGGCCGTTGAACCCGTAAAAGTCTTCCAGCGTGTGGTCCGTGCCGAGCAGCGAGTCAGACTTGACCTCCACCGAGATACGACGCACGCGACGCAGGCTGGGGATGTAGGCCCAGGAATCGTCGGCTTTACGCGGGTCGTCGTAGCGCAGGATAAGGAACGCCGTGCCCGAAATGTCGAACGGTGCGGTGAAGCCGGTGTACTCACGGAACTCGGTGTTTTTCGCAAAACCCTTGCCGGAGTTAACTTGATAGTTGGTATCCGGGTAGTTCACGTTGTGCGCCATCAGGAAGCGCTTGTACGGACCGGTCAGAACACGCTCGAAGGCGCCGCCGCCCTGGTAGAAGTTGGCGTACTTACCGCCGCCCTGCTTCATGACTTCGTGACCTTCGTGGGAACCGCCGCGGCGTACCCAGACCCAGTGCACTTCACCGACGGACAGACCGTCGTTCTGCCAGCGGTAGTTCCAGTTCCACACCATCTTCCAGCCGGAGTCGGAACCCGGGGTGAACTCTTCGGGGTTGAACGGACGACCGGCAGCGTAGTTTTCGATAGCGCCGTCGGAGGCAATCGTCGCCGTGCCTGCGTGCTTCTCAGTAGCGTCGAGGTAGCGCTGCGCGGGATGGAAATTGCCGTCGTGGTTGGCGTCTCTGATGGTCATCTCCATGCCTTCGAAGATCCATTCGTCCTGGAACTCCTTGGGAATGAAGGGGCGCACGAGGTCCGCCTTGTCATAGGTGATGACGTCGCCATCCACGAACTGAGGTTCGGCTGACTGATTCTCTTTGAACCACGCCATGTAGTCTGATTCGCCGAAAGCACCGGCGGTCAGGGGAAGCGTTACGGCACCGACCAGCGCCGCTAGCTTGATTCCATGATGCATTAATCATTACTCCGTATTGCTTACTGGCAGGGGTATGCCTGCCGTGAAGTCAGCCCCGCTCGACGCGCCTTGTCGGTTCGTCGATTGGAGACCATGCGCGACGCAGAGCCGGGGTCGCCGGCCTGCTGCGTGCGGCGGATTCTACAAGTGGCGGTAGTGAAGAAAGTGTGAACCCCACGTGAAGACCTGCTTCACTCTGGTCGGATCACAGGAAACGGGGCTGAGCGATGGGTTGTCGTGCCTGCTCTATATGAGAAGCGCGTCGAGCATTTCCATCGTCAACATTGCTTTCTGAAAGGTCGCTTTAACTTAATGTCGATTCTGACCATTTGCGGTTCGGCGTCGGCTGAACGTCAGGTGCTGACCGTTGAGGCTGTCGGCAGCAGCGCTGGCCAGCCTCGCCATGCCTTGGGCGACCGCGGTGGCGCGGTCAAATCCGAGGGCGGTGGGCGAGGGCGGCAGCGCTGTTTGATTCTGTTACGCCTGGAACATCGCGGCGAAGGCTTCCAGCTCACGCGGGATGTCAGGACCAGCCGGCTGGTAGGCGATCTCCGTAGCGCCACCCTCGGCCATTGCTGCGAGACGTTCCCGCCACGCACCCCGGTCCATTGCCAGACCGTTGCTGGCGAGAAAGTCACCGGTGACGTAGGGCCGGTCGCGCTCATTGAGGCCCACCAGGTGTCCGTCATGCATGGCGATATGGCGGATTTTTTCCGGCACCGCCGCGTAGCTGTCTAGCCATGCCTGGGCACCGTCAATCTGATCGAGCATGCGGTGTTCGTGCATGTAGTGGAGCAGGACCGCACCCGCGTGACCGGCGGCGTCGACCGCACGGTTGGAGCTGGCGGCCTCGCCGTCATCCAGCACGGTACCCATGGTCAGGACGACGCTCCAGTCAAATCCGGGGATCGCTTCGAATGCGCCAAGCACGCCGGCGGAGTGAGATTTCGCGCACGCAATCCCTTTGGGCCCTGCAGCGGCGATCACGAACGGCACCTCGATCGGTCGGGGTGCGCCATAGCCGGCCCAATGCATCATCTGAATCATGCCGCCTTCCCATTCGACTTCCTCGCCGCGCAGCAGTGCGCGCAGGGTGCCGATGTAGTGGTCGACGAAGGTCCATTTCAGGGGACGTCTGCCCATCGTCAGACAGGCGGTGAAGCCGGAGCCGATACCGATGGTGACACGTTCGACTCCCGCGGCGTCGACCAGGGTCGCGATGCCCGCCGCGTTGGTCATTGGATGCCGGAGATTAGGCACAAGTACACCGGTAGCGAGACCGATCCGCTCGGTGCGGTCTGCGGCCCGGCAGAGCTGCACCCAGACGTCGGGATAGAGCGGTGCGGAGTCGTAAAACCAGGCGCGCTGATAGCCGAGTGATTCGGCGATGCGGGTGTGCTCCGGAGTATCCAGTGAGGTTGCGAATGCGCAGGACAGGGTCAGGGCCATGAGTGTCTCCTTGGTTCAACGCGGGCAGTAGGGCGCATCACCGCAGTGTACCCCTGTCCCTCGTGAAGAAGTGCCACGGACAGGCCTTTGCTCAGATGCCGACTGTACACAGGTGCGGATGTAGCCGTAGCATCACGGCCCGACCTCGTGATGAGTCCTGACCGATCTCTTGTACGGATTGCCGCGTGCGCCCTGATCTGAACGTTCTGAAGCTGAACCCCCGTAGGCGTGCTGACCGACGGTCCGTTGCGCAGCTGAGTGTCCTGCTGGCCTTGCTGCTTGCAGTGCGCGCGCTGGTGCCGGTGGGCTACATGCTCGGTGTGTCGAGCGCGGGCGGTCTGGACCTGTCGTTATGTCCGCTGCAGAACCCGGGTCTGGATCTGTCGAGGCTGGCCCCCGCGCTGCTCCGCGCAACCGACCACGAGCATGGGGTCCATGCAGGCGCGCAGGGAGGCTTGACGACAGAATCGTCGATGGTTGTGTCGGCTGCTGATTGTGGCGCGTGGGTTAGCAGCCTCAGCGTGGCCGGATTCGCGCCGGACGCTTCTTACCCAGCTCGTACGCCCGCGGCTGGTCTACCGCCGGCTGCCTTTTTGGATCTCTCTTCCCCTTCTCTCTACGGGGGCTCCTCGCCCCGTGCTCCCCCTGCGGATGCTCTGAGCAGCTGACGCGCGCCGTTCGTTTCGCGCAGAGCTTTTCAATCTGCTCTGTAGCGGCTCCCGTTTTCGTCCTGTCCCTGCCGCACTGAAAGTGGGGGATCCGACGCGCAAGATCCTGAAGCCTGGGCTCGCCGTTTCGACGGTGCGACCCCGGCCGGCGGGGTTAGGGAAAAATATCAATGACTGATCTACCCGGGCTGCGGGTTCGCGCGGCCGCAGCATTCTCTTTGAATGTGCGCCTGCAACTGACATTCGCAGTGTTGCTTATGGCAGTCGCGGGCTTTGCCTGTGCGGAGCATATGGAAGAGGTGGTGGTGCACGGCGAGCCGCTGTCGCCGTTCCGGGCGCAGGCCGGCATGGCACCGCTGGCCGAAACCAATACGGCACTGCTGTTGAAACGGGTCGCGGGCGCCAATGTGAATTTCAACGGTAGCCTGGCCGGCATGGCGCAATATCGTGGCCTCTATGGCGCGCGGGTGAATACCGCTGTCGATGGGATGGATATCGGCAACGCCTGTTCGAACAACATGGACGCACCGCTGCACTACCTGCCTCGCACGCGGGTCGATGAACTGAGCGTCATACGTGGCATCGCACCGATTTCCAGTGGGCTCGAAACGCTGGGCGGAACGGTGATCGCAAACAGCACGGCCCCGGTTTTCGGCACTGCGGACACGTTTGCCGTGTCGGGGCACACGGCGGCCGCCGGTCAGAGTGTTGACGGTGGCTATTCGCTCAGCGGAGATGCCGCGCTGGCGGACCGTCGCCACCGACTGTTTGTGGCCGCGAGTTACGAGGATGGATCGAACCGCGATTTCGGTGCGGGCACGATTCGCCCAAGTCGTTACGAGCGCAGTGCGGTTGATCTGGGTTACGCCCACCGGCTGACAACGGGTGTGCTCAGTATTGACTACCGGCGGAATGACACCAGTGATACCGGCACTCCGGCCTTGCCGATGGACGATATTTCCTCCGATGCGGATCTGCTGCGCGCCGGATACAGCGCCGTCTGGGGCGTCACCGGGCTCGATGCGACCGTGTATTGGAACGATATCGAGCATCTGATGAGCAACTATCGTATGCGCCCGGCGCGGTCCGGGATGCGACGGGACAATGCCGCTCAGGCGGATACGCTGGGATGGCGGGTGTCAGTAACCCGGCCCCTGCTGGGCGGGGCGCTGAAGGTTGGCACCGACGGACACGCATACGACTACGATGCAGATGTCGCAGACCCTGATAACGCCATGTTCTTCATGCAGACGTTTCACAACGTCAAGCGCGATCGCTACGGGCTGTATGCGGAATGGGTACACGATGACCTCGGTCCCTGGCAGCTGATGTCCGGGGTGCGCTGGACGCACGTCAGCAGCGACGCCGGGGAGGTTAATGCCTCCATGGTGATGATGATGCCGGCGCTGGCGATGCTGCGCGACCGCTTTAACGCGAGCGATCGCTCACGCGCCGATGACCAGTTCGACTTTGCCGCGGTGGCGGCTTACGCGCTCAGTGACAGTGTGTCCTTGGAACTGGGCGTGGCGCGTAAGAATCGCTCGCCGACGTACCAGGAGCGCTACCTCTGGGCGCCGATCGAGGCGTCGGGCGGCCTGTCGGACGGTAACGTGTATATCGGCGATGTTGAGCTGGATGAGGAAACTGCGTGGCAGTTCGAGCTGGGGCTCGACTGGAGGACCGGCCGCTTTGATTTTGCGCCGCGAGCGTTCTACCACCGCATCGACGACTACATTCAGGGGATCCCGGCCACTGATCCCGCGGTGATCATGGTTGGTGTGATGAACGGAGATCCGACGCCGATGCAGTTTGCCAACGTCGACGCCGAATTGTGGGGAGCTGATGCCGAGTGGTCGTTTGCGTTCACGGACGCCTGGCAGGCGCGTGGCGTAGTGAGCTGGGTGCGCGGCAAACGGCGGGATATCGATGATGATCTGTTCCGAATCGCGCCGTTGAATACTCTGGTCGATTTGAGCTACCGGGCCGAGCGCTGGTCGGTGACGCTGGAAACCGAGGTATACGCCCGCCAGAGCAAAGTGTCCCTGACCAACGGCGAAACGCGCAGTCCGGGCTACGCGCTGCTGAATCTCTACGCTGAGTACATGTTCCCGCGCTACGGGCTGCAGCTCATGGGTGGGATCGAGAACCTGCTCGATAAAACATACCGACCGCATCTGAACGGCATCAACCGGGTGGCGGCGAGCGATGTCGCCGTTGGCGCGCGCTTACCTGGTGATGGCATCAATATTTTCGTGCAGGCGGGCTGGTCGTTTTAAGTTGCTGCGACTGGAATCAAGAACCGGACGCCGCCGCTCAGCAGGCCATGATTGTCGTGTAGCCACCCGCAAGCTTGTTGATGACGGGGACGATGACTGGCGCTGCTGATTTTGGAGGTGTCGACCTGGCGCTGGCTGTGGTTGTGCTCGCGCTGGCGGCTTTGCTGTTACGACGGGCCGTGCGGGAAGCGGCGTTCTGGCAGGCCACCGTGACGCCACTGGCGTCGATCATCGGCTCCGGATTTCTGATCGCGGCACCGCTTCTGGCGGGTGTGGCCGGCGCCCACGCCGTGCTGGCGGTGCTGGGGATCGTGCTGTTGTCACTGTGGATCGGTTCAGCTCTGCGGTTCACCATTCGCTGCGAGAACGCCGCGGGGGGCACGCTTGATAAGCCGCTCTCCCAGCGCCTGGAGCGGGTCTCAGACCTCGCTTTGGCATTTGCCTATCTGGTCTCGATCGCTTTTTACATCCGCCTCATGAGCGGTTTCGTTCTGACCGGACTGCACCATTACACGCTGTTCAACGCCAACGTCGTCGCCACCGGCGTCCTGACCTTCATCGGTCTGTATGGACTGCGCCGTGGATTGCACGGCCTCGAACGCCTGGAGACCTATTCGGTCACCATGAAGCTCGCCATCATCGGCGCGCTGCTGTTGGGGCTGGTGTTCCATGATCTGCGCACCGGTTTCTCGCTTGATGGCATTCATGAATGGGCGGCCGGGCCATGGGAGCGGCTGCGTCTGCTGGGCGGCATGCTGCTGATCGTGCAGGGCTTTGAGACGTCGAAATACCTTGGAGA
This sequence comes from Gammaproteobacteria bacterium, assembly GCA_038116745.1. Taxonomy (GTDB): domain Bacteria; phylum Pseudomonadota; class Gammaproteobacteria; genus JAYODW01. Next base: position 24,879 of record JAYODW010000058.1, read on the forward strand.
AGCGTATCCCGCCGAACTGCGTGTTCGTTCAATGCGTGTCGCACAGCTTCTCGCCGGGGTCATTTATGTTGTCTTCGTGGCGCTGATCCTGCCGCTGCTGGCGCGTCAGTCCGTGGGGCCGGATGAAACCGCAATCATCGAGCTGACGCGTGGTGTCACGCCGCTGTTGCCTCTACTGCTCATTGTTGCAGCCGTTATGAGCCAGTTCAGTGCGGCTGTCGCAGACACAATTGGTGCTGGCGGGGTGGTTGCGGTCGAAACCCGCCGGCGCTGGCCGACGCGGGTCTTCTATCCCGGGATCATGCTGCTGTCCATCGGGCTGATCTGGACGGCGGATATCTTTGAGATCGTGGCCCTGGCCTCGCGCGCGTTTGCCCTCTACTACGGTCTGCAGGCCCTCCTCGCCACGCGCCTGGCGGTGAACAATTGCACCGGTGCCCATCGCGCGCGCTGCGTTGCTTCCTACCTGCTGCTGGCTGCACTCATGCTGCTGGTCGCGCTATTCGCTCTGCCCGCTCACGGCTGACGG
>JAYODW010000059.1:0-25376 GCA_038116745.1 Gammaproteobacteria bacterium
CGAGTAAACCGAGCAGCGCCGCTGCTGCCGCGTCCAGATCGCCAGCGTTGAGACTAGCGAGCGCCGCCGCATAGGCCTGCGCGACAGCGTCGTTCGGATCAGCGTCTGCCCCGGCGTCGCGGAGCTCAATCCGTGCGCGGATCCGCTGCACCGCGTCGGATACTTCAATATTCGGCGGCAGATGAGCGAGCACCGCCCGCGCGTCGTCGAATCGATCCAGCCCGACGTAGCTTTCGGCCAGCAGCGGATGGATCCTGAAATCCGTTTCATCCAGGGCGAGCGCTTCTTCCATCAGCGCCGCCGAGGCCGCCGCATCGCCGCTTGCGAGCGCGCCCCTCGCCTCGCCAAGCAGTGCGTCAGCCGGTCGCGGCAGGAATCGCTCCACCAGCGCGCGAAGGCTCTGCAACGACTGGACGCCAACTGCTTGTTCCACCGGAGCGCCGTCGCGAAAGAGAATCAAGGTCGGCAGACTTCGGACCCCGTACTCGGCGGCGAGCTGCTGCTCTGCGTCGGTATCCACTTTCGCCACCCGGAGTCCGCCGTTCATCTCGCCAGCGAGTTCCTCCAGAACCGGCGCCAGTGACCGGCAGGGCGCGCACCAGGCGGCCCAGAAATCGACCAGCACGGGCAGCTTATGCGAAAGCTCCACTACCTCAGCCGCGAAGGTCGCCGCGGAGACATTGATAACCTCAGATGACATGTCGTGACCTCGTTTCAGGATAGCCCGGCAACAAGGCGGTCGCGGACTTCGCGCCGCAGAATCTTGTTGGCGGCACTCTTGGGCAGCTCGGGCCACACGGCGATTGCCTTCGGTCGCTTGTAGTTGGCCAGCTTGTCGCGGGCGTAGGCCTCCAGCGCCGAAACATCGAGCCCGTCGCGCGCGGCAACCACCGCCTCGACACGATCGCCCCACTTGTCGTCCGGTAACCCCACCACCGCGGCTTCTATCACGCCGGGATAGCCCATCAGGACGTCCTCCACCTCCCGTGGGTAGACGTTGTAGCCCCCGGAAATCAGCATGTCGTTCTTCCGGTCGACCAGGTAGTAGAACCCGTCTTCATCGCAGTAGCCGATGTCTCCCGTATGCAGCCAACCGTTACGAAATGCCTCCTCGGTCGCCTCCGGTCGATTCCAGTAATACGCCATGGTCTGGGGACCTCGACAGACAATCTCACCGATCTCCCGCGGCGGCAGCGGCTGGTCCTGTTCATCGAAAACAGCACACTCCACGAACGTGAACGGGCGACCACAGGAGCCTTCGCGACCATGGTCTTCGGGCGCGAGGCAGGTAATGACCATCGGGCTCTCTGCCTGACCATAAACCTGCGCAAAGATCTCACCGAATCGGGCCTCGGCTCGCCGCAGCAGGCTAGGCGCAATCGGCGAAGCACCATAGGCAATTTTGCGCAGAGAAAATTCCGCCTCAGGCAGTGCACTCTGCTCCAGCACCATGGCCAGCATGGTCGGCACCAGGAAGGTGTGGCTGGCTTTTTCCCGCGCCGCAAGTTCGATGAACTCGGCCGGGTCGAATTTCTTCATGACCAGAGAGCGCACACCGCGACTCAAGGCGGGCAGAAAGAAAGCACCGGAAGCGTGGGCGATCGGAGCGGCATGAAGAAAGGTATTGCCGGTCTCGAGGTCGGGCACCAGGTCCATCAGGAACGCCGACATCTCGGCCAGTTCGCCCCGGGTTGTCAGGGTCACCGCCTTTGCTTTGCCTGTCGTACCCCCGGTGTAGCCGAGCCGCAATGGTGCATCGAGCGCGCGATCCTGCGCGCAGGGCCGGTCGTCAGCGGCGGTCAACATGTCCGAGAATTCCCGCGCTGCAATACTGATCTCAACCTCAAGGCCGTCAATATCATCGTGGATCACGGCCCGACTGCCGCTGTCGGTCAGCTTGTAGCGATGATTTTCGAGCGTTTCCCGGGTATTCATTCCTACCCGGACGAGCCCTGCTTTAGCGAGTGCGTAATACGCGACGAGACACTCAATGCTGTTGGGGAGAAGAACGCCAACCCGGTCACCGGGCTGTAGCCCGCGCGCCAGCAAGGCGTTGCCGACCACGTCCGTCAAGCGATCGAACTCGCGAAAACTGACGTTGCGCGTCCCCTCGGTCAGACAGGTCTGATCTCCGTAATAGAGCGCCGCGCGGCGAATGAGTGAACCAATCTGCATGCGAGTCGCTTTCTTCTTCAGGTCAAAACGGGCGCCATTCTAGAGCGGCCGGGCCGAAATATCGCGGCGCACCTGCCGCGCATGCATGACCCCGATGAAGCGGAGGCAGCGAACCATACAACCTGGCGCGGCGCTGTACACTGGCACTGCTTCAGCCACGCGCGCGGTGCTATCCTCCGCCCGACCGGACAAACGCCCGTCTCGCACGCATGCAGACCCCCCTCAGACAGCTCATTTCGGACCAACTGGCTAATCAGCGCACGGCTTTCAGTCTTGGCGGCGCTGGCGCTCTCGCGGAATTTGCCGGCGATGTGCGGGAAGTCGTGAGCACAACTGACGGGGTGTTCACAGTGTCGAGCCCGCGCGGTGGACTACAGCTCCACCTCAAGCCTTCGCTTCGCGCACTGGCCTGGGAAGCGCTGTCCGCAGGCCAGGGGCGCTGGCAACAGGGGATCGCGCTGTTCATAGAGCGATCTGCAGACGCCTCACGCAGCGTACTGACCGAGATGGGAATAGACAGCGGCAGCATTGCCCCGGAGCATCGCCACCACCGACTTTTTGACCTCGGTGCGGGACTGAGAGATGCAGCGTTCTGCGTGCGTACTGACCGCGCAGAACTGCTGCAGATGCTGCGCGCATACACCGGACAACCTGTTCTGGAAGACAACCATCCATTGCTTGCAGCCCTGGTCGAAGCGAGCCCGCATCGCGTTGTCCTCTCCAGGCTTGCCCGCATCGAGGTGTATCAAGCCATCGCGCGTGACCACACGCCGGATGGGCCGCACACTCACCTGCTGCCGCAAAAACTGAACGGCCGCCATCATCTACCGACGACGGTTCCTTTAAAACCCGAGCACGAACTCATCCTCAGTATCCACCCGGAACACCCGCTGCTCGATCCTCTCGGGCAGCCGCGCAGCTTCGATCCGCGCGCGCACGGTGCTTTTCAGGGGATTCTCCGCGAGCTGGGCGACCCAGAGTACGTGCGGACCAAAACGCAAGTCTGGAATGCACTGCGCCACAGGTCAGGAAATCCCGAATTACCCGAAAAGGGCCACTCGCGTCTCGGGCGCCTGGCTCAGCGCATCGCGCTGCGCCAGCTCGCGTTGATGGACCACGACCCTGCTCAGCTGACGGAGCTAAAAGCGCGTTTTGGTGACTGAGAAACTGCTCGCTATCTCTGTTCTGCTGCTGTGCGCCCTCGCTGCGCCGGCTGAGACCGAGCCTCCGCCGTTCTCGCTGATGACACCGCCGGGGCTCGCCCAGCCACAGCTTTCACGGACGTTAACGGGCGAGACCTGGGCTTATCTGGCCACGCAACGCGGACAGCCCACGCGGCTGCTGATCACGGTCATGGCGGCAACCGACGTCGAAAACCTCCTTGGCACCTTCAGCGACGCGCGTTGCGTGAACCTGTTCGTCGACGAGTTGCGCCGCCAGTACGATGATTTCTTTGTCATCGAGATGAAGCGTCCCCTGGCGCTTGGACCCAGCGAGCTTCCCCAGTTTCGATGGACCGGCCGGCGGGTATCCAGCATGCTGACCGGGGTGCTGAGTTGTGGCCAGCTGGCCGATCGCTACTACATCATCGACTTCGTCGACGAGCTGCAGAACGCCAGCCACAGCTTCCCGGCCGTTCGCGCGGCGCTGCGCGGTTTCTCTGCCGCCCCCCGCTGAATTGCAGCGTCGGGTCATGGTCAAGCGCTATCGCTATTACGACCTGCTGATGGCGGGTTTCGTCGCGGTATTGCTGTGCTCCAACCTGATTGGGCCGGCGAAAATCTGCGCCATCGACCTGCCCCTGGCGCTGCCGTTCCTTGGCGCAACGCTGGTCTTCGGCGCAGGCAGCCTTTTTTTCCCAATCAGCTACCTCTTTGGCGATGTGCTGACCGAGGTGTATGGCTATGCGCGCGCACGAAGAGTGATCTGGGCCGGCTTCGGCGCCATGATTTTCGCGACCGCCATGACACAGGGTGTACTGCGTCTTCCACCCGCTTCCGGGGAAGCCTTCAACACCGTCCTGCAGCCCGCTCTCGAAACGGTGTTTGGCGGCACCTGGCGCATCGCGATTGCCTCGATCCTTGCTTTCTGGATAGGTGATTTTGTGAATGCGTACGTGCTGGCACGCATGAAAGTGTGGACTGAGGGTCGCCTGCTCTGGACGCGGACCATTGGCTCGACAGTGCTTGGACAGGCTGTGGACAGCCTGGTGTTCTATCCCGTGGCGTTTTACGGGATCTGGCAGACGGACAGCCTGCTCACGGTGCTGGGCTTCAATTTCGCGTTCAAAGTGTCGGTCGAAGTACTGCTGACGCCCGTGACCTATGCCGCGGTTGCCGCGCTCAAAAAAGCAGAGGACGAGGACTTCTACGATCGGGACACGGCCTTCACCCCCTTTGCGCTGAACGACTGAGGCAAATGCAGCAATGCCGGAAAATACAGACGACGCTCAGCCGCACGGTGGTATCCGGCCGCCGGCGTATCTGATGCGCGCAAAAAAAAACCTCGCCGCAGCGAGGTCAAGCAAGAGGAGGGATGGGAGGAATGGCTGCAGCTTAGGCCTCTCCTGTCGACGAAACTGGGAACTGCATCACATTTCTGCGATCCGAATGGACGGGCAGGCGCTTTTACGACGAACGATGGGTACTAAGAGACAAGCGGCAGAGAACGAAGACGCGGTTCGCCCGGATACGCACACCACGGCGCCCCCGCTGCTCGAGGTGAGCGGACTCGTCAAACGCTACAGCAACAACGGCCCGACGATTCTTGATTGCATTGATCTGCGCATCGCTTCTGGGGAGTTCGTCGCCATCATGGGCCGCAGCGGCTCCGGAAAAAGCACGCTGCTGAATCTGATTGGACAGATGGACGCCGCGGACGCCGGGCGGATCACCTTCGCGGGGCACGACTTTTCCGTCGTCAACGAAGAAGCGCGGACGTTGTTCAGGCGTGAGCATCTGGGTTTTGTTTTCCAGGCGTATAACCTGCTGCCCACGCTGACCGTGCGCGAGAACATTGCTCTGCCTCTGCAGCTGAACGAACTTGCGCGCGAACCCCGGATCTCCCAGCTCCTGGTCGAGCTTGATCTCGAAGCAGTCAGCGAGCGCTACCCGGATGCGATATCCGGAGGAGAGCAACAGCGCACTGCCATCGCGCGTGCCGTCGCGCATCGTCCAAGCCTGGTGATCGCTGACGAACCAACGGGAAATCTGGACGCCGACACAGCGGCAGCCGTCATGCGCCTGTTCGAACATGCTGTTCGCTCTACCGGAGCGGCGCTGCTCATGGCGACGCACAGTCGCACCATGGCACGTCACGCTGATCGCGCGCTGCATCTCGAGCGAGGTCGATTGCGCCCTGCCGACGAATGAACATCACCCACCGCGCGTCCCTGCGCTTTCTCCTGCGACATCGCCTGCAATGCCTCCTTGCGGTCTTCGGGGTCGGGCTCGGTGTCGCCGTGGTCATCGGCATCCAGGGCATACAGCTAGGTGCCCGAAGCGCTTTTGACCAGGCGCTGGGCGCTGTTTTCGGCAACGCTACACACATCGTGCGTTCGAGCGCAGGGGTATTTCCCGAATCCCACCTGGCCGAGATACGGCGGGCGCTGCCCGGGTTTGAACCAACGCCGGTCATCAGCGGACAGGTCGCGCTAATCGAGGGGCCTGAACGGCACACCAGGACCGTGAACATCGTCGGCATCGATCCCCTGACCCGTCCAACCCCCCTGTCAAACTCAGGCAGCAGCTCAATGCGTCTGATCACAGAGCCTGGCACGGTCATTCTTCCCCGCAGCCTCGCGGATGAACTTGGACTTGTCAGTGGCAGTGAATTCCAAATTCAGTCTGCCGCTTCGGCGACGCGGATGCTGAAGGTGCTGGAGATATTGCCCGATGCCGACTTCGCGCTCTCTGGTCCGGGCACGGGCCTGCTGGTCATGGACATCGCCAATGCACAGGAGGTCCTGCAGCAAGCCGGCAAGCTGTCCCGTATCGAGCTGCATACACCCCAGGATGCGGCGCACCGCGATGCTCTGGAAACCCTGCGAACAGACCTCAGTCCTCCGATGCTGCTTGAGAGCTATGGCCGCAGCCTCAACAGCACGCGCCAGCTGACGCAGGCGTTCTATACCAATCTAGATGCCCTCAGTTTTCTGGCACTCATCGTGGGTGGCTTCATGGTTTACAGCACGATGAGCTTCCTGGTCAGACAGCGTCAACGGATCTACGCCCGCCTGCGCGCCATGGGCTGCACTAGGCGGGAGATCCTGAAAAGCGTCGCGCTCGAGGCGACCGCGCTAGGCGTAGTCGGCGGTGCCCTGGGCAACGGACTCGGTCTGCTGCTCGCCAATGGCCTCAGCGCCTCGTTCACGCAGAGCCTGGCTGACCATTACGCGGCGCCAGAACAACTCGCGACGCTCAGCTCCCCCACACTCTGGCTGCTTGGCTTCGGGATGGCGATAGCCGTTTCATTGGCAGCAGCGGTGGTGCCGGCCTGGCAGGCGGCAACGCACCCGCCTGCGCAGCGCATGCGCCAGCAAACACAGACGGGAGTCGGCCGTAGCCGGCTGCATCTCCTGTCAGCCGCTGCCCTGTCTGTCTGGGGCGGCGCCCTGCTGCTGGCCCCCGGCCTGTCGCTGCTGGCGGGCTTTGCCGCTCTGGGCTGCTACCTGCTTGCTGCCATTCTCCTTGTGACGCCGCTGCTTGGCGCGCTGCTCGGCCTGACCGCGAGGCTGTGCGCAGACCGGCTGCCGCTGGCTGAGCAGCTGGCGCTGAAAAGTGCGCGGAATGCGCTATCCGGACTCGGCCTCGCCATTGCGGCGCTGATGACCGCAACCGCCATCGGTATCGGAATCGGCCTGATGGTGACGAGTTTCCGCACCGCGGTCGACGACTGGCTCAACCAGCTGTTACGCGCCGACTTGTATATTTCGGCCAGTTCGCAGGGTCCGGAAGTTCTGATAGACGCTGGCACCGTCAGCGAGATTGCCTCGCTTCCCGGGGTGGCCGCTGTCAGCCGGGTGAGACGTCTGCAACTGGCCGCCGCAGCAGACTCCATCAGACTCAGCGTCTTCGAGCTGCCGCCCGCAGCGCGCTCCGGCTTTCGCTTTGTCGCCGGCCCCGAATGGGAACCGTGGTTGACCGGCGACGCAGTGTTTATCTCTGAGCCTTTCGCCCGTCGGCACAGGGCCGCGCTCGGTGACACAATCACGCTGCCAACGCGGGATGGCCCAATTGCACTACCGGTCCGCGGGATCTACGTCGACTACGCCAGCGAACAGGGCACTGTCGCAGTGGCCTGGCCGTTCTACCGCGCGCACTGGTCAGAGGAAGGTGCCAACAGCATCGGGCTGTATCTCGACGACACCGCTGGAAACACTCTGCTTCAGCAGATTGATTCGATGACCAGCCCGGGCGGACTCTCTACCTGGTCCAACCGAACTCTCCGACAGCATTCGCTTGATGTCTTCGATCGCACCTTCCACATAACCGACGCGCTTACCGTGCTCGCCGAGCTCATCGCGGCGCTCGGAGTGCTGAATGCTCTGCTCGCGTTGCATCTCGATCGCGCGCGCGAATATGCGGTTCTGCGCGCCTGCGGCTGTGACGCGGCTCTGATGCGACGCAGTCTCTACGCCACTTCCTTGTTCGTCGCCTTCGCCGCAGTTCTGTTCGCGATACCTGTTGGAGCGGGCATCGCCTGGCTACTGACAGCCATCATCAACGTGCGCTCTTTCGGCTGGAGCATGTCGCTCAGCTGGACGCTGGCCGCTGTCCTCGTGCCCGTTGCGGTCGCTGTTGTGGCGGCGCTCTTGGCAAGCATTTACCCGACTGAGCGCGCTCTCCGACAGATGCCCGCGGTGGTGTTGAGGAATGAGTAAGGAGCGACTCTGTGCAGCCCTTTTCCGGGTAGCGGTCAGCCTGGCGAGCATCTGGCTGATGCTCGACGCCACGAGGCCAGAGGCAGGCTCATCCAATGGCACCGAGCGTCCCACTGCTGTCCTGGGGCTACCTGCCGATCCAGACTTTCTGCGTGCAGAGCACCCGCGTGCTTTTCGGTTCCCCCAGGATCACGGGATGCACCCGGCCTATCGCAACGAATGGTGGTATTTCACGGGGCACCTCGAGAGCGACGATGGTCGCAAATTCGGCTTTCAGCTGACGTTATTTCGCTTCGAACTCGCGTCGAACGTCCCCGCGTCTGCTTCCGCGTGGCGGACACCGCGCGTGCTCATGGGGCACTTTGCGCTGAGCGACCTAACAACCCGTCAGTTTCATGCCTATGAGCGCCTGACTAGGGCGCACCCGGCGCTGGCCGGAATAGAAGCCCAGCCGCTGAGCATCTGGCTCGACGACTGGTCCATCAGCCGAGACGCAGAGGACGAGCGCTGGGAGTTGCGCGCAGCGCAGTCGGGCGTCGGGATCCGCCTTTCACTGCAACCCAACAGCAGCACGGTGCTGCAAGGAAAAGCAGGCTTATCGCGCAAAAGCAGCGATGGCCCGCAGAGCTCTTACTACTACTCAATTCCGCGGTTGCGCGCGGTGGGTACAGTCCTGATTGAGGGTCTGAGCGTGCCGGTCAGGGGCAGCGCCTGGCTCGACCGTGAGTGGGGCTCCGATACAGCCCCTCCGAAGCAAGCGGGCTGGGACTGGTTCGGCCTCCAGCTCGATGACGGCAGCTGCCTCATGTTTTATCGGCTGCGACGCCAGGATGGAACTATCGAACCGCGCTCTCATGGCAGTCTGCTGCATACGAACGGGACGGTCTCAGCACTGCCGCTCGGTGCGGTTCAACTCCACGATATTCAGTGGTGGCGCAGCCCTGCCAGCGGGCGGCGTTATCCCTCAGGGTGGCGGCTCACGGTCGCAGACCATGAGATTGACCTCTTCGTCCGACCGCGACTGCAGCAGCAGGAATGGCGCGGGCGCTTTCCTTACTGGGAGGGTGCCGTTTCGATCAGCGGCACGCATACAGGGCTGGGGTATGTGGAGCTGACGGGCTACTGAACCGTGGATGAACCACGCCCCCCAGTTCACGCAGAGCGAAAACGATAGGTCGGCTCGTAGCCTGGGTGTCCGAGCCTCATCCGTCCATCTCGGACAAAGGATTCAAGCAGTCGCTCCATGGCTCGCAGGATCACCGGCGCACCTCCTATCTCAATGGGACCGCGCTCCTCTACCGCACAGGCAAAATCGGCCTTGACATTCGCGGCAACAATGCCCGAGAAGGCATGGCGCAACTGCCCTGCCAGAACAGGGGTCTCAAGCGATGGCGAAAGATCGAGAGCAGCCATCCGTTCGTGGGTTGGGACGAAGACTGTCTGGTAGCTGGGATCGATATTCAGATGCCAATTGAAAAACAGGGCATCGCCCTGCTGTCGCCGGGACTCCTGTACCTGATCAACCGCCTCACTGAGCGCGCTGGCCACCCCTGAGGGATCGTCGATAACGACGCGGTAGTGGGCAGCTGCAGCATCACCAAGAACAGCGCGAATAAACCCGTCAAGGCTTTCAAAAAAGTCCGCGCTTTCCGCAGGGCCGGTAAAAAGAATTGGCAGCAGCTGCTGTTCGTTGCCGGCCATCCCCAGCACACCAAGGACGTAGAGGATCTCCTCCACGGTCCCGACACCGCCCGGGAATACAACCACGCCATGCGCGAGACGCACAAAAGCCTCAAGGCGACGCTCCATACTGGGCATGATGACGAGACGATTGACGATCGGGTTGGGAGATTCGGCGGCAATAATCCCCGGTTCAGTGATCCCTACAAAACGGCCGTCACTGATTCGCTGCTTCGCGTGGCCAACTAGTGCGCCCTTCATCGGCCCTTTCATGGCACCCGGACCGCAGCCGGTACAGACATCGAACCCGTGCAGCCCCAGCGCGTAGCCGACGTCTTTGCTGTATTCGTACTCGGCTCTGCCAATGGCGTGTCCGCCCCAGCAGACGACAAGACTGCGGTTATTCCGGCCATCGAGGATCGTCGCGTTGCGCAGCGTCCTAAAGACTGATTCGGTGGGGCTGATCGACGCTGCCGGCGCCGCGTCCTGTTCCTCGCGACCGCAAATCTCCTCGCTGGTGAATAGAAGGTCGCGGAGAACAGCGAAAAGCTGTTCACGCACACCGTCAACTATGCGGCCGGCGACGAATGCGCCCGCAGGCGCGTTACTCAGCGTAAGGCACACGCCCTGGTTCTCCCGCTCTATCCGCACGTCAAAGTTGCGATAGCGCTCAAACAGCGCCCTCGCGTCATCGAGTTCGAGCCCACTGCTCAGCACCGCCAGGCAGCAACTGCGCAGCAGCTTTATGACAGACGCCGGCGGGTTTTCGCACAGCGCCGCTATCTCCGCACGTGACAGCGTCGCCAGGGTGCGAACAGGCGTAACCCGGGCGCGGGGGATAGTCTCGGCTCGGTTCGAATGCGGTGCTGGTTCAGTCGTTTTCATAGAGGGCACTTACAAAAAAGTGTTGAAGTCGATTATGAGGTTCCTATAATCTACCTGTAAGATCAGTGATCTAAACGATCAAAATAAGATCTGATCTGAGAAAAGCACGCCATTTGTCTAACTGTAAAGCCGATCGGAGGATTGAAGGATGGGCACACAGGCAACATCAGAAGCGTGGAACGACCTCGTCGAGGAACTCGCACAGCTCGAGTCGCTGATCCCGTTGTTGGGAGAAGAGCACGAACTTGATGAAATTGATGAGGAAATTGAAGAACTTGAGCAGCTAATCGCTGGTGCTGGGGAACCCTCTGACGAGCACTCGCTGCGCGCACTGACCTTTCTGCAGACGGAACTCCTGCGCAAGCGCCAGATGCGAGACGACCTCTACTGAGTCGATCGCAAAGACGACATCTCCGCCATTTTCGGTATCGGTGTCGAGTGCATCATGCTTTGAAACGGGTCGCGTCAGCCTATCGCTGAGATTTACGAGGCGCCCCAAAAACGCCGGGTCTCATTCTCGCACCGGCTCCGGCACCAGAGGAAAGCAGCCGACGACGCTCAGCTCACATTCGAGCCGCGGCTATCTTCGAGCGAAGCGACTCCGGCGAAAGGCGTCGCTCCAGCGATTTGCTATCCCCTTTCACGTTGCTCAAGCCAGGCAGCGAAATCGCCGGCCACCTCCGGATGCTTGAACGCATAGTCCACGGTGGCCTGCAGATAGCCCAGCTTGGAGCCACAGTCGTAGCGCCGCCCCTCAAATTCATAAGCCAGCGCCTGCTGCTGTGAAAGCAGAGTGGCGATGCCATCTGTCAGCTGGATCTCTCCGCCGGCACCGCGACCGGTATCGGCCAGGATCCCCATGATCTCCCCAGGCAAGACATAGCGCCCAACCACCGCCAGCGTGCTTGGCGCCACATCCGGCTTCGGTTTTTCCACAATCTCAGTGATCTTGCTGACCCGTGAATCGATCGGCCGCGTCGCCACAATACCGTACCGCTGGGTCTCCTCCCTCGGGACGGTCTGCACAGCAAGCACCGCCGAGTTGTAATGTTCGTATTGCTCGATCATCTGACTGAGGCAGCCACGGGCGCCACCATCGATTAGGTCATCCGCCAACAGGACAGCAAAAGGTTCGTCGCCCACCGCCGGCCGCGCGCACAGGACCGCATGGCCGAGACCCAGGGGCTCCGACTGACGAATGTAGATACACGAAACGTGCCCCGGCAGAATGTTCCTGACCATTTCGAGCATGGCCGTTTTGCCGTCTTTTTCCAGCTCCGACTCAAGCTCATAGGCCTTGTCAAAATGATCCGGGATTGCCCGCTTAGCACGGCCAGTCACGAAAATAAGCTCTTCGATACCAGCTTCGACAGCCTCCTCAGCGGCGTACTGAATCAAAGGCTTGTCGACGATGGGCAGCATTTCCTTCGGGCTGGCTTTGGTGGCGGGCAGAAATCGAGTGCCCAGCCCGGCAACGGGAAAGACCGCTTTGCGTATGCGCTTGGCCATTCAAAGGTTCCTTTTCAGAGTGATAACGTTGGCTGCATTCACGGTAACAGATCCGTCGGACGCGCCTTGGAGCGTCACTTGTTTAAGCAGTTCGAGAAGCTCCGTCTCCGCGTACTCCTCAGCTTTCTCACGCATAGCGCTGAGCGTCTCCTCAACCAGCGCCCCATCGATGTCCGCCGGTTGGGCGAGGAGAAGCTTCTCGTGAGCCGTGGGCGCGAGCGCTTCGTGCGGATAAAACAATTCCTCCGTCATCTTTTCTCCTGGGCGCAGGCCTGTATAGCGAATTTCAATATCCCTCCCTGGTTCCAGTCCGGATAAGCGAATGACCTGCTCCGCCAAGAATTGAATGTGTACCGGCTCTCCCATATCGAGCACAAAGACATCGCCGCCGTTGCCGACTGTCGATGCCGCCAGTATGAGCTGGCTCGCCTCCGTGATTGTCATGAAGTAACGCGTGGCATCGGCATGTGTGACCGTAACAGGCCCACCTGCGGCAACCTGCTCTCTGAAGAGCGGGACGACGCTGCCCGCAGAGTCGAGCACATTCCCGAAACGCACGGCGACGAACCGGGTCTCTGATGAGCGGTTGCGGTGTGCGCACAAAAGTTCGACGAAACGCTTGGTCGCGCCCATGACGTTGCCTGGCTGCACGGCCTTATCCGTTGAAATCAGCACAAAGCTTTCACATCGATGCCGTTCGGCCGCATCGATGACATTCGCCGACCCCAGAATGTTGTTGCGCACAGCCTCCCGCACCTGCCCTTCCAGCAAAGGGACGTGCTTGTAGGCGGCCGCATGAAACACACATTGGGGGTGATATTGCGAAAAAACCCGCTCGAGCGCGGCCGGGTCACAGACATCACCGAGTCGCGCGGCGAGTTTCAGATCCGGAAAACGCTGGTGAAGCTCGCGCTGAATCTGATAAACGTTGAGCTCGCTCTGATCAAAGACAATCAGCTGCGCCGGAGCGAGCGCGGCAATCTGGCGACAAAGCTCGCTGCCAATTGAGCCACCACCACCAGTCACCAGCACGCAGCGACCTCGCAAGGACCCCTGTATCGCAGGCCAGTCGAGCTCGACTTTTTCCCGCCCCAGAAGGTCGCTGATGGAAACTTCCCGTAATGCCTGGGCCGTAACCTTGCCGCTCACGATATCGTGCAGGCGCGGTAGGGTTCTGAACGGAACGCCGCTTTCCTCACACAGAGATACGATGCGCTGCATCTGCGCGTTCGACGCAGTGGGCACGGCGATCACCAGAAGCTCGACAGCGTGTTTATCGACGACCCGAGTCAGTTCTTCCATACCTCCGAGTACAGGTACGCCCCGAATACGGGCTTTCCATAAGGCCGGGTTATCGTCGATCAGGCCGACGGGGAGAAAACCAGGCGCGCGGAGCAGGTCGCGGACCATCGCTTCTCCCGCATTTCCTGCGCCCAGGATCAGCACACGCTCTCCGATGCCGAGTTGCCCCAGACTCAGTGAATGGTCTTTCCACATCCGGTAAGCCAGTCGCGGTCCGCCCAGAAAAAAAATCAGGAGCAGGGGGTACAACACGAGCATGGAGCGCGGGACATTGTGCAGGCGCGTCAACAGGAAGAGGGTCGTGCCAATGAGCATGGTGCCCAAGGCCGCTGACCGCACGATATTCCAGAGGTCAGGTAGGCTCGCAAAGCGCCATAAACCCCGGTAAAGATTGAAAAAACGTGAGGCTGCAGCCTGGATCACCACGATCAGGGGTAAGAGGGTCAGGTTAGCCTCAAGAAGGTCAGGCGGCGGAGCCTCGAAATTGAAGCGCGCGAACAGCGCCAACAGCCACGCTGCTGCACTCGCGCTCAGGTCATGCAGGAGAATTTTACTTTTCGGCGTCACAGCGCTGCTAAAGGGTAGGCCGCTCAGTCGACGGGCGGAAGGGAGCGACCCGCATGGTACCAGAGCAGTGCGAGAGCCCCGTAAGAAGCGCTGCAGATCAGCCAATTCAGCTCAGGGCGCACCAGCGCACACCATGCGGGAAACCAGCCCAACAGCAGATTCAGAGTAGCAAGCCGAACCACCAGTTTGTGCGGGGACAAACCCGAAAGCACCAGTCGCTGATAAAGATGACTGCGATGAGCACGCCACCAGGGTTCTCGTCGGTAAATCCGACGCAGAAGAGTCAAAGTCGCATCCGTGACAAAAGGGCCTATCAGGATCAGTCCGGCCGCGATCGGCACCCCGGCCTGGACACCAAGATAGATAAGCGCGGCAATTTGGAAACCGAGAAAATAGCTCCCGCTATCTCCCATGAATATCCGCGCCGGATACCAGTTGAAGAAGAGAAAACCGCCCACGCAAACCGCGAGGCTCACCATTAACGCGGCCACGATAGGCTGCTGCGCATGGAAAAAAAGCACTGCAGATCCCAATGAGAAAAGTATCGCCTGAACCGCCGCAAACCCGTCTGAACCATCCATAAAATTGAATAGATTGACCACCCAGACGATGCCAAGACTGACCAGAAGAAACAGGAGAGGGTCTGGAATGGCGGACGGCATAGCCGGCGTAAAGTGCAGAAAGACTGCGGTCAGCAAAAACTGAATCAGTAGGCGAACGCGTGGAGATTGTGGTCGCCAATCATCAACTCCACCCAGCACAGCGAATCCCAGGCCCACCCCGACCAAGGGCAGTTTCCAACCGGCCGGGAGCTGAGAGAAAAAAAACGCCGTAGCGGCGGTGATGACAAAAGCGATGCCGCCGCCCCGAGGCGTCGGCTCGATGTGCAGACTTCTGGCATTGGGCCTGTCGAGCATTGAGAGTCGCGGCAGATAATGGACCAGCAGTGCCGTCAGTGCGTAAGAAGCCATTCCGAGAGTGAACAGACCTACGACATGGGCAGCAATCATAGCGGCCGCCGCAGATCCGCACCCAGCACAATAGAAAGGTCTGGCGTCCACCCGAGATCGTCTCGTGCCAGAGAAGAGTCCAGCACCAGGGTTCCGAGCAGGCGTTTCATTGTGCCGCGTTGCGCCATCATGGCGGCCAGCCCAACCAGCATTGATTCAGGGAGAGAAAACAGCCGCGGCTCCACGCCAGCATTAGACGCCAGAGCCCGGATCAACGCAGGTGTTGACAGCTCAACGTCGCTCAGGGTTACTGGTGCGGCTGGCGGCACATCAACCTCCAGCGCGCCAAGCACGGCGCTCGCCAGGTTCTCCACATGGACCAAGCCGCGCAGATTCTGGACATCGCGGAAAGGCAGCGGGACGCCTCGGCGCAACAGGTGGGTCAACGCAGCCAGGTTGCCTTTTTGCCCAGGGCCGTAGACCAGCGGTGGCCGGAGCACAACGGGTTCCAGAGCTGGGGTGTCATACAGAACACGCTCCGCGGCTAGCTTGCTGCGCCCGTACGCATCCTGCGGCCGAGGGGGCATGTCCCCCCTGACGCGTACCCATTCTCCACGCTGTGTTTCGGAATACTCCGCACCCGCCTTGACCGAACTCATGAACACAAAACGACGCACATCCGCGAATGAGGCAGCCCGCGCCAAGGCAGCAGTGCCCGCTACATTGACCACGTCATACTGCAGGGCCCCGGCTCGCGTGTGGGCCACTCCCGCCAGATGCACTACGGCATCAATGCCAGCCATAGAGGAAGACCAGTCGGTCATCCCGCTGAGCGGGCCGCTTACGACGGTTTTCTCCGCGTGAGGCACTGGCACGGAGCGCCTGACTGCAGCAACAACCGTGTAGCCTGCTGACCGCAGTCTCCTGCAGACGACGAGACCAATAAATCCGGTTGCACCCGTGACCAGGACTTTCATTGCGTGCAGCACCACGTGCCGGGACCGGTGCTCAAGCCGAACCACCCTGGACCAAAAGAAGTTTCCGGTACAGCGAAAGCGTCTGCCGCGCGATCGCCTTCACGTCGTATTCCCGTTCAACCATTTGGCGGCCAGCCGCGGCCAGTCGCGGCCAGCGAGCGGGCTCTGCGAGAACGTCGGCGATCGCGGACGCCAGCGCCACGGGATCCCGCGCAGGCACCAGGACTCCGTTGACGGAATCGCGACAGACATCCCGGCAGCCGGGGACATCTGTCGCCACCAGAGGGCGTCCGCACGCGGCCGCTTCGAGCAGCACCTTCGGCAATCCCTCCCGATAAGACGGCAGGCAAACAATACTGGCCTGGCGATAAACATCAGCCATGTCTGCACGATATCCCCACCACTCGATATCACTTGAGGCACACCAGGCCTCAACCTGTTCAACAGCTATCGCCGCCGGATTGTCCGCATCGACTGCCCCAACCAGAACGAATCGGGCCTTCACCGAACGGGCGCGTAATGCTCTCGCAGCGGAGACAAATTCTTCGACTCCTTTGTCGCGGAGTAGTCTGGCTGGCAGCAGAACGATGGGTTCCCCGACCGGCAGCGGCGTGAGGGGGAACTGCTCAAGATCAATGCCAACTCCGGCAATCAGGGCAATCCGATCGGCAGTGGTGACCCGCTCCTCAATGAGCAGGTCGCGATCTTCAGCATTCTGCACAAGTAGCGAGACGTTTTTTGCCCGCATGATGAGGCGCAGCGCGGTCAGAACAAGATATTTGAACCACCTTGCCCTGCTGTCCTTGCTGGAGAACAGGTATCCCATGCCGGTGATTGCCGCGACCCACTGTGTACGCGACGAAGTGTAGACGCCGAGTAAACTGAGAAGAATCGGTTTGAACGAAACCAGCTGTACGATGTCCGGCTGGGCTTTACGTGCCAGCTTGGCAAGTTTGAAAGCCACCCTGAGATCGCGCCAGGGCCGTCGCAGGGAGCGCTCAAAAGGCATACGAAAGCAGTCGAATCCAATACGCTGCAAGGCCATCTCATGCTCGCCGAACCTCGCCGCCACGCTCACTTCAATACCCTGTTGAAGAAACTGCTCGGCCAGAGCTTTGCGGTGAGAGGCGAAATACCAGTCCTCGGTCACCGCGAAGAGAATGGAGCCAGGCAACCCCCCCGCGTCCACGGCCATCAAACCCGACCAACACGCCGCGGCGGTGGATCTGGATCTCGAAAATGCCCTCGCATGAGGCTCGTATAGAGCGTTGCATACCTGGAGACGGTTGCTTCGACGGAAAACGATTCTCTCGCCCGCTCGCGGGCAGCACGCCCCATCGCCAGTCGCTTTTGCGCGTCATTCGCCAGAGAAGCGATGGCTTCACCCAAGCCAGCCGGGTCCGCTGGCTCGACGACCAGACCATGGTCTCCGCTTGTGATCGCCTCCGGATTCCCGCCTGCGTTTGTCACTATCTGCGGCAGACCTGCGGCCATCGCTTCGAGAACGGCATTCGAAAATCCCTCTTCGTGGGACGCATTTAGCGCAAGGTCGGCGGCCTCCAGATATGGGAATACATTCGTCACCGTTCCTTCCCAGCGCACGTGTTGCTCGAGGCCGAACTGCGCGACAGTCGATTTAAGGTCCGAAGCCAATCCTCTGTCAGCCCCGATCATGATGACGAGCCAGGATTCCGGCATACGGCTGCGCACACGACGCAGTGCCTCCAGTACGTCGCCATGTCCTTTGTAGGGGAGCAGGTTCGCGACCATAACCATTACCAGCTGATCCTCTCCAACACGGAGTAATCGGCGGGCGTTGATTTTTCGCGCATCGCTTGGGGCGGGCAAAGTTCGGACTCCGTTGTAGATCACGTGCCTGATCCTTTCAGGTATGCCCTCCGCTGCAAGATCGCGATTAACCGCTTGGGAGTTAGCCAGGACGCCGTCCATGCGCATATGCAGGAACCGTTCTAATGGCCGCGCGTACCAACGTTTCCGCTGATAGTGGTTGAGGCTGCGACGGCTCATAAGTCGGATGCAGGAAGGTGCTGCAAAACTCACGAGCCCTCCCAGAAGATAGGCCTCAGGAAGGAAGAAATGCAGGATATCCGGTCTTTCCCGGCTCAGGTTTGACCAAAGACAATGCGCCGTCCTGCATACGCCGAGCCACCCACGACTGCGATGCGCTGGAGAGAGAACCCGTACACCGGACTTCTCCAGACTCTCCTGTAACTCTCCGCCTTGCCGAAAGGCAAAAACGACACACTCGAATCCGCGCTGGTTTAGCGCGACGGTCATTTCCTGCACGTGACGTTCGCATCCGCCTCGATCGAGCTGGCCGATTACCACCAGGATTTTGCTTTTGCGTTGGAGAGACAAGCCAAGAGGTCTTCAAGGGTGAACGAGGAAACTGTCCCAAATTGCACTACAGCCGCCGTATCAGCAGCAATTTCGGTTACTGCATCACAGCCCATCACTAAGGGCGCTCATAACGCTCCAACCAGGCCTGAAACATCAGCACAGGCCACAGCAGGTGGGCGTTATCGGCACGTTGCTCCAGGTGCGCGCGCCAGTGGCGCTCGACCACCGTAGCGCGAAAATAGCCCTCCCGCGTGATTCTGCTGGAGTCGAGCAATGTTGCGGCCCAGTCGCGGAGCGGACCGCGCAACCAGGCTCCAATGGGAACGCCAAAGCCCATTTTAGGGCGCTCAAACAACGTCCGCGGGACGTAGCGCTCGAGCACCTTTTTCAAAATCCACTTTCCCTCCCCGCGCCGCACCTTAAGCGCCAGCGGCATTCGCCAAGCGTGCTCTGCTACGCGGTGATCGAGGAACGGAACACGAACTTCCAGGCTCTCGCCCATACTCGCACGATCGACCTTGGTCAGAATGTCGTCCGGCAAGTAGGTCAGGAAGTCGAGAAGCATCATGCGCTCTGTAAACGTAGGCATTCCGCCGGTTCGACCGCGAAGCTGGTCCACAAGATCGACGTTGGTGGATCCGATCACCAGAGCGGAAGGCTCTGCCCACATGCTGATCAAGGCCTTGTAAACCTCCATTTCGTCCGGAATCGAAAGCAGCGCTGCAAGCTTCTGCACTTTGCGACCAATCTGCTTATGGCGCCAGCGCCCCGGAAACATAGGCCTCAGCTGATCAAAGAACTGTTCAACACGCGCCTCAGGAAATCGTCGGGCCAGACTCGACACCGCGTCGCGTAGAGGCAAGGGAACTCTGGCCGAGCGTCGCCAGATTCGCTGCCCCAGGTGGTATCGGTTGTAACCGCCGAACAGCTCATCGCCGCCGTCACCCGACAACGCCACTGTCACTTGTTGCCTGGCAAGCGCTGACACCAGGTACGTCGGGATCTGCGAAGAGTCGGCAAAGGGCTCCGAGTAAAGGTGGGGAAGCCTAGGAATGACGGCTTGCGCTTCGCTTGCGCTCACATAAAGTTCGGTATGCGAAGTTCCCAGGTGCTGCGCGACCCGCTGCGCCTCCACAGCCTCGTCATATCCAGCCTCTTCAAACCCGATGCTGAAAGTCCGGACCGGCTTCATGGTCTCCGCCTGCATCAGCGCAACTATCGTAGAGGAGTCGATCCCACCGGACAGAAACGCTCCCAGCGGAACATCGGTAATCATCTTGTCGCGGATCGTTTTGCGCAGGAGCATGTCAAGTTGGTCCACCGCGAGAGCCGGTTCAACTGCGCGCTGATTTTGAGCAGCGTCGGTGGCAACTTCGGATGCGTCCCAATACTGACCTGGCGTCACTGCGAGACCGCCAGCATCAAGCGATATGCGCAGCCACCCCCCGGCAGAGAGTTTGTAGACATCCTGATAAATCGTCCGCGGCGCCGGCACGTAGAAGTGTCGCATCATGAGTCCGAGCGAATCGCGGTCAATATCAGGCGACCACCCAGGAAACCGCCGCAGCGCAGCCAGATCGGATGCGAAGAGGAATGTCCCGTTGACCGTCGCGTAGTAAAGCGGCTTCTCGCCAACCCTGTCTCGCGCTAACCAGAGAGTTCGCTCTTCTCGATCCCAGAGAGCGAGTGCGAACATGCCGACAAACCTCTCTAGCGCTGCCTCCCACCCGAATCGCTCAAACGTAGCCAGCGCAACCTCGGTGTCAGAATGGCCGCGAAAAGGGTAACCGGTCGACTCCAGTAATTTGCGTAATTCCCCGAAGTTGTAAATTTCACCGTTGAGAGCAATGACGTAACGTCCGTTGGCCGACATCATGGGCTGGCGACCCGCTGCCGAAAGGTCAACGATTGAGAGGCGACGATGTCCCAGCGCGAGGCCGATCTGCGGGTCTATCCAGACTCCAGAGTCATCCGGTCCCCTGTGACGCATTTCCATACCCATGCGTTGGCACAGGTCCTTGAGGGCGGTTTCACTTTTGCATGTGCTTGGAACCAGCCCCAGAATCCCACACATTTATCTGCCTCTCATAAACTCAGGTTTTCGAGGTTGCATGCCGACCTTAAGGCTGGCGACAAAAGTTCAACGCTTGACGCTGCTCGACAAATCAATTGTCTGGGTGCCTGTTTGATTCGTGGCTTTTTCTAGAAAACGTCCGCGACCTGCTGCGAAGCGATGAGGGACTCTGAACGTTAAACTTAAGTGCCGATCGTCAACGACACGAAAAGCAGCTTAAACGGGTGCGACGGAAAGAGCATTTCAGCCGCAATCAGCAGACTCGATGCAGCGCCGTTTCAGCGACCAACACACGTGTAGCGAAAGTCCAGGCTCTCCGCGAGTTCTCGGTCGAACACATTGCGCAGATCAACGAGCGCATCCCCGCGCATCGCACTTTTCACGCGCTTGAGATCAAGCCCCCGATACTGATTCCACTCGGTCAACAGCACCACGGCATCGGCCCCCTTGCAGGCTTCATAGGGATCGGTCACGTAGTGAATTCCCTGTGGCAACAGGAGCTCGGCTTCCTTCATGCCTTGCGGGTCGTGGGCCCGGACCGTTGCACCTTTCTCGATTAGCGGCGGCAGTATCGCCAGCGCCGGCGCGTCGCGCATATCGTCGGTTTCCGGCTTGAAAGTTAGCCCCAGCACCGCAAGTGTTTTTCCCGCTTCGCTATCCCCGAGCGCGCTCCGGATCTTTTTCACCATGCGCGCCTTCTGAGCAGCGTTAACCTCTATCACCGACTCAACGATGCGGCAGCTGACGCCCTGCTCCTGCGCGATACGCACCAGCGCCTGCGTGTCTTTGGGAAAGCAGGAGCCCCCGTAGCCCGGCCCTGGATGCAGAAACTTTCCGCCAATGCGGCCGTCCATGCCCATACCTTTGGCGACCGCGTGAACATCGGCCCCCACGCTTTCGCAAAGTGTGGCAATCTCGTTGATGAAGCTTATTTTTGTAGCCAGAAACGCATTCGAGGCGTATTTGATCAGCTCAGCGCTCTCCAGCCCGGTCACCATAACTGGCGCTTCTCGCAGGTTCAGCGGGCGATAAAGCTCGCGGAGCAGGGTTTCAGCTCGCGCGCTGTCGACACCGAGCACGACACGATCGGGACGCATGAAATCAGCGATGGCAGCGCCCTCGCGCAAAAACTCCGGGTTTGAGGCAACGTCAAAGTCCGCATCCGGATTGGCCTCGCGCACGATACGGGCGACATTCCGCGCCGTACCGACCGGAACCGTCGATTTGTCCACGATGACTGTGTAACCCTGCAGGCATGTAGCGATCTGGCGCGCCGCTTCGTAGACATAACTCAGGTCCGCAAAGCCTTCGCCGCGGCGGCTAGGGGTGCCGACTGCAATGAACACGAGGTCCGCCGATCTGACAGCCGACTCCAGCTCGGTAGTAAAACGGAGGCGTCCCCCGGCAACATTGCGTTTAACCAGGTCGTCGAGACCGGGCTCGTAGATCGGAATCTCGCCATCAGTCAGCCGCGCGATCTTGGTGGCATCGACATCAACGCAGCAGACCTCAGCGCCAAACTCAGCAAAGCAACTTCCGGAAACGAGCCCGACATAGCCGGTCCCTACCATCACAACGTTCACGGTTTCATAACCTCCACAAGGTCACACCCTCAGGTCGCTGGTCTCGAACCAACCGTCCCTTGACATCCATGACGACGCCACTGCCACCCGCCAGCAGCGCTTTAATAAGTCCCCAGCCTTGGTCCAGAAACTCCCGGTGCGGCACCGCGAGCACCACGGCTTCAGCCGGCGATAGCTGTTCCCGCTTTAAGAGATTGATGCCGTATTCGTGCATAGCTTCTTCATGGCTCGCCATAGGGTCGAATACCTGCACGTTCAGACCATAGGAATCGAGCTCATCAATGATGTCGACCACCCGAGTGTTGCGCAGGTCAGGGACATCTTCCTTAAAGGTCAAACCCAGCACGGTAATGCAACTATTCTTTATCACCCCGCCTCTCGCGATCAGAAGCTTGATGAGCTGTTGCGCGATGAACCGGCCCATGTCGTCGTTGATGCTGCGCCCGGCCAGGATCACCTCAGGAATGTAGCCGAGCATGGCTGCTTTGTGCGTCAGGTAATACGGATCGACACCGATACAGTGACCGCCGACTAAGCCCGGGTCGAAGCGCAGAAAATTCCATTTGGTTCCAGCCGCTGCAAGCACATCGCGGGTATCGATACCCATGCGGTCGAAAATCAGCGCCAGCTCGTTCATGAGAGCTATATTCAGGTCGCGCTGCGTGTTCTCGATGACTTTTGCTGCCTCGGCGACTTTGATCGTCGGCGCACGATGAACGCCGGCGGTAACCACACTGGCATAGACATCGGCAACCACCTCGAGGATCTCGGGTGTTTGTCCAGAAACCACTTTGGTAATCCTGGTGAACGTATGTTCTTTGTCGCCCGGGTTGATCCGCTCAGGCGAGTAGCCCACGAAGAAGTCTTCCCCCGCCACCAGCCCCGACACGCGCTCAAGGACAGGAACGCAATCCTCCTCCGTCGCGCCGGGGTAGACCGTGGATTCGAAAACGACGATATCGCCGCGTTTAAGGATTCCGCCTACGGTCTCGGATGCCCTTAGCACAGGGGTAAGGTCCGGGCGCTTGGCAGCATCCACCGGTGTAGGTACTGCAACAATGAAAAAATCGGCCTGCGCGAGGACAGATGGATCATCGGTGAACGTAATGTCGGCGCGCTGCAGTTCCGCAGTCTCGACTTCCAGCGTGCTGTCGCGGCCACGCTGCAGCTCTTCTATGCGCGCCCTGTTAATGTCAAACCCGATAGTGGAACGCTGCAATCCAAACGCGACCGCGACCGGCAGCCCAACGTAGCCCAGACCGACTACCGCAACCTTGCGTTCATTATTGGTCATGAGATGTTGTAGAACTCCTTGTACCAGTCGACAAAATTCCGGATCCCGACTGCGATCGGGGTGTTCGGACGATAGCCAACGTCTTCGACCAGAGCAGTGACATCAGCGTAAGTATCGGGAACATCCCCGGCCTGCAGCGGCAGGAAGTTTTTCTTCGCTTCGATGCCCAGGCAGTCCTCCAAAGTCCGAATAAACTCCATGAGGTGGACCGGCGAATTATTGCCGATGTTGTAGACACGATGCGGCGCCTTCGATGTCCCTGGATCAGGCGCGTCGCTGTTCCAATCGGGTGACGAGGCCGCAATCTGATCGAGGCAGTGGATAACACCGTTGGCGATGTCATCGATGTAGGTGAAGTCACGTCGATGGTCGCCGAAGTTGAACACGTCTATGGGCTCACCCGAGAGTATCCGGCGCGTGAACAGGAACAAGGACATATCCGGGCGTCCCCAGGGCCCGTATACAGTGAAGAAACGGAGACCGGTTGCCGGCAAACCATAAAGATGACTGTAGGTGTGCGCCATCAATTCGTTGGCTTTTTTAGTCGCTGCATACAAGGAGACAGGATGGTCGACGTTGTCGTTCACGGAAAACGGCATCCGGGTATTGGCGCCGTAGACCGAGCTCGATGAGGCGTACACCAGGTGCTCGACTTTGGCGTGTCGACACCCTTCCAGCACATTCGTGGTCCCGACAATATTCGCGTCGATGTAGGCATGCGGGTTCTCCAGGGAATAACGCACGCCGGCCTGGGCCGCCAGATGCACAACGCGAGCGGGCGCAACCTGTTCGAAAAGAGCCTCCATGCCACCGCGATCCGAAATATCAAGCTTCTCCAAGGAAAAAGCCTCATGCCCCTGGATCCGCTGCAGTCGCGCCAGCTTCAGATTGACGTCGTAATAATCGTTCAGGTTGTCGACTCCGACGACCTCATCTCCACGCGCCAGAAGAAGCTCACTCACCCTCGAACCAATAAATCCCGCTGCCCCCGTCACGAGGATTTTCATTCTCTTACCTCCATGGAGCCGCCGCGCAAAGCGCGGTATGAAGCGCGGATATTACACGCCGGGCCAAGGTACGGAGCGCGTCGCCAAACTCAAGTAAAAAGGCGATCTGCTACCATGCGCCCCGCTCGCAAACTGGGAGAACAACCATGGCTGGATACGAAGACAGCAGCCTCGATGGGATCGCCGTCGACGTCGATAATCTCTACCGAGAGGAGTCGATAACCGATCTGCGCGCAGCGACCATTCGCCGCATGGTACCGATCAATCGAGATGGGAATGTAGACCAGAGCCGGCCGGTCAGGTTCGTGGGCGACACTACCCTGATGACGCAGATGGGCCCGATCCCGGTCCAGTTTCCACTGGAGGTCGACACCCTGGAAGCAGCCTGTGACGCCTTCGGCGACGGCGTGCGCCAGGCCATTGAAAAACTGAATGAAAGGGCCCGCGAGATGGCTCGGGAAGAGGCGTCGAGGATTGTTGTCCCAGGTCAGGGAGGTGGGGGCATGGGTATGCCCGGAGCGGGGATGCCGCCGGGCGGCAAGCTTAAGCTCGACTGATTTATGTCTTTCGCCGGCATCGATGGATCGATCCGGCCGCGCTGATTGTTCGGCGTGACGAACCGCTCGGACTCCCCGCTGCTGCAGGTCCGTGACCTGACCCTGGAGCGAGGCTCCCGCGTTCTGGTTGCAGGCCTGACGTTTTCCGCTGCACGCGGTGAACTGCTCCAGGTGGTGGGACCCAACGGTGCTGGGAAATCCACCTTGTTACGAGCCATTGCTGGACTGCACCTTCCGGAGAGTGGAACCATCGCATGGAACTCGGAACGCGGACCATGCGTCCCCAGCGAGCTGGTCTCTTATCTGGGACACCTCCCCGGCATCAGTAGCGAGCTTTCCGGGGCTGAAAATCTGGAATTCGCGGCCGCTATCAGTGGTCAGGGCGGTTCAGCCCGGGTTGCTGAGAGCTTGGACCGAGTGAACGCCACTAAATTTTCGCGCAGGCCAGTCCGCGGCCTGTCCGCAGGCCAGCGCCAGCGCATTGCGCTCGCCCGAGTTTTGCTACTCGGCCGGCCACTGTGGCTGTTGGATGAACCGTTTACCTCGCTCGACTCTGCCGCAAGAGAGCTGACCG
>JAYODW010000060.1:0-22942 GCA_038116745.1 Gammaproteobacteria bacterium
GCGCGCTGTTGATGCGCTTCGCCTGAGCGGTACAGAAAGCCATGAAGAATACGGAACCGAGCAGCAGGCCCCAGCCGAAAGCATCGCCCATCACGATTCCAAGCAGCGCGAGGGGAATATTCAAAGCCAATACATAGCCCAGACAGAGCCGCACCCAAAGACCAAAAGTCGGCAATGCACTGCTGCACAGGGCTGCAGAAAAACACAGCGCGAGCGGCGTCGACAGCCCGCCCGGGTCGGTGTAGACAACACTCGCAGCGTAGCCCACCCACACCAGCGGCGTTGACAGCACACCGAGCGCGAAAAACACTTCATCTTTGCTGCTGAGCGTCGCCTCTGGCCGGAGCAACCGCCGCGCCCCGTACCAGCGCCAGGACTCAGTCAGGAGAATAGCAATGCAGGCAAGAGTGCTGCGGGTGGCATTGACGGCGAGATCGCCGCTGACCGCGGCCAGCACAAAGACCGCCAGCACCAGGACAGGCATTCCCGGCGTGCTGTAGCGTGCTAACTGGCGCAGGTTCTGCTCAACTGCAGCACGGACCGCTTTGGGATCGAGCAGCTCGACAGCAGCCTGGTTATGGCGATTGAATTCGTCGAGCAGGTGCATGGAAAGTCGAGCAGAACCTCAAGCCGTTGAGAGGCGCCGCAGCCTATCGCAGTACGGCGTCAGATCCCACTGCAGAGCACTCCAGATCACGCTTCGCCGCCGCGTTCAGTGTCCGTCGGCTCCAGATTACTGAACCGCTGAGCCCCCGCCGAGCTGTGTGGTTTGTACCGCGCGGCACGCCGAAGCAGATTCCTGATCTGCTTGGGCAACGCCAGGCCGCGGGCAGCGAACGCGTGCCGGGCAGGCTCAGCCGCGCAAGCGGTAACGGATAGGAACGCTTTTCGGTCCGGACACGAACTCAGAGGCGATCAGGCGACCCGGGCCCTCCATTTCCACGGCCTCGAGCTGCGGCAGCAGCTCTTCCCACAGGATCCGCATCTCCAGCCGTGCTACGTGCTGCCCGAGACAGACGTGGCCGCCATAGCCGAAGCCGACATGACGGTTGCGCGACCGCTGCGGTCTGAATTCAAACGGCGCCTCGAACTCGGCTTCGTCGCGGTTACCCGATGGATAAGACAGGTACAGGCGATCACCGCGCGCGATCTGCTGTCCGGCCAGCTCACAATCCGATGTCGCGTGACGCACAAAATGCTTCACCGGCGTCGCCCAGCGGATCCCCTCCTCGACGAACGCAGCGAGCTGCGCAGGCGCCGCCTTTACGGCGTCGAATAGAGCCGGATTCTCCGCCATCTCCCACATCGCGGTCGCCGTTGTATGTGCAGTGGAATCGTGGCCGGCTGTCGCGAGGATCGCGAAATAGGAAATCGCCCGCGTGTGCTCAAGTGCGCTGCCGTCGATCTCGGCGTTGGCGATCAGGCTGGCGAGGTCATCTGCTGGTTCCAGACGCCGACGCGCGATCAGATCTGAGAACCGCTCGTCGAATTCATCAAAAACGATCTTCCAGGTGCGCGGCTGCTGTTCCGGCTGGCTCGGATCGGTGCCCGGCCGGCACAGGTCGGGGTCCGCCCAGCTGAACAGCCACTGGGTCAGGCGCAGGATCTCAGGGTGCTGCTCACGCGGCAGACCGATGATGTCGAGCACGACGCGCAACGGGTAGTCCGAAGCGATTTCAGTCGACCAGTCCAGACTGCCGTCGTGGTCTCGCATCCGCGCCAGGATCTCCTGAGCCGTAGTACGGATGCTGGATTCGAAACGCTGCACCGCCCCGCCGGCCAGAGCCTGGAACAGCACCCGACGATACTGCCGGTGTTCTTCGCCATCGAGCTGCACCAGGGAGCGGAACAGGTTGTAGTCACCGCCGGTGAACTGCGTGACCAGCTGCTCGCCGAGCTGCGGGATCAGGGTCGCGGAGCGGTCCGCGTTGTGGAACAGATCGTTCTGTCTGCTGACCGTCTGGATGTCGGCATGGCGGGTCACGATCCAGTGCGGGTCATAGCCAGGCACCTCGGCACGGGCCAGCGGATAGTCGCGACGCAGCGTCTTTAAGAGCTCATCGATCTGCCCGCGTGTAGCAAAGCTCGCGGGGTTGAACAACGGGGCAATCAGTTCGGTTGGAATTAGCTGCATGACCGATTCCATGGGGGGAGCAGGTGGATTATGCCGTGTCCGCAGCCCAGGAATCGGCCGCGAAAGACGTTACGCACGCGCACCCGCGATGCGCCGAGAGTGTCCAGACGGCGCATGGCGGCATCGCCTGACAGATTTCTGCGAACATGGCTCATCATCACCTTACGTCAACCAGAGCAGGAGAAAACCATGAATCGCCAGTGGATCCTCGCGGCGGCCTTATCCGTCCACATCGCCAACGTTTTCAACCCGACTCTGGCGGCAGAGTTTCGCGCAGGCGAACCTCTCGGCACCGTGAACGAGGCCGGCGAAGCTGTCTCCATCAGCGCCAATGTCAGGGTTTTCGGTAGCTTCCGCTTCACCGAGAGCTGTACCTTTGACCCGGCACGCAATCTGATCCTGGCCATGAACGCGGGCGTGCCTCAGGACCAGCAGGAAAATGACGGTTATGTGTCCCTGATCAATCCCGACGGGTCGGTTCATACGAGCAAATGGATTGGTGCAACACGCGACGGGCTCACGCTCAACCACCCGCTCGGCAGCGCAATCCGCGACAAGATCCTCTACACCGCTGACCAGAATGTGGTGCGCACCTTCAACCTCAGCACAGGGCAGCCCGGACCCGCCTACGAGGTACCTGAAGCCAGTTTTCTGAACGGTATTGCAGTGGCCGCCGATGGCACGGTCTTTGTCTCCAACTCGAGACCGCCCGAACGGGTTTATGCCGTCACCGCGCAGGGTGCAGTGTCCGTGTTTGTCGATAGCTCACCGCTCGCGATACCGAACGGCGTGGCTATCGACAACGAAGGCAGAGTCGTCGTCGTCAACATCGGCGACAACGCTGTACTGACCTTCAACCGCGCGGGTGAACTGGTACTGACGGAACACGCTGCAGAAAGCGGCAATGATGGCCTTGTGATCATGCCGGACGGCACGAAATACGTGAGCAGCGTGCGCTACGGGAGTGTTTCGCGGATCCGACCGGGCACCGCGGCCGAGGTGATCGCGATCGGTATCCCCAGCGCCGCGTCCATGTGCTACGACTCAATCCAGAATCAGCTTGTGATTCCAATGAACAGTCACAACGCCCTGGCGTTTGTGAAGCTGAATTGAGACCGTTTTGACGGATTGCCCGCAGGATCTCAGTGTCCGCGGTACCGCAGCGCAGGGAGAGTTCCTAACAGGGCGTCTGAGCGCCGTTGAAGAAGGGGCTACTCCCCGGCGGAATGCGCCCGGAACTGCACGTCCCGGGCGCGAATGGCTTAATTCCAGATCTCGTAGGTCGAAACCCAGTCCCCGCTGGCGGTCTGTTCAAGCACCCGCAGCACGTTACCGCTGGTCCAGGTGCCGGCATCTGCACGCGGCGACCCGGGGGTGCCCCAGACGCCGGCGATGTGCAACCGATCGCCATCAAAATCACAGCTCACCAGGTCAACCTGGTAACCCGTATCGCGGGCAGGGACGTCACCGCTCATCAGGTACTGGGTCACTGGCCGACGCCCGACGAGCGTTTCGTCTGCAGGGGGCATGAGCACTGCGCCATCGGCGTACAGCGCGCTGAGCGCAGCTTCATCCCCACTGTTCAGCGCAGCCTGCCAGCGCGCGGCAAACGCTTCAGCAATGCCCCGGTTGCCGTCAGACGCCCCGCACTGGGGCAAAGCTGCAGCCGCAGCTCCGGCAGCTGTGATCAGAATCAATGTCAGCAGAACGTGAAAGCTCTTGTTCATAAAATCTCTCCTGAGCCTGAAAATGGTGCGACGCAGCATGTCGCGATGGCGCGCACTATAGGCCGGCATCAGGCTCGGACCAAGCCCCGCTCACGAAATGCATTGTTTCTTAATAAGAAATAAAATGCTCAAACAATGCTGGATCATTTCCTCAGTCTGCAGATATTTCTTGCACTGGCCCGTCGCGGTACGTTCTCTGCAGCGGCTGAGGAGGTGGGCGTTTCACGCGCCATGGCGAGCAAACATATTCAGGCGCTCGAGAGGCGCCTCGGCGTCCGCCTGTTCAACCGCACAACCCGTGTGACGCGTCTGACAGAAGCTGGTCAGCAATATTTCGAGCGTGCAGGCGACCTGCTGGAACAGTTCGAGCAACTCGAAGCACAGCTCGCGGACGCACACCGCCGCATCAGCGGTAATCTCACCGTCGCCGCCCCACCCTCTTTTGGCGCGTTTCATCTTGCTCCGGCGGTGGCTGCTTTCATGACACAGCACCCGCAGATCAGGATCGCTCTGCGTTTGACCGATCGCCTGATCGATCTGGTCGAAGAGCAGGTCGATGTCGCCATCAGCGTGCGCGAACTCGAGGACACGAGCTATATCGCGCGTCACCTTGCCGCAGTGGAAATGATTGTGTGTGCGTCGCCGGACTACCTTGCGCGGCATGGCGCCCCACAGCACCCGCGCGATCTGGCAGATCACAACTGCCTCATTTTCGGCGACAGCCTGGTCCATCTGCACGCCGACTGGTCGTTCCGCCAGCATGATCGCGATTTCGACGTGCGGGTGCGCGGCGACTTTGCCGCCAATGTCGGTAATGCGCTGCGCAACGTGGCAGGCGCCGGACGTGGAATCACGCGGCTGCCCGATTATCTGGTTCAGGACGATCTAGCGAACGGCAGACTGTGCGCGCTTCTTCAAACGTTCCAGCCGCCGCTGCGCCCTATCGTCGCGCTCTACCCCCATCGCGAGCATGTGCCCGCAAAAGTGCATAGCTTTCTGGATTTTGTTGCCGAGGCGCTGAATACATCGGCCCCGCGCTCGCGCTCGAAGTGACGCCGGATACAACACCCGGCCCAAATCCTGGCGCGCTGAGAAGAAGCATTCGTCACTGTCCGAACTTCTGCCGCGTGTCGGCCCGCAAGATAAAGTTCAACAGACTGTGCAGAAGTTCAGCTACACGCTCCTGCGACGCGACCACGAACAACAGTCACCAGGCGCCCGTGTCGCTCTGGTGAACAGATGCGTGCCTGTCAGGCGCCATGAGGAAAGCGAGGGTGTCGCCAGACCGTCCACTGGCACATAATCGCGGGCCGATTAACGCTACAGACAAACCGAACAAGGGGAGAACCAACATGACCTGTACCGTAATTCTCGAAATGCGCGTAAAGCCTGAATTCGCCGATGGCATGGGCGAGGCGTTCAAGGGCCTGCTGCCCGATACCCGTTCGTTTGAAGGCTGCATTGAGGTCTATCCGACCCGCAACATGGATGACCCCCAGGTGTGGCTCGTGGTGGAAAACTGGACCTCGCGCGAAGCCTACGAGAAATATTTCGCCTGGCGCGTCGAGCGGGGCGACATTGATAACCTCGGCACCATGCTCGAGGGCGAGCCGAGCCTGCGCTATTTCAACCGCGTCGGCGCCTGATCCCACGCGAAACAGCGTGCGCGGCCACCGTCGCGCACGCCACACGGAAAAAGTTTCGCCCGCTGCCGTTCGACAGCGGCGCAAGCATGGTGAATACGTTTGTTCCCGGGGGCTTGGCTCCCGGCAGACAGATAAGCTGGACAGACATTCTGCAGGGCAGCCCTGCTGTGCACCGGGTCCATGCAGATCGATGATCTACTCGACAAAACCCGAGTGACCTCGGGTTGGCTGGTCTGGAATCGTCGCCGTATGCTTGGGACTGCATAGAAAATACACCTGATACTGCCAGGCCAGTGGCCACACCAGGAGGGCGAGGGCCTGCATAAAACGCAGGGGCGCAGCTCTCCAGCCGTTCTGCAGAATCCAGCTCAGTGAGAAAACATGCAGATCCTTCCAGCGCTTGATCACAGATAGACCGCTGGACTCAAACATTTCCTCCCATTGCTCCAGCGTTAACCATATCTCTCGCGCGCCGGTTTGATAGGTACCGCGAAACAACCCCAGGCGACGGGTTAAAAATCCAGCATTGGGAACCAGCAAAAGAATCTGCGCGTCGGCCGTTGCTGTTCTCCGCATCTCCCGCAGTGCTTTTCCGGGCTCAAGGAAATGCTCCAGAGAGCCAAGGCAACTCACCACCTCAAAGCTGTCGCTCTCGAACGGCAGCTCTTCCGCTGAACCCGTGGCAAACCGACCCTCGGGCATATCTCTTTCGCATACCTCTATGGCACGCGCGGAAATATCAATACCGCTCACTGCGGCGCCTCGTTGACGCGTTGCTAGCAACCAGCGTCCGGTTCCACATGCAACATCGAGAACGCGACAGCCAGGGCGAATCCGCAGGCGAGCGGCCAGGCGCGACAGGTGCCGTGTGATCCCTGGTCCACCCGTAACGTTTCTGTAGTAGACGCTATCGTAGAAATTCCGGATTCTTTCTTGTTCTTCTGCTTTCTTCACACTCAGAGTTTCACTGGTAGAACTACCTGACAATCCCCGCGAACTTGGCTCGCAGTGCTGCTCCAAAAACCGGCCACGCATAGCCGGCCGCGAAATCGCGACAGCTCTGCGCAAGCGCCGGGTCCCTCCCACTCTGCAGGAGTCGGATGATGCGACTACTCATGGCTGCATAGTCGTCGGCGCCCACAAGGAAGCCTGAGCGACCATCGGCAACAGCGTCTGTGATCCCCCCAACGGAAAACGCGATCGTCGGCAGACCATGGGCCGCGGCCTCTAACGCGACCATGCCGAAACCCTCCACGTCGCCGTCTACCTCGCGGGCCGGGAAGACATGCAGATCGGCATCGCGATACGTCGCGCTGAGCGCTTCGTCGCTGATTCGCCCCGCCATGCACAAATTATCAGACAGACCCAGGCTAGACATTTCTGCAATCAGATCGACAGAGTTCCTGTGCTGCTTACTCAAGGCATCGGTCGGTTCGGCGCCCACAACAAACAGCACAGTTCCGGGCACTGCTGCAACGATATCCGGCATACAGTTGCGCACGAACTCGAGTAGGCCTTTCCGGGGCACCAGCCTGCCAACTGAGAGCAGAATCGGGCGTTTTTCGAGCCCATGGTCCTGCATGAACCCGCAGCCAGCTGCGGCCATAACCGGGGGCGCCACACCTGGATGCAGAATCTGGATCCGCTCACGTGGGACGCCTCGCTTTTCCGCCAGCGCCGCTGTGTTGCGACTATTCACGAGAACGAGATCGCTGTAGCGCACAAACGGGAAGAAAATCCTCTGGTAGATAAAACTATCGCTGACGATATCCAGGCCATGCAGGTAAACCACTGCGCGACCGCCGTGCAACCAGGCCGCAATCAATGCCAATGGCGCAGTGACGCCACTGCCGGCTACCGCCACCGCATACGAGCGTGTCACGCGGGTACGCAGAACCTGCCAGAGCGCTGAAAACAGAAAGATCGACAAGCGGCTGCTGAGACTCGGGCAGGCCCTTCCCCGGCCTGGAAGAAATCGCTCGCTTCCCGGCGGGCCGATGAGATCCACCTCGTAGACCAAGCTCAGCTCAATGGCAACGTGATGGATGAGTCGCTCCATCCCTCCGATCAACGGCGGGAAGTTCCGCGAGATAAGCAGTACGCGCTTCGCGCTCATAGGCAGCGACTTTGCCTGAATTTTCTCCCGAGTATAAAGACTCCGCAAAAAGTAGAACGCTCTTTGACTCTCGTGTCTCCGTTCGCTCACTCCTCCCGAGCGCCCATGCGGGACAGCGCCTTAATCGTTATTTCGGCAAAAGGCGTGTGCGCCTCCGGCCCGGCAGTTAACGATGACGCCCCGCCCGATAATCTCGCTTCTGGTGGTGTTTAACCTTCAGCTGATCTGCCTCTCTGCGCTCTGGCTGGCCAAAAAGACGGCGCTCGCGAGCAAGCGGTATAGTGGCGCAGGCAGGTCAACGTCGGAGCATTCAGTGAAAAATGCCGTCTTGATGCTCGTGATGATGGGGATATTCTTTTACCACTGGCAAAGGACCTCCGGCTCCGATCCGTATGCCGGCGCCCCGCTCCCGGCAGAGGCTCAGCGCCAGGGTTCCGGTGTCCACAAGCTCAACTACACCAGACTCATCGAGGACCGACGTGCGTTCGGGGACCTGGCCAGACCCGGCTACTACAACGTGGTCGAGGTCTATCTTGACAGCTGCGCTATCTGCCGTCGGCTCGAGCGCGGATTCCCTGATTTTCTGCAGAAACGTACCGATGTGATCATCCACCGCGTCAAAATCCCTGAAAGTGGAGTCAGCTTGAAGCTCGAGGGCGACACTCGAGAAGAGCTGGAGCAGAGCGCCGCCGAGCTGAATGCACGTATGGCCGCCTATCAGGTCTGCGGCACGCCGCACATTGAGATCTACGACCCGGCCGGCGTGACGCTGGCCGCAGACCGCTGTGGTGAAAAGAGTGGCCTGGCCTTCCTGCGTGCGTGGATGGGTGAGGAGCTTGGGCTGCACCACGATGCCCTGTGATGCCTCGGAACGTCAGGTCCCAGCGACCCGTCGGGAGCGCTCCGAAAAGGGCCGGGATCTCACGCGCATGGCGGTGCGATCAATGTGATCTGCCCCAAATGCGGCCACCAGCGCACCCCGGCTGACCAGCATCTGCCAGATGGGATCTGCCCCGCGTGCGGCATCGCGTACGCCAAGTTTATCGCCGCGCGTGACGCGCTCGAAACGGCATCCGCTGCAACACGCCTGCAGTCTGAGGAGGTACTCAGTCGCACCGAATCGCTTCTGCGAATCCTCTTCTATACACCAGAGCGCGTCGACGCCATCACCCTGGGCGCGCGGGCGCTGACGCTGCTGGCGTTCGGCGTCTGGACGTTCCGCTTCATGGCGACTGGGGGAGACTGGACAGCAATCAGCCAATCGTTTCTCCACAGCGTCAACCTGCCGTTCCATGAGTTCGGCCACCTGCTCTTCTCGCCTCTGGGACGTTTTATGACCATCCTGGGCGGCAGCCTGTTCCAGGTGCTCGTACCGCTGATAGTTCTGATCGCTTTCCTGCGTCGGTCGGACCCGTTCGCGGCTACCATCATGCTGTGGTGGGCCGGTCAGAACTTCGTCGATTTATCCCCCTACATCTCTGACGGCGAGTACCGCGGAATGCCGCTGATCATGGGACTCGGCGAGGAAAGCCACGACTGGGGTAACCTGCTGACCATGATGGGCATGGTCGATCAGGCTTACCGGCTCGGGCGTCTCAGTTTCTATCTGGGTATCGGGCTGATGCTGCTTGCCCTGGGCTGGGGCGGCTGGCTGCTCTGGCTGCAGAAGCAACGTCTGACCTAGCGGAAACGCGGGCCAGATGTTGCCGAAAGCGCGAAAACTCGCGGTGCCATGGGGGACACCGCGAGTCCAGTGGGAGTCAGCCGGCGCTGGCTAACTGGCCGCCGCGGTCGGCTTCGCTCCAGCGATTAAGACGCAGCAGCTGTCCGGGCGTTGCACCAGTGCACACACCGTCTTTGAAAGTGACCTCGCCGTTAACCAGTATCCAGCGATAGCCTTCCGCACGCTGGATCCGGCGCCATTCGTCAGCGGGGAAGTCAAAGGCTACTTCGTAGTCAACTTCGGGCACGCGTTTCAGGTTCTCGAAGTCGTAGATCACGATGTCGGCCGGCGCACCTTCGCGCAGGAAACCACGATCGATGAAACCCGCGGCCTGGGCCGGCAGGTAGCTCAGGCGGAAATGCGCCTGTTCCAGGGTCAGCTGCCGGGTTTCGCGCACCATCCAGGTCAGCATCTCGGTTGTGAACGAACCGCCGGTGAAAAAACGCGTATGCGCTCCGCCATCGGAAAGTCCCGGGATCACATGCTGGTTGCGCAGCAGTTCACCTACTTTGACGGGATCATTGCTGCCGATGTCGGCGGTCAGGTACATGACCTTGAGATCGCCAGCAACGCCGATGTCGAGCATGGCGTCGATGTGATGTTTCCCCTCTCCCGCCGCGATCTCCCCCAGGGTACGACCCACGTACTTCTCCAGCTCGGGGTGATCCGGCGTCGCCTGGATAACAATGCCTTCAATCGGCCCGCCCACACCGGTGGTGACCAGCATTTCCTCCTCAGCTTTCATCTGCTCGCGCACGGCAGGATCGGCCAGCTGCATCATTTTTTCATCGTGCGACCCCACCGTGGCCTTAGCCCAGGCCGGGCTTGAGTCGTACAGATTCCAATCCTCAAGCGAGAACAGGAACGGTGCCCTGACCGTCACCGCCTGGCCATAGACGCGCAGCCCTCGCTCGAAGCAGCTGTCGATCCAGCCCATGGTCTCGGTGTGCACGTTCTCGTGGCCCGGTTCATCGGAAGCCAGCAGCGCGTTGTAAAGCACTGGCCTGCCGGATCGACGGGCAATCTCCTCGATGAACAGCCGGTCGACCGGGTCCTTGTTGTTCACCGCATCGGCATTGCTCGCGTTCAGCAGCTGAATGAATCCGTCGCCACGCTCGCCCAGGAGATCCGCGAACGCGAGCAGCGTTTCATCCGGCACTACGTCCGTGGGCATCGGTGTCCCGTCGTAGTCACACTGCACCGAGTTCTTGCCAAAGCGCTGGAAGCTGAAGCCCATCATGCCGGCGTCCATCGCTTCGTTGATGAGGCGCTTCATCTCGCCGATTTCATCCGCTGACGCTGCACGCCCCGCTTTCGCCCCCTCCAGTCCGAGGACGTAGACCAGCAGCGGATTGAGCGGCACATAGTTGAGCAGGTTGACCCCCTTGGGAATGCGATCGAGATGGTCCATCCACTCCGGCAGCGATTCCCAGTCCCAGTCCAGTCCCATCCCCTGCACCATCGACTCGAGCGGGATCTGCTCGGTGCGGGTCATCATCTTCAGCAGGCGTTCGCGGCTGTCTGCTCGCGCCGGCGCAAAGCCGAAACCGCAGTTGCCGATCGCGACCGAGGTCACGCCATGCCAGCCCGAAATCGTGCAGTAGGGATCCCAGTGCACCTGGGCGTCATAATGGGTGTGCAGATCCACGAAGCCCGGTGCGACGATCAGCCCCTCAGCATCGATCACCTGCTCCGCCTCGGTCGCATCGATGCGCCCCATCTTTGCGATCCGTCCGTTCTTGATTGCGATATCGCCGCGCACACGCGGCAGCCCGGTACCATCAATGATGATGCCGTTCTTGATCACCGTGTCGAAATGAGCCATGAGTTCTCCCCTCTCTTTGACGCCCGCCGCCGTGGATGGCCCGGGCCGATCTCCTTGAGTATAGGAAGAGATCCGGGAAGCTGCCGGTGAGCTGGCGTCCTCCGCGCGCGACCGCGCCGTAGGTCCTGAGCAGGCCGGCCGCAGACTTGACGCCGTGCCAGGCGTTGCTGGACCCAGACTCCCGATTTTTCAGCTAACTGGCGACATAAGCTCGAAATAACCTGATTGACGAGATTATTCAGGCACGCCTCCCCCGCTGAATTCAGAGACCCAGGCAGGCAAGGATTTGAGGTCGGAACGGAAAGAAGACGGCACCCTCCAGGCGCAGGCCTCCCCAAAGAAAGTCCGGTCGCACTGGCTCGTGCATAGCGAAGACCGCGCAAGGAACGAATACCGTCAGCGCGATGACCTGCTGAGGCATCTTGAGCTGCACTAAATTCAGAACCGGACAGCCGAAACGCTTGGCGGGGACCTGTACTGGGTGCTCGACCAAAGCGATCCGCCAGCTGGCGAGAGCCACCGGCGACCAGGAGTGGTAGGCGAGATTCCGGACATGGGCATACCAGGCGAAGGTCCTGACACCATTGCTCAAGTAGAGCAGGCCGATGGACGGCACCGGCGGCGGCACGGCCGTCATCGATTTGAAATCTCCCCGTCGCGGAACGAACGTCGAGTGCCGGCCGGCGCATGCTGCGTCAGCGAAAACTTACAAAAGTTAGGGATCTTCCGGCGCGATCTGTGCCGTTAGTCCCGCCAGTTCGGGGCCGACCTCCAGCTGGCACGAGAGACGGCTGGCCGTCGTACGGTGTTCGGAGATTTGCAAGAGGTGGTGCTCGTCGGGCGAAAGCGGCGGCAGCTTCGCAAGCCACTGCGGAGCGACATGAATGTGGCAGGTCCCGCAGGACAGGTTACCGCCGCACAGAGCAAGCAGTTCGTCGAGCCCGGCAGCCCGGATGTTCTCCATCAGGCTGATCCCCTCGAGGCAGTCGACTTGATGCGCCTGACCGGCGCGGTCGAGGACAGTGACCGGGACCGTCATGGTGCGAGCTGCCCGCAGCCGCTCAGGCCGCCTGCGCGGTTTCGAGCCAGGCGCGCACGCCGGGATTGGCGGCAGCGTCGCGCTGCGGCGTCCCGGGCGTGAACACCACCGGCACGTTGCCCATCCCGGACACGAATCCCGGCCACCAGCGGCACTCGCGATCGCGGTCAAGCTCATAATGCGGCAGCCGCCGCAGGAATTCCTCGATCACCACCCGCGCCTCCAGCGCGAGAAGATGTGCGCCCAGGCAGCGATGGATCCCGAGTCCGAGGCCAACGTGCCGGTTGGGCGAACGCTCGAGGATAAAGCTGTCCGGATACTCGAATACGCGCGGATCGCGGTTCGCGATCGGGTTACACAACAGCACCATCTGGTCCTTGCGCATGTGCACACCGCAGAGCTCCGTATCCTCCAGCACGAGACGCGCGGTAAAGGCCGGCGAGTAATAACGCAGCGCCTCCTGGACCGCTTTCGGGATCAGCGACGGATCGCGCACCAGGCGGGTACGCAGATCGATATCCCAGGCCAGACGCCAGAGCAGTGTGCCCAGCAGGTTCTTGGTATTGTCGATCCCGCCTAGCATGAGCACCGTGCAGAAACCAAGCAGCTCCTGATGGCTGAAGCGCTTGCCGTCTACTTCGCTGTTAATTACCTGCGACAGCAGGTCATCCCCACCAGCGCGCTGGCGCGCGGCAATCGTGTCTTCGAAGTAGGCGTACATTTCGTCTATCTGTGGTTTAGCCTCTTCTGGATCCAGAATAAAACCCTCCGACACGGCCCGGCACCAGCTCATGAATTTCGGCCCGAGTTCGGCAGGCAGCCCCATCAGCAGGGCAGTAAGGATGGCCGGGATAGGACGCGCGATGAGCTGGGCCACATCCGCGCGGCCGCTGGCGACAAAACCATCAATCAGTAGATTCACGCTATCGCGCAGCATCGCCTCGTAGATCTGCACCCCATGCGGGCCGAAGGGCGAATTGACCAGCGCACGGGCGAAACGATGTTCCGGGTCATCCTGGCCGGCAATCATCAGAGACTCGCCCAGACCGTAGCGCGGAAAGGTCGGCTCAGTATTGGAAAACGCAGTGGGATTGCGCGTGACTTCGGTGTATTCCTCGTAGCCGAGCACCGCCCAGAAGCCCTCGTGATTGCCGCACCAGGCGACGTAGCGCTGGCGCGCGGCAGCTTCGTCACGCAGCGCCTCGTACCACGCTATCGGCGTGCCGTCCGCGCCGAGCCTGGGCGCCAGGTGATCGAACCCGGCGAGCAGGTCTTCATCATCATCGCGACGGGTCTTAACAGCAGGCACTTCTGCGTTCATCGAACTCCCCTCCGTGATCGCACGCATCCCCAGTGGCGAGTCTCCGGAAAGCCCCGACTCCGATCAAGGGGCGGACCTCTCCTGTGGCTCGA
The DNA here is from genome assembly GCA_038116745.1 of Gammaproteobacteria bacterium. Taxonomy (GTDB): domain Bacteria; phylum Pseudomonadota; class Gammaproteobacteria; genus JAYODW01. The sequence goes on from JAYODW010000060.1 coordinate 13,624, forward strand.
TCCGATAAAGCCCGGTGACCTGATCGGACGACACGTAGATCGTGCCGCTGTCGCCGACCCCGACGCCGGTCTGAATGTAGCCAGGCGGCGCACCCCGAGCGCCCGGATAACCCAGCGCCAGGTTGCGCACGACTTCACGCACGGTACCGCTGGCGGGATCGATGCTCACTAACCGCCGGCGACCAACCTCGGCCAGCAAGATGCTGCCGTCCGGCGCAAAGTCGAAACCCTCGGGATGTTCCAGCCCGTCGACCACGACCCGCGCGGCGCCGCGCTCAAGGTCCAACTGCAGCAGCGTCCCTGCCAGCACGTCAGTGGCATACACGCGTCCTTCGGCATCTACGCGCAGCGCGGCGACGCCGGCAAGACCATCAGCCACCACGGTGCGCACGCCGGGTGGTGGCCCCGAAATCCGGAGCAAACGCCCCTTTCCCTGCTCCGCAACCAGCACCGCGCCGCCGGGCAGCATCACCGCGTCCACCGGGTCATCGAGGTCCTGGTAGACCGCCAGAGACTGTCCGCTCCCGCGATCGAACACCTCGACGGCATCGACAAACCAGCTCGCGGTCACTATCCGCTGCCCGTGGATATTCACCGCCATCGGCCACTGCATGTGGTCACGGATCCCACGCTTTATGGTCGTCACCACGCCGCGCTCACCATCGACTTTGCGGAAGGCAAAAAGATCGCCGAGGTACACCTGTTCGCGACCGTCTTCGGTCACCACATCAAGACCGCCGGGGACTGACAGCTGGCTGCTGGTCAGCGTGCGGACGGCGCCGGTCCGGGTGTGCACCTCCTGAATGGCGTTATCCACCATGTTGGTAATGAACAGGCGATCGCGTGAGTCCAGCGCGAGGTTGTCGATGGCCGTATCCACCGTCGCCACCAGGGTCTGCTCGCGCGTATCAGGATCGATACGCACCACCCGCCCGAGCTTGCTGTCCGTCACGTACAGTTGACCGCGGCTGTCGAAATTCACCGCCGTTGGCAGGCCGAAACCCTCTGCCAGGGTTTCCATCGTGCCGGTGTCGACGTCCACCCGCACGACCACCCCCTTATAAATCAGGGGGCCGTAAAGCCGTCCGGCATGGTCAAAATCAAAGCCGTTCAGTCCGCCCATGCCGCTGATCACCTGCCGCGGAGCGCGCACGCCGACAGGGTCCAGCTCCCACAACGCATCGCCCCACAGCACCTGGGTGACGAACAGGCGCCCGTCATCGCGAAAAGCCACAGAGTTGACGCCCGGCAGTTTGTCCGCGAGGACCCTGACCTGCCCGTCCGGCGCACGGATATAGACCTCCCCGGTCAGGATGGACGTCCATACCAGCGAGCCGTCCGGTCCGAACTCCAGATCATCGGCGAGACCTTCGGGCGGCCCGACAAAAGTGTCGGCGGCACCTGTCCGGATATCCACACGGTAGATCCCCTGTCCTATCACGCTGCCGACATAAAGACGGTCTTCACGGTCGAAGGTCAGACCGTGGATGCTCAGAAAATCGGAACCGGGCACCAGAAACTGCACCAGGTAATCACTGCGCGTGCCGGCGAAATCCAGAATGTGCTGACTTTCCTCTGACCGGCAAGGAGAGGCTCCGAGGAGGCTTAACGCGACCAGCCCGGCTGACAGCAGGCAGGAGAAGTCGTGCTTTCGCAGCGGCCTCCTGGTCGGGAAAAGAGCAGAACTGCGAACCATGCACGCACCCTCAGATAATCGGAAAAGAAGGCCAGCATAGCGCCGGCCCGCGCTCCGCGTGTTAGGTGCCGCGCGGGACTGAAAGGAGTCCGTCAGCACCGGTCAAGGCGCGTCGGCGGGCCGTCAACGGTCGGGAGAGCGGAACTTCGGGATCAGGGTGTCGTCGCGCTTTTCGAACAGCTCGGTATCGAATTCGATAATTCGCGAACGACCCTCAACCTTGGCCAGGTACAGCGCCTTGTCCGCGTTCCTGAGCAGCTCATCCAGACTTGTGCCGTTGGTGTGGTACTCCGCAACGCCCGCGCTGAAGCTGATCCTGGTTTTTGTCTCTTGCGGCGTTTTCAGGCTTTCGTTGGCAATAATCAACAACACGCCGTTGATGAGCTTGCCGAGCGCCGCCGCATCGCGGGTGTAGCTGTGTACGCAGAATTCCTCGCCGCCTATCCGCGCGAAAAAACAATCCTCATCGAGCATCACGTTGACCCGTCCGGCAAAAAAACGCAGCACGTGGTCGCCGAAGTCATGCCCGTAGCGGTCGTTGTAGGACTTGAAGTGATCAATATCGAGGAGGCAGATCGCACCGGCCTGATTGGCCGGGTCACGATAGTGCCGTTTAAAGTTTTCAAACAGCGCGCGCCGGTTACCAACCTGGGTAAGGTGGTCGGTCGATGCAATGCGCTGCATCTTTCTTTCCTGGTCCTCGATCACCCGGCTGTAGGATTTCAGCGACATTTCAACAATGCGCAGCTCGGAGATGTCTGCGCCGGACACCAGGAAGTCACCGCTCTCATCACGGAGAACGATCAGCCTCAGCTGAACCGGCCGTCGCTCCTCCAGAGCCGTCAGTTCGAGCGTGATGGTCGCACCCGCTTCGAGCCCGAAAAGTGCTTCCCGACTGAAGGATTTGTCGCTTTCGGCGAGCTTCGTCAGAACTGATTCAGCGGAATCGCCGAGCACACCACTGAAGCGCGCGCTCGCTGAGGTCGGCGCAAAGGAGTCCCCGGCGCACCGGGCGAACAGGATCCCGAGCGCGTTGAGATCGCGCATCGCGACTGAATCGCGGTCCATCTTCAGGACAGGATAGCGATGCGGGTAGACGCGACGAACGCCATGACCGTGTCGATATCGGCAGCCTCAACGCCGTGCTGCTTCAGCGCCTCGGCAAGTAAGCGCCCCACTTCGTCGAACTGGCTGTCCGAGATGCTGAGATGACGATGTACCTGCTCGAGGTAGTCGTCCTCATAGTCACCCGGTCCACCGAGCACTGCAGCAAGGAATTTCGTCTGATGGTCAACCAGGCCTGCGATGTCCACCTGTGCAAAAACGTCCGCCAGCAGCTCTGATTGAACCACGGCCAGGTAGAAATCGGTCACGATGGGATAGAGGCCGCCGAAGCCTCCGTATTTTTCAAAAAATGTCATGTTGCTCATGGCAGCGGGAGCCTCCCCATCTCCCTGAATGCTGCGCCGGACCGGATAAAGGGCCTGAAAACGACCAAGGGAAACCTAGCACGCCGCGCCTGGCGATAGAACAGGCCGACGCGTGGCGCTGGCATGGTCTCAGTTCCGCCCGGCTGCGGCGAGCGCAGCCATATCGCGAGCAACAAAACGCACGAGCTCAGCCAGACAAAAGCCATAGGGTGCGGGCAGCTCTATAGCCGGTAAACGATCGCCTACTCCACCGCAGAGCGGTACCAGATGTCGCTCGAGAAAGTCAGCCTGGCCGCGCGTCAAGCCGGCGTTGTCTGAATCTGACGCTGCTTCCAGAAAACAGAGGTAATGCATGAAAGCCAGCTCGGTCAGCAGATGGTCGGGCTGTTCAGCAGCATGGCCGCGCGCAAAATCCAGCCCGAAGTGCGCATAGAACGCGAGCAGCTCCTGCCACAGCGCCTGCTCCGGGGTGTCGACATAGCGACGCGCAAGCAGCGAGATCCTGGGTCGTCCACTGCCGACGTCGAACAGCCCCGAGTAGTCACGCGCCAGTGTCGCAAGGTCCCAGAAAGGCTCAATCGACTGCAGGCCAGGCGCCGCTTCAGCGGGGTCATGTGGTTGCTGCCCCCCGGCTGAACGGAACTCTTCCCACCAGCTGCCCTCGCTGAGCCGGGTCAACAACTCGGCCGTCGGAAAGCTGAGCGCCTCTGCGAAGAGCGCGTAGAGTCTCGCGCGCGCCGCAGCACGCTCGTTGGCTGGCGCGTCCAGCGCAAAACGACTCTCATCAGACCCCGAGAGGCGAGCCATTCAGGACTCAATAGAAACCGTGACGAAGTCACCGGAGAAGGACTTACGTCCGGAACGCTCCCGATTCGCGCCATCCCAGACGGCGAAAGCCATACCCGTCGCTGCGCCAGGCACCAGCTGCACTCGGTCACCTGTGCCCGTGAGCGCGCGGCGCAGCACCACCTGCCACTCGCCGGCCGCATAGCGCGCAGTGCAGGCGATCGGCAGCGCCGGGGCACGCGAGCGTGCCGAGGTCCCATAGCCGGTGGCCACGACGTCGAACGCTTCCTGTGCCAGGTTCCCCTTCCAGTACCAGGCGTTTACGGGATCAGAGGGACTACCCATGGTCACAGCGCTGGCGCCGGCACTGAGCGGAAACATCACCGCCACACCATCCACGAACTGGTCGAGATCGGTAATCCGGTCCCGCCCGCTCGCATTCCAGCGCAGGCGCACCGCGAGCATCTTGCCGTTGTGCGCCGCGGCAGCGTGCAGCCGTGCCACCCTGCCGTGGTCGGTACTTTTTTCAAGAAACGGCGACACCGCTTTGATCCCGGGATTACCCTGCAAGGGCGTCGGTACCAGCGGAAACTCGCGCTCCGAAACCTGCCCCCAGGCGCCGGCATCCGGCGCTGACAGCCCGTCTTCAGGAACATCCAGGCGGATTATCTTCATCGGCTGCGCCTCACTTGCGCGCCAGCTGCTGGCGAAAACTGGCCAGAGAAATCGACTGCTCTGCCGGGTCGTTCTCAAATCCACGGAAACGGTCCCAGAAATTCCGCCCGATCAGGAGATCCATAATCTCTGACGGCTCGCCGCGCTGCTTCTTAGCCCGTTCGGCGCGAAGTTTCTGGACCACCTCGCCTACGTCGGGACCGAAAAGCTCTTCGAGCACAGACATCTCGATACGCCCGACGTCGGTGATGGCACCATCTTCGGCGAACGCTCTGGTCGACTCGAACGGCGGGATGTAGAACACATTAGGCTGCGTGCCGAACTCAGGGTGCAGCGGCAGCGCCACTTTGTGGACGTTAATCAGCTTGTACAGGTCGCTCTGCTCATCATCGATATAGCCGAAGTGCCGCGTGCGCCCCGGACACTGGCGGTCGCAGGCCGGCGCCACGCCCTGCTCCACCCGCGGGTAGCACATGATGCATTTCTCGCCTTTCTCGGTGACCGGGTTGTAATAGATCGCCTTGTAGGGACAAGCCTCGACGCACAGACGATCGCCGTGACAGCGGTCCTGATCGAGGACCACGATGCCGTCCTCCTCGCGCTTGTAAATCGCGTTGTGCGTACACGCTTCAAGGCACGGCGCGTCGGTGCAGTGGTAGCACTTCCGCGGCAGGTAAAAGTAATAGCCATTGGGCCAGTCGCCGCCGCCCTCGTCCTCGTCCCAGTTGTATCCCCACTCCGGGTCTTCCCCGGTCAGTGCGGCCGCAGGCTTGAGATGTACGGCATTGCCCTGGCCACCGTACAGCACCTCGCCATGGTTGAACTGCAATGCATCGCCACTGTCGACCAGGTTCGGCAGCCCGCCCGGGCTCGGTTCTCCCTCTGCATCAAAGCCACCGCCCATCTTTTCGTAGTTGCGCGGGTAGCCGGCGCCCGGGTAGGTCGTGACGTTCATCCAGCGCATATGCTCGGTGCCCTCACGCGAGGTCCACAGGCTCTTGCAGGCTGCTGAGCAGGTCTGGCAGCCCATGCACTTGTTCAGATCGATGATGTTGGCGATATGCCGCTTGTGTCGCTTGAGCTCTTCTTTAGTGGCGCTTTGAGAGGCGTAGGCCATGGCTGTTTTCCCGTCGTTCAGGCGATGCGGCGCACGTCGACCCGTACGCTGCGATCTTTGGCTGGAGAGACGCCCGCATTCGCGGCGTAGTAGCGGAACTGCTCGGTGCCGCCCGCAAGATGAAGCGGTTTCGGCTGACCGATGAGCGCCCGGTTGAAGACCTTCCAGCCTTCAAACTGATGGCCTTCCCACATGTAGACAATGACCTGATCCGGCCGTACTGACGGGGAGGTCTTGAGCATGATGCGGAAGTCGGAGAAGTCGTTGAAAACTTCCACCGTCTCACCGTCAGAAAAACCGCGCGCGGCTGCTACCTTGTCGTTCATGTGCATCACCGGCTGTCCGCGGTGCAGCCGCATCAGGGCCGGGGTTGTGAGGTGGGTCGCGTGAATGCTGTGGCGCGGATGTCCGCCGGTGATGGTGAAAGGATGGTTACCGCCGATCAGCGGCGCGTCCTTGTGGGTCGGCAGCGCTTCGCCAGCGGCCAGATACCAGTCGTGATCAAGCAGGAACTGCGCGCGCCGCGTCTCCGTGGGATAGACCAGCTTGTCATCAACATGCCAGCGCAGCGAGTAAAACGGCTTGTGCGGATCGAACTCGTTGGCCACCAGGTCTTTGAACAACCCCTGACCGAACGTCGTCAGTGGCACCATGCCAACCTGCTTCATCGAAGCGATTGAGGTATCGGGCGGAAATACGCCGGTCGCCGAGCCGACTTTCAGCATCTCCTCCAGCGCGGCGTCATGGGTCATCAGGCGGCCACCCATGGTGAAGCGCTGCCAGATCTCGTCGTAGCGCCGCTCCTGCCCCCAGAAGTCACGATACCCGGAGAGCCCGCGTCCGGTTGCCACCTCCCCGATCTTCTGCGCCAGCGCGACAAAGATGTCCCACTCCCGACGCGCCTCGCCGCGCGGTTCGACCGCCTGTTCGACAAACGCGAAACGCGGGTTGCCGGTGACGGTGTAGGAGATGTCGGATTTTTCGTAGTACCAGGCAGCGGGCAGGACGATGTCGCAATGCAGCGCGGTAAACGACATCCGCGGTTCGATGGCGAACATCATTTTCAGCTTGGGGAAAAGGTTTTCAGGGAACATCACCGCCGCGCTGCGGATTTTGCGCAGCGGATTACCGCCGCACATCATCATCACGCGAGGCTCCTTACCGGGCGCCGGTCGCAGGTGCTCAGGCTGCCACCAGCCTTTGGCTTCAGCTTCCTCGAGAAACTCGCCGAACGTGCGGTCAAGCGCCGGGTCCTGCCACTCCATGCGGTCGTAGAGGGCGTCGTAGCCACAGTGGTTGTAGAGCCACATCGCCGGCGGGACCCAGCCCAGGCGCATGGTCATGCGCTTGGTCATCTCCACGCCGACATTCTCCGGCGTCACCACCGGGTCATGGGCGCGCATCTCCTCAACAACCGCCTGGTGAAACGCGGTGACGTCCTCCAGTCCGCCTTCGAGCAGCGGACGTTCGAGGAACATCATCAGCTCCTGGTGATCGGCCGGCATGGCGTAGGTGGTGTGCCCGGTGCCGGGCTTACCCCAGTTGCCGGACAGCGCGCCGGCCAGCAGCAGAGCGCGCTCAATGAGGTCGGAGTGGTAGATCTTGCAGCCACCCCAGCCGGTGTGCGTGAGCGTACGGCGGGTCGCCATTTTCTCCGCCAGCTTCTCGATCAGGCTGGCGTGCACGCCTGACTTCGCGCTCGCCTGCGCCAGCGTGTACTCCGCGGCGAGCTGTCGCTTGACGGCCGCGAACACCGGCTCCACCTGCACCTCACCGAGGCCGGGCAGCGTAACGGCGTAACGGCCTTCCAGCGCCGGCAGACCGGTCAGAGCCAGCGAGTCGCGCGCCGCTTCCTGCAGCGTCTGCGTGTCCAGATCCCAGTGGTAGAACTGATCGTCCCGCGCGCCCGCCTCGAAGTCTGACGCACGAAGAAACTTGCCGGAATCGGTCCGTCTCAGCAGCGCCAGGTCGGTCTGCTCCCGCATAAAGTCGCGGTCGATCAGGTTCTTTTCGATCATCACCTGACACATACCTAGCCAGAAAGCCGCATCGCCGCCCGGCTTGACCGGCACGTGGTAGTCCGCGTGGATGCTGCTCGGGCTGTAGTCCGGCGCGATGGAGACAAACTCGCTGCCGTTGTAGCGGGCCTCCGTGATGAAGTGATAGAGCGGGGTCTGCGTATAAGACCAGTTGGTGCCTGCCATGATGATGAGCTTGGCATCCAGCAGGTTATCGGCGCTGTACCCCAGGAACATTTTGCCGAAAGTGTTGTGCAGACCCTGGTAGACATCGCCGTTCATGGCGTTCCAGTCGGGTGAGACACCGCCGAGCATCGCGTTGAACCGGTACAGCGAGGTGAACCCGACGCCGCCTGCGTTGAAGTGCGCGCCATCGCAGATAAAGCTGTCTGGCCCGTGTTCCTCAATACCATCCACGATAGCGTTCGCAACCTCGGTCAGCGCCTCATCCCAGGAGATCCGCTCCCACTGACCACTGCCGCGGGGCCCGACCCGACGCATCGGATGCGTGACGCGCTCTTCGGCGTAGAGATTGGCGTGAAACGAGCAGCCTTTCTGGCAGCCGAGCGGGTTGTAGTCGGGATAGTCGGGATTGCTCGCCGGATTTTTCATCGACTGCTCTTCACGCCACACGATGCCGTCCTTGACGTAGACCCGGAACGAGCAGCCGTTCGGCGTGCAGGCATTCGTATGCGTGCCCCAGGTAACCTTGTCCCACTGCCAGATCCCGCGGTAGAGGTCGTCGGTAGAGGTGTACTCAACCGTGCGTTCACCGGCCATGACCGCCTGCACAAAAGCGCCGGAGACAACACCGCTCAAGGGACCGGCGCTCAGCGCCAGCGCCGCCGACCGCTGCAGGAAGCCGCGCCGGCTGAGATCCACCGCGGGGGCAGGGGCAGCCGTTTCAGCCAGCCCCTGTGCTTGTGAGTCGTCGAGTAAATCCATAGTGGCTCAGCTTTCTGGCAGGTTCAGTTCGCGCGCGCCCGGTGCAAGCAGGCTGCGGTAGACCAGGTCAAAGTTTTCTTCAGCAAAATCCACGGCGCTTTTCGCGCCACCCGGCTGATACCAGCGCGTGATGTTCAGCAGCTGCAGAATCGAGCGCGCCACCGACTTGATATCGAGAGTCCTGAACTCCCCGCTGCGCACGCCCGCACGCAGGATCCCGTGCAGCAGCTTCTCGTAACGCAGCCGATGGGCTTCGAACTCCTGCAGGCCCTGGATATCCCGGCGCGCAATACCTGCATAGCCTGCAATCGTGGCGTTCATCATCCAGTACTGATCGTCGAAGTAGGCCGCATGGCGACGCATCATCACACGCAGCTGCTCACCCGGACTTGCATCCGACTCGAGACCTTCCCTGACATAGTCGTAGATACCGCATACAACGAACATGGCGATTTCAGAGAAGATGCTCTGCTTCGTTGGAAAGTAGTGGTATAGCGCAGGCGCGCTTAGCCCGAGACCTTTGGCAATCCGGGCGAGCGAGCATTTTTCATAGCCGACCCGGGCGATGATCTGCGCCGCTTCGCGCAGGATCCGATTGCGCTGGTCCCGCTGCTTCGGCGGGCGACCGAGCGGACGGTTCTGCCCGTTTTCC
>JAYODW010000061.1:0-16048 GCA_038116745.1 Gammaproteobacteria bacterium
AAGACGGATTCTTCCGTCTTTTCTGGAGGCAGTGTCGATACTGTCGTCCCGACACTCAAACGTCGCTTTGACCCTGTGCGTTGCAGACCGCGCCCATATCGACATCCTCGCAGGGGTCTGCGCGCTACGGGAAAATCTTGACGTAGTCGCCGGCAAATCTCTTGAGGTCCTGTCTGCTTGTGACCTTGCGTTAGTGGCATCAGGGACCGCAGCTCTGGAGGCGCTGCTGTGCGGAGCGCCAATGGTGGTCGGGTACCGAATGAACCCGATTACTTTTTCGCTACTCAAGCGAATGGTGAAACTTAAGCAGATTTCTCTTCCCAATATTCTTGCCGGTACAGCTTTAGTGCCGGAGCTACTGCAGGATGATTTGCGACCGCTCAAGCTGGCCGATTCTCTGGACCAATGGCTGATTGAGCCGCAACGCCGTGAGGTTTATCTTGAAGCCGCGCGCCGGATTCATGGCGAATTACGTTGTGACGCGGCTGCAAAAGTGGCGCGGTCGATACTGGGCCTAGCCTTGCAAAAAACACAGGAAGGCACCCACGTCCTTGAGCAGTAAACTTATCGCCGGGGTAGATGAAGCTGGGCGCGGTCCCCTGGCAGGACCGGTGGTAGCCGCGGCGGTGGTCTTCGGTAGCGCCTATCCAGCGGGCTTGCGGGATTCAAAACAGCTGAGCGCCGCGCGACGGCAGCACTTGTGCCGGGAAATCCAATGTTGTGCATTGGCGTTCGCGGTGGGGCAGGCAGATGTGCGCGAGATCGACGCGCTGAATATTCACCACGCAACATTGCTGGCAATGGCCCGAGCTGTACGAGGATTACGTATCACTCCGGACGAAGTACTGGTTGATGGCAAGTACGTTCCGCAAATTTCGCTGCCCGCCAGGGCTATTGTCGGGGGTGATGCCAGCGAGCCTGCTATCAGTGCGGCTTCCATCGTGGCCAAGTACATGCGGGATGAAATCATGCTGTCTTTAGATAGGTCTTATCCGGCCTACGGATTCGCCCAGCACAAGGGCTACCCAACCCGTGCACACCTGTCTGCGCTCTCGCAACATGGTGTCTCTCCAGTGCACCGAAGCTCGTTTGGGCCGGTGCGTAAGTTGCTGGGATCGCAGTGAAAGAATCGCTCACAATCTCGGGAACCCCCTGGCCGTTGCTCCGAGGGCGCGCTGGCCTGTTGGTTCCCTTGCTTACCTTGCTCAGAATTTGAGAAGTCTGGGGCTCTGATGAGTTCGCCCGTGTTCGTTCATCTGCACTTACACAGCGAGTATTCACTCGTCGATGGTCTGATCCGGATTCCTCAGCTGATTGGCCGTTGCCAGGAAATGGGCCTGCCTGCGATTGCTCTGACCGACCAGAGTAATTTTTTTGCTGTGCCGAAATTTTATCGTGCAGCGATGGCCGCAGGGATTAAGCCCATTGTGGGGGCGGAACTGTGGATAGCTGGAGGGCGCAGCCTCTCGGAGCCCTACCGCGTACTTTCGCTCTGCCAGAATGAATCGGGGTACCGCGGCCTCAGTGAGCTCCTTACTCGAGCGTATCGCTATGGTCAGAACAACGGGATCGCATCAGTTAGCGAGGAGTGGCTCAGCAAGTCGGCTCTCCAAGGTCAAATCCTGATTGCGGCAGGCGTATCCGGTGATTTTGGGCAGTTGATCCGCGAGGGCCGCCGGGAACGGCTCGGAGAGCGCCTGGATTTCTGGCGTGCGCTGCTGGACGACCGTTTCTACATCGAGCTCACTCGAACGGGACGCTCGTTCGAAGAAAGATACATCGATGGGATCGTCGAGGAGCTGGGTTCTTACGACGCATCGTTGGTGGCGACTAACGATTGCCGCTTTCTGGAACAGTCGGACTTTGATGCGCACGAGGCTCGTGTCTGTATCCATTCCGGGCGCATGCTGAGTGACCCGCGCCGGCCGCGCGACTACTCCCCCGAGCAATATCTCAAATCGCCCGAGGATATGGAGGTCTTGTTCAGTGATTTTCCCTCCGCGTTGGAAAACTCTGTCGAAATCGCTACCCGCTGCAATCTTGAGCTTGCATTTGGGACCTACCACTTACCCGAATACCCGGTGGCTGACGGACAGTCCGTTGAAGAGCTTTTGCGCGAAAAGACCGAAAGCGGATTCTCCTCAAGACTCACTGCTAGCGCAGTAACTGATTCGGAAGAACTTTCTGAATATCACCAACGGCTGGAAGTCGAAATCGATGTGATCTCGAATATGGGGTTCGCCGGGTATTTTCTGATCGTTGCAGATTTCATCGCGTGGGCGAAATCTCAGGGGATCCCGGTTGGGCCTGGCAGGGGGTCCGGCGCTGGGTCTCTTGTCGCGTACGCACTCGGCATCACCGAACTTGACCCAATCAAATATGACCTTTTGTTCGAGAGATTCCTGAATCCTGAACGTGTGTCTATGCCCGATTTCGACGTTGATTTCTGTATGGATCGACGCGATGAGGTCATTTCTTACGTGGCGGAACGCTACGGGCGGGAGCAGGTGGCGCAGATCATCACCTACGGAAGTATGGCGGCGAAGGCGGTTCTTCGAGACGTGGGGAGAGTGCTCGGTTTTCCTTACGGATTCGTTGACCAACTCGCGAAGCTCGTACCGTTCGATCCGCAGATGACGCTCACCCGGGCTCTCGACGAGGAGCCCGCGCTGCGGCAGCGCTGTGAGGAAGAGGAGGATGTTCGCAGCATCGTGGAGCTCGCCTTACAGCTGGAGGGTTTGGCGAGGAATGCGGGGCGCCACGCTGGTGGCCTCGTTATTGCGCCCTCAGCGCTGACCGATTTCATGCCTCTTTACTGCGAACCGAACAGCGAGGCACTGGTTACGCAGTTCGACATGGGTGATGTCGAAGCCATTGGTCTTGTCAAGTTTGATTTTCTCGGGCTGCGCACATTAACCATCATCGACTGGGCAGTGAAAGAGATTAATCGCGCTTCTTCCGCGGGCCGGCATCAAGCACTCGACATACTCGCCATCCCCCTGGACGACCCCGAAGTTTTTAAGCTGATTCAGCGTGCTCAGACCACCGCGGTTTTCCAATTGGAGTCGCGCGGCATGAAAGAGCTGATTAAACGTCTGCGGCCGGACACTTTCGAGGACCTGGTGGCTTTGGTGGCGTTGTTTCGCCCTGGACCGCTTCAGTCCGGGATGGTGGATGACTTCATCGCGAGGAAGCACGGCAAAGCGGCAGTCAGGTACCCTGACGCCCAGCTCGAGCCGGTGCTGAAACCGACCTACGGCGTGATCCTCTATCAAGAGCAGGTCATGCAGATAGCCCAGGTTCTCGCTGGTTTCTCGCTGGGTGCTGCCGACCTGCTGAGACGGGCCATGGGGAAAAAGAAGCCGGAGGAGATGGCGAAGCAGCGAGAGATTTTTGTTAACGGTGCGGTGGCGCGAGGCATCCAGGCGGAAAGCGCGAGCTCAATTTTCGATTTGATGGAAAAATTTGCAGGCTATGGGTTCAATAAATCTCATTCTGCTGCGTACGCGCTAGTCGCATTCCAGACCGCCTGGTTAAAAGCACATTATCCGGCGGCGTTTATGGCGGCCGTGCTTTCTGCCGATATGGATGCGACTGACAAGGTCGTCCGCCTCATCGAGGAATGCCGGTCGCTTGACCTTGAGATTTCAGCACCTGACGTCAATGTCTGTAGCTATCGTTTCAGCGTGGCGGATGAAACGACGATCCGTTACGGGTTGGGTGCGGTCAAAGGTCTTGGAGAGGCCGCCATCACCAGTATCGAGGCGGAACGCAACGGCAACGGCCCTTACACGAGCTTGCTGGATCTGTGTCAGCGAAATGCAGAGCGAAAGCTTAACCGGAGAGCACTTGAGACGCTGATCAAGTCGGGAAGTCTGGACTGCCTCGAGCAGGATCGGGCCAGCTTGATGGCGCAGCTCGAAACAGCACTTCAGTTGACTGAGCAGCACAATAAGGCTCGAGTTGCGGGCCAATCAGATTTTTTTGGTTTTGCCTCAGGGGCCGAGCAGGCTGAACGCCCGATGCAAGGTGTGGAGTGCGATAGCGCTGCGCGCGCCTGGACTGAAGAGGAGATTTTGACTTTTGAGAAAGAGACCCTCGGTCTCTATTTCAGCGGGCATCCGGTCGAAAAATATCGCGCTGAGTTGAATGCCTTTGTCACCTGTTCGCTGGCCGACCTGGGGCCTGGGAAAAAGCGAGTAGGCGGGCTAGTGATCGGGGTGCGCGTGATAAAAACACGGCGCGGCCCGATAGCCGTAGTCACGCTGGACGACCGTACCGCGCGCGCAGAAATTACGGTTTATCGCGACCAATTTGAACTCCATATGGACAAGCTTGTCGTTGACCAGGTCGTGGTGGTCGAGGGCAGCTGCGATGTGGATGAGTTTTCGGGTGGTTTCAGCATTAAAAGCGAAGAAATCATGACGCTTGATGAAGCTCGGAACAAACTAGCGCGTGCGCTTGTGGTGAGTCTCGAAGAGCAGACGTCAGAAGGAGAGCAGATAGTTGGGGTTCTCAAGCGACTGTTTGAGAGCCACCCCAGGGGCACATGTCCGGTCTCTTTGGAAGTGCAGCGGCCTCTCAGCAGGGCCCGTCTGCGCCTTGGTGAATCGTGGCGGATGGAGATCAACGAGCGTCTCCTGGGAAGTCTGCGTTCTGCCTTCGGTGAGAGTCATGTGTTCGTGGAATATTAATCCGGCCAGTGGATGAGAGAAGAACGCAGGGTGATGTTTTCAGCGCTCTGGGGATGCTAACCCGTTCGTGCGGCCAATCGATGGAACAGACACTGGTAAATAATGATGCATCAGGATGAGTTTTGAACGTGGAAAAAAGCACTGAAAATCGTTCACATAGTCTCGAGTTCCTGGATTTCGAGCAGCCGATCGCGGAGCTCGAGGCAAAAATCGAAGAGCTGCGGCTCGTCGGCCACGACAGCGAGATCAATATCAACAGCGAGATCGCGCGCCTTCAGAAACGATCCAGGGAGTTGACGCGACAGATTTTCGACTCGTTGACTCCATGGCAAGTAGCGAAGCTTGCCAGGCATCCGCGGAGGCCATACACCCTTGACTACGTGGGGAGAATTTTTGACGACGTCAATGAACTGCACGGCGACCGTGCGTTCTCCGACGACCCTGCTATCGTTTCAGGGCTTGGGCGCTTGAACGACCGGGGTGTTGTGTTTATTGGCCACCAGAAGGGTCGGAATACCAAAGACAATCTCCAGCGCAATTTCGGCATGCCGCGCCCTGAGGGCTATCGAAAGGCGCTGCGAATAATGCACCTAGCAGAGCGTTTTAAGCTGCCTCTGATTACGTTCATTGATACCCCGGGAGCGTACCCGGGCATAGGCGCAGAAGAACGAGGACAAAGCGAAGCGATAGCCAGAAACCTGCTCGAGATGGCTAGCCTCAAAACGCCAATCATTTCAGTCGTGATCGGCGAAGGTGGTTCTGGAGGCGCCCTGGCAGTCGGAGTCGCTGATCGCGTTCTTATGCTGCAGTACGCAACTTACGCGGTGATTTCACCAGAAGGCTGTGCGTCTATTTTGTGGAAAAGCGCTGAAAAAGCACCGGAAGCTGCGGAGGCAATGGGGATAACGTCGACGCACCTGAAGAAGCTGGGCCTTATCGACGGGGTGATTGAGGAACCGTTGGGAGGTGCGCATCGCGATCCAGGAAGGGTCGCGCTGGTGTTAAAGGACGCGTTATCCGCTGCGATAGAAGAGCTGGAAATTGTTGAACTGCCGCAGCTCGTTCAGGAACGGCGTGCGCGTTACGCTTCGATCGGCGAGTTCAAACAAAAATAGACGAATGCCACAGTTGGAGCCTGAGGGATTTTCGTCAGAGCTGGGCGCGCTGGCCACCCTTGCTCTGGAAAAATTCGTAGAACTTTCCGGCTGTCGCGAGCTGCTCGTGGCGTTCAGCGGCGGCAAAGACTCCACCGCGCTGCTGCACTTTGCCAGGTCATTCGGGCACAGTCACGGGCTGGCCGTGTCGGCCGCACACGTCGTGCACAATCTGCAGGACGAAAATAAGATCTGGGTGGCGCATTGCCTCCAGATTGCAGAAAAGCTTGGGATCGACTGCATAGTTCTGGAGGCCAGCGGGTCTCCTTCTCGGGGAGAGTCGGTGGAGGCCTGGGCGCGAGATTATCGGTATCGATTGCTTGCAGAGCACGTCTGTCCCGAGACCTTGCTCTTAACCGGACACCAGCTCGAGGACCAGTGCGAGACGATTCTGCAGCGTGTCCTGGCGGGCGCCGGGCCACGTGGATTAGCCGGGATGGAACCGCTCAGGCAGTTCCCGCCGGGCTATCTGGGGCGACCTTTGCTGGATTGCAGCCGGTCCGCCGTTGACCGATACGTAAGACAAACCGGACTCTCGTGGGTGGAAGACCCAAGCAATCTGGATCCTCGGTACAGCCGCAACCGTGTCCGCCAGCAGCTGCTGCCCGCGATAGCTGGAATGCCCGATGGTCTGTCCGGGCTGCTGCGGCTGGGAGCTATTCAACGCGACCTGGCGCGAGGATTGGACCGCCTGGCCGATGACGTTTTGCAGCTGGATGCCTTTGCTGCCCACCACCAACTGTCGGTCTCATCGGTTTTCAGGCTGGGCGTTGAACTCGCGCCGTACGTCATCAAGCGTTTTGTCGAGCGCTGCGGCGCGTCGCAGCCGGGAGAACGTCATCTCCGAGAGTTGCTTTCTCAACTCACCGAAGCCGCGCCGGACCGTATTCCGGTCATTACCTGGTCAGGGAACGCGTTGAGGAAATATCGCGAGAGACTTTACCTGACACCTGCGGCCCTCCCTACACCTCCCGGATCCTCAATCTTTTGGGACGGCACCCGCGCTCTGGACTGGTCGTGGGGGCAGCTCAGCAGCGTCGTAGGGCAGGGTGGCGGGTTAACCGAAACACTCTTCACTGAGGGCCGGGCTACGGTGAGATTCCGGCAGGGTGGCGAGAAGTTTCTGTTGGCTGCCTCAGATGTGAGACATCGCGAGCTGAAAAAGGCGTTTCAAGCCTGGGGGATCCCACCCTGGGACCGGGGTCTGACGCCGCTTACTTATATCGATGAAAGTCTCGTCGCCGTTGGCGCCAGGCTGGTGGACTCCCGGTTCTGCGCGCGGATTGGCGAGCGCGGTCGGATTCTCAATTGGAGCCCTCGGCCCTGAGGCTGAGGTGGATGCTTAAACAATGCAATCAGCGAGGCGCGTGAGTCCGCATCATGACAGTGCTTTCCTGCTCTGCGACATCTTCATCTTCGAGTCGGGAGAACGTGAAGCGCACCTCGCCTATATCGACGTTATCCCCCTCCTGCAGCGCTATAGAGCGGACTCGATTCTCGTTGACGAAAACACCATTCATTGACCCCAGATCGTTCAGGAGCAGCTCTCCCTGCTCGTTGACGCGGATCTCTGCATGAACTCTGGATACTGAGTGATCTTCGATAACGCAGTCGTTTTTCGTCCCGCGCCCTATCCGCCAAGGCGAATGGGTGATCTCCAGATTCTGATGAGATCGGTCCTGAGGCGCCAGGTAGGCCAAGGCCAAGCGCTCTTTCGGACCCTGGCCTGGAGAGGCGCCGGTACGGCTCCTTGCCAATGCAAGCCCAGCAACCAGAAGGGCGATTATCGAAAACGCGGCGACAGCATACTCTCCAGGAGACAAGCTTAGACTTTCTTCTCTTGTTGCTCCCGGCTGGTTGGTATCCCGAGACTGCAGAGGTGAGAGAGAGGCCGCTTCATCATCAAAGGGCCGCCCTGCCTGCTTTCCCACAGGCCCGGCAGGTCTGGGGTTTTCAGGAGCGATTTTTGATAAATCGAGAGGGACCCTGACTGAATGTCTATGGCTTTCGGTGAACAGATCGAGGATCAGCTCCGCTGAACCAGCGCTTATCGGTGCTGTCAGCCTTTGTAAATTGAAAGAGACCTGTCCACCTGAATCCGTGCTGGTCAGAAGCTGTGTAAAGAAACCGTCGGGCAATGTGTAGTCAGGTAGCCTGGCCTGAACGTAGCGGCCTCCGCTTTCATCGCTCAGGCGGCGGAGGGTTTGCAGCCCGACTGACTTAGAGACGGAGCTAGCGTAGCCAACAGAGTGAATGATGACGCCTTGTTCTCTTGCCAGTTTAATCACGTCGGCACGCTGGTATGCGGTGTCCTCCGCCAGCCCATCAGAAAAAACAATTAAGGCTTTTCGCGCGCCCGGTGCGCGGGCGATCAATTGCACCGCGTCGCGAATATTGCGGTAAAGCTCAGTGGTCCTGCCACGGGCGCGCAGGCTGTCGGCCGCGCGTTCGATATCCGCAGGAGAACTCCCCAAGGGGGCGAGAAGATACAGATCTGTATCAAACGACGCTAAACCTAAGCGATGGTGGGCTGCAGTCTTCGCAAGCAACGCGTCGATTTGGGTTGTGATTCGCTCGATAACCGGTTGCCTGGCCGGGTCGCTGGTATCCACCAGAACGAGCATGAGTGTGGTGTCTGATTCCTGAGGATACGGAGCGAAATGACCTTCTGCGACAAACTGATCGCCCACGCGAGCCTCGGCTCTGGCCAGGGAAGCGCCCTCAAGAAATCTGAAAGCGCAGTGGAGCCGTTCTAACTCACTCTGAGCGCAGGCGATTTCCATGGTCTCGGTCAGGGTCGCTGAGGCGCCGTTCGAAGGAGGACAAAGCGTGAGAGTGAAAATGGCAACGACTGTGACAAAGAACATGCGAGCGAGGAGACCGGACCGCCGCGGGCGTTGTTTGATGCAGGGTTCCGTGCGCCTCATGTCTGCTTTGACTCAAACGTGTCCTGGCCGCGCGATCATTTTTCCGGAAACAAGGGGTCGGGTAGGTCAAAAAACTCGATGGCTACGCTTTTCTGCCCGCCTTCTGATTCGTCTTTCGGGCGCGCAGATGCCCCACGGGGCTTTTCGCTCACCTCTCCGATCTGGGGCAGCCCTTTGCGCATCTTATTACCCGCAGCAACAACTCGGGTGTGAAGCTCGTCTGAAAACTCGACGCGGTAGGCGCGCGGCTCCGCAGAGCTCGCGCCGTCGGTCAGATCCGTTGCCCAGAGGAAAATTTCGCCGGGTTCACCGCTTTGTTTATCCGGTTCCTGCACAAAGATCGCGACTAGGTTGAAACGTTTGGGTAGCGGACTTCCTGTTGGCCAGCCAAGCAAGGGGGGCAGGGAGAGATAGCTGACAAAGTAGAAAAAGGTGACCAGAACGACCATCGTCGCTTTGATACGCCACGGCCACTGGGTGTAGAGGTTCAACACCAGCAGCATCAACGCAAGCAGAACGTAGGCGGCTACCAGACCAGATGTTCCGAGTAAAAACACGAGTGGTTTATCTCCGTGGCCAGGAGGTCGGTGGAGTTAACGCCGGGGATCCGGTCAGACGCCTCCCAGTGGGATTTGCCGTGGTTTCATCGAGATACATCGCGCAGCGTCTACGGGCGTTGGGCTAGAAAATTACGATCGACTTCTCGATGTGCGAAATGCTTCCTACGCTTCCGTCTTCGTCAATCGAGAAGCGTACGGCGGTTTTTTCGTCGCCTTTTTCGTTGAGGATTGCCTCCCCATAGTAAACGATCTCCAGAGCTGGATTGACTTTCGCAATCTTGACTGTGGCGCGAACCGGCGAGCTCGTTTCTGTCGCGTAGTAGTGAAGATTGACGACGTATTCCCCCGGCACTACCCCGCGGATAGTGACAACTTCCTGATTGAGAGGGTTCTGAATTTTGGTGCCGTTAACTTCGATTGTGTCATTGGCCGTACCGCGGTCGTCGCGGTCGAGATGGATCAGGCCTGCCTCGCGATTGCGGAACCAGACCACGTTGCCTTTGGGGTCTTCGACCCAGGTGTCGATGTCGTCAGGATTATTGTCCGGCCAGGCGACAGTAATGATGTACTCAGCTTTCGGGTCGATGATGCCTTTCTTCGCAACCGGATTCATGAACATGATGGCCAGGAGGAAAAGGTAGGTGAAACCGAGCAGGGCGTTGAATAGCAGGTCAGTAAATGGATCTGAGGTCTGGCGGGGGCGCTGCCAGGAATTGTAGTAAGAGAACACAGCTATCTGGCTCGACTCAGGAATTCGGGAAGAGCAAGTGCGCCTCAGTGGTATTAATGGCCTGCTCGATGAGGGAGTCAGCGCCTTTGTCCAGCAACAAATACTGAAATCCGAGGGACATGCTGCCGACTAATCCGGCCAGCGTGGTGTAAAGCGCGGTACCCATACCGTTACTCATTTCGCGGAGTACCTTCTGCATAGTGTTAACGTCGAGCGTGGCGCTCTCGGACACAGAACCCAGCATGAAAATGAAGCCCACGATTGTGCCCAGCAGTCCGAGTTTCAGCAGCACATCAACGAGAAACCAACCGCTATCGAGATGCCTCTTTGCATCGGCAACCAGCGTTCCGACCAGGGCGCTGGCGTCATGTTCAGCGTCCACGCCTTTGGTCTGCTGTCGAAGCGAAGCAGAAAGGAAACGTCCGAGAATACTGTCAGCCCTGATCAGGTGTCCGCTGACATCAAGATGTTCACCGCTTTGCTCGACTCTGGCAAAACCGGAACTGACGTGAGCGCTCAGTCCACTGACAATGCTGAGTTCTTCTGAAAGTCGGAGCGCTCGCAGGCCGCAATGAAGGGCGCCGCCCAGATAAAGCAGGCCGATCACCATGCAGATATGGCTGCGATCGCTGTCATAAAGCAGTGAAATGAGACCCTGTTCCCAGCACACGAAAAAACCGAACAGAGTCAGTCCGGTCGTCGCCAGCCAGGCCAGGAAAACCCGGTGGTCGCCCAACTCAGTTTGTGCCACGGTCAGTGTTCCTCTGGTGCGACGGCAAATTCGACGATTTCCGTCAGGGTCTTATTCATGCGCTCTGCGAATCGGTTGACCCGTTCATCAGAGTGATCAGTCGGGAGCCGGATCAGACTGACGATGGTTTTTTCGCCGGCGACTTGGACAGTCAGTCGACATGGCATCTGGGCGACGAAATCCGGTTCGAGCAGCAGAATCTCACGCGCCAGTTCCAGGTTGCAGAAGTGGATGACTTCGTAATCGGGAAAGTCGACATAGCCTCGTGCGCGCAATCCCTCGCCGATAGTGTTGCGACCAGTGATGCGGAAATTGCGTTCCGTGATCGCGAAGTTCAATTCGAAGATCACGTCATCGAATGGCTTCGAGGTCTCGAAACGAACGATTACGCCGGCGCTTGCAGTCGCGCCAGTCTCTGCCACCGAGGCCATGCTGAGAAGCGTTAGGCCGGCGAAGGTCAGTACAAGCACCGTGTTCCATGAAGCGCGGGAAGGCGTTGTGTTCACTCTCTGATTACAACCCGTGTGCCGAGGGCGAGATAGGGTTTTAGTTGGTGCACTTCAGAGTTCGTAAGAGCGATGCATCCTTCGGTCCAGTCCAGATTTTCGTGGATACGAAGTTTTTCCGGTGTTTCTTCCCCAATGCCGTGGATCCCGATGGCGCCCCCAAGGCCCGTGTCCTGCGGCGGTGTTCTGCCTTCATCGAGCGCCGCCACTATGTGGTCAAATTCAGTGCGTGAGATGACGCCGTTCCTCAGGCCGTAGAAAGCGTCTTTCACGTTCGGGTAATTCAGGCGAATGAAAGTGTCAAAGCGACTGCGCGCATTCAGTCCCGTCACGCGGTAGGTGCCGACAGGCGTCTTTTTGTCCCCTACTTTGAGTTTATCTCCAGGCCCACCTCTTCCCACAGACACTTTGAAGGTCTTGAGAATCTCCTGATCCGCCTTAACAACCAGCATATGCGTCGTCTTGTTGACTTCGATTTCATACTCGGCCCGAACCGTCGTTGCTGCCAGAAGGCTCAGGAACATCCAGGCAACGGCGATGAACCGGGCTGCACGTCGTGATCTGAGCGAGCTTGGATACTGTAAGTATGAGCGCATTTTTTCGCGGATATGCCCATCGCCGCTTTCGGGGCTTGTGTGGCGTGCGGTAGCCACTGATATGGTCCTCGACGGTTCCGCCATACTATAAGACACGCCTATTGAGCTCACGAGGCCCCGGTCGCCCTCGGGCCGCGTGATAGTCTGATTTTCTGCCCGCTGATCCAATTTCCCTACAAAATGTCTGAGCCAAGATACCGAATTCCCGCGATAGTCATGCACTGGCTCATGGCGCTTGTGGTTCTGTTCATGTTCGGGCTCGGTTGGTGGATGGTCGATCTGCCGCAGGGGGCACAGCGAAGCTATTACTTCGCCCTGCACAAATCGCTAGGAATTTCTCTCTTTCTGCTCCTCGGAGCGCGGCTTGCGTGGCGTCTTAAACATCGTCCGCCGGCGCTTCCTGTACACGTCGCCGTCTGGCAGCAAAGGCTTGCCGGTGCTGTCCACGCTGGCCTTTATGTGCTGCTTTTCCTGCAGCCGCTCAGTGGCTATCTGTCGTCGAGTTTCAGCGGCTATAAAACGCGGCTCTTCACGGTGCCTTTGCCCCACTGGGGGTGGCGCGATGCCCCACTCAATGAGCTGTTTACAGAAATTCACGTTGTTGGTGCCGTTTTGCTGGCCATACTTGTTCTCACCCATCTCGCAGGAGCGCTGAGCCATGTTGCAGCTGGGCAGGCGAATCTCCTTAAACGAATGTGGCCCTGGTGATGACCGGCATGACTGTATTGCCGGCTGCAGTCGGCAAGATGAGCGGAATGCAGAGATTCTTTCCCCAGCGAAAGGACAGATCAGGCCGGGACAATCGAGTGAACTATCGGGCCTACTGAAATGAGCGCGCATCCTCGTTCTCTCCGGCAGCTGTTGATGACGCACGAGGCAGTGCTGGTGCTGCTGGTCGTTCTGAGCGGCGGTGTTGGCGGCGCGTGGGGTTACACCTGGCAACAATGGTCTGCCGAGTCCATTCGCCTGAACCTCCTGCTTTCGACCGCGCAGGAGATCAAAGCTCGCCTCTTTCAGCAGATCCAGGAGGTGTCAGTCGCTGGATTACGTGAGGATGAAACGGTAGCGCAGCTTAACGCGCATCATTCTCGCGCTGGACAAGAGCTGTTCAACGAACTGCGTCGAACATCAGTCGGACGGGCAGAGGGCTATGCCGTTCAGGATATGCAACAAACCTACAGTCTGCTGCAGAACAGCATGCGAGAGGCGCTCAAGGATCCCTTCGTCCTGAACCGATTGGTGAGAGCCAGGGTCTTCGATCCGGATTTCGAACAGCGCTTTATTGCGGATTTTGATGCAGCTACGCACGTTTTTCTTGGTCTCCTTGTGCAGCAGAGGAAGACGCAGGACGAACGCATTGCTCTTTGGAGCAGGTACGCACCGTTTGCGCTGGTGGTCCCGATTGTTTTCGGCCTTGCCCTCGTGTTTTTTTCGCGGGGCGTTCTGCGCCGGGAATTCATCGAGCCAGTCCGGGAAATCATGAGCGGCACTGCGAAGCTCAGTTCCGGTGAGCTGAGGAAATTGCTCCCCGAAGCGGGCGCCAGTGAGGTTCGGGAACTGGCGCAGGGCATCAACCAGATGGCGCTGGATCTTGCTAACAGTCAGGACGCGCTGCTCGCCAGCGAGCGGCAAGCGGCTCTGGGCAGTCTCGTGCCCGTCGTCGCGCATAACATTCGAAACCCTCTGGCGGCGATCAGGGCCAACGCGCAGTTGTTGTCAGCAGACGGCCCGATGGAAGAACTTTTAGAGTGTCGGCAGGCCATCATACAGACAGTCGACCGATTGGAGCGCTGGGTCAGTGCCCTGGTGTCCTATCTGCATCCATTGAAACCGACTTTTCGCAAGGCGGTGTTCACCGACGTGCTCTCTACGACATTGAGCTTGCTCAAAGACCGACTGGAACAGCAGGGAATAGATTGTGCCTATGGACGCTGGGACAATGCGTTGACGGTAGATATGGATCCTGATCTCGTGGAACAAGCGCTTTTTGGTTTGCTGAATAATGCGCTCGAAGCCTCGGCTAGCGGGCAGACTATCGAGCTGGCCGTTTGGCGTGAAGGCGAGAAAGCGATGCTTATGATTCGAGACTGGGGCGGCGGGTTACCTTTTGAGCCCAAACCTTCCGGGCTTGAGCCGGGTCCGTCTACCAAGCGTTTTGGAACTGGCCTCGGGATTCCTGTCGCCTACAAAATCTGCGCCATTCATGGCTTTGACCTTGAGTTTTTGCGCCGCGAATCACTGGGTACCGATGTGGTGATCACCGCGCCCTTGGATAGGTGCTCTCCCTCATGACAGACCGCGGCGCAAGCGGCGACTCTACAGGTTTCCAACGGGAGCAAGGTGCTCGGGTCCTTCTTGTTGAGGACGAGCTGCTGTTCGCTCGAGCCGTGAAGCTTGCCCTGAGTCGAGGCGGCTATCAGTGCGAGCATGCCGCTACTTTGAGTGAAGCTCGAATCCTGATGACAAGCTTTGCGCCGGCCCTGGTGTTGCTGGATATGCGCCTACCCGACGGAAGTGGTCTCGATTTCCTTTCGGAACTCAAATCCGATCCCTCCGCGGAAGTCAGTGTTGTGGTCTTGACCGCATACGGCGAGGTGGATGATGCGGTCACAGCTATGAAAGCCGGCGCGGCTGATTATCTGAAAAAGCCGATAGATCTTGATGAGCTGCTGGTTAATGTCGAGAAAGTGGCGAAAATCGGTTCGCTGAGCAGGCAGCTCGATTACTCACGCGTCCGGGACCAGAGACACAACGAAATTGAGTCTCTGGTTGGCGATTCGCCAGCCCTCGCTCAGGTCCGAGCACAGGTCGGTCGCATTGCGGGACTGGTTGCCCAGGGGGGTAGTGCACCCACCGTCCTGATCACGGGTGAGACGGGAACGGGTAAAGACGTCACCGCACGCGCCATTCATCAACATTCATCCCGCAGTCATCGGCCTTTTGTGCAGGTTGACTGTGCCGCGTTGCCCAAAGATCTGTTTGAAGCAGAGCTCTTCGGGCACGTCAAAGGCGCGTTCACGCACGCGGTGAATGCCCGCACGGGTTTGATTGAGGCTGCTGAAGACGGTGTGGTGTTCCTGGATGAGATCGGCGAGATCCCGTTGGACCTGCAGGCTAAACTTCTCGCGGTACTGGAGCGTCGGACTTTGCGCCGCATAGGCAGTGCGCAGGAAACGCGAACTGATGCCTGGTTCATCGCGGCAACAAATCGTGATGTCGAACAGATGGTCGCGGATGGCGCTTTGCGGGCAGATCTTTTTTTTCGCCTCAACGTACTCACCCTTTCTCTGCCCCCGCTGCGTGAGCGCACAGGAGATGCGGTCCTGCTGGCGGAGCGCTTCGCAGGTCAACTGGCGCGTCGCTATCAGCTTTCAGATGTGAGTTTTTCTTCAGATGCGCGGCACGCAATTGATGCTTATTCGTGGCCGGGGAACGTGCGCGAGCTGCAGCATGTGGTTGAGCGGGCCCTGCTTTTTGCCGCTGGAGGAGAGGTGGACGCTTCCGCGCTGGGTTTGCCGAGCAGCGCTATCGGCGGGATGGAGCCTGAGATCGAGAGCGCGCTCCTTGCCACAACAGATGGTCTGACTCTAGATGGTATGGAGCGACGGATGATCAGTCTGGCGCTGCAGGAGACGGGCGGTAATGTGTCAGAGGCCGCGCGCCGTCTGGGTATATCGAGGATGGCGATGCGTTACCGCATGGAAAAGTACGGTGTGAAATAGCGAGGTCGAAGACGGGTTTTTATGCGACTTTGCCAGCCGAGCATTAGGATTCGTGAACGAGAGGATGAGCAGAAATGGATGAGAAAACGCGTATTGAAGTAGAGGCGGCAACTTTTCGGCGCCTGCGTGACTATCTTCGGGAACACACAGAGGTGCAGAACATTGATTTGATGAATCTGGCCGGCTTCTGTCGTAATTGCCTGTCCAAGTGGTATCGCGCCGAGGCGGAGACGCTCGGCTCAGAGATCGATCTTGAAGATGCGCGCGAGCTGGTCTACGGCATGCCGTATGCTGAATGGAAGGCCCGCTATCAGGGACAGGCTTCAGCTGAGCAGGCCGAACAGTTTGAACAGAGGCAGCGCCAGGTAGGGGATCACAAATAGCCTGTTGATCAGCGAAGCTGCCGAG
>JAYODW010000062.1:0-16023 GCA_038116745.1 Gammaproteobacteria bacterium
ATCCCAATATCGTCACAATCTACGATGCGGGAGAAGAGCATGATCTGGCGTTCATTGCCATGGAATTCCTCCAAGGCCATGACCTAGTTCGTTACACCAAACCGGACGCATTGCTACCGCTGCCAACTGTCATGGGAGTGATCTTCAAATCCGCCATGGCACTGGACTACGCCCATAAAAGGAACGTGGTGCATCGGGACATAAAACCCGCAAACATCATGTTCGAACCCTCCAGCAAGCAGGTAAAACTGACTGATTTCGGCATCGCTAGAATTACTGACTCCAGCAAAACCAAAACCGGAATGGTGCTGGGGACGCCGTCCTATATGTCCCCAGAACAGTTGTCAGGAAAGAAAGTAGATGGCCGCAGCGACCTGTTCTCGTTGGGGGTAACCTTCTTCCAGATGATTACGGGTAAGCTCCCCTTTCAGGGGGAATCGCTGGCGACCCTGATGTACAAGATCGCAAACGAAGCGCACGATGATCTGCGAAACGTTAAACCGGAACTCCTCGCCCAGCGTCCGTGTGTCGCTGAAATCATAAACAAGGCCCTGGAAAAAGACGCTGAGAAGCGCTACCAGACAGGGGAGGAGATGGCGCGGGATATCCAGCGATGCGCCAAAAATGCACAGTAACAAAGGGGCACAGAGCACTCTGCTGACGGCGCGTCCGCGTGGCACTTGCCGCTTTGAACGCATCGATCGGTGTTTCGAAAGGTTGCTCCGTGCAGCGCTGAACCGCGGTTAATGAAAAATACGCATTGCCAATATTTTATTGAAGCAGCCAACGTCTCTGATACGGGCCGCAAACGTCCCCATAACGAAGACAGCGCTGTTTCCGACGCAAAACTCGGCCTGGCTATCGTGACAGACGGCATGGGGGGCTATAAGGCGGGGGAAGTTGCCAGCGCAATCGCTGCTCAACTCATATTGATTCGAATTCGCGAGCGTCTGAATTCTGCGGACCGGTCGCACCGCGGCGATCACGTAGCCATCGACCAAAGAAACCTGCCGTCTTCCATGCTCAGAGAAGCCATCAAAGCTGCTAACAGTGCTGTTTTTCGGACAGCGCAAGACGAGCCCGAGTGCACCGGAATGGGCACCACCGTAGCGGCGTTGTGGTATCGAGAAGGTCAGATTTTCATTGCCCATGTCGGAGATTCACGAGTGTATAGATTCCGAGACGACCGACTGGAACAGCTTACCCGGGACCACTCGCTGGTGCAGGAACTGATAGACCGGGGCTTCTATACATCCGAGGAAGCCGCGCAGAACACCCCTAAAAACTTGGTCACCAGAGCTTTGGGCATCGAGGCAGATGTAGAGGTAGATCTCCAACAACGGCCAGCATCCGACAAGGACCTTTATCTGCTCTGTTCAGACGGCCTCACTGATATGGTAAATGATGAGGAGATCGGCTTAACCCTCGGTAAATATAGTGCTAATCTTGCCGACGCAGCCGGCGAGCTAATCAGGCTGGCCAACGAAAAAGGTGGGAAGGACAACGTGTCGGTGATCTTGGTCAGACCACTTTCCACTTCAGCAGAATCTGAGAAAACGCTGGCTCGAATCAGAAATTGGGTAAAAAGACGCAGCTAACTGGGACAGGACGATGGCGAGACTAGTTCTTAGCATGAATGGGTCAGTACAGGGCGAATTTACCCTGAATAAAGAGCGTGTATCGGTCGGGCGCAAACCCGAGAACGACATCCAGATCGATAATCTGGCGGTCAGTGGAAAACACGCAATGATCATCACGATCCTTGATGATTCCTTTCTTGAGGACTTGGGAAGCACTAACGGGACCTACGTCAACGGTAAGCTGGTCAAGAAACACGCGCTGAGAAACGGAGACGTAATAGGGCTAGGCAAGCACGAACTCAAATATCTGAACGAGCACGCAAGCGCGGATGATGAGGAGTTTGAAAAAACGATGATCATCCGGCCCGGCTCGGCAAGTGCTGCTGTAGCAGCAGCCAAAGCTGCGGAGCAAGCAGTTTCTAAGGAGACGCCAGCATCATCACCCCAGGCTCAGCAATCCGTAGCCGGGGGAGCTGCTCCTGCGGCCGGCGGAATGCCACTTGCAAAACTCAAGGTCCTAAATGGTCCTATCGCGGGCAAAGAACTTGAGTTGACCAAGGCATTGATTACATTAGGTAAACCCGGGACGCAAGTCGCGGTGATCTCCAGGCGCCCCCAAGGCTACTTTCTGACCCACATCGAAGGTGACGGCAAGAACGACAACTTTCCGATTGTCAATGACCAGTCTATTGGAGCGCAGGCCTACTCTATCCAGAACGGGGATATTATCGAGCTCGCAGGGATCAAGATGGCGTTTAATACGGTGCGATAGCACGCCCTACTTTGTCGCATGTGCGAAAACACCGTCCCACTCGTTGGGGGGTGGAGTACGGCGAAAGTGATGAATGCGCTCGATGTACATCAAATAGAGATCGGGATGCTCTGACGTTTTGGATAGATTGAGGAAGTTCAATTCAGCCGTATCCCATTCCTGCGCTCGATAAAGACGCAACGTCTCCGCATGTAAACGCAGTTCCTTCTTCAGACTCGCGTCAAGGTCCTCGGCCAGACAGACTGGCTCAAATATCCCAACGGGTTGAGACCTGCCTTTAACTCGTACGCGATCAACTTCGCGGAAGACGTACTCATGCACGGCTTTGGCAGTGAATTCACTGCAAATTACGCTAACGCCATACGCTTTTGTCAGCCCTTCCAGTCTCGAGCCAAGATTAACTGCGTCTCCCAGCACCGTGTAAGCCATCCTGAAAGACGATCCCATATTCCCAACAGACATCTGTCCCGAATTAATTCCGATACCGATTCGGATCTCAGGCCATCCGCGAGCACGAAAGCTTTCGTTGATTCCCTCGAGTCTCTCAACCATCGCCAAAGCTGCCTGCACAGCGTGGCGAGGATGATCGGAGTCTGCCAGCGGTGCCCCCCAAAAAGCCATGATGGCGTCACCGATGTATTTGTCGATCGTTCCTCTGTTGCGGTGGATCTCCTCTGTCATCGGTGTCAGATACTGTCCCATCAGCTCGGACAGTTCCTGAGGAGACAACCCCTCTGAGAGCGCAGTGAACCCACGTACATCGGAAAATAAGACGGTCAGTTCACGACTTTCAGCTGCAAGCGAGTAGTCATCAGGCGAGCGCGACATTTCGTCCACAAGTTCGCGAGGGACATACTGGCCGAACAAGCCTGTCAACTGTTGTCGACCGCGAGTCTCAAGAAAGTACCCGAAGGTCATGTGCACGACGAAAAGGGCCACCAGCAGCATGACACCCGAGGCTATCGGGAGCACAACACCGTTTATCCAAACAAAATGATTTAAGCCGACAAATATCGCTATCGACGAGAGCCCGAACAAACTGGTTGCCAGTGGTGCGAGTAGAACACCCGCCAGTGCCATCGCCAGCCCAAAGACAACGAGCAACACAACCTCGGCACCGATGGTGTACTCAGGAAATTGAAGCATTCGGCCCTGAAGTATTCCGGAGACCAGGTTCGCATGTACTTCGACACCGGGGTAGGCCTCTTGGACCGAAACAGTCCGCAAGTCGTTCAAACCAGGCGCGCTGGTCCCGACTAAAACGATCTTATCTTTCATCAGCTTGCGATCCGCTTCGCCAGACAGAATGTCAGTAGCAGACACGTACGGGAAACTACCCTGCCGTCCGCGATAGGGCACGAGGGCCTGCACCGAGCGATCCACTGGCACCACATTGTTGGCCACTCGCAGCCACTCCAATCCCGGGTAACCGCCTGCTTTAAATAAAGGTTTCTCGAAAATAGGAATGACCTCAGGCTGCCCGAGCACCTGTCGCACGATCTCAAGCGCAAGCGAGCTGTAGTAGTTGTCTTCGAACCTGAGCAACATGGGGACGCGTCTCACAACCCCATCCTGATCGGGTTGTTGCGTAAAGTGTCCCTGGCCTGCAGACTTCGCCGCGAGCTCCGGTAGGTTGCCTCCGAATCCCGATGCTTCTAGAAATCGAACGTTGCGACCTTGAAACACCGAGCGCTGAAACAAGGGCGAAGGCAAAGCGCCAGAGCGATGTACTGCCCCCGCCTCACCCATGTTGAAGTAATAACCCAATACCACCGGATACCGACTGATACTCTCCGCAAACGCCGCGTCAAAGTCCAGTTCGCTGCGCAGACGATTCATCTGCTGTTGAAAGGCATCGTCACTCACGAGTTCATTACGCGAGAGATGCTCAAGCACTCCTAAACCGGAACTCTCATCCGGTTCCGCAAACACGATGTCGAAGCCGACGATCTCTACGTCATAGTCCTCGAATAGACGTTCCACGAGATGTGCCAGCTTGTTTCGTGGCCAGGGCCACCGCCCTTCTCGATCAAGACTGCGTTCGTCGATGTCGACAATCACGACGCTCTCGTCGATTCCTCCAGGCATCATCCACCGCAGGTGCAGGTCGTACGCCAGATGCTCAACACGCTCCAGAAAATCCAGTCTCCAGGCAAATGAGGCGTGCAAACAGAATGCCACGAGCACGGCCGCGCAAACCATCAAGCGCAACCAGCTCTCAGTGAGACGCTCGGTCACTTTAATTGTCATAGCGGAATCTCCCTCGTACGCACCCAGAACACACAGCACGCTTTTCGGTCTTAAGAAGTTCGGAGCGCTCCGTAAGCGCCGGCCGCAACGACAGAACCGAAGGCGATAACCACATGCCCCCCCTTCCTGGCGGCCATTCTCTTCCCATCCAGGCGGCGGCTCCTCTTACATCCCTAGTTCTACTTCCAAGGCCGAGTAGGAAATATGCCATATCACGACTATCCGCCCGGAACGCTTTTGCTTTTATATCTCCAACGACAGAGATCAGAGATGCGACACGTCTGACATTGCGGCTGGCGTGCGAGGCATGTGTAGCGCCCGTGAAGAATCAACCAATGG
This sequence comes from Gammaproteobacteria bacterium, assembly GCA_038116745.1. Classification (GTDB taxonomy): domain Bacteria; phylum Pseudomonadota; class Gammaproteobacteria; genus JAYODW01. The sequence goes on from JAYODW010000062.1 coordinate 4,942, forward strand.
TGCGCGTAAAGCAGGTATCGCTTCGGAACTGCTTTCAAAAGCTTCAGCTCAACCGCCTCCGGGGTCTTCCCCGTCGCCAGTCCAGTTCTGTTGCCCACCCGGAATATGTGCGTATCTACGGCCATCGTCGGCTGACCGAAAGCAACATTCAACACGACGTTGGCAGTCTTCCGACCGACACCGGGAAGCGCGACCAGCTCCTCAAACCTCTGCGGCACCTGACCCTGATGTCTTTCCACCAGCAGTTGACTGGTTTTAGAAATATTTATTGCTTTGGAGTTGAACAAGCCAATTGATTTGATCAGATCACGGATGCGCTCTACTCCGAGCGCTGACATGGACGTGGGATCAGGGCCGTTGAGGAAAAGCTCAGGTGTTACCCGGTTTACACTGACATCGGTTGCCTGGGCCGAGAGCATAACGGCGACAAGCAATTGGAAGTCTGATTCATAGTGAAGCTCGGTCTTCGGTTCAGGGCAGTCAGCGGCGAACCGTCTGAACATTTCTTCTCTGTCCGCAACTTTCATAGCGTGTTCTTCCAGCCCTAACCAGGGGGCAACGAGACCTGCGCGAACGTTAGGCCTGCGTTTCGCTGTAGGCGCCAGGAATGTTCAGCTACGTCTAGCGCGGTTCACGGCGCTGAGGACCTGGTTGCGAAATTTGTCTTTCGATGCACCTTCTCCACCTAGTTCTACGAGCAGGAACTCCTGAGAACCGGTCTTCTCAATTCGCAGCTTCTTTGCTTCAAAGCGGGCAGCGGCTCCTGCTGCTTGGCCATGACGGTCTTCGCAAGATGAGCTACGCATTTCGATGCAGTCTGTCGGACAGACGGCAACGCAGAGTTCACAGGCAGGGCACCAGGCATCCACAACTGAATGCATCAGCCCCTTTGCTCCGACTATTGCATCCACGGGGCAGGCCTCCATGCACTTGGTGCAGCCAATACACCCATCTTCCTCGATATAGGCCGTCTTCAGCACTAACGGTTCAGGTACGCCCGCCGCAACACCGTTTTCTAAAATCGCCTGTAGAGCATTTCTCGTTCGGGTGCCTCCGGGCGGGCAGAGGTTCAGGTCTGCTTTCCCCGCGGCTATCGATTCGGCGTAACGCCTGCAGGTGGGGAAACCACATCGGCCACATTGCGCCTGCGGCAGCTCTCGCCACAGCGCGCTCACCAGGGTTACAACGGCATCGGGGTCTTGAGGTTCGCCGGCTTCAGTTGAGCAATTTTTGCTGACTACCCACGGGATTTCTGTCATCGTCATCAACGGAAATGCCTGTGCCCTTGAGAACAGGTCGGCACTCGATTCATTTGACTTTCATGCCGGGGGTAGCACCGGCGTCAGGGTGGATAAGAAATATCTCAGCCCCGCCCGGGCCGGCGCCCAGAACCATTCCCTCTGAAACCCCGAAGCGCATTTTGCGCGGAGTGAGATTCGCAACCATGACAACGAGGCGACCTACCAAATTCTCAGGCTGGTAAGCCTGCTTGATACCGGCAAACACCTGTCGGGTCTCATCGCCAAGATCGAGCTTCAAACGGATTAGCTTGTCGGCCTCCTCGACCGGGCTTGCCTCGGCGATTCGCGCAACACGAAGGTCAAGCCGGGCGAAATCGTCAATCGAGATCTCGGAAACCTTTTCTTTGCGCTCCGCAGGTTCTCCATGCCCCCCGTCAGAGCTGTCCTTACTTTTTTCTACCATTGCAGCAATTTTTTCCTTGTCGACTCGTTTTGTAAGCGGCTTGAAAGCGTTAACCACCGCGCCTGTCGGCACAGTGTTCACAGCCTCCCAGCGCAGAGTGTCCTCAGCAAAAAATTGAGCGGCTTTCTCAGCGGTGCCAGGCAACACGGGCTTCAGATAGATCATCAATATCCGGAACATGAAAATCCCCATGCTGCAGACATCGTGAAGCTCGCTGTCACTCGAGTCCGACTTGGCGAGGATCCATGGCTTGTGTTTATCAATGTACTGATTTGCCCGGTCTGCCAGGCTCATGATTTCCCGCATAGCGTGGGCGTATTCGCGTGCCTCATAACGCTGGGCGATGGAGCCAGCTGCGCTCTGAAATGTGTCCAGTAACTGTGTGTCGGCAATACGCTCACTCAACCGACCGGAAAAGCGTTTGGTGATAAATCCGGCACAACGACTAGCGATATTGACGACTTTGCCGACTAAATCCGAATTCACGCGGGCCTCGAAATCGGTGAAGTTGAGGTCGATATCCTCAATCGCGCTACCAAGCTTTGCCGCAAAGTAGTAACGCAGGTGTTCGGGATCAAGAAACTCCCTGAACGTGCGCGCTGTGATGAAGGTCCCCCGTGATTTCGACATCTTCTGGCCGTCGACAGTGAGAAAACCATGAACGAAAACGTTGCTCGGCGCCCGGAAACCCGCCCCGGATAGCATTGCCGGCCAGAACAACGTATGAAAGTACATGATGTCCTTCCCAATGAAGTGATACATCTCCGTCGAAGTACCGGGGCGACAGAATTCCTCGAAATCTATGCCAAGACGCTGGCAAAGGTGACGGAAGCTGGCCAGATAACCGATCGGCGCGTCCAACCAGACGTAAAAATACTTACCGGTATGCCCTGGGATCTCGAATCCGAAGTAAGGCGCGTCGCGGGAAATGTCCCAGTCCTGCAGACCCGCATCAAACCATTCATTGAGCTTTGCGACGATACCGCTCTGCAGCGAACTCTGTTCCAGCCAACGACGCAATTCGGATTCAAAAGCCCCCAGCTTGAAAAACAAGTGCTCCGACTCCCGAAGCTCGGGGCGCGATCCGGTGAGGGCTGACCTGGGTTCTAGAAGATCAGTGGGAGTATAAGTAGCACCGCAGCTCTCGCAGCTATCTCCATACTGATCCTCTGCCTTGCAGCGAGGACATGCGCCTCGAATGAACCGATCGGGCAGAAACATTTGTTTAACCGGGTCAAAAGCCTGCTGAATAGTTTTGCGGGTGATGAAGCCTTGCTCATCCAGACGCAAAAATATTTGCTCAGAGATCTCGCGATTCTCTTTGCTGTGGGTTGAATGATAGTTATCAAAATCAACACTGAATCCAGCAAAGTCTTGCTGATGCTCCTCCGCGACCCGAGCAATGAGCTCGTCCGGTGTTACGCCCTCCGCTTCCGCTTTGAGCATCACCGGCGTGCCATGTGCGTCGTCCGCGCACACGTAGTAACACTCGTGCCCACGCATTTTTTGAAATCGCACCCAGATGTCCGTCTGGACATATTCAACGAGATGCCCGATATGGATCGGCCCGTTTGCATAGGGAAGTGCACTGGTAACAAGAATTCTTCGCGCTTCGGCAGGCATGATTAATCTGGTCGGATGGGAGCGGCAGAATAGCAGCGCGCGGATTATAAGAACCCCGGTCCCCTCTAGCTATTGGTGTAACATTTGCGCCCCCTTGCGCAGGACTTCTTTTCATGGACCCTCGTGAAAGCGAAATTCGACGACGACTCAGCGAAAATCAGGATCCTTTTCTGGGCACCGACCTAGTAAGCGCTGGCGCGCTCACGTCGATTGCATTTGACGGAGACACTGCCGTCGTCAGCTTTGAGCTTGGTTTCCCGCTAGCCCGATATCGCGACGAGCTTCAGGAGCGCCTGGAACAACTCCTCGACGCCATAGAGGGCGTCGAGTGCCGGGTAGAAATTCAAACCAGAATCACAAGCAGAGAAGTGCAGAAAGGCGTCAAACCCCTGGCACAGGTACGCAACATCATTGCTGTCGCTTCGGGTAAAGGCGGCGTGGGGAAGTCCACCACGGCAACCAATCTTGCGCTGGCGCTGCAGCAGGAGGGCGCAAAAGTCGGTGTGCTGGATGCCGATATCTACGGTCCAAGTCAGACCAGGATGCTCGCGAGCCATGGGCGACCCGAAAGTCCCGACGGGAAGTCCATGAATCCGCGCGTCAGCTATGGACTCCAAAGCATCTCCATAGGCAATCTCATTGAAGAGGACACGCCGATGATCTGGCGTGGCCCGATGGTTACCGGAGCACTTGAGCAACTACTGAACGACACCAACTGGAGCGACCTCGACTACCTGGTGGTAGACCTTCCTCCGGGAACGGGAGATATACAGCTCACGCTCTGCCAGAAAATTCCGGTCAGTGGCGCACTCATTGTTACCACGCCTCAGGACATTGCTCTTATGGACGCACGTAAGGCTCTCAAGATGTTCGAGAAGGTAAACGTTCCAGTGCTCGGGATTGTGGAGAATATGAGCCTGCATGAATGCAGCCAGTGCGGCCACGTTGAGCACATATTCGGCCGTGGCGGCGGACAATCTATGGCTGAAGACTATGGTGTAAGCCTGCTGGGTTCTCTGCCGCTAGATATCCGTATCCGCGAAGGAGTAGACAGCGGTCGCCCAACGGTCGCAATAGAGCCTGAATCAGGAATCGCAGACACCTATCGTCTCATTGCGCGGAAAGTTGCCGCACGGCTGTCGTTACGTGCACGCGATTTCTCTGCGCGTTTCCCGAAAATCGTCGTGCAGAACACCTGAAACGCGGCCGTCTGAAAACGCTGTACCAGAGGCTCCATCCGAGCGGCCCAGCCCTTTCGATTAACCCAAGTAAAAGCAGCCCAAACGGTGTCTCACAATGCCCGTCAAATCTGACATCTGGATAAGGCAAATGGCCACGGAGCACGGCTTGATAGATCCGTTCGAGCCACGTCAGATCCGCGAGGCCAACGGACAGCGGGTAATTTCTTACGGAACTTCGAGCTACGGCTACGACATCCGCTGCGCGCCGGAATTTAAAATTTTCACGAATATAAATTCGACGATCGTCGATCCCAAAGATTTTGACTCCGGTAATTTTGTTGATCTGGAAAGCGATGTCTGCGTGATACCGCCAAACTCCTTCGCGCTGGCACGAACTGTCGAATACTTCCGCATCCCGCGCGACGTACTTACGATTTGCCTCGGAAAATCTACCTATGCTCGGTGCGGCATCATCGTAAACGTTACCCCTCTGGAGCCAGAGTGGGAAGGTCATGTGACCCTGGAGTTCTCTAACACCACCCCACTCCCGGCGAAGATTTACGCCAACGAAGGCGTTGCGCAGGTGGTATTTCTGCAGTCAGACGAAAACTGCGAAACGTCTTACGCTGATCGGGCTGGAAAGTACCAGGGGCAGGTGGGCGTTACCCTTCCCCGAACGTAAGCCGGGAGCGTTTCTGCTTGCCCGCGCATCTGAATTGCGCGGGATTCTCAGTCCGAAGACTGGCGTTCTGCGCGCAGAATCGCTGACTGTTTGCGGACAATATGCTTGACGAGAGTGTCTCGGTCCCTTTCGAGGATTTCGACAAATTCGATTGCAATTGCGTACTGGCCGGGGCTGTCAGTCGATTCCCGGCAAATCACCACTTTACCCACCGCGCGAATCGTGTCGTTTGAAGGCAGGAGGCTTACTTCGACCGCGAGATGAGTGCCGATATCGAGCGGCGATTGCGCAGGCATACCCATACCGCCGCCACTCAGGTTCACCTTTACAGGTTCCTGTCGTGCGATTTGCCCCCCCTCCTCCCGCACCGACTCCAGCGAGACAACCCGTTCCAGAAGGGCAATCTTTCTGTTCATCAACTCCAATGCGGAGGCAACTACTTTGTCCGCAGCGCGAACGGCGTCAATCGCGTCCTGCAGACGCAGCTCGATGCCCAGCAACGTAGCCTGCAAGTTGGTCGGTCGGGCCTCATCTTCCACGACCAGACGCCGTTGCTCCTCCAGGTCGTCTGGCGCAATGACGCGATAGCTGACAAACGCATAATCCTCTATGCGAAAAAAACGGCGCCGATCGTCACTCATTGGCCATACTCCTCTGAAGCTCTCCCCACAGCGTCCACACGGTTCCTCACTGACCGCGGATCCCTGAGCTGATCTGGTCAATCCTGGACGGAGGCCTAGTCTGCTCACCACTTCCCGGGGCGACTGCCTCAGCTCTCGGTACCCAGTCAGGCAACTCCGCATCTTCCGGCAAGGCAGTCTCGGCCGACGCAGGAAAGCCGTCCACAGCGGCATCGAACGGGCCCAAGCTTGACACGGCCTCCTCCGGCATTGCACTTACCTGGGGTGCTTTCCGGATAGTGATCTCGACCCGTCGATTGAGCGCGCGATGTTCCAGAGAATCATTTTTAACCAGCGGATGAGCGTCACCGTGCCCCTCCGCTACAAAACGCCCTGGTTCCAGCTCGCTTCCCTCAAGCAGCGCGTGCACTACCGATACGGCACGCGCCGACGCCAGATCCCAGTTCGAACGATAAAGGCGCGTGCTGATCGGAATATTGTCTGTATGTCCCGCGACCGCTATCTGTCCATCCACCGTTCTAAGAGCCGCTCGCAGCTTGCTCAAAACAGGACGGAACTGCGGATCGAAACGCGCGGTACCTGATGGGAAAGAGCCCTTTTCCCTGATCCTGATTACGATTGAGGTTCCCTCGGTCTCGACCTGGATCATGCCCTTTTCCACCTCTTCACTTAGCGCGGACAGTAGGCGCTCAGCATCAATAGCTGTTTGCCTTTCATCCCGCTCCTCCTGACCGGCTGTTTCAGACGGGTTAGTTCCCTCCGGATCGTTGGTCAGCGCATCGGTAAACTCAAGAGACTGCTTGTCCTCGTCAATAGTTTGCTGGCGAACCTCATCAATTACCGTTGGTTGCGGCTTACCGGCGCTGTACTCCTGAGCAATGATGCTGGTTCCTTTGGGGATCTCAGTGGCTTTTATCTCTCGCTGTATGCCGAACGCAAACTTCATAGACCCCGCAATCTGCTTGAATTTTAAAATATCGAGCTCAGCGAAAGAGAGCAGCAATACAAAGAAACACATCAGAAGCGACATCAAATCGGCAAAGGTCATAATCCATCCTGCCCCCGCCCCACTGTCTTTCTTCTGCGCCCTGATCTCTGACACGACTGGGCCCTTATTCCTTAGCTTCGTCTGTGCGCTTTGAGTTCGGCAGGTAAGTCTTGAGGATCTCCTCGATAACGCGCGGATTCCGGCCTTCCTGGATCCATTGCAATCCGTCGATAATCATGGACTTTACGATCCGCTCTTCGTTGGCCCGCAAAGCCAGCTTATCGGCAATGGGAAGCGCAAAAACGTTCGCGATCACAGCCCCGTACAAAGTGGTCAGCAGTGCAATCGCCATTGCGGGGCCGATGGACGCGGGATCGCTCATATTCGAAAGCATCTGGACCAGCCCGATCAGCGTTCCAATCATCCCCATGGCAGGCGCGGAGTCGCCGATAGCTTTGAAGATGTTCTGACCGAGTTCGTGGCGTTCGAGAGCTGAGTTGAGGTCATTGACGAGCGTCTGCCGAATCACCTCTGGCTCATGTCCGTCGACCATAAGCTGCACGCCCTTGGACATGAACTCATTGGTCATCTCCTTGCCTTCGAGAGCCAGCAATCCGCCTTTGCGCGCCTCCTGAGCCATTTCGACGGCAGCCTCAATGACAGTTCCCGGTGGATCGAGGCGTGAAATAAACGCTCTCATCGCGACTTTAAAAGCGCCAAAAAACTGCCCTAGCGTGAACTTCATCATCACAGCGCCGAACGTACCGCCGACAACAATTAATAAAGAGGGGATGTTGACGAAAAGGCCGAAATCACCACCAGTGATAATGGCGGCCATGATGATGCCGACCGCGGCGAGTAGTCCGATTAGCGTAGCGAGATCCACTCTTACTTCCCTTCTCTGTGGAGATATTGCGAGCCCGCGTCAGGCGCCCTGTCTGCCAGCCGCGAAAAGACCGGCAGCATGACTAAGCGAAGTCAACGTTGTCGACCTGAGCTCCGCTTCGCTGCGCACGCGACGCTGTCATACCTCGGACTCATCGTCTGGATGAAGGCTCAAAGCAACCGAGTTGATGCAGTAGCGCAATCCGGTCGGCGCTGGTCCGTCGTCAAATACATGCCCGAGATGTGCATCACAGGCTGCGCATCGAACCTCTGTCCGGACCATGCCGTGGCTGGTGTCCCGGTGTAATACAACACGCTCCTGCTCAGCGACCTCCCAGAAGCTAGGCCATCCGGAGCCGGAATCAAATTTGTGCTGGGAGTTGAACAACAACCCATCACAGCATATGCAGTGGTAGTGACCGGGCTGCTTGCAGGAATTGTAGAGCCCCGTGAATGGTCGTTCGGTGCCGCCTTGACGGCATACTGCGTAGGCTTCCTCCGAGAGTGACTCCCGCCACTCGCGGTCTGATTTCTGTTCAACAGCCATGAGAACTCCCTCGTATCCTGAATACCGACAACTGTAATCCGCGCCCGGCATTATCTGCTCAAGGCCAGGCGCCTTGCCACTGACTGGCGCTCTTCAATCTTTCGCAGCCAGTCCCCCTAGAGCGTTGACGGCCGCACCGCTCACGGCACCATCTTGCCGACCCAGGCGCACCGCATGCAGCACCTGATGGCTTTGGTTGCGTATGGTGCACTGCGATAGAATCTGCGCCTTTATTGCGCGTGTCTCTCTGACACAGTTTCGGAACCACCTCTATGAGCTCCCACACCGCGTCCCCCAGAAAAAATACCGTTGGCGTCCGCATCGGTGATGTTGTGGTCGGTGGCCGTGCGCCAATCGTCGTGCAATCGATGACTAACACAGATACCGCCGACGCAATCGCCACTTCCAAGCAGGTAGCGGCCCTCGCTCGTGCAGGCTCTGAGTTGGTGCGGATCACCGTAAACACGGAAGACGCAGCCCGACAGGTGTCTAGAATCCGGGACATGCTGGACTCAATGGGTTGCAACGTGCCGTTGATAGGAGATTTCCATTACAACGGACACCAGCTCCTGCAGAAATATCCTGAGTGCGCAGAAGCGTTGGCGAAGTATCGTATTAACCCGGGCAACGTAGGTTTCGGCCGCAAGAAAGATTCGCAGTTCGCAACCATGATCGAAGCGGCGATCAAATACTCGAAGCCAGTGCGAATCGGAGTGAACTGGGGCAGCCTGGACCCGGCTCTGATAGCGACACTGATGGACGACAATGCGAAGCTCGCCAACCCCAAAGATGCGCGCACGATTACCCATGAAGCTCTCATCCTGTCCGCGCTGACCAGCGCCGCAAAGGCCGAGGAGTTGGGGTTATCCCGAGAACACATCATCCTGTCCTGTAAGGTGAGCGAGGTTCAGGACCTCATCGCGGTTTACTCTGCGCTCGCTGCGCGCTGCGACTACGCGCTGCACCTCGGACTGACAGAAGCAGGTATGGGCTCGAAAGGCATCGTGGCTTCAGCGGCCGCAATGGGAGTCCTGCTCCAGCAGGGTATTGGAGACACGATCCGGGTTTCGCTGACGCCTGAACCCGGCGGAGATCGAACCCGCGAAGTCGTCGTTGCGCAGGAGCTGTTGCAGACCATGGGTCTGCGTTCATTCACACCGCTTGTTACCGCCTGTCCGGGCTGCGGGCGCACCACAAGCACCGTATTCCAGGAACTTGCGGGAGAAATCCAGCAATTCGTCCGCGCGCAGATGCCGGCTTGGAAAGCGCAGTACCCTGGTGTCGAAGACCTCAACCTAGCTGTAATGGGATGCGTCGTGAATGGCCCCGGGGAAAGTAAGCATGCGGATATTGGGATCAGCCTACCTGGCACAGGAGAAGCCCCTGCCGCCCCGGTATTCATTGATGGCGAGAAGCGCATGACGCTACGCGGCGAAAATATTGCCGCCGAATTCAAAGAGGTCCTGCTTGATTACATTCATGCCCGATTTGCCGGGCCTTCTGCAGCGCTTGCAGCGCAGCCTGAAGATACCTCGCAAGCGTATTGATGACGTGTAAGCGGCCTAGTGCAGCGAAGCAGGACGCCCATGACTCCAGCTGCACCCGCAAACGAAAAATGACCTTCCGGCGCGTAACCACCGCGGCCAAAATCCTCTGAGATGCTGGCCGCTGCCGCCACTCTGCTGAAAGCTTTCTGGGGCGTGTGCACCCTGCGTCTGGCACCCCAGGACATCCCCCGCTCCTCGGCGCTGCTTTTCTCAGCTGGGGCAACTAATCTCGCCATCAGCACATCTATCAATAATATCCAGCTCGCGCTCAGCTCAGCATTCTCAGTGGCTGTACTCGAAATGACCGTGCTCGCTGGTCTGACTGCCGCGTTGCTATTTTCATTCGGCCGCTTTGCACGCTTTACCCAGACGCTTACGGCGCTCCTTGGGAGCGGGGCAGTCATCGGCCTGATCGTATTGGCGCATCTGCTAGCCCTACCTCAGATTCCGCAGATCCTGCGAATCACTATTTTCGTTTGGAATCTGCTGGTGATGGCCCACATTCTGCGGCACGCACTTGAGTTCCACATCGTGGCGAGTTTCTTCCTTGCAGTTGGATACGCTTTCATTCTGATCCAGGTCATCTGGTTCTTCGATCGACTGCTGAACGCAACGGCTTGAGCGAGGTTCTGAAGTTTGCATCTTCACATCCTGGGCATAGGCGGCACTTTCATGGCGGGCGTAGCCCGTCTGGCTGTGGAGTTAGGTCACCGCGTTACCGGTTCAGACAACCCGCTCTACCCGCCCATGAGTACGCAGCTCTCACAACTCGGGATTGCAGTGGACTGTGGTTACGACCCCGCACATCTGCGCCCTAGCCCGGATCTGGTGGTGATTGGCAATGCGATATCCCGCGGCAACCCGGCCGCAGAATATGTACTCAGTCGAAAACTACCCTTTACGTCCGGCCCCGAGTGGCTCAAGCGCCACGTGCTGCCCGGTAAAACAGTTCTGGCAGTAGCCGGCACACATGGCAAAACAACGGTCAGTAGCCTGCTTGCCTGGATCCTCGAAGACGCCGGCCTGAAACCCGGGTTCCTGATAGGTGGTGTCCCCGAAAACTTCGGTGTCTCGGCTCGGCTTGGTGCTCAGAAATACTTTGTAGTTGAGGCCGACGAGTACGACACTGCCTTTTTTGACAAGCGCTCAAAGTTTATCCATTACGCGCCTGATGTTCTGGTGTTGAACAATCTCGAATATGACCACGCCGACATATTTTCCGACCTGCTCGCGATCCAGACTCAGGTCCACCAACTAATCCGCACCCTACCGCAAGAGTCGGTA
>JAYODW010000063.1:0-15478 GCA_038116745.1 Gammaproteobacteria bacterium
CTATCGTCCCAACGTTTACGTGCGGCTTCGTGCGCGAAAATTTCTCTTTGGACATGCCTGCGAACCTCTTTTAGTTGCCGAGCGCATGAGCGGCTGGGCGGGTTTATCATCGTTTTATGATTGTTTCTGCGATATTTCTAGGGACTTCCGCGTAGCGCGAAAACTCCATGGAATAGGTGGCGCGGCCTTGAGTCGCGGAGCGTAGGTCAGTTGCGTAACCGAACATTTCCGCCAGTGGCACTTCCGCGCGGATAATGATCCCGGCCGGCGCCTCTTCGGTTCCAGACAGCACCCCGCGGCGACGATTCAGGTCTCCGTTAATCGCCCCCATGTAATCCTCAGGCGATGCAATTTCGACCTGCATCAGGGGCTCTAGCAGAGCCGGTTTCGCCTCCCTTGCGCCCTCCCGGAAAGCCATTGCACCGGCAATTTTGAACGCAATTTCGCTGGAATCGACGTCGTGATAGGACCCGTCGATCAAGGAAACTTTCACATCCACCACTGGGTAACCCGCAAGCACTCCGCTAGCTAAAGCTTCTCCGACCCCTTTTTCTATGGCCGGAACAAAGTCCTTGGGGATGACGCCACCAACAATTTTGTTTTCAAATAGAAATCCGTTGCCTTCGTCTACGGGCTCCAACGCAAGTACGACATGCCCATACTGACCACGCCCGCCCGATTGCCTGATGAATTTTCCCTCGGCTTTATCTACTGACCCTTTGATGGTCTCTCTATATGCGACCTGTGGCTTTCCAACATTCGCATCCACTTTAAACTCACGCTTCATCCGGTCAACGATAATTTCCAGATGAAGCTCACCCATGCCGGCAATGATGATCTGACCCGATTCCTCGTTAGTCGAAACTCTAAATGAGGGGTCTTCTGCAGCCAGCTTTTGCAACGCGAGACCCATCTTTTCCTGGTCGCTCTTGGTTTTAGGCTCCACCGCGACGGCAATCACGGGCTCCGGGAACTCCATGCGCTCCAGCATGATTTCCTGTGCAGGATCACACAGCGTATCGCCTGTCGTTACGTCTTTCAGACCAACTGCGGCCGCTATATCTCCCGCTCGAACTTCCTTGAGCTCCTCCCGACTATTAGCGTGCATCTGCAAGATGCGCCCAAAACGTTCCTTTTTGTCTTTCCCCGGATTGCGGACGCTGTCTCCTGACCTCACAACCCCCGAGTACACCCGGAAAAACGCCAAGCTGCCGACAAATGGGTCGGTTGCGATTTTGAACGCCAGAGCAGCAAACGGCTCCTGGTCGTCAGCTTTTCGCTCACCTGTAAACGGTGCGTCGACGCCAACCCCTTTTACTGCAGGAACATCAATCGGCGCCGGCAGATATTCCACCACCGCATCAAGCAGCGCTTGAACGCCCTTATTCTTAAATGCCGAGCCGCAAAGGACGGGAACGATCTCATTACGCAGAGTGCGGGCGCGAAGACCGTGTTTAATCTCATCCTCGTCCAGAGAACCGTTTTCAAGATAGCGCTCAGTGAGTTCATCCGACGCTTCAGCGGCCGCCGCAATTAGGTCTTCACGCAACTTTCCACAGCGCTCAAGGAGCGCAGGTGAGATCTCCCGCTCTTCTACCGCCGCGCCTAAAGATTCGGACTCCCAGTAGAGCGCGCGCATGCGCACCAAATCTACAACGCCCTCGAAGGCCTCTTCGGCTCCTATCGGCGCTTGGATCGCCACAGCAGCAGCGCCCAGCCTCGAGCGCATCTGCGCGATCACGCGGCCAAAGTCGGCTCCGGCCCTATCCATCTTGTTGACAAATGCCAGCCTTGGGACGCTGTAGCGATTTGCCTGCCGCCACACTGTCTCAGATTGCGGCTCTACCCCACCCACGGCACAGAACACCGCCACAGCGCCATCGAGCACACGTAACGACCTTTCTACCTCGATGGTGAAGTCAACGTGCCCTGGAGTATCAATTATATTGATTCGATGCTGCGGGAATTGGTGGGACATCCCCCCCCAAAAGCATGTTGTAGCAGCCGAAGTTATGGTTATGCCGCGCTCCTGTTCCTGCTCCATCCAATCCATGACGGCGGTTCCGTCATGCACTTCACCGATTTTGTGCGATACACCGGTGTAGAACAGTATTCGTTCCGTTGTCGTCGTCTTGCCAGCATCTATATGCGCCATGATCCCGATGTTCCGGTAATGCTCGATGGGCGTCAGGCGAGGCACGAGAATAACTTCCGCTGCGGGACCGGTTACCAGCGGTAATGGGAGAACGCGCGATTGGCTTCGGCCATTTTGTGCGTGTCCTCTCTTTTCTTGACGGCAGTGCCGCGGCTGTCGGCAGCCTCAAGGATTTCGTTCGCTAGCCGATGCCCCATAGACTTTTCGTTTCTTTTTCGCGCCGCATCTACCAGCCACCGCATCGCGAGAGCGGCTCGGCGATTCGGCCGCACTTCAACCGGCACCTGGTATGTCGCGCCACCCACCCTGCGTGATTTGACCTCAACCCTCGGCTCGATGTTTTCGAGGGCTTGTTTAAAAACATCTAGAGCGACGCCCTTACCCTTGCTTTCGACTTGTGTCAGTGCTCCATAGACGATGCGCTCAGCCACAGCCTTCTTGCCGCGCGACATCAGCATGTTGATAAATTTCGCAAGGATGCGATCCCCGTATTTAGGGTCAGGCAGTATTTCGCGTTTTGCGGCTACGTGTCGTCGGGACATGGCTTACTTCTCGAAAAATCCGAAAATTGGGTATTGCATCAGGCTTTCGGGCGTTTCGCGCCGTACTTGGAGCGAGCCTGTCGTCTGTCGCTTACGCCTGAAGTGTCAAGCGTTCCGCGCACGGTGTGGTAGCGCACACCGGGCAGGTCTTTGACGCGCCCCCCACGAATCAAAATAACCGAGTGCTCCTGGAGGTTATGACCTTCGCCGCCGATATAGGTGGTCACTTCTTGGCCGTTGGTCAATCGCACGCGGGCGACTTTCCGTAGCGCTGAGTTCGGTTTCTTCGGAGTAGTGGTGTAGACCCGGGTACATACACCGCGTTTTTGAGGACAGGCTTCCAACGCGGGGACGGTACTTTTCTTTTGCTGCTTTTTGCGTGGCTTACGTACTAGCTGGTTGATTGTCGCCATAAGTCGCGTCGCTCTCGGGTCGATTGTTAAACAGCAGAAATTGTTCTGCGTCCCTTTTTGTTGGGACGCCGAATCACATACACCGCCTTCCGGCAGCGTTTGAGTTCCGGCCTCAAAGGGATGTCGTAACGCAAAAAGCCACAGACCGAAAGTCGGCCTGTGGCAGAAGCGGAATTGTACTAAGGACGGAACGCCCGTGTCAATGCACTTAGGCGCTTTTACTCTCTGCTTCAGGAGCTTCAGCCGTGTCCATTTGCCGCAGCTCTGCCATGAGCTCCGCATCCAACTCAGCCGCGATCGCCGCAGCACTCTCGCCTCGCGCTCCTTTCCGCCTCCTCGTCGCGTGGTAAGCATAACCTGTACCCGCCGGAATCAAACGGCCAACGATAACGTTTTCCTTGAGACCTCTTAGTTCGTCATGCTTTCCGGTGACCGACGCCTCGGTGAGAACTCTGGTAGTTTCCTGGAACGACGCCGCAGAGATAAACGACTCCGTTGCCAATGACGCCTTTGTTATACCTAATAGAAGCTGCTCTGCCACTGCAGGTGATGAACCCTCGCTCACAAGCGCATCGTTGTCGTCCATCAAACGCTCGCGCTCGACCTGCTCACCCTTTAGGAAATTGGAATCACCCGATTCTTTGATCTCAACTTTTCTCAACATCTGCCGCACGATGACTTCAATGTGCTTGTCATTGATCTTTACGCCCTGAAGGCGGTACACCTCCTGAACTTCATTGACTACATAGCGGGTCAGTTCATGTATCCCTTTGAGACGGAGAATGTCGTGTGCGTCCGGCGCACCGTCACAGACGACTTCGCCTTTTTCCACGTGCTCTCCCTCAAAAACGGTCACGTGCCGCCATTTCGGGATCAATGTCTCAATCTGATCTCCGTCCGAGTTCGTGATAACCAAGCGTTGCTTGCCCTTGGTCTCCTTACCAAAAGATACCGTGCCAGTAGCTTCGGCCAGAATCGCAGGCTCTTTTGGTCGTCGTGCCTCGAAAAGATCCGCAACCCTAGGCAGACCGCCCGTGATGTCTCTTGTTTTGAGAGACTCCTGCGGTATGCGCGCTAAAACATCACCCACGTTGACGGAGTCCCCGTCGTTTACAGTAACGATGGCATTCGGCGGAAGGAAGTAGTGCGCGGGGATATCAGTTCCAGGGATCTTCAGTTCTCTCCCTTTCTCATCAATCAGCTTTAACACAGGACGCAGCTCTTTCGCGCTTGAGCTGCGCTGCTTCAGGTCTAGAACCACGACGCTGGAGAGTCCAGTAATCTCATCCATCTGCCTCGAGACCGTCACACCGTCATCCAGGTCCTGAAACACGGCGCGACCGGCCACTTCCGTAATGATCGGATGGGTATGGGGGTCCCAAGTTGCGACAGTCTGACCTGCGCGCACTTCAGCGCCATCAGCGATACTCAGGCTGGCTCCGTAGGGCACTTTATATCGCTCTCGATCTCGCCCTACCTCGTCATTCACTACCAGCTCACCCGATCGCGACACCGAGACGAAAGTTCCGTCTTGATGGGACAGCGTCTTCATGTTCACAAGCTTGATCGACCCGGTGGATTTGACCTCGATGCCGTTTACCGCCGCGGCCCGGGAGGCCGCTCCACCAATGTGAAACGTCCGCATCGTCAGCTGCGTGCCTGGCTCGCCGATAGACTGGGCAGCTATTACACCGACTGCTTCGCCAACGTTGACCCGATGACCGCGCGCGAGGTCTCTACCATAACAGCTCGCGCAAACGCCATAACGGGTTTGACAGGTGATCGCGGATCGCACTTTGACTTCGTCTATTCCGTGCTCGTCCAGGACATCCACCCATTTTTCGTCGATTAACGTGCCGGCCGGAGCTACCACCTCGCCATCCCCGGCTCTCACGACATCCTCCGCAACAACCCGCCCGAGGATTCGATCACCAAGTGCTTCAATCACGTCTCCGCCTTCGATGATCGGATTCATTGTGAGACTTTCGGTGGTACCGCAATCCTGTTCTGTGACAACAAGATCCTGAGCCACATCCACAAGCCGTCGCGTCAGGTAGCCTGAGTTCGCTGTCTTGAGTGCCGTATCCGCCAGCCCTTTACGCGCACCGTGCGTCGAAATGAAGTACTGCAGCACATTCAGGCCTTCGCGAAAGTTTGCCGTGATAGGGGTTTCAATAATTGACCCATCAGGCTTCGCCATGAGGCCGCGCATTCCAGCAAGCTGCCTGATCTGTGCAGCGGAGCCTCTAGCGCCCGAGTCCGCCATCATGAATATCGAGTTGAAAGAGTCCTGGGTAACAGCTGTTCCCTCTCCGCTCTTAACGGTCTCTGACCCAAGCTTATCCATCATCGCGCGGGCGACCTGATCGTTCGCATGTGACCAGATATCTACGACTTTGTTGTAACGCTCACCAGTCGTGACGAGACCGGACGCATACTGGTCTTCGATCTCTTTTACCAGCCGCTCAGCGCCGGCGATGATGTCTGCCTTTTCTGAGGGGACCACCATGTCGTCTACACCGATAGAAACACCAGCGCGCGTCGCGTGATGGAAGCCGGTGTACATAAGTTGGTCCGAAAAAATAACCGTATCTTTTAGGCCAATTACCCGATAACACGTGTCAAACAACTTGGATATCGCCCTTTTTGTCAAAGGCTGGTTTATCAATCTGAAGGGTAGTCCTCGCGGCAGTAACGCGGAAAGCAGTGCGCGACCAACGGTCGTGTCTACCACCCCCCATTCTTCAACGATCTCCCCCGAGTCATCGTATTCAGTCTGCATCAGACGAACCCGACACTTTGCGTGTAGTTCGGCGTGTCCGGTTTCAAAAGCTCGATGAACCTCAGCAATGTCCCGAAAAGTCATGCCCGAGCCCTTGGCTAAGGCTGATTCTCTGGTCATGTAATACAGCCCGAGCACCACATCCTGTGTCGGAACAATGATCGGGTCTCCGTTTGCGGGTGACAGGATATTGTTTGTGGACATCATCAGGCTGCGCGCCTCGAGCTGCGCCTCCAGGGAAAGCGGCACATGCACCGCCATCTGGTCCCCATCAAAGTCAGCATTGAAAGCAGTACAGACCAGCGGATGTAACTGGATCGCTTTTCCCTCGATCAAAACGGGCTCGAAGGCCTGAATGCCCAAGCGATGTAAGGTTGGCGCCCGGTTCAACATCACGGGATGCTCTCGAATTACTTCTTCCAGAATGTCCCAGACTTCCGGACCCTCTTTCTCGACCAGTTTTTTGGCTGCTTTTATTGTGGTCGCCATACCCCGGCGTTCGAGCTTGCTGAAAATGAAAGGTTTGAACAGCTCGAGCGCCATCTTTTTAGGTAGACCGCACTGATGAAGCTTCAGCGTCGGGCCCACTACGATGACAGAACGTCCTGAGTAATCGACTCGTTTACCGAGCAAATTCTGGCGAAAGCGGCCCTGTTTGCCTTTGATCATGTCTGCAAGAGACTTTAAAGGCAGCTTGTTGGTGCCGGTAATGGCGCGTCCTCGCCTACCGTTATCGAGCAACGCATCCACTGCCTCCTGCAGCATGCGCTTTTCATTTCGAACAATGATGTCCGGCGCGCTTAGATCAAGAAGACGCTTGAGCCTGTTGTTCCGGTTAATGACCCGCCTGTAAAGGTCATTCAGATCTGATGTAGCAAACCGCCCGCCATCCAGTGGCACAAGCGGGCGCAGCTCCGGCGGTAAAACCGGCAGCACTTTCAGAACCATCCACTCAGGACGATTTCCCGACTGGACCAATGCCTCCATCAGTTTGAGGCGTTTGGTGAACTTTTTAATCTTGGTTTCGGAGTTGGTTTTTGGCAGCTCCTCCCGGATAGTCCGGATTTCCTGACTGAGATCGACATGCCGAAGAAGCTCGTAGATCGCTTCAGCCCCCATACGCGCATCGAAATCATCCCCAAACTGCTCAATCGCATCCAGATACGAATCCTCTGACAGCAGCTGACCACGCTCAAGGTCTGTCATGCCCGGATCAACAACCACATACGCTTCGAAGTAGAGAATTCTTTCTATCTCACGCAGAGTCATATCCAGGAGAAGGCCCATCCGCGAGGGGAGGGATTTCAAATACCAGATGTGCGCGACTGGACTCGCGAGATCAATGTGCCCCATACGCTCACGACGAACTTTTGCCAGGGTGACCTCTACGCCACACTTCTCGCAAACCACACCGCGATGTTTTAAGCGCTTGTACTTGCCGCACAGGCACTCGTAATCCTTGATGGGGCCAAAGATTTTTGCGCAGAAAAGACCATCACGCTCCGGCTTGAAAGTCCGATAGTTGATCGTCTCCGGCTTTTTCACTTCGCCAAAAGACCACGAGCGGATTTTCTCGGGAGAGGCCAGGCCGATGGTGATCGCATCAAAATCTTCTACCTGTCCCTGGCTCTTGAACAAATCAAGCAGGTCTTTCATTACCAATTACTCCTTTGAATCGAACCGGATACCGACGTCAGTGGGTTGCGCTATTCCCGTTCGAGCTCAATATCTATGCCCAGCGAACGCATTTCTTTGAGCAAAACGTTGAAGGACTCTGGCATTCCAGCTTCCATCTTGTGGTCGCCATCAACAATGTTCTTGTACATCTTGGTCCGACCGTTAACGTCATCAGATTTCACAGTCAGCATTTCCTGCAGAGTGTATGCAGCGCCGTAGGCCTCGAGAGCCCAGACCTCCATCTCCCCGAACCGCTGACCGCCAAATTGCGCTTTGCCGCCCAACGGCTGTTGTGTGACTAAGCTGTAGGGCCCTGTCGAGCGGGCGTGCATCTTGTCATCGACCAGATGATTCAGCTTAAGCATGTACATATAGCCAACTGTTACCTCGCGGTCGAAAGCATCCCCGGTCCTGCCGTCATACAGGGTTGTTTGTCCGGATGTAGGCAAGTCTGCCAACTCAAGCATCGCTTTAATCTCCGACTCTGTCGCGCCGTCGAAAACCGGCGATGCCATCGGAATACCATTGGTGAGATTGCGAGCAAGGCCATCGATTTCACCATCAGTCAGCTGCGACAGGTCTTCTCCCTGCCCGCTCGAGTTGTAAACCTTGCCCAAAAAGCCCCGCATTTCTTTCGCAGTAGCCAGCCGTTCCAACATCTCCCCGACCTTGCGGCCGAGGCCGCGCGCCGCCCACCCCAAGTGGGTCTCTAGAACCTGCCCGATGTTCATTCGGGACGGCACACCAAGAGGGTTGAGAACAATATCTACCGGCCGTCCGTCTTCCGAGTAAGGCATGTCCTCTATCGGGACAATCATGGACACCACGCCCTTGTTCCCGTGCCTTCCGGCCATCTTGTCCCCAGGCTGCATCCTTCTCTTAACGGCCAAATAAACTTTGGCCATTTTCAGCACACCCGGAGCAAGGTCATCTCCTGAAGTGAGCTTGGATTTCTTCTCCTCAAACCTGAGCTTCGTCTCCTCACGCTGCGTCTCGATCTGAATCCGCAGCTGTTCAAGCAGGGCATTGGTGTTCTCATCTTTGGTACGGACGTCAAGCCAAGCGAGCCGATCGACCTCCAGCAGTAGCTGGCTGGTAATCTTGACCCCACCCCGGAGCTTTGCAGGACCTTTTTCGGCTGTTTTCTCCAATAGCAGCCGTTCTACACGCTGAAAGATATCAGCCTCAAGAATCTGCAGCTGATCATCCAGGTCTTTCTTGACACGAGAGATTTCAGCCGCCTCGATTTCTTGTGCGCGGGCATCTTTTTCGATGCCGTCCCGGGTGAATATCTGTACGTCAATGACAGTCCCGCTCATACCGGAGGGAACACGCAGGGAGGTGTCTTTCACATCTGACGCTTTTTCTCCGAAAATCGCCCGAAGCAGCTTTTCCTCTGGCGTCAGCTGGGTCTCACCCTTGGGGGTCACCTTGCCGACCAGAATGTCTCCCGGATTAACTTCAGCGCCTATATACACGATGCCGGATTCATCCAACTTGGACAGCGCGCTCTCGCTGACATTAGGAATGTCAGCAGAAATCTCCTCTGGCCCAAGCTTGGTGTCACGGGCCACACAGGTCAGCTCTTCGATATGAATACTGGTAAATCGGTCTTCCTGTACGACCCGCTCGGAAATCAGAATTGAATCCTCGAAGTTGTACCCGTTCCACGGCATAAACGCGACGAGCATATTCTGACCAAGTGCCAACTCTCCAAGGTCGGTAGAGGGGCCGTCGGCCAGCACATCCCCCGCTTTGATTTTGTCACCGACCTGGACCAGGGGTTTCTGATTGATACAGGTATTCTGGTTCGACCGGGTGTATTTTGTGAGGTTGTATATATCTACGCCCGGCTCGCCTGCCTTGGTCTCATCGTCGTTGACTCTCACAACGATCCGTCCGGCGTCTACAGCATAGATTTCCCCGCCGCGCCGAGCCGATACAGTGACGCCTGAATCCTGGGCCACAGTTCGCTCGATTCCGGTACCTACGAGCGGTTTTTCGGCTCTGAGAGTCGGGACGGCCTGACGCTGCATGTTCGAGCCCATAAGAGCGCGGTTCGCGTCATCATGTTCAAGAAATGGAATCAGCGCCGCGGCAACAGACACAATCTGCCGCGGCGAAACGTCCATGAATTGCACACGTTCGGGCGCCGCAAGCATGAATTCATTCTGAAAACGAGACGAGACCAGTGCGTCGGTTAGTTGCCCCTTCTGGTCAAGCTGAGCGTTGGCCTGGGCGATGACGTACTGGCCCTCCTCAATCGCGGACAGATATTCGATACGGTCTGTGACGCGAGAATTTTCAACTTTCCGATAGGGTGTTTCGAGAAAACCGTACTCGTTCGTTCGCGCGTACACTGCCAGCGAATTTATCAAGCCGATATTGGGTCCTTCTGGGGTTTCAATGGGACACACCCGACCGTAGTGGGTTGGGTGAACGTCCCGCACCTCGAATCCTGCGCGCTCTCTCGTTAGTCCGCCTGGACCCAGTGCGGACACTCGCCGCTTGTGGGTGACTTCAGACAGCGGATTATTCTGATCCATGAACTGCGACAGCTGACTGGACCCAAAAAATTCTCTGATGACCGCCGAGACAGGTTTAGCGTTTATGAGCTCCTGAGGCATGTATCCCTCTGACTCTGCTAAACTGAGGCGTTCTTTGACCGCGCGCTCTACACGCACGAGACCCACACGAAACTGATTTTCGGCCATCTCGCCGACGCTACGGACTCGACGGTTTCCAAGATGGTCGATGTCATCGACCATCCCATTCCCGTTTCGAATATCAATCAGAACTCGCAGCACGTCGACAATATCGGTGTCATCAAGCACCCCGCTGCCCACTACCTCAGGCCGGCCGACGCGGCGGTTGAACTTCATCCGACCTACCGCCGATAGGTCATAACGATCTTCGGTGAAAAACAGGTTGCGGAAAAGGTTTTCTGCGGCATCTTTGGTCGGGGGCTCACCTGGTCGCATCATCCTGTAGATCTCCACCTGCGCCTCCAGCTGGGTAGCGGTGGGATCGATTCTCAGCGTGTCTGAAATATATGCGCCGTGGTCAAGATCATTGGCAAATATTGTCTCAATCGCCGTTACGCCAGCATCAACGAGACGACTTAGAAGATCCTCTGTTATCTCTTCGTTCGCCTGGGCCAGTACCTCTCCCGTATCAGAATTGACTATGTCTCTAGCAAGGGTTTTCTCGAGAACAAAAGAACGCGGCACGCTGAGCTCTGTTATGCCTCGTTCCTGGATGTCACGCGTGTGGCGGACCGTAATCCGGCGCTCTGCCTCAACGAGAACGTTTCCGTCTGCATCAACCAGATCGAAGTCCAAAGTCTCCCCGCGAAGACGCTCTGGCACCAGATGGACCCGTACCTGCTCGCCGTCAATCGCAAAGGTGTCGCGCTCAAAGAAGAACTCCAGAATCTGCTCGGTCGAGTAACCCAATGCTCGTAAAAGTACGGTCGCCGGCAATTTTCGACGGCGGTCAATTCGCACATAAACGTGGTCTTTCGGATCGAACTCGAAGTCCAGCCAGGAGCCGCGGTAAGGAATGACTCTTGCGGAAAACAGAAGCTTGCCTGAGGAATGTGTTTTACCGCGGTCGTGGTCAAAGAAAACGCCCGGCGACCGATGCAACTGGGAGACGATCACTCGCTCAGTACCGTTGATGACGAAAGTGCCGTTGACAGTCATCAAGGGCAACTCGCCCATGTAGACTTCCTGCTCCCGAACGTCTTTGATTACTTTCTCAGAGCCCGATTCTTTGTCGAAAATCACTAATCGAACTGTGACGCGCAGAGATGCAGCGTACGTCAGGCCTCTTACCTGACATTCTTTTACGTCGAAGACAGGCGCCCCTAATCGATAAGACACATACTCCAGAACAGCGTTTCCAGAATAACTTTCTATCGGGAAAACAGAGGCGAACGCGGCATGCAGACCATAATCGGCCCGCTCGGCGGCTTCAGAGTCCTCCTGGAGAAAACGCTTGTAAGACTCCAACTGAGTCTCTAGCAGGAACGGCACCTTGAGAATTGGGGGTGTCTTGCTGAAATCCTTCCGGATCCGTTTTCTTTCGGTGTATGAGTAAGCCATCTTGATCTACCGTCCTGTTGAACCACGCGGGTTATGAGGGGGCTGGGCGCGCCCACGAATGACGTCGGAACGCTTCTCGACAGTAGGAACGCAGGCTGATGAATTTGCAGCATCCATCAGCCATCGCGCGAACACTACCGTGGTTCGGCTCAAGCTGTTTACTTGAGCTCGACAGCAGCACCAGCTTCCTCAAGCTGCTTCTTAAGGTCTTCCGCTTCTGCTTTTGGCGCCGCTTCTTTAATCGTTGAGGGAACGCCTTCCACCATATCTTTGGCTTCTTTTAGACCGAGGCCGGTAATTGCACGCACCGCCTTAATGACGCCCACCTTGTTTTCCCCGAAACTCGTCATGACG
Source organism: Gammaproteobacteria bacterium (assembly GCA_038116745.1). Lineage (GTDB taxonomy): Bacteria > Pseudomonadota > Gammaproteobacteria > JAYODW01. The sequence continues at coordinate 12,030 of JAYODW010000063.1, forward strand.
ACGTCGAACTCATCTTTTGCCTCTTCTGCTGCTGCTCCGGAGTCGCCGGCCGCTACCGCGACCGTCGCTACGGCCGCAGCTGCTGAGACACCCCATTTCTCTTCTAGTTCTGAGACGAGCTCGGTAACCTGCAGGATGGTCATGTTGCTCAATGTTTCGACGAGCTCTTCTTTGGAAATTGCCATTTTTTTCTCTCCTTAATAAACGGTGTTAACTAATTGAAATCAGAGTCAGGCTGGCTGCTGGCTGTCACGGAATGCGGCGAGCAAACGAACAAACTGAGAGGCAGGCTCCGCAAGAGTCCGCACCAGTTTCGTCTGCGGTGCCTGCAGGACCCCCAGGAGCTGGGCACGGGCCTCATCCATGGTAGGCATGCTGGCTAGAGCGCTCAGATCCTCTGCAGGCCGGAGTTCCCCGGCGAAGGCGACAGCTTTAGTTACTAGCTTGTTGTTAGCCTTCGCAAAATCCTGCACCACCCTCGCGCCAGCGCCAGGGTCGTCTCCCGAGAAAACGAGCAGCAACGGCCCTTGTAGAGCCCCTGCCAGGCATTCAAAACTAGTCCCCTCAACGGCGCGTCGAGCGAGCGTATTCTTGACCACGCGGAGATAGACGCCTGTATCTCGAGCCTTGGCTCTTAATTCAGTCATCTGGGCCACATCAAGACCCTTGTATTCCGCGGCTATCGCAGATTGTGAGCTCGTCGCAACGTTGTGTAGTTCTGCAACGACCGCTCGTTTTTCCTCTATGTTCAGACTCATCTTTACGATGCTCCCAATCCCACTATTTGTGACTTACCTCGGCCTCACTAAACCATCAAGGAACGTGTAGACCGCCGGTAACTGCAGGTGTTCACCACAAATTCATATGGATTTAACGGGAACACCATCTGCGCAGGCTGCAACATTTACCCACCTAATGTGGACCTGCGGTCTTCGACGAATGTCAGCATTAATAGCTGAGTATCTAGTTATTCATCCGTTTACCTCTGGAAACGCATCAACGCGTTTCACCTCAGTCAGTCGATTTACAGAATGGAGCCCCCTGCAGCCGGGCTCACGCCAGATCCAGAGAAGCTTTGTCGACCGCTAACCCCGGTCCCATCGTGCTCGACAACCAGATCGCTTTGAAATAAACGCCTTTGGCGGAGCTCGGCTTAGCCTTGCGCAGGTCTGCCAGAATTGCACTCAGGTTTCCCGCAAGGGCATCAACTCCAAACGAGGCTTTCCCTATCGTGCAATGGATAATCCCGGCTTTGTCCGTTCGAAACTGCACCTGCCCGGCTTTGGCGTTGCGCACAGCACCCGCCACATCCGGGGTCACCGTCCCCACTTTGGGATTTGGCATCAACCCTCTCGGTCCGAGGATCTGCCCCAACTGCCCTACTATGCGCATTGACGCGGGTGTAGCGATGACGACATCGAAATCAAGCTTGCCGGCTTTGACGTCCGCCGCCAGATCATCCATCCCGACAATGTCGGCGCCTGCAGCTTTACCGGCATCCGCGTCAGCACCGTCTGCAAACAAGGCAACCCGCACGGTTTTTCCGGTTCCGTGAGGAAGCACAGTCGAACCGCGAACCACCTGGTCGGATTTCCGCGGGTCCACTCCAAGATTGACAGCCACATCGATCGCCTCATCAAATTTTGCTGAAGCGTTTTCCTTAAGCAGATTTAACGCATCAACCAACGGACGAGGATCACGTGCATCTCCGATGTTGGCCTTTGCTGCTTTCAAACGTTTTCCCAGCTTTCCCATATCAGAGACCCTCTACTTCCAAACCCATACTACGAGCTGTTCCTGCAATGGTGCGCACTGCTGCGTCGAGATCAGCTGCTGTCAGGTCTGGTTCTTTCGTACGCGCTATCTCCTCGATCTGCTCACGGGAGACTTTGCCGATTTTGTTCGAGTTTGGCGTACTGCTTCCCTTCTGCACGCCTGCACTCTTGCGCAGCAGCACTGCCGCGGGCGGGGTTTTTGTTACGAAAGTAAAGCTCTTGTCGCTGAACACCGTAATCACAACCGGAATGGGTAACCCCGGTTCCATCTGCTGAGTTTTGGCATTAAATGCCTTGCAGAATTCCATGATATTCACACCGCGTTGCCCGAGCGCTGGACCAACAGGTGGACTTGGGTTCGCTTGTCCGGCTGCGACTTGCAGCTTTATGTACGAGTCAATTTTCTTCGCCATGCTTCTCCACTCTCCGCGGGTTCAGGCGCCGCTAAGCTCCCCGCCGTTAAGCCGACACAAAACCGAGTTTTGCGCTCAGTCCTTGCTGACCTGACCAAATTCAAGCTCAACCGGCGTAGAACGGCCAAAAATCGAGACCGCCACTCGGAGCCGGCTTTTGTCGTAATTCACCTCTTCTACGACACCGTTGAAGTCGGTGAAAGGGCCGTCCACCACCCTGACAAGCTCGCCAACTTCGAACAATACCTTGGGCTTGGGCTTTTCGACCCCTTCTTGAATCCGGTCAAGAATTGCCTGCGCTTCGCGCTTTGCTATAGGCGTCGGTCGGTCACTGCTTCCGCCGATGAAGCCCATGACTTTCGGACAGTTTTTGACCAAGTGCCACGAGTCATCCTCCATTTCCATTTCGACTAAGACGTAGCCTGGAAAGAATTTCCGGTCGCTTTTTCGCCGCTGGCCATCTTTCATTTCGACGACTTCTTCTGTCGGCACCAAAATCTGCCCAAACTTGTCGGCCATGCCATGTAGAGCGATCCGGTCTTCGAGTGACCTTTTCACCTGGTTCTCAAAGCCGGAGTACGCGTGCACGACATACCAGTTTTTCGCCAAGATCTGCCCCTCTCAACCGATTAATGATTGGACAGACGCTCCGAGCATCAAGTCCAGAACCCAGAGCAAAACAGCAAAAATGAGAACCACAATGATCACGAAAAAGGTAACCTGCACGGTCTCCTGCCTCGTCGGCCAAACGACTTTCCTGGTCTCTATCTGCGCTTCCCGAAGGAACATCGCTGCCTTTCGCCCGATTTGCGTCTGTAACGTTATAAACACCGCAAGCCCTGCGGCGCCAAGAATGCCAAGCACGCGAAGCAGCTTGGATGCCGCGTCAAAATAATGGAAACCGAACAGCCCCCCAATTAGCACGGCCGCAGCAAAGGCGAGCTTGGCGTTATCAAGCGGATTCGGTTCAGGCGCAGCTTTCACATTCATCTCAGCACGAAAAGCCTTCGCGACTGGCGCTCTCCCGTTTTGTACGAGAGCGGCGTGGTTGAAATTGGATCATGTCGTCAGTTGAGTCCGATCAGCCCGTTGCGAGTGGCAGGCCAGGAGGGAATCGAACCCCCAACCTGCGGTTTTGGAGACCGCCGCTCTGCCAATTGAGCTACTGGCCTATTTCTCGTAAGGCGCCACTCGCTACCAGCTGCGCGCTTTATTCAATAATTTTGGCGACGACACCTGCCCCGACGGTACGTCCACCCTC
>JAYODW010000064.1:0-14964 GCA_038116745.1 Gammaproteobacteria bacterium
TGGTGAGGGAGCGGCCCTGATGAGAACCCTTCGGTTCGACAACTTCGCGACGCGAAGTTGGACGCCGGAGCGAAGCGCAGGCGCCCCGCAGGGGTGAGAAAACGCAGCAGGCGTTTTCTCATCAATCCCTCTTTGACCCCGCTTCAGCGGGCTTTTCTGATCTGGTGAGGGAGCGGCCCTGATGAGAACCCTTCGGTTCGACAACTTCGCGACGCGAGGGCGCCAGATGGCGGTGGAGCGCTTCCAGCGGTTGAACCACAGGCCTGCTGCCGCGCCTGCGGTTACCTGCGTCAGCGTGCGTATGACTGGGTCGGTTGCTTCAGCCGAACAGCAACATAGCCTTCTCAAGCGTTTGCAGAAGGCCCCAAACCAGAGGAACGCCGACAAATCCCCACGCCAGCGCAAGCTGCAGAGGGGTGGTTTTTTTCTCGCTCATGATTTGGTCTCCGCCGTGTCCGGGGCCATTTGATAACGAGCATCGACGGCTTTGATCAACGCGTTGGCGCAGAAACCGATCACCAGCAAGCCTGCCATGATGTACATCGTCGTGTTGTAAGCCTGTGCTTTCGGGATCCCGCTGTCTATCTGGTACTGACGCAGGTAATTAACCAGAACCGGACCGAGGATCCCTGCGACTGACCACGCGGTTAGAAGCCGGCCGTGAATCGCGCCCACGTACTGCGTGCCGAACAGATCCCTGAGATAGGCGGGCACCGTGGCGAAACCGCCGCCGTACATGGTCATGATAATGACGAAACAAAGGACGAACAGGCCGACGCCTCCGAGCGAGCCTGTCGAAGGTATCAGCGCGTACAACAACAGGCCTAGGACAAAGAAACAGTAATAGGTGTTCTTGCGCCCGATGTAGTCAGACAGCGACGCCCAGAAGAAGCGTCCCAGCATATTCGACAGGCTGAGCACGCCGACGAATCCAGCGGCAACGCTCGCGCTAACCTGTGCCGGAAACATCTCCTGGCTCATGGCAGAGGCCTGTCCCAACACGCCAATCCCTGCGGTGACGTTCATACACAGCACGACCCATACGCACCAGAACTGGGGCGTTGACCAGGCAACGCTGACATGAACGTTTGCGTTCGTGACCAGTTTTCCTGCGTCTACAGGCGGCGTCCAGCCGCTGGGTTTCCAATCCGGCGCAGGCACACGCACGATCATTGAGCCGACGAGCATGAACACCAGATAAATCAGGCCAAGTCCGATAAAGGCTTCGGCGACACCAATGTGCTCTGCAGAGCTGAAACGGTCCATGAGCCAGACCGACAGCGGTGACGCAATGAAAGCTCCTCCTCCGAACCCCATGATGGCCATTCCTGTCGCCATACCCGGTCGGTCAGGAAACCACTTGATCAGGGTTGAAACCGGCGAGACATAGCCTAAACCCAGACCGATTCCTCCCAGCACCCCATAACCTAGGTACACCAGCCAGAGCTGGTGCAGGTGCACGCCTACGGCGGAAAGAAAAAACCCCCCTGACCAGCACAGGGCGGCGGCGAACATTGCGCGGCGGGGACCGCGCTCTTCAACCCATTTCCCGAACAGCGCAGCGGAAAGACCCAGGAAAAAGATAGCTATCGAAAAGATCCAACCAAGTTCGGTCAGTTTCCAGTCTCCTTCAACCGACTGCGATATGCCGATCAGGCGTGTCATTGGCAGGTTGAAAACGCTCAGCGCATAGGCCTGGCCGATGCACAGATGAATGCACAGCGCCGCCGGAGGAACCATCCAGCGATTAAAGCCTTGTCCCGCAACGGAACGATCGCGATCCAGAAATCCGCTCATAAGGTGTTACCCCTCCAGTGACAAACACGCTCTGAAGTCTCAGTGCTTGAGCGCAGTCTACGCTGGCACCGTGGACATCGCATAGCGACCGCGCAGAGGACAGGCGGTATCGCGGAGCCGCCATGGGTTCATGACCACAACAGATCTCAGGGAAGAGACGCTAAACGCTCAGTCAGATGGATTGGAGAAGTGGAGCCCCGGCCATGGTGAGCACCTTCGAAAGCATCCCTTCCAGTTCCGCGCGGCGGTGGGTCAGAACCACCGAGCCTGATCTCGAGGATTGAGAAACCGCGTTTCTCAGAAGCTGATTCCTGTTCTGGTATGCCGGCTCAGAGGAGCGCGTGAGCAGGGAAAGTGCAGAAATACTGCAAAAATAGCGAAAAAAATCGCATGTCAAGGCTTCCAATTTAGCTCTTGGCCGATATATTAGCGCTGCGAAAAGACAGAGGGTCGCTGGCCTAATGGGTTTAACCAGTGGGCCGGCGAGGAAAGCCCCGGGCGCGTGCCCGGGCCGAGAAGAAAAGCACAAACCTGGTAAAACTCACGAGCTGTAATTGGGAGGCGATATGAGCAAGGCAAAAACAACGGCAATAAAGGATAAGCAGACCAAGTCGCAGATCCTCGCCGCGCTGGCCGAGGAAACCGGCCTGACGAAAAAAGACGTGCAGTCGGTACTGACTGCTGCCAAAGGGCTGGCTGCCCGACATCTGGGGAAGAACGGTTCAGGGGAATTTACGGTGCCGGAGCTTGGGGTGAAGCTACGTCGCGTGCAGAAAGCGGCGCGCAAAGCCGGTATGGCGCGCAATCCCTTCACAGGAGAAATGGTGAAAGTGGAAGCCCGTCCGGCCAGCCTGTCTGTTCGCGCGGCTGCCATGAAGTCGATCAAGGACGTTGTTGCCTGAAGCGCTGCTTACTGCGTGAAAAAGCCGGCCCAAGAGCCGGCTTTTTTTTGTCCGACATGCGTGCCTCTTGCCGATAAGGTTGCGCTTGTCTATCGTGCGTGCCCGACGAGGTGTCCCTGCCAGCTGCCGTCAGGCACAGGGATGAAACGGGAAGCCGGTGCGTGCTCTTACCAAAAGGGCACAATTCCGGCACTGCCCCCGCAACGGTAATCGAGTCGCCGCGCTCAACTGCCACTGTGCATCTGCATGGGAAGGCCGCGCGGAGTGAGCATGCTTCAGCTGCGCTCCACTCGTAAGTCCGGAGACCGGCCTGGTCCAAGGCCGTTGCCTGAGAAGGCGGCGGATTCAGTCTGAAGGACCCGCGGCGGGCGTGTCCGAAGCGGGATCGCAATCCGGGTCTCCGGCTTCGTGCAGGTCGATCGCGTGCCGAACTTGCGGCCGTCCGGGGATGGACGGTCCAGAGGAAATTGCCGTTGACCCTGCGCAGATATTTACTCGCTTTAAGCGTCTCTTTTGCTATGGGCCCGCTGGCCGCTCAACCTGACATGGAAACCGTGCTGGTTACAGGCTCGCGCACGCCACTCGACATCAATCGCCTTGGAGCCAGCGCATCGGTTATCAGCCGCGAGCAGATCGAGGCGCGGGGTAGTGGCTTTGTGTCTGACCTGCTGCGGGAGATGCCGGGGCTGGCGGTAAGCCGTGCGGGAACCTTCGGCGCGCAGACCCAGGTTCGAGTGCGTGGGGCAGAGGGTAACCACGTCATGGTTCTCATCGATGGTATCGAGGCAAACGATCCGGGCGGAAACGATGAATTTGATTTCGGCCAGCTTTTGACTGGCGACATTGAGCGCATCGAGATTGTGCGCGGCCCCCAGAGCTCGCTATGGGGTAGCGATGCGCTGGCCGGCGTGATCAGCATTGTCACCCGCAAGGGTGGGAATGGGACGCGTGCGTCTTTTGGCTTCGAGGAGGGATCATTTGCAACCAGCCAGCAGCGCGCGAACTTTGCCTTTGGCGACGATACGAGGCGCTTCTATGCCGGCGTGAATCGACTGGACAGCGGTGGCGTGAACATCAGTCGGAACGGCGATGAGGACGACGCCTTCCACAACCTGAGCGTTGATCTGAACGGAGCCATCAAGCCCACAGACGACTTGCAGCTGTCTTTCGTTCTGCGCACCGTTAACAGTACCGGGCAGGCAGATGAAAGCCCTGCGGGTATTTATGAAGACGCCTCGAGTGAGGGGAACTTCGATCAGACGATCGCTGCGCTGCGTGCGAAGCTCGGGTTGTTCGACCAGCGCTGCCTTAACGAGATAGCGGCAAACTGGTCGTCGACGGAACGTGACTTTGCAGACTCATGGAGCTGGACGGCCGCGGCCAGCGATCGCTACGAGTTGACCTATCAGAGCACGCTGCTTTTGCCCGAGGAGGTGGACTGGCTTTCCAACCAGAGTCTGACGGTCGCGGTGGACCATGAGTACCAGCGTTTCGTGCAGCGCGGTATGGTGACCGCGTGGGGGGATCCGAATCAGCGCAGGGGCATGCACAGCACGGGTGTGGTTGCCGAGTATCACGCCGATCTGCTGCAGAGCTTCTCACTGTCAGCGAGCGTGCGTCGCGACCTCAACTCCGATTTCAAGGACGTCACCACGTACCGCACGGCGGTAAGCGCACTGGTCCCCCTGACGCAGACACGGCTGCATGCTGCCTACGCGACCGGGCAGAAAGCGCCGACATTCATTGAGCGGTTCGGCTATTCAAGCGGTGGCCCCACCGTTTTTATCGGTAATCCGGGCCTTGAACCTGAGCGTTCCCGCGGCTGGGAAGTGGGCGTGGCGCAGAGCCTGTGGTCCGAGCGGGCCAGCCTCAGTTTGACCTGGTTTCAGGAAAATCTGCGCGATGAAATCAACGGGTACGTTTTCAGCGTGGATTTCAGCTCCGCGACTGCGCTTAACCTCGATGGCATGAGCCACCGCCGCGGGTTGGAATTCGAAGGTAACCTCGAGTTGCCCTGGTCAGTGCGGTTTCGCGGTTACTACACCTTCCTGGACGCGGATGAGCGAGACGCCGGCACCGGTGCGCGGGTAGACGAGATCCGTCGACCAGAACATGCGGGGGGCGCGGCGCTGCACTGGCTGTCGGACAATAAACGTCTGCAGCTGCATGCATACGTGGATGTAACCGGCGAGCAGCAGGACATCGCGTTTGTTCCTCCCACCTACAATCAACGCGTCACCCTGTCTGCGTACACGCTGCTTGGGGTTCATGTCAGTTACGCCATCGTTCCGGGAGTCGAGATATATACTCGTGGCGAAAACCTGCTCGATGACGACTATGAAGAGATTTTCAGCGCACAGTCCCCCGGTGCTGCCGTCTACGCAGGGTTGCGGATCGCGTTCGATTCCCTCTGACGCTGAGATGACTGGTTCTCGGTTGTGCGTTGCACGATAGTCGGTGCCGGTCTTCTGGGTCTGACCACGGCGTGGTTTCTGCGTCGTCATGGACTCGATGTGGAGGTTCTTGAGAGTGGCGCGGGTCCTGGGCTGGGCACGAGCTTCGCCAACGGCGGCATGCTTCACGCCAGCCAGGCCAGTCCCTGGAACGAACCCGGTGTTCTGGCGCAGGTACTGAAGACCTTCGGGCGCGAAGATTCCGCTCTGCTCATCCGACCACGTGCGCTGCTGGGCATGTTGCCCTGGGCCTGGCAGTTTTTTCGCAACGCCCGGCCGCAGCGATTCAACGAGAATCTGCTGAGCAACGCGCGCCTGGCGGCATATTCGCTGACGGTGCTTGAGCGGGAGCTGTCATCGCTGCCACTCGAGTTCGACCGTGCCGGACGCGGTACGCTCAAGGTCTATCGGACCGCAGCCGAGCTTGATAATGCAGCGCGCGTCGCTGCGCGCTGCCGCGACTGGGATGTTTCGTACACCCTGCTCGATGCGGCCGGTGTTGGTGCGCTCGAACCTGCGCTGGCGCCGATTACTGATCAGCTCAGCGGCGGGATACATTTCCCGGGCGACGTCTCCGGTGACGCGCATAAGTTTTGTTGCGAGCTCGCACGATGCTGTGAACAGGCTGGTGTGGCATTCGAGTACGGTGCGAACGTGGAGCGGTTTCTGGTCCGGGGCGCCCGCGTGCAGGCGTTGATTGTCGACGGCGTTGAACGCGAAATCGACAGCTGCGTGGTCGCTGCGGGCAGCAACAGCGCGCGTCTGCTGGCGACAGCCCGAGTGCGAGTTCCTATTCAACCGGTAAAGGGTTATTCCCTGACCCTGCCCACCGACAGCTGGGCGCAGGCCCCGGCCGTGCCGGTTATCGATGAACATTTTCATGCGGCGGTGTGTCCCCTTGGCACGCGCCTGCGTGTTGCCGGCACAGCCGAGTTCGCTGGTTTCGATGCCACTTTGAGTCCGGGGCGCGTGGAGAATTTATTCACCCTGCTCCAAGCGCTGTACCCCGTTGGCGCAGCGGGCGTCGATCGACAGCAGTGTCAGCAGTGGGCCGCGTTTCGCCCGATGAGCCCGGATGGCGTCGGGCTGATGGGAGAAACGCCCTGCCGCGGTTTGTTCATTAACGCTGGCCATGGACACCTCGGTTGGACCATGGCGCCGGGTGCGGGTAAGTTGGTCGCCGACTGTGTGGCGGGGGTCGCACCCGAGATAGACCCGGGCGGCTACCTGCCGGCGCGGTTTTGATACTGCGCGCGGATTGAGCTCTGCTTATCAGGTGAGAATTTGGCTTGGAATCTGACGCCATAGGCTGTTGGCGATGCGGTGCGCCGCTGCCGCAAGAGCTGTTTCCCCTCAGACGAGAGGAAGTCTGCCCGTCGTGCAATGCCGATCTGCACGCGTGCAAGCTGTGTCGTTTTTTTAATCCGTCAGTGTCGGATGCCTGCGACGAACCGATCGCGGTCCAGGTCAACAACAAGGAACGTGCGAATTTCTGCGATTACTTCAAGGCGACACCGGGCGCGTTCAAAGGCAGCGGAAGCGTGAACGCTGCGGCGAGCAGGGTAGAGCTCGATGCCCTGTTCGGCCTCGGTGAGGCACCGCCGACGGGGGAGGCGGACCCCGGGCGAGCGGATCTCGACCGGCTGTTCGGGCTGCGGGACGACTGAGGGCCGTTTTCTTCAGGGCGCAATCTTTGCCGCAGCCGAACCGCCAAACAGATTTTTTCAGAGAGGGGGAAAGACAATGGCTGAGTTAGAACTCAAGGTGCTGGCTGAGGGGTTCGTGTTCCTCGAGGGACCGCGCTGGCATCAAGGTCGTCTGTGGTTTTCCGACATGTGGGGCCATGCTGTGCACGCCATGTCGGAGGATGGTGTCTGCGAGCGGATTGCGGAGGTGCCGAACCGGCCCTCAGGGCTGTGTTTCCTGCCTGATGGACGTCTGGTCGTGGTGTCCATGGCTGATCGCCGCTTGCTGCTGGTGGGCGCGGATGGCAGCGTGAGCGAATACGCTGACCTCAGCGCGCTCGCGAGCGGTGATACCAACGATTCCATCTGTGACCGCCACGGGAACATCTACGTGGGCAATTTTGGTTACGACCTGTTCAGTGGTGCCGAGCCGGCGCTTGCAGATCTGGTCAGGGTGGCGCCGGACGGCAGCACCAGCGTGGCAGCGACTGGCCTGAACTTTCCGAACGGCACCGTCATTACGCCCGATGGTCGCACAATGATCTGCGCCGAGACCTTTGGCCACTGTCTGACAGCCTTCGACCTGTCGGCTGATGGCCAGCTCAGCGGGCGCCGGGTCTGGGCCGAACTCGGTGAACGGACGCCGGATGGGATCTGCCTGGACGCGGCAGGTGGTGTCTGGATCGCGAGCTTCATGACCGGCGAGTTCGTGCGGGTCGAAGAGGGCGGACAGGTCACCGACATCGCGCCCTGCCCCGGGAAATGCGCGGTCGCCTGTAATCTCGGCGGCGCTGAGGGGAAAACCCTCTTTGCCCTGACCTATGAAGGTGAGCTTGAAGACATACAGAGCGGTGCGCGCAATGCGCGAATCGAGACCTGCCAGGTCGCTGTAGCAAGCGCGGGTTCGCCCTGACCTGCTCCGGCCAGCATGCCGCCTGCGTTGCTCTACCAGGCGGCCGTTCCCGGTGCGCCTTTGAACGGCCCCTGCAGGTTGCTGGTGATCCAACCGCCGTAGAAGTCGCCGGGTTGCGGGACAACAAGCTCGTCACCCACCCAGCACTCGTCGACCGCCGACGCGTAAAAGGCGAAGTGTCCGGCGATAGCCGAAAACGCTGATGAAGGTGCGTTATACGACCACGCCGCGCAGGATGCGATTTCGTTCCCAACGCGCACAGACCAGTATCGGGCCAGCCCTTTGAACTCGCAGAAGGACTGCCGCGATTCCGGTAGCAGCAGCTGCCGGTCAGTATCGGCCGGTGGCAGGTAGTAGCAAGGCGGATGGCTGGTCTCGAGAACGCGGAAGCCACAGCGCGTGTCGGCGATGACAGCGCCCCGATGCAGCACCCTCAGGCGCAGCGGCGTTGCTTCCAGAAGCGGCGGTCGGGGATAGTCCCAGACGTTCTCAAGCGGCTGTGCCCCACTGGCTGCATGGTCGTCTGCCATCCTAGTGTTCCAAGATGCTGAGTACAGCGATGAGGCAGGCAATCATCACGAGGCTGAGTGGCCAGCGCAGACGCGGATACCATTCCGGAGCATCGCCCACTAACCCTAACCTGTGGTCGTAGACAACTGTCCAGACGAAACCTGACAGCAGAATCGCGATGGCCGGGCGAGACTGGAGCAGCAGCGCTAGCCAGCCGAGCAGGGACGGCACGACGCTTAAGCTGAAACGCCGCCAGAGCACTCCTTTCGTCCCACCTTGCGGGGCAGCCAGCCCCCATTCCGCCCCGCCGAGGAAGGCCAGAATCGTGGCGCAGTAGCCTATCAGAGCAGTCAGCGGCTGGTTGCTGTCCGGCAGCACCAATATCCACGTGCTCAGCCCAATCACGGGTATCAATCCCGCACCACCCAGCAGTAGAGCGGGGCGCGGAACGGCGCATCGTGTTACGGCGACGGAAGCGCCTGCCGGACTTTCGGTGTTGTGCAATCGTGGGCTCCCCTGACCTTCCGAATAACGTGTCGCTTACGGACACGTTCTTTACCCGGATCACCGGCGATCGAAGCGCCGGGCAGGTCGTCTTGAAAAGCGACTCCTGGCAAGGCAGGCTCTTGGCCTTTCCGCGCAGATGAGCACGAAGATGAGCAACTCTCCATGGCGTAAGACGGCCTGCATCCTGTGCTACGCCAACTGTGGTCTTGAGGTTCAAACCGAAGGCGCCAGAATTACCCGAGTACGCGGCGACCGCGATCATCCGCGTTCGGCCGGCTATCTGTGTCAGAAGGCCGCAAAAATTGATCACTATCAGGACCGCGGCGGACGCCTGAGTACACCCCTACGACGCCGCGCAGACGGTTCTTTTGAGCCTGTTGACTGGGAGACGGCGCTGGATGAGATCGCGGAGCGGATGCTCGGCATCCGGGCACAGCACGGTGCCCGGGCCCTGGGCCACTATGGCGGCGGTGGGCAGGGCAACCATTCTGGTGGTGGCTACGGCATCACCATGATGCGCGCTTTCGGAGCAACGGAGTTCTACAGCGCGCTGGCACAGGAAAAATCGGGACGTTTCTGGGTGAACGGGCGAATGTTCGGCGCGCAGAACTGCAACCACACCGCGCAGATGGAAGACACTGCGCTGCTCATCGCCTGGGGCAGCAGTATCTGGCAGGCCCAGTGCGAGCCGGGCGCCCGTTCCCATCTGAAAGAGGTCGCGCACGCGGCAGAGCGTCGCATCATTGTGGTCGACCCGGTCCGAACGCGGGACGCTGAGCTGGCCGACCTGCATCTGCAGCTGAAACCCGGCACCGATACCTACCTCTTTGGTGCGATGCTGAAACTGCTGCTTGACGCCGGTGGGCTGGATGAATCATTCATCGACGAGCATACCTTCGGCTGGGAAGCGGTGCGTCCGGTGATCGCGCAGATCCCGGTGACCGCCTGGATCGAGCAGACCGGGCTCGGCGCTGAGGAAGTAAGGCGCGCGGTAGAGATGATCATGGCTGCGCCCAGCATGACTTTGCGCACTGAGTTGGGTATCGAGATGGGGCGTAACTCAACGCTCAATTCGTATCTGGGTAATCTGCTTTTTCTTTTGACCGGCAATTTCGGACGTCCCGGCACGCAGGCGATCCATACCTGGCTGCAGCCATTACTGGGCAACTCGAGGGGTGCGCGCTCCCTGGTAACCGGCCAGGAACAGATCATGGGGCTTTATCCGCCGAATCGGCTCGCCGCCGAGATCCTGAGTGAGGCGCCCGAGCGTCTACGCGCGCTGCTGGTCGATAGCGCCAATCCGGCAAATACAGCGGCTAATTCCGCAGCAACCGAAGAAGCGCTCAAAGCTTTGGATCTGCTTGTAGTCGTGGATGTCGCGATGACCGAAACCGCGGCCCTGGCGGACTATGTCCTGCCTGCTGCCTCGCAATACGAAAAATGGGAGTTCACCTATTTCACCTTCTCGTTCCCGGTGAATTATTTCCACGTCCGGCAGCCGTTGTTTGAGCCATACGCAGAGACCCGGGTGGAAGCGGCCATCTACGCGGAACTTGCGCGGCGTCTGGGGCTACTGCCGGCGTCGGAGCAGCTCGCGGCGCTGACGGCACTGGCCGCCGATGATCGCTCTGCTTTTGCTGAAGGCCTGCAGGCGCTGTTCGGACAGGAACCGGCTTTTGCGGCTGTGGCCGCACTCATCCTGTATCTCACGCTGGGCGAGACGCTGCCCCGGGGTGCGGCCTCGACGGTCATCCTGTGGCCCGCCTGTCAGCGGCTTGCGGCGCGCAGCCCGCAGGCGGTGCAGCGCGCGCTGAACTCCGAGGCAGAGGGTGCGGCGCTTGCTGAGGCTTTGTTCGACAGGCTGATCGGATCCCCGTCTGGAACACCGTTCAGCGTGAACGAGTTCGAGGACGTGTGGGAGTTGCTGGGTTATAGAGATCGCCGCGTGCGCCTGGAGATCCCGGAGATGCTCGAGTGGTTGCGCGGCCTGGACCCGGCTGCGGATAAGCCGGATCCGGACTATCCATTTGTCGTGTCACTTGGACAGCGGCGACAGTACAACGCCAATCAGATCATCCGCACGCCGCGATGGCGCGGAAAGGACACCGAGGGGAGTCTGCGGGTGCACCCGTCGGACCTGGAGCGGCTCGGGGTCGCAGACCAGGGCTGGATAACCGTGGAAACGGCGACGGGGGCGCTTACCGCTCGGGCCGAGGCCGACGCCACGCTACAGGCCGGTTACGCCACTCTGCCGCACGGTTACGGTATGCGCCATCGTTTGCCGGACGGCACGCAGGTTACCGTCGGGCCACGGATTAATCAGCTTTCCGCCAGCGATGACTGCGACCCGATCGGCGCGACGCCTTATCACAAGAACGTCGCCGCGCGCCTGCGCCGGGCGAGTGATGACGAGTCAGGCATGTGTGAGACGTCAGCAGCCCTTATCCGGTCTGCCATGGCCTGAGCGGCGCGCGCCCTCAGTCAGCTCCGGCTTTCCGCTGGCACAATCGCGCGCAGGGCGGCCTCGGCGACCTTGTTCAGAGGCAGCACCTGATCTACGGCGTTCAGTTTTACCGCTTCTCCGGGCATGCCCCAGACGACCGCGGTGGCCTCGTCCTGAGCGATGGTGAAAGCGCCGGCCTCGCGCATGGCCAGCATGCCGCGGGCACCGTCTGCGCCCATGCCGGTGAGCAGAACGCCCACGGCGTTGCTGCCGAGGTTGGCGGCAACCGAGTTGAACATGACATCGACCGACGGTCGGTGCCGATTGACCAGCTCGGTGTCGTGCAGGCGCACTTCGTAACGCGCGCCGCTGCGCTCTACCGTCATGTGCAGATGGCCGGGCGCAATGTAGACGTGCCCCGGCACGATCTGCTGCCCGTTCTCCGCGTGGAATACGCGCATGGCGCAGGTCCGGCCGAGACGCTGCGAAAAGGGCAGGCTGAACTTTTCCGGAATGTGCTGCGTGACGACGATCGCCGGTCCGTCCGAGGGCATGCGCTCCAGGACCTCGCGGATGGCCTCGGTACCGCCCGTGGACGCTCCGATCGCGATAACTTTGTGCGTCAGATCAAACTTTGACAACGAGCGTCGCGCGGTGGTGCTGGTAGCTGCCTGCCTGACCCGGGTCGGATCGTAGGCGCGAACCCGTGCTTTTGATGCGGCTTTGACTTTCCCCGTAATTTCTTCAGCGTAGGTCTCGAGTTGACGACTGACATCGAGCTTGGGTTTGGTCACAAAGTCAAAAGCGCCGATTTCGAGGGCCTCAAGCGTGACATCTGCGCCCTGCTCGGTCAGCGAGGAGATCATGACGACGGGCATCGGTCGCAGCCGCATGAGATTGCCGAGAAAGGTGATGCCGTCCATTTTCGGCATCTCGACGTCCAGGGTTAGAACGTCAGGATTGAGGCGCTTGATCATGTCCCGCGCCATGAGTGGATCGGTGGCCGCACCGACGACTTCAAGGGCGGGGTCGGCACTGAGGATTTCGCGCAGCATTTTGCGGATCAGCGCGGAGTCATCGACGATAAGAACACGG
Source organism: Gammaproteobacteria bacterium (assembly GCA_038116745.1). Lineage (GTDB taxonomy): Bacteria > Pseudomonadota > Gammaproteobacteria > JAYODW01. Next base: position 12,306 of record JAYODW010000064.1, read on the forward strand.
ATCGGGTCCGCCGGATTGCTCATTGTGATGACCTCAGAACATTTCGATATCGCCAGTCGCTGGTTGGTCCTTCAGTGAACGACGGTACGAGTCTTCTTCGCTGGCAATGGTACGGCGGCTCGTGGCCCCGAGCGAGCGCACCTGGGCGCCACCGGTTGCCGGCCTGAACCGGACCTGGCGACCGCTTTCCCCGCCAACGTTTTCACCGATGATCTCGATTCCCTCGGTAGCTAGAAACGCGCGGACAAACTCTATATTGCGCGCGCCGATGTCGGTCGCAATCGACAGCACCTTCCCACCACCCACTATCTTCGCGCGCAGATCCTCGCGCCGTAGACCGGTTGCGAGAATTGTGTTGATCAGGTGCTCCATCGCAAAAGACCCATAGCGCGCGGCTTCGCCGCCTGATTGGATCGCCCGCGCATCGATGTGACTCGGGCCCGCTTCTGGCAGCATGAAGTGGTTCATGCCGCCGACGCCGAACTCCGGGCTCCAGAGGCAGGCTGACACGCAGGAGCCGAGGGTCGTGATGATCAGCTCGTCGTCACTGGTGGCGTAAAACTCACCTGGCAGGATCTTGGCGACCGGCAGGTGCAGCGTGCGGTCGAAGCCATGCTGGATTCTGCCGAACTCATGCTGGTCGACGGGTCGCAGGCGACGGGTGACCCAGGACGAGGCGCTCACCGTCAGCGGCCTCGGTTTATCCGGTAGGTCGTACGACCGATCAGCTCGTAATCTATGTCCGCCCCGAACATTGACTCCGAATGCCCGATGAACAGGTAGCCGTGCTCTGCAGTCTTTTTGCGGAAGCGCTGGAACAGCATTTGCTGTGTGGGTTTATCGAAATAAATCAGTACGTTACGACAAAATATAGCATCGAAAGGTCCTTTGAAGGGCCATTCCTGCATGAGATTAAGCGGGGCGAAGCGTATTAGCTCGGATACCTCGGGTTTGACTTGTGATGGGCCACCGGCTCGTTCGGGAGGTAAAAACCATTGTTTGCGACGTGCCGCTGTGATGCCCTGCAGCCGGGTTTCTCCGTAGAGTCCGGCGCGAGCCGTCGCGACGACATTGGAGTCGATGTCGGTCGCCAGGATGCGCATGTCCCAGCGCGAAGGGTTGGGCACCGACTCAAGCAGCGTCATGGCGATGCTGTAGGGCTCTTCTCCGGTGGAGCATCCAGCTGACCAGATGCGGATGCGCCGCGACCGCTCGTTTATCTTCAGAAAGCTTGGTATCGCTGTCTGAGACAGAAACTCGAAGTGGTGGTTCTCGCGGAAAAATGAGGTCAGGTTGGTCGTGATGGCATTCACGAACTCGACCATTTCGTCCTCGTCGCCGGACTCGATCAGATGGCAGTAGTCGTCGAAGCTCCGCAAGTGGAGCGCGCGGATGCGGCGCGTGATGCGGCCGTAAACCAGCTCCCGCTTGGAGTCGTTGAGGGTGATCCCCGCCTGCTGCGCGACGAGCTTCCTCAGCAGGTTGAAGTGCCTGTCGGTAAATTCGAACTCGCGTGTTTTTGCGTGGGCTTCCCCTGCCATGGTGTGTGCTTTCAGGCAGGCGCGGAGAGACCAAGTTCCGCTTGAAAACCGATCAACGCAGCGGCTTTGATGAACGCTGCCGATGGATTCAGGACGGCAAAATTGCGGGTTTCGGCGTCGCAGTGACGACGCAAAGCGACCAGATACTGGAGTACCGCTGCATCGACGGTTTCGATTTCGCTCGCATCCAGGTTGAGGTCGCCGGTCATCAGGTCACAGGCCGCTTTAAGTTCGGTCACGTCGGCGACGCGCATCGCGCTGCCTAGGGGAATGGGGCTGCCGTCAGTCATTGCATTGAGCTCTCATTAAAAAATCGACGGTGTACCTGCGCGCTGGTGGTGCCTTAGTGCGCGGCGGTCTCCATATCCTGGCGCGTGAGCAGACGGTCGATGTCGAGCAGAATGACCATCTTTTCATCTACCGTTGCGAGCGCGCGGACGAACTCCGTATGCACATGTTCCCCGAAATCGGGGGCCGGCTTGAGCTGCTCACCGGAGACATTGTAGACGTCTGACACTGCATCGACGACGAAGCCAACGGTACGCTCGCCCGACTCGGTTTCGAGCTTCAGCACGATGACGACGGTTGTAGCGGTGTACTCCACTGAGGGCATGGAGAAGCGCATTCTCAGGTCGATAATCGGCACGATCGCGCCGCGCAGGTTCATCACCCCGCGAATGTAGTCCGGGGTATTCGGGATCTTTGTCGTCGATGTCCATCCCTTGATTTCCTGGACGCGCAGGATGTCGACACCGTATTCCTCGCCGTTCAGGAAAAAGGTCAGATATTGCTCGGCATCGCTCGAGACGTCGTTCATTGCCATCTCGATTCCCTGGGGTGGGGACTTGGCTGCGTCCATCTTCGTCTCCTGATCAATTACGGACCCGGTCTGCCCCGGTGGGTAACAGGTGTCCTGGCCTTCCAGGAATCGGCTTCGGCTTGAATGCAGTCATGGTCTGCGTGTGCCGGAGTCGTTTCCATGTTCTCTGTTCGTGCCCGGGTGCTAGCGGCAGTCCGTGCAACCGGGGTTGTGTTCGCAATCCGTCGTCGTTGCTCAGAATTCTTCCCACACGTCGGAGCCCGCGGCGGCGGGGCGCGCTGCGGGAGCCGGCCGGCGG
>JAYODW010000065.1:0-14806 GCA_038116745.1 Gammaproteobacteria bacterium
TTTCACCAGCCCGGGCCGCGGCAGCAATAGCACTTTCGTACAGGTGTTTTGCAACACACCACCTGGTCCAGGCGGGACACCTTATCTGTTACCTCGGAATAAGCCTCTCAGCTCTTGCCGTAGCTCGTCTCGATGCTGTCGAGCGGCGATTTCTGGATCCCATGGTTCGGGATCGGGTAGCGCAGGCCGTTGCGACTCAGTGCGGCGAGCCCCTCCACCAGCTTGGGCAGATAGCTGGGCGGCAGCGCGATCAGCAGTTCGTCGTCCTGCACACCGCCGAATTTCCGCTCGGCGTAGCAGGGGATCGATACCGAAGGTTCGCCGGTTGCCAGTGCACGTCCCCAGGAATCCGCGCAGGCGCTCTCCCCGACGGCGGTAAAGGTGTACTTGCGGTAACCCGTGTACTGGAGGCCGTTGATCAGGGTCACCATCTGTCCCGGGGTGGCGTAGATGAGACAGATATCGGGATTATCGAGCCGTCCGGAAGTCAGCGGCGAGACCGCCATGGCAGCGTAGTCACCATAGGAGGCGCAGCTCATCGCCGCCTGATGCGCTGCACTGTCCTCGAGCGTCCCGAACCACACCCCGTGCATGCGGTCACCCGAAAGCCATTCCTCGTCGCGCGGATGCAGTCCGATCACAGCCCCGCACTGGGCGCCCATGAGATTGTCCATGGTGATGCCGATGGTCCACCCGATCCAGCGGCATTGGCCCACGATCTGGTCGGTCGCAAATTTTTCTGACGGGTCGGGTCGGCGGATCCGCGGCACAGCTTCCATCTCGGCTACCGTCCTGAAACGCTTCATACCGATCGGCATCGCCTTCAGCCGCAGGTAGCGATTGAGTCCGTCGCTGATCGCCTCAAAGTCATACTCGTTCGCATCATCCCAGCAATTCGCTACCGTCATCTTCCGCTCTCCGTTTTCTGGTTACCCTGCCGCGCCGGCGTTGCCGTATGGTAGCCGAGCCAACCATTGTCGCCCGCGCAGACAGCTGCCCACGGGCGGAATACGCCACTCATACAAACACAGGAGCGCCACACCATGGGTACAGTCGATTGCGCCATTGAGAACGGCATCGCGACCGTCACATTCACCAATCCCCCGAAAGGTTTTTTCACCTCAGACATGGTGGCGCAGACCAGCGCCATCTTTGAACAGCTGGAAAATGACGAAGCAGTGCGCGTCATCGTGTTCACCGGCGGGCTGCCGGACGTCTTTATCAGGCATTTTTCGGTCGAAGAGATCATCGAAATGACGGCTGCGCTCAAAGCCCGTCGCGAGCGCGGCCAGCCCGATCCCCGCTTCGCGCGTACGCCGTTGCGCATGCTGTGGGAAAACATCGATAACTCGCGCAAACCAACCATCGCGGCGATCAACGGCTGGTGCGGCGGGGGCGGCTGTGAGCTGGCCCTGGCCTGCGACATCCGTCTCGCCGGTCCCGGCGACTACACCATAGGGCAGATGGAGATCCTCGTCGGGATCCTGCCCGGCGCGGGCGGCACCACCCGTCTGGCGCGCCTGGTCGGCACGGGCAAGGCGCTGGAATGGGTCCTGCGCGGCCGCACCTTCCACCCGCAGGAAGCTGCAGCCGAAGGGCTGGTGCATCACTACATCGAGGGGGATGTGCTGGCGGCGGCGCACGAGATCGCGCGGGAATTTCTCGACAAACCGGCCGCAGCGCTGGCCGCGATCAAACAGGTGCTGCGCTCAAGCTGGGGCAAGACCACCGCTGACGGGGTCGACGAGGAAGGCGACCTGTTCGCGGCCCTGATCGGCAGCGACCCAAGGGCTCTGGAGATGATGCAGGAATACGTTGCCGGCGGACACCAGCTGAAAAAATTCTGACGCCCCGCGCGGCGGACGTTGCCGCCTCAGTAGCTGCCGTCCGCCGTGCCCACCCCGTAGTCACCCCCCGTGAAACGCTGCGCGAGGTCGCTTGAGCCGCGCGCGAGCAGCGCGATATCAGTACCCACGGCAAGAAAGGTGCAGCCGAGCTCCAGATAGCGACGCGCCAGCGTTTCATCCGCCGAGAGACAGCCTGAGGGCTTGCCCGCCGCGGCGATCCGTCGGAACGCGTCAGCAATCGCCTGCTGCACCTCGGCGTGCCCCGGCTGCCCGCGATGGCCCATTGCAGCTGCCAGGTCGGCCGGACCGATGAACACGCCGTCGACCCCCTCTGTCGCCGCGATGGCGTCGAGCGCGGCAAGACCTTTAACAGTTTCGACCTGCACCAGCAGGCAGATCTCCCCGTCGGCGCGTGCCAGGTAGTCCGGGATCCGATTGAACGCCGACGCGCGGGCAACACCGCTGCCGACGCCCCGCACACCAGCCGGCGGATAGCGACAGGCGCGGACCAGCGCGGCAGCCTGCTCCGCGCTTTCCACCAGCGGCACAAGCAGCGTCTGAAAGCCGATATCGAGGTACTGCTTAATGAGGGCTGTATCGCCAATAGTGACCCGGCCGACCGCGTGGGTCTGATAAGCGCTCACCGCCTGCAGCTGCGCAAGCAGCGCCGGAATGTCGTTAGGACCGTGCTCGCCGTCAAACAGCAGCCAGTCAAAACCAGCTGCAGCGCAGATCTCTGCGGTCACCGGGTTCGCCAGCGCCTGCCACAGCCCGAACTGGACCTGACGGGCGGCCAGGGCACGTTTGAAAAGGTTCTGCTTGAGCTCCATGGACTTCAGGCGAAGTGGGCGGTGATGGCGCCCAGAGGTCCGTAATCCGCGTGAAACGTATCACCGGCGCGGGCGAACACCGGACCGGTAAACGACCCGGAGAGAATGACCTGGCCGGGTTCCAATGCTTCACCGTAGTGGGCAAGCCGCCGCGCCAGCCACGCCACTCCGTTGGCCGGGTGGTTCAGTACCGCCGCCGCGACGCCCGATTCCTCGACCACCCCGTTGCGGTAGAACACGGCCGCCGCCCAGCGCAGGTCAATATCATGCGGGCGTACCGGTCGACCGCCGGTAATCACGCCGGCGTCTGCGGCATTGTCGGAAATGGTGTCGAAAACCTTGCGCGTCACGCCACTCACCGGATCAGTGCGCTGGATCCGGGCGTCGATAATCTCGAGCGCCGGCATCACGTAATCGGTCGCGTTGAGCACATCGAAAATCGAGCAGTGCTCCCCTTCAAGTCGACGCTGCAGCACGAACGCCAGCTCAACCTCAATGCGCGGTTCAATGAATCGCGCCATCGGGATCTCGCTGCCCGACTCGAAAAACATGTCGTCGAGGAGAGCGCCGTAATCAGGCTCGGTGATGTTGGAAGCGCGCTGCATGGCGCGCGAGGTCAGGCCAATCTTACGCCCGCGCAGCTGTCGCCCGGCAGCAAACTTGAGCGCCATCCAGGCGCGCTGCACAGCATAAGCGTCCTCGATTGTCATCGACGGGAATTCAAGCGAAAACTGCGGGATCTGGGTGCGGCTGCGCTCGGCTTCTTCGAGTCGTGCCGCGAGCATCTGAATCGTGTCCTTATCGAGCATGTTCGATATACCTGTCGTTGTGGCGGCAGCGTTCTGATTCACACCCGTGCCCGCGCAAGTCGCAGCGCGTTCCCGATCACGGAGACGGAACTCAGACTCATCGCCGCGGCGGCAAACATCGGGCTCAGCATCGCGCCGAACCACGGGTAAAGCGCGCCGGCCGCGATGGGCACGCCCGCGACGTTATAAACGAACGCGAAGAACAGGTTCTGACGAATATTGCGCATCGTTGCCATGGACAGTCGACGCGCGCGCACGATCCCCATCAGGTCGCCTTTCACCAGCGTGACCCCCGCGCTCTCCATCGCAATGTCCGTGCCGTTGCCCATCGCGATGCCGACGTCGGCCTGTGCCAGCGCCGGTGCGTCATTGATGCCATCGCCAGCCATCGCCACCACACGCCCGGCGCGCTGCAGTTCGCTGATCACCGCAAGCTTCTCATCCGGCAGCATCCCGGCATGCACCTTTGCGATCCCGACCTGCTCTGCGACCTGCTGCGCTGTCACCTGCTGATCACCGCTCAGCATTATCACGTCCAGACCGCTGTCCCTGAGAGCAGCCACAGCTCGGACTGCATCCGGCTTGACCGCGTCGGCAATCGCGAGCACCCCGCGGGTCTCGCCGTCCACTTCCACGTAGATCAGCGAATGACCCTGCTGCGCGAGACGCTCGCCGCACGCCAGAACCGCGGGATCAGGATGGGTCAGCATGCGCGCATTACCAAGCGCGACACGCTGGCTACCGACGCGCGCGCTCACCCCGCGTCCTGGCTGCGCTGAAAAATCCAGCGCCTTCGGTACAGTCACAGCACGCTCACTGGCCGCAGCCGCTACCGCCCGCGCAAGCGGATGCTCGCTACTGCTCTCCACCGCAGCCGCCAGCGCCAGCAGCTCGCTGCCGTCGGCACCTGCGACGGTCTCGATGTGCTGCACGGTCGGCCGCCCTGTGGTCAGGGTGCCTGTCTTGTCGATCACCAGGGTGTCGACCTCGCGCAGGCGATCGAAGGTTTCGGCATTGCGGAACAGCACACCCACGCCCGCAGCCCGCCCGGTAGCGACCGTGATCGACATGGGGGTAGCCAGGCCCAGCGCGCACGGACAGGCAATGATGAGTACCGATACGGCGCTGACCAAGGCGAACGCCAGACGCGGCTCGGGTCCGAACCCCAACCAGAGCGCAGCGGCCAGCAGTGCGCAGATCACCACCGCCGGCACGAAAACTCCGGCCACGCGGTCGGCCAGCTGCTGCACCGGCGCCCGCGAGCGTTGCGCGTCCGCAACCAGCTGCACGATGCGCGCCAGCAGGGTGTCCGCGCCGACCTGCTCAACGCGCATGACGAAACTGCCGTGCGCGTTAACGGTGCCGCCGATGACCCGGTCGCCGCATGCTTTCGGCACCGGCGCGGCTTCGCCGGTCAGCATGGATTCGTCTATGTGACTGCTACCGTCGAGGAGCACGCCGTCCAGCGGGACTTTGCCCCCGGGGCGCACACGCAGCCGGTCACCGGGCTGCACCTGATCGAGTGCCACCTCGCGCTCGGCGCCGTCGTCCTCAAGTCGCAGCGCAGACAAGGGCGCGAGCTCCAGCAGCGCGCGCAGTGCGCTCCCCGTCCGCGCACGCGCGCGGAGTTCCAGCACCTGGCCGAGCAGAATCAGCGTGATGATCACCGCTGACGCTTCGAAATAAACGCCAACGCCGCCTTCCTCTGTCCGCATTGCGGTCGGAAACCAACCGGGCGCCAACAGCGCGCACAGGCTGAACAGGTAAGCGCAGCCGACACCTAAGAAAATCAGCGTGAACATGTTCAGGTTCCAGGTCTTCAGTGACCTTACCCCCCGCCCCAGCAGCGGCAGGCCAATCCAGAACACGACCGGTGTGGCGAGCAGCGCCTCCACCCAGCGACTCGTGCTGGCGCTCAGCGCGTCGCGCAGCGGCCACCCCGGGATCATTGGTCCCATAGCCAGCACCGCGATGGGCAGGGTCAGCACAAGAGCGCGCCAGAACCGACGCTGCATGTCCCGTAGTTCCGGGTCCTCAGCCTGAGGATCCAGTGCCGATCCCTCGAGCGCCATGCCGCACTGCGGGCATATTCCGGGTCCCTCCGCCGTGACCCCGGGGCACATCGGGCAGAACCATTTGACCTCCGCCCGCCGCAGCGGCGGCTCGAGCGCCATACCGCAGTGCGGGCAATCTCCCGGACCGTCGTTCTCTACCCCGGGACACATCGGGCAGGTCCAGGCGGTCGCTGACGGCGGCACCGCCAGGACGCCGCCGGATCCGCCGTGACAACAGGTCGTCGTCGCCGCCGGCACATGGCAGGACGCGGCGACGGGCTCTGCGTGACACGCCGACGCCGGCTGCGCAGGTGCCCCGTGACAGCTGTCGCCGCGGGTCCTCGAGTGCTCTTCGTGGTGCTGACAACTCATAGCGACAACAATCCCGGTGGGACAAAGCAAGTGACGGGCAGAAACGCGTCGGGGCTGCAGGCCGGGACCCTGCCAGGCCATTCCGCTGCGCGCACCGAAGCGGCGCTAGCTTACGGTATTTCCTCCTGATAGCGGCCAGCGCAGGCGTAAGTCTGTCCGCTGCGGGCTGTATGGGCAGCCTCTGCTCCGGAAGCCCAGGATGAACATTAGGATCTTGAGCGTCGCCGCAGGTGTGGCGTTCTGGGCGGCGCTTCGATACCTTGCGCAGCGATTTTTCTGAACAGCTTGAGGTGCCTCATGGCCACACTACCCGCCGATATGCCGTCCGATGCCGTCGAAGCATTCATGTATCTGAAAGACCGTCAGCAACTTTCCGTTGAAGACATGCAGGTGCTGGCCATGATCGAATGCTGGGGCGAAGCGTTTTATCAGGCGCTGGCCTCCGGTGTAGCGAACACCGAGGCACGCGGCATGCTCGAACGCAACGCTGCCGAGGAGCGCGGTCACGCGCACCGCCTGCTGAAAGCAATCAAGCTCAAAGGCGGCGCGCCGTTTGAACTGCCCGCCCGGGAGGACAACCCCTTCATGGCAGCGGTGCCAACCGAAGTGCCGTGCAACGAAGAGGTGATGTCCCTGCTCGAACAGGGCGAAGCAGATGGCGATCTGACCTACCAGGCCTGGGCCGACGCTGAGCCGGATGCGCAGGTCGCTGAGCTGCTGCGTCTGAACGGACGCGAAGAAACCCGTCACGGCGAGCGCGTGTCCGCCGTGCGCCAGCTGCTGACTGCAGGCTGACGGTCATGCAGAAAAGCGTGATCGGCGCGTCAGCGTCACTGCTGCGCCGTGCTGTTCTCTGCGGCCTGTGGCTCTGCCTCAGCCTGCTGACCGCAGGGGCCAGCGCACAGTCGGGTAACACCAACTGGACCAGCTATAACCACAACGTCAACGGCCAGCGTTACACCGAACTCGACCAGATCACCGTCGATAATGCCGCGCGCCTCGGCGAGGTCTGTCGCCTTAAAGTTGAGGAAGTCGGTGCGTTTCACACCGGCATCCTGTCGATAGACGGAACCCTCTACTTCACCACGGCGACCGATACACTGGCCGTTGACGCGACCAACTGCCGCGTCCGCTGGCGTCATCATCACGAGGCCAATGACGCCGGCGGCACACCGCTGAGGGTCAATCGGGGGCTGGCCTACGCCAACGGCATGCTCTACCGCGGCACGCTTGATGCCTGGCTGCTGGCGATCGACGCCGCCACCGGCAAGACCGTATGGGCTTACCAGGTCGGAGATTCCTACCAGGGCGAGTTCTTCAGCTCAGCCCCGCAGATCTACCAGGGGCTGGTCATCATCGGCGCCGCCGGCAGCGACTGGGGGATCCGCGGCCGGGTCAGCGCTTTCGATGCGATGAGCGGTCGCGAGGTCTGGCGTTTCAACACCATCCCGCGCGGGGATGAGCCCGGTGCAGACTCATGGAAGGAAGCCGACAGCGCGCGCTACGGCGGCGGCGGCACGTGGAGTACCTTCACTCTTGATATGGCCGCCGGCGAACTCTTCGTTCCGGTCGGCAACCCGGCGCCCGACATGCTGCCGGAGCTGCGCCCAGGCGAGAACCTCTACACCAACAGTATGGTCGTGCTGGACGCGCGCACCGGCGAGATAAAGTGGTATCACCAGCTGCTGTCCAATGACGGTCAGGACCTCGATCTCGGCGCGGCGCCGATGCTGTACTACAACAGCCAGGGCGAGCGCATGGTTGCCATCGGCAGCAAGGATGGCTACGTCTACGGCGTCAACCGCGAAACCCAGGAACGCGTGTTCAAGACGGCCATCACGACGATCAAGAACGCCGGTGTCGCGCCGACCACCAGCGGCACCGAGGTATGCCCCGGCCCGCTCGGCGGCGTGGAGTGGAACGGACCCGCGTTCGACCGGCAGAACAAAGCCGTTCTGGTTGGCGCGGTGGACTGGTGCGCGCTGCTCACGGCTGACGAGGGCTTTGTATTCAAGCCCGGACAATTCAATCTGGGCGGCACTATCAAGTTTTCCGAACTGAGCCGCGGCTGGATCGTGTCGCTCGACGCGGATATCGGTGCGGTGCGCTGGAAATACGAAGCCGAGGGGCCGGTTGTCTCCGGCATCACCCCGACAGCAGGCGGCGTGATCTTTGCCGGCGACATGAAGGGGAACTTTCTGACCCTGGACGCGCGGGACGGCAGGCTGCTCTACCGGAACCAGACCGGCGGCGCCATGGCCGGCGGCGTGACAACCTACATGCGCAACGGCCGTCAGTACGTCGCAGCAGCCTCGGGTAACGTCTCGCGCCTGACTTTTGGCGTCACCGGCAGCCCGACACTCATCATCTACGCGCTTGATGCCGCAGGCGGCGCCACCCGACCGGTCGCAGCGCCCACCGGGGGCGGCACCCTGGATCCAGGTAACGGCAAAGAGCTTTACGCCAAGGTGTGCGCGAACTGCCACGGCGGCCAGGGCGAGGGCATGGTTGGTCCCGCGCTGACCGGACTGGCCGAGCGCATGGACCTCGAGCGAACCATCGAATGGATAAAGAATCCCTCCGCCAAGATGGTGCGCCTCTACCCCACCCCGCTGAATGAGCAGGCGGTGCGCGAGATCGCAGCCTACGTGCAGGGCCTCTGAGTCCGGGTCTTCTCCTGCAGGACCGGCTGAACGCCGGTCCTGCTCTGCATAAGACTGAACCCGAGCGGTCGATCTAGGCCGCGTTCAATGCCAGCTCGGAGCCCCGCTCGCCGGCGACCCGGGTATGCATCATCACGCGCGGGGTCTGGTAGTCATACGGCCGCGCCCGGTGCAACAGGCAGCGGTTGTCCCACACCGCCAGCTCGCCCACAGTCCAGCGGTGACGATAGACCCGCGGCGGCTGACAGGTAAAAGCAGTCAATTCATCGAGCAGCGCTTCCGACTCGGCCTCGTCCATCCCCGGTATGCGGCAGGCGTGGCGCCCGATATAAAGCGCCGGACGACCCGTCTCGGGGTGCACTTTCACCAGCGAACGCAGCGGCGGCTCGCCTTCGAAGAATCCATAGCCGGCACCTGCTTCAACCTCGTGGCCCATGCGTCCCTGCGAGTAGAAATACGAGTGATACGCGTTGAGCGAGGCGATGCGCTCGCGCAGCGCAGGATCGAGCGCGTCATAGGCCGCGCGGGCGTCCGCCCATTCAGTTTCGCCGCCTGCGTCGGGCACCACCTGCGCTGAGAGCACCGAGGCCTTCGCCGCGAGCGGCATGTAGGAGCTGTCGGTGTGCCAGCCCTCGTTGCCTCGGAGCAGCTGCATCTGAAAGGTATCCGTCTCGAGCGTTCCGCCCGCCAGAGCCTTGTTCGAAAGCGGAATGGTGGTCATGTCTTCGACCAGCACCTCAATGGTGCCGAAACGCGATGCGAAATCTGCCTGTTCCGCGGCGCTCAGCGCTTGGTCAGCAAACAGTAGAAGACCGTACTCAAGAAAAGCGGCGTGCACCGCGCGCCATTCGGTCTCATCCAGCGCCCGCACATCGACCCCGAAGACCCGCGCGCCCAGCGTACAGCCGGCCGTTTCCGCCAGCGCTTCAATTCTGATCCCCATGTCGGCTCTCCTTTCGCTGCTAACCCCAGGAGTATTTCACCGGCGACGCACACGCGTCCATCGCGAGCCGCTAGACTGGCGCGCACTCAGGCAAAGGGACACCGACGATGACGCTCAGACTGCGGCAGATTGCCCTGGTGGCGAGAAAACTGCGCCCGCTTGAAATGGCGCTGACCGAAATCTTCGGCATTCAGCCGTGCTTCCGTGATCCGGCCGTTGCAGAGTTCGGTCTGATTAACATCCTGCTGCCGATCGGCAACCAGTTCCTGGAGATAGTGTCACCGGTAGCAGACAACACGGCCGCCGAACGCTACCTCGAGCGCCGCGGCGGAGACGGCGGCTATATGGTCATCACCCAGTGCGATGACCATGACGCGTATCGGCGCCGGGTCGCAGAAGTCGGTGTCCGAATCGCGCACGAGTTCAAGGCCGACGGATTTCTCAACATGCAGCTTCATCCGCGGGATACCGGCGGATCGTTTTTTGAAATCGACCAGCAGACGGGCAGCGGATTACGCGGGGATGATGACCCCTGGGTTCCCGCAGGACCGGACTGGCGCCGCTGGCGCGACACCCGCCGGATCACCGGGATCGCGGGCGTCGAGATCCAGGCGGCTGATCCCGAAGCGACGGCGGCACGCTGGGCCGCGATCGCGGGACTACCCGTCGAGCAGGACACGCAGAGCAGCCGTCACCTCACCCTGGTCGATGGCCGGATCGATTTTGTCCCCTGCCAGGACGGCCGACCCGAAGGCCTGGCCGGGATCACCCTGAACTGCGCCGACCGGGGGAGCGTAGAGCGCTGGGCATCAAAGCGCGGCATCAGTGTCCAGAACGACACGCTGGCGCTCGGCGGCATGCGCTGGCGCCTGGCCTGAGGCCGGGCTCAGCGCGATCGCGGCGTCCGCTCAGGGCAGCGTCGCGCGGGTGATAGCGTCGTGCAGCATGCGCACGTAGGTGTCGGGCTTCAGGAAACCGTTACCCCAGAGCGGATCGAACACCGCGGTCGGGCGGGCATCGATGATCTGCCCGCGGTCAAGCCCGGTGATCATGAGCTCGGCGACCGCGTGATAGGTCGCATCGAGCATGGCGCGAAACTGCGCGAGGTCGTTCCGATCGGCGATCGGCCCATGTCCGGGAATAATCCGCGTGTGTGCATCGGCCAGCGACAGGATGCGATCACAGGCGGCAAGCATGCCGGCCACCGAGCCGCCGTTGCCCGCGTCGATGAACGGGTACAGGCCGTTAAAGAAGACGTCCCCGGTATGGATAACGTTGGCCTGACGGAAGACCACCACAGCGTCACCGTCGGTATGCGCGTTCGCGACATGAACCACGTCGATATCCTGGCCGTTCAGATGTAGCGCGACCGCCTCTGAAAACGTCACCACCGGCAGCGCGGCCGGCGGCGCCGGCTCACGTCGCGCCTTGAAAAACGCGATTGTCTGCGCGCTGCTCAGACGCTGCCGCACGTTGTCATGCGCAACGATCACCGCGCCGCGATTCCCGAGCGCCTCGTTGCCACCCGTGTGGTCGTTATGCCAATGGGTGTTCACTACCAGACGCACCGGGGCATCGGTCACCCGCGCGATCGCAGCCGCCAACGGCTCCCGCTGTTCGGGATACTGATCATCAATCAGGAACGCGCCGTCATCGCCAGTGGAAAGCACGACGTTACCGCCATAGCCCATGAGCATGTCGATCCCGGGCACCACCGGAACGACTTCAATCGGCTGCGGCTCGGCCGCCGTCGCGTTGCCCGCCACCAGAAGCACACCGAAACAGACCTTAACGAGATCAAAGCAGGGCAGTCGCATCAGGGAGCTCCGCGGCTGTTATGGACGATAAGAAAGCTTTGCTATGGTGAGAGTCCTGCTCGCGAACCACAAGCTCGCTGCCGGTGTAACGCAAAGACCTGAGCCACAGGAGCATTTCATGCACATCCGCAAGTACGATTTCGATTACAGCCGTCGTTTTTTCATGGAGAAAACCGCGCGGGGCCTTGGCGGCGCCGGCGTGCTGACCTCCCTGTGGCCCCAGATCAGCGAAGCTGGAGACACGGCCCCGGCCTACCCCGAGGAGCTGCTGTCGATCGAGGCCTATACCAAGGGCCAGATCAAAGTCGGGGATGTGATCGACAAGGACAATGTGGAGCTGGTGCAGGATCTGGTGGATCCGATCCTGCTGCAGGAGATCATCCAGGACGGGCGCAAGATCTTCATCCTGCCGTCAGAGCACGATGCAACGACGATGTATCCGCCCTACTTCCTGGACGCGACCATTCGCAATCAGGGCCAGGCGCAGTTCGACGCCGACGGGAATGTCGTCACCCGGGACGGCAAACCCTGGATTGGCGGTTTGCCCTTTCCCGACGTGCAGGACGGCTTTCAGGCGATCGCCAACATCACCCTGAGCTGGGGACGGCACGACAAGGCGATGTACGCCATCCCAGCAGTCACGGTCGAGCCTGAAGGGGAGATCCGCTACCAGTACGACTGGGTCTGGTCCGAGCAGCAGTGCTGCGGTCTGGTGCACCCCGACGCGCCGGGGCCCTATCTGCCAGGCAAGGAGGACCTCGCGCGCATGCAGGTGATCTGGTTCACCTACACGCCCGAGGTGCGCGGTCACGCCTTCCTGAGCTACTGGGACTACGACCAGCGCAAGATCCCCGACCTCTGGGGCTACCTGCCAACGGTGAAACGCGTGCGCCGCTATCCCGCCAACCAGCGCTTCGAGCCCTACATGGCAGGGATGAACCTGTATCTCTCGGACGCCTGGGCCTCAGGCGACCCCATGCTCACCTGGGGCAACTTCAAGGTCATCCACCGCGGCCCGTTCCTCGGCTCGTCCCATTTCCAATGGCACGCAGACAACGAGAACTGGCTCCCGCCCGTGGTCGGCGGCAAGCAGGATCAGTCCTACTTCTACGTCGGCAAGTCACTGATCCCTGAGGTTATTGTGTTCGAGGGCGAGCCCGTCGGCTTCCCGCGGGCACCGGTCAGCAAGCGCCGTATTTACATGGACGTACGCAATATGGGCGCCGGCTGCGCGATTACCTTCGACCGCCAGGGCAATATGTGGAAAGGCTTCGAAGGCGGCGGCGGCCAGGCGCTCAAGGACGGTAAATCCATCCTTGCCTCCGACGGCCGCCCGGAATGGAGCTGGTGGTGGGCAATCAGCCACGACGTCGCGCGCAACGACGTGACCCGCTTCCACCACGGCGAGACCTGCCGCGGCTCGGGCCGCTCAGT
The DNA here is from genome assembly GCA_038116745.1 of Gammaproteobacteria bacterium. Taxonomy (GTDB): domain Bacteria; phylum Pseudomonadota; class Gammaproteobacteria; genus JAYODW01. Next base: position 12,770 of record JAYODW010000065.1, read on the forward strand.
GCTCGATCCGGAGGAGAACATTGCCGAGAAATATATGACCCAGGCGGCCCTGCGGCGGCTGGGGATCTGAGCGCAGTCTAGTCGTCCATCAGCTCAAACACCGTCAGCGCCTGCCCGTTGGCGGGCTGGTAGATCGCCGGGCTGATCACCGCCGTCATGGCGCGGAATACGCCCATGCCGCTCGGCACGGCGATGTATTGACGGCCGTTGACCGCATAGCTGATGGGATAGCCGTGGGCGGGCGCCGCCAGACGGGTCTGCCACAGCAGCTCGCCGGTCGCGGTATCAAAGGCTTTGAAGTAACGGTCGAGATCGCCCACGAACGCGAGCCCGCCGGCGGTGGTCAGCACGCCAGTCATGAACAGCGCGGGCTGCTCATGGGCCCACACGGGCTGCAGAGTATCCACGTTCCAGGCGGCGAGTTTGCCGAGCATGCCGTTGGCCTCAGGCATCGGGTAGGAGCGGGAATCACCGCCATAGCCGCCCCCGCCAATCGTGCGTTCGACCTCGCGGCCGACCAGCTCTGAGCAAATCTGATGCAGCGGAATGACCAGATGCCGCGTCTCGGGACTGAACGCCATCGACTGCCAGTTATGGCCGCCGTAAATCCCGGGGCAGGCGTCGATGGGATCGCCGATGCCCGCCTCGACGATGTCCTTGCGATAGCGCACGCGACCGGTTGCGGGATCGACCGACTCGAACAGGTTCTGCGGGAGGGTCTCCGCATGACGCAGGAAGCGCCCGCTTTCCCGGTCGAGCTGCCACAGGATGCCGTCTTTACCCACTGTAAACAGCCAGCGCTGTCCGTCTCCGTCCACCAGCACGCGCTCAAACCCGGCTTCCATGTCGATGGTCTCGCCAGGGATGTGCTGAAAGTACCAGCGGATCTGTCCGCTCTGCGGCTCGATGGCGAGCGTTGAGTTGGAATACAGCGCCGCATCAGCCGTCGACATGCCGCGGCTCGCGGCGACCCAGGGCTTGGGCTGCGAGGTACCGAGGTACACCAGCCCGCTCGCCGGGTCATAGCTGCCCGCGATCCAGTTGTCCGCGCCGGCGCGGAACTCGGGCGGCTGGCCGCCCCAGCTGGCGTCCTGTGGCGTCCCGGGCAGCGCAATAGTCGAGGTGCGCCACAGTTCACGGCCCGTTTCAGGGTCATGACCGGTAATGAAACAGCCGTCGGTCTTATAGCGCTCGCAGCCGTTGATACCGCTCACCACCACGCCCCCGGCAACAATGGGACCAGCGGTGTGGGTATACCCCTCGCGATAGTCGGCTTTCACCGTGCGCCAGCGCTGCACCCCGGTGCGCGCGTCGATCGCCACCAGCGCCGCGTCATAGGTGGCCAGAAACAGGCTGTTCCCAAACAGCGCAATGTTGCGCTGCGGTCCGCCCAGCGTGCGTGACTCAGGCGGATAGTCGTAGGCGTACTCCCAGATCAACTCGCCGCTATCCGCCTCGAGCGACTGGATCAGGTTGCCGGGGTGGGTGAGGAACATCACGCCGTCATGCACGAGCGGCGTCCCCTGATTACTACCCTCCTGCATGGCCAGCGCCCAGGCCAGCCGCAGCCGGCCGACGTTCGCGCGGTTTATCTGTTCAAGCGGGCTGTAGCCCGACCCGTCTCGGGTTCGCCTCCAGCTGAGCCAGTCGGCAGGCGGTGGCGCCCCGAGCAGGTCTTCGGTCACCGGGACAAACTGCTCGAGCGCGCGATTTTTGAATGCTGAACGGCTGCGGGCGATGGCGTCGATACTCCCGGCCCCGGACCAGGAATCGAGCGCCTGCCCGCCGCCCAGCGGCTCGCCGCTCGCGATTTTCAGGTTCCGCTTGGTCGTCAGTCCGTCGGCGGGCAGCGTCGCGCCGTTCTGCGCCGCGATGAATGCGACCAGCGCGACATGATCGCCTGTCGTCAGCCGGCTGCCGCCTGGCGGCATGTTGGCCTCGTTGTAGCGCAACAGGTCAGTCGTGCCCCGCTGCCCCCAGCGCCCCAGAAACGTCTCACCACTGAGGGCCGGGCCGTGCGCCGAACCGCGGAGGCCG
>JAYODW010000066.1:0-14499 GCA_038116745.1 Gammaproteobacteria bacterium
AGGCTTACGCGTGGCTCAGCTTGCTAGCCGTCACACTTCCTGGTCGCGTTCGTTTACCAGCACGCCGTCGCGGTAAAGACCCGTGATCCGTTCGGGCGCGTAGCCCAAGAGCGCGCCCAGAACTTTCTCATTATGCTCCCCAAGATAGGGCGCTCGGAACGCAATCTCTGTGGCGATGTTTTCCATACGGAAAGGCGAACGTGCGATCGGCGTGCTACCAAGTTCAGGGTGCGGAACCTGTTGAAATACCTCTCTTGCCTTGATCTGAGGATGCTCTGGCACCTCATCAATCTCGAGAATCGGCGCCGAAGGGACGCGGGCTTCGGCGAGAATCCTCAGCGGTGTTTCGTCATCATCAAATCCAGCCAGCCACTCCTCAATGTGCTGGCGCACCACAGGGCGTCGCGCGCAGCGCGCCTCCTGGGTTGCGAAATCCGGGTGATGCTCGAGATCCGGTTTACCCATCGCATTAACCAACGCGCCCCACTGGTGCTCCGCGACCGCAAAGACGATGTAGCCCTGCTTCGCGCGGTACGTACCGTAAGGGCAGATATTGAAGAAATCCCCGCCAAAACGGCGCGGCACAATGCGCCCCTCGCTCATCAGGGACAGTGGGAAATTCACGTAATCAAGATAAACAAGCGACTCCAGCTGAGACACGTCGATGTACTGACCTTGCCCGGTGCGTTCTCGCCTGAACAGTGCTGCAGCAATGGCGAACGCGGCGTGTATTCCGGCGTTGGGGTCGCCGAAGTAATTACCGACGTACTGCGGCGGACCTTCGGGATCACCGGTCATGGCCATCACCCCGCTTTGCGCCTGCGCGACGATGTCGAAACTCGTGTGCTTCGCATACGGGCCCTCCTGACCGAACCCGGAAATCGAGCACATGACAAGGGAGGGATTCAGCTCTCTCAACGAAGCGTAGTCAAAACCGTATTTCGCCATCACGCCCGGACTGTAGTTCTCAATGACAACGTCCACATGACGCACCAGCTCGCGCACGATTTCTCGACCCGCAGCCTGCTCAAACGCCACAGCCACACTTTGTTTTCCAGCACACACCGCAAGAAAGAAAGCGCTGACACCGGGTGCTACGTGGTGAATGCGGCGCCCGTGGTCGCCACCCGGCGCCCGCTCGATCTTGATCACTTCCGCACCAAAGTCCGCGAACAGACGCGTCGCTGCCGGTCCGGCGAGATACTGCGTGAAATCCAGCACTTTCACGCCTGAGAGCAGCTTCTCAGTAGATTCCAGAGCAGCAGTCACGGTCACCTCTTGACGTTGTCATTACAGGGGCATCTAACATAGCGCATCTGCGGTGCTGCAGATTCCCGCGTCCGCCACCCGGTGGCAATTGCAGACTCCTCGCAGCGAAAACCCGCTGCGCCCGGCCCTGTCAGCTTGTGCCTTAACCCAGGCAACTCAAGCTCGATTCCAATCAATGGGGAAAAAACATGTCACACCTTCCTTCGTCCACGAGTCCCCACCTGCTCGGCCTGCTGCTCCTTCTGTTGAACGGTGTCACTTCCGCCTCCGAAAGCTATGAAGGTGACACCTGGGTCGAGTTGTCGCTCAGTGTTCCTCCAGAGACGCTTGAGCGGGTGCTGGCGGTGCCGCAGGTGCGGCTCGCCGCTGGACTGTCCAGCCGGGTGCTGGTTCCCACCCGCTCCGGACTGTTCGATCCATTTGATTTTTTTGTCGTCGATAACGATCGCGTCTGGGTCGCGGATGACGGCCGCAACGGCGCCGTTTTCGAGGTCAACCTTAACGGCAAGGTGACACTACTCGCCGACATTCAAAAACACGCGCCCTACGCCATCGACGTGGCGCCAAAAGATTTCGGCAGCCATGGCGGCAAAATCTACGCAATCGCCTTCGCCCGCCCGGAGAAAGCAGGTGGCTGGGAGCTGCCCAACGCAATCACGCGGATAGACCCGCGGACCGGCGCAGACGAAGTCGTGTGTTACCTGCCGGAAAACGCAGAGCGGGTTCCTGGTGCCGGCGGCTTTTTTGCCCGTTTCGGCCCCCAAGGTTCACCCTTCGCGGGACGGCTGTGGCTTACCGCCGCGAGTAATCACACCATCTACACCATCAGTCCTGACGACGTCTGCGCGCCATTCAAAACGCTCGACCTGGAACGGGAAGGCTCGCCCCGGGGGATCGCGTTCACCCCGGACGGTCAGTCCATGCTGCTGGGCGTAACGGCACCGGCGGAAGCCAATCGCAACGTGGTCCATGCCGGCGGAGGACGCGTGCTGCGCATGTCAGCTGACGGTGAACTGGCGCCGCAACCGGTTGCCCGCGGGCTTCACGAGCCCGGAGCGATGGCTTACGCGCCCGTTGAATTCGGACGATTCGGCGGTGCCCTGGTTATCAGCGACGCCGGGGAATGGAACAACGATACGGTCGCGACCGAGCCTGTCAGTCGCGACGGCCGCGTCTATCGCGTTCTGGAAGACGGCTCAGTGGAAAGCCTGGTTGAAGGCCTGGCCAATCCTGTCGGGGTGGGTTTCCTCGGGAAGCAGCTCGTAATCTCGGACATCAACGGAGACTTTCACGTCGGAACGCAGAAATTCGCTGATGGCTTCATGCTGGTCATCACCCCGGAGTGATGCGAGCGCGTCCTCCGCCAAAGCGCTCAATCGCCGGGATGCAGACGCACGATCATGTTATTCGCGCCCGCTGTCCCATGGATGGCCGGATCGCGCGCGCCCACCGGCAGACTGGAGTAGGTCGTCCAGACGTCACCGCTCTGAGGATCGACTTCTACCATACGGATATAAGCTTCTCGACGCGGCAGCGGATAGTGCCGCCAGCGCGATTCTTCGATATCAAAGCGGTAGATCCGGTCCGAATTTGAGGTCGCGGCCCAGATAGCATTCCGTTGTTTATCAAGAGTGATGCCGTAGGGCGACGCACCCTGATCAGGAATCCTGTAGCGACCGGTCTCTTCCCCGGTCGCACCATCGATACGCACGAGCTCGCTGGACCCAAACAGCGGGACCCATAGCGTGCCGTCATCCTGAATTGCCAGGCGCCGAGGACCCGCGCCGCGCGCAAAAGGCACCACCCGGTCGGCGATATTCCGTTCCGTATCCACGGCATCCACGTGACCGTAGAGCTGCGCCCACCACACGCGATTGCGCTCAACATCAATAGCCGCGCCGTAAAGCAATGAGTGAAAGTGGTTTTCTCCTGGAGCCAGCGGCATCCGGTAAGTCCGGATCTCACCGCTGTCGACATGCAGCGCCCAGAGCTCGTTCTTGCCCAGATCGGTGATCCAGATCCGTCCCTGCTGATCAGCCGCGACATGCCGATCGGAGTCGAAGGCGAAATCGTGGGTCACACCGAAAAGCGTGCCTTCCGGAGGCGGATAAAGACGCCAATCGCGGGACTTGGTATCGAAACGGGCGATATGGAAACTGTCTTCCAGGGCGATCCACAGATAGCCATCCGCGTCCGCGTTCATGGTGTGCGGCCCCTGCTGCCCCTCTCCTGGAATGGGGTACCAGGCAACTGCACCGGTCGTCGGGTCGAGCGCACCCAGGCGATCCTTGTCTGTCTCGACAAACCAGACCTCGGCAGACTCCGGCGCCAGCGCCACTTCCCGCGTCCAGCCGAAGGTCGGTAAAGCGAACTCCTCGATCACGGTTGCAGGAGTCACCCCGTATTCGCCGAGACGCTTAATGTCGTCGTAGTCCGTCAGCGAAGAAAAATCGACGGGAAACGCGTACGCGAGATTGGGAATAACGATCGCCATATCCCGTGGAACGAACAGGCTCGTTTCCGGCTGCAGCAGTGCTTCATAGTAGGGACTGCCTTCCTTCAGCCCCCACCGCAGCTCGCCGTGTTCGCCCAGCCTGAGCGTTGCATAGCGCATGTACTGCACCAGTGATTCCCAGGCCGCTATTCGCGGCTCTGACGGCGACGCGGGTAATCCGGACATCAGCTTATTCGCTGCCTCCAGATCGGTGGCGGCGCGTTTCAGCCACGCCTCCGCCCGGTCCGACACCGGGATCGAAGCGAGCCCTGCCGCAAACCGGCGAACACGCTCAGCCCCCAGCTGATGACAATCCGAGCATTGCAAGGTCGTCATGCGGTATGCCAGGTCATCTCGTCCCCCGCTGAGCCACGCTGACCCCGGGACCTGGGACGCCACATTCTCGAGACGGCTCATGCGGATCTCGAACTCCAGCCGACCATCGAGCTCGCGCACTGTGCGGGATTTCTCCTGCCAGCCGATCCGGAAAGCCTCGACGCTTACAGAATCAGGGGCAAACTCCAGCTGCTGCTTGCTGAACGCACCGTCACTGCCGCTGAACACCGAGACGCTGAAAGGCGCGCCGCCCTCGCCTTCAAAACGCAGCCGCACGAGGGGTAGCGCTTCCCCGCGCTCGTCGAGCACGCGCCCGCTGACATCAAGAGCCATCAGCTCCACCGGTAAGCTCATCAGCACTGTGAGCAGAAAAAATCCGAGCTGAGACAAGACGCGACGTCGGCTGTTCGGAGAACAGCTAATCAGGCAGCGTTTCACCGTTGTTCGCAGACCGCGGAGCGCTTGTGGCAACCGTGGCAGCCCGTTCGGCGCAGTTTTTCCAGCGTTCATCAAATGACCAGACCTCCTGGAATCCCATCAGCTCGTGCATTGCCTCAATCGGGTGCAGTGCGACATCCGCACCGTTGGACGTGCCGTGATCGAGCAGGTAACGATACGCGCGGTCCATCGACGCCGCCGCGGCCATGAAGCCCAGGCCGGGATAGATGGCAATCGCATAGCCGAGCCGTTCCAGCATTGCTGACTCGAGCACCGGTGAGCGCCCGCCCTCCACCATGTTGGCGAGCAAGGGCGCATCCACCTCCTGTGCAATCTGCTCGAACTCATCCGCGCTCTCCGGGGCTTCGACAAAGATGACGTCAGCCCCCGCCTTCTGATAGGCCAGCGCGCGGGCTATCGCCGCGTCGATACCGAGGCTGGTGCGGGCATCGGTCCGGGCGATGATAAGAAAATCAGGATCCTCCCGAGCTTCAACCGCTACTTGAATCTTGGCAACCATATCTTCCTGCGGAATGACCGCCCGCCCGGGCGTGTGTCCGCATTTCTTGGGAAACTCCTGGTCTTCAAGCTGGATAGCAGCCACGCCGGCCGCCTCATACCCCTGCACGGTATGCCGGACATTCAGCAGTCCTCCGTAGCCTGTGTCGGCATCAGCAATCAGCGGGGCCGAGCTGCCTGCTGCCATAAGCGCAGCCCGGCTGACCATGTCGGTATAGGTTGCAAGGCCTGCATCCGGTAACCCGAGCAAGGACGCCACCGTCCCGTAGCCAGTCATGTAAAGGGCTGCGTGCCCCTGGCGGTCAGCGACCTTGAGCGAAATCATGTCAAACACGCCGGGCGCCACAACCAGCCTGCGAGCGCGCACGCGTTCGGCGAGTTGCCGCCGTTTCGCTCTGGGAGGGCTCACGGTCAGGACGACGACTCAGACGGCTGAGTAACCGCCATCGACAGGGATCACCGCGCCGTTCATGAAGGACGCCTCGTCCGAGGCGAGGAAGATCACCAGCCAGATGACCTCCTCGGGCTTGCCCAGACGCCCGCACAGATGGGCCTGCTCCATCGCAGCCCAGATCTCGTCGCGATTGTCGAACTTCTCGAGATAGCGATGCGGCATCGGCGTGTCGATCGCGCCCGGTGCAACAGCGTTGACGCGGATGCCGTACTGCTTGAGATCGTTGGCCATAGAGCGCGCAAGCTGCGCAACCCCGGCCTTCGAAGCGCCATAGGCAGCCATATCCGGGAAGCCCACCAGTCCTCCGACAGAGCTGTTATGAATAATCGAGCCGCCCCCACCCTGCGCGACCATCTGTCGCGCCGCCCGCTGGCTGAGCAGGATGGAGGCGCGCACGTTGACGTCGAGCACCTGCGCTATCTCAGCTTCGCTGGTTTCCAGAAACGGACTCCCGACCATGACTCCGTGATTGTTGAACAGGACATCAATGCGCCCGAAGCGCTCGCAGGCCGTTTCTACAATCAGATCGAGGTCAGCACTTCGCGTCACATCGGCCGGGACGTAACAGACATCCTTCGGGTAAGAGTTGATTAGCGGTGCCAGGAGATCTGCGCCCTCTGAGACCCTGTCGGACGCAACGACACGGGCACCCTCTTTGAGAAAGAGTTCAACGGCAACCTGGCCCTGGCCGCCCGCTGCTCCTGTAATGATGCATACCTTCCCCTGCAGACGTCCCATAGCGCTATTCCTTCTATCACCTGCTGAATTACGTCATTCTCGACCAGCCCTCAGACCGTAGCAACGCTGCCGGAAAAACCAAAACAGCGAAAGCACGAGGATTTCCGATCGAAGGGGCGCTGCGCCTGGCCGCAAGTCGTTCTTAGCTTTAGCACTGTGTACCAGGGACCCCTGAGGCGCGAAGGGCGCCTTCTGATGACTCGGCAGCTCCAGTCACCGGCGACCAAGGATTTTCAAAGAGGACTCAGCAGCGGGCCGATCGTCAGCCGGCCTCATCGCACCTTATGGACGATACAGCGCCCCTTGGACGCATTTTTCGAGCTGTACGGTTCCTGCTGGGGCCTAGGCCTCCAGCGCCGCGAGCTGCCTGGGGACGTCGACCTCGTCGATCTGCGCCTCCGCAAGGAACCGCCGCGCGTACTCCAGATGGACCCCGCTCTCCAGGAACAGGCGAAAAAGCTCAGGATCGATATGCTGATCCTTCGCCATAAAACCCATGATGCGCACTGATTCGCTTAAGGTCTTTGCGCTTTTGTAGGGGCGATCCGAGGCGGTAAGCGCTTCAAAAATATCGGCTATGGCCATGATGCGCGCCGGAACAGACATTTGTTCACGCACAATCCCCCGCGGATAACCCTTGCCATCCATTTTCTCGTGATGCCCACCCGCATATTCCGGCACACGCTCGAGATGCTTTGGAAACGGCAGCTGACCGAGCATGAGAATGGTCTGCACGATGTGATGGTTGATCTTGTAACGCTCCTCCTCCGTCAGGGTCCCCCGAGGAATGCTCAGGTTGTAAATCTCTCCATAGTTGTACTCATGCGAGGGCACCGGCATGTTGAAACCGTAGCGGTTGTCTCCGTACGGGTCCGAACCGGCAATGCGTTCGATGATGTGATCTTCACGATCGGCGAGAACGTGCTCGACAACGGGTAATTCAGCTGCGGGAAAACGTTCTTTGCGCAACATCTCCTCACGGGACAGCCCGAGGCGATCACTGAGATGACGCGTCCAGGTCCGCTGCGCTATCTGCTGTAGGCGGTCCACTTTTTCCGCGTCCATGAATTCACCGCCTATGTTGCATTCCGCAACGAACGCGAAGTCATCAGCGATCTCAAGCCGCTTTTCTTTGAGCGCAGCCGTCAACACTTCGCGATCCCCGCCTTCTGCAAGCGCCTGCCAGAATTCCACTTCCGCATCCCGGAGAAGAACCTCGAAGCGCATCCGGATTTCATTGATGCGGTTGTAGATGGTTTCCAGCTTGGTCGCTTTGTCGACAACGTATTCCGGCGTTGTGACCTTGCCGCAGTCATGCAGCCAACCGGCAATCCGGAACTCGTACCACTCGTCTTCGTTGAAGTCGAAATCCACGAACGGGCCGCTTTTACTGTCACAGGCCGCCCGCGCCAGCATCATTGCGCACTCCGGCACCCGCTTACAGTGCCCCCCGGTGTAGGGTGATTTTTCGTCGACTGCGCCTGCAATCAGCTCAATAAAAGAATCGAGCAGCTGCTTCTGTGATTCGATGAGATTGCGGTTTTCCAGCGCGACGGCCGCCTGAGATGCAAGCGCCTCAACGTAGGTTTCGATATCCGCTGGAAATGGCACCACCTCCTCGCCGCCCTGAGCGCGCGCGTTAAGCAGCTGCAGAACGCCCAGAACCATGCCGCTGCGATTCTTCATGGGCACAGTCAGGAAAGATTTAGAACGGTAGCCAGTGCCCTCATCGAATTTCTTGGTCCCGGAGAAATCGAATTCACCATCCGCCTCATAGGCGTCGCTGATGTTGACTGACTGACCGGTAAGCGCGCAGTAGGAGGCGACGTTCTTATGATTCGGCGCCCGAGTCTCAGCGTCGTACATGGAGAGCGCGGGGAAGGTAATTGCCGCACCAGAGGTTCCTCCAAGTGCGAGACCGAGCGTGTCCGAACGGATGATCTCAAACTTCAGCGTATCGTCAGCAGTGCGTGTATAAAGCGTGCCGCCGTCGGCATTCGTCAGGTCTTTAGCTTCCATCAGGATGCGTTCCATCAAACGCCCGGGGTCCTTCTCAGAGGACAACGCGAGACCGATCTCCAGCAGCCGCGCAATCAGCGCCCGCGACTCCTCCAACTCCCGCGCGCTTGCTTCAACCTGCCCCTCCCGCTGCGAAGCCTGAGTGGCAGCGCCCTCCGATCCCGCTTGATCACTTTTTGCAGCACTTTGGGCTTCGGCGTTCTGCGCCCGCGCCAGCAGGCACTCAAACTCTCCCACGAGCTCATTGCGGAAAGCGTCCTGACCGGCCATTTGCCGCATCCGCTCAAGAACCTGAAGTTCGTGCTCGAATTGTTGCTCACCCATGGATTTCACCGCCGCTCTGCTTTGGTCGCGCCATCTGCGCTTGCTTGTAACGGAGACAGTAGCACAAGGCCCATATTTATCGATTAGAGGCGTCTCATAGAGCTGTGCTCAACGCGCCTCTTACCCCCGGCACCGGGTCGCTCTGCAGCCTAAGAGTAGACCTCATCGTCTACGACCCGAACCTCTGCGCGAGCGCAGCCTCGCGTCGCAGCAAAGCTATTTTCCGGCTGACACCCCAGCGAAACCCGGAGACGCTGCCATCCGACCGCAGAACCCTATGGCAGGGCACCGCAATCGCGATCTGATTAGCAGCGCAGGCGCTGGCGACCGCCCGCACAGCCCGAGGACGTCCCAGCCTGCAGGCGAGTTCGCCATAGCTCACGGTTGTGCCGCACGGTATCCCCTGAAGCGCTCGCCAGACCACCTGCTGAAATTTCGTTCCTTCGAGCAGGATCTGCAGCGGGAACGGATTGTCAGGACGCTCAACAAGCTGGACAGCCCCACGGAGCGCCCGCCTGCACTGAAGCTTTGAATCACCAGGTGCTGCTTGCGGGAATCGTCTCTTCAGCGTCTCAACAAGCTCATCTGCAGTATCGGCAAGACTGATGGCGAGTACACCTGTGCCGCGACAGGCAACAAGAATGCTGCCGAGACTGCAGGAGCCCGTAGCAAAGAGCACAGGCTGCGTAGAAGGTAATTCGGCTGAGATCATTAAGTTCATCGCCATGCCGGATGGGTCTGACTTGCACCCATGGTAGCCCACCTCGACAATACCGGCGCCGGCATAACTGGAGCATCTGCTGATGACGGAAGAGTCGATCCAAGAGGCGCCACAGGTGACTTTGGAGTCCGATGGGGGCATCGCCACCCTCACGCTGAACCGTCCCGTGCGGTTCAACACGCTGACCAGCGGAGTGATTAAGAAGGTCAGCGAAAATCTCGCAATGGTAGGGAGCGATCCGAGCGTTCGGGTACTGATCATTGCGAGCACGGGCAAAGCTTTCTCGACCGGCCACGACCTGAAAGAAATGGACGCGAATCCGGACGAAAATTTCTACCGCTCCCTGCTTTCCGACTGTTCCAGGATGATGCAGAGCATCGTCGCGCTTCCGCAGCCCGTCATCGCCGAAGTGCAGGGGATCGCGACCGCAGCCGGCTGCCAGCTGGTCGCGAGCTGCGATCTCGCCGTGGCAGCGCGCAGCTCGCGCTTTGCGACCAACGGGATCCGAAACGGACTTTACTGCGCCACACCAGCGGTGGCTGTCAGCCGCACTATCAACCGCAAACAGGCGCTGGAGATGCTCCTGACGGGCGATTTCATTGACGCGGATCGCGCCGAACAAATCGGGCTCGTCAACCGGGTGGTCGACGACCACCTGTTACGCGAGCAGACCCGAGCCTTGGCCATGCGGATCGCCGAGAACCCGGGGTTCGCGTTGCGCTTGGGCAAGGCGTCTTTCTACCGTCAGGTCGACCAGCCCCTGGACGGTGCTTACCGGGGTGCAGCGGAGGATCTCGTGTGTAACCTGCTCGCCGACGACGGCCGCGAGGGCGTCCGCGCTTTCATTGAGAAGCGCCGGCCCCAATGGTCTGACCGCTGAAGCCACAACAAGAAACGACAAGGAACTTCCTCATATGAATGACCCGGCGACCAATCCGTACGACCGCGATCTCGACCAGGTGCCTGCGAATTTTGTACCCCTGTCACCGTTGAGCTGGCTGTCGCGAGCCGCGGCGGTTTACCCTGAGCGCCTCGCGGTGGTCCATGGTGCTCAACGCTACTCCTGGAGCGATACCTTCCGTCGCTGCCGGCAGCTGGCGTCGGCGCTGGAACGCCGGGGGATCGGAAAAGGCGATACGGTGGCGGTGATTGCTACCAATATCCCCGCGTTCTACGAAGGGCTCTTCGGGATCCCGGCAGCCGGAGCCGTGATCAATCCCATCAACATCCGACTCGACGCAGACGCCATCGCCTTCATCCTCGACCACGGAGAGGCGAAGATGGTCATCACGGACACAGAATTTGCGCCTACCGTGCGCGAGGCTCTGAGCAAATGCGCCGTCAAACCCGTGGTTATCGACATCGCGGATGAGCTGGCTCCGTGCCACGACCGGCTGGGAGAAACCGAATACGAAGAGCTTCTCGCCGAAGGCGATCCGGACCACCCATGGACCCTGCCCGAAAACGAGTGGCAGGCGCTGGCGCTCTGCTACACCTCCGGTACAACCGGAAACCCAAAGGGGGTCGTCTATCACCACCGTGGCGCCTACCTCAATGCACTTGGCTGCGCGATGGCCTGGAATATGACCCATCACCCGACTTATCTCTGGACTCTGCCGATGTTTCATTGCTGCGGCTGGACTTTCCCCTGGACGATCGCCGCGCTCGCCGGGACCAATGTCTGCCTGCGACGCATCGCAGCCCAGAATATTTACGATGCCATCGCCGAACACCAGGTCACACATTTCTGCGGTGCGCCCATCGTTCTCAACTTTATTGTCAACGCCCGGGAAGAAGAGAAACGCCCGCTGCCGCATACCGTTGAGGTCATGACCGCCGGCGCGGCACCGCCGGCAGCGGTGCTTAAAGCCACCGAACGCGCGGGATTTCACATTACCCACACCTATGGCCTCACTGAAACCTATGGGCCGGCGGTCTTTAACGCGCCGCAGGACAATTGGGGCGGCATGGATGAAGACGAGTACGCGGAGACGCTGATCCGCCAGGGCGTTCGATACCACGTGCTGGAAGATCTTGAAGTTATGGACCCGGAGACCATGCGCCCCGTACCAAGAGACGGGGAGACTCTCGGAGAAATCATGTTTCAGGGTAATAACGTGATGCGGGGGTATCTGAAGAACAAGAAAGCCACGGACGAATCACTGGCTGACGGCTACTTCCATTCAGGCGACCTCGCGGTAATGCACCCCGACGGCTACCTCCAGATCAAAGACCGCTCCAAAGACATCATTATTTCGGGCGGGGAGAACATCTCATCCATTGAGGTGGAGGAGACACTCTATAAGCATCCCGATATCCTCGAGGCCGCAGTGGTCGCGCGCCCGGATGATAAATGGGGCGAGACACCCTGCGCTTTCGTCGCACTCAAAGCGGACGCAGGTGCCGTCAGCGAGGCGGACATCATCGCCTACTGTCGCGAGAAGCTGGCCCACTTCAAAGCCCCGAAGACCATCGTCTTCACGGAGCTGCCGAAGACCGCGACGGGCAAGATCCAGAAATTCAAACTGCGCTCGCAGGCGGAACAGCTTGGGTCCTTATAGGCTGGTTTGTTGGTAGTCGCTCGACCACACCTATGTAACCTGGTGCGGTCGAAGGACTCCGGGGGCTTCACTCCCTCCGCTGATGCCGTTTCGACGAACTCAACGAAACAGCCAGGGAGAGCGCTCCCGACTACGCGCTTCGAACGCTTTGATGTCATCCGCATACTGAAGCGAGACGCCGATATCGTCCAAACCGTTGAGCAATCGATGGCGGAGTCCCGGATTAAACTCAAACTCGAATCGCTCTCCGGTGGGGGTCGTAACGCTCTGCGCCTCTAAATCGACCGTCAGGCTGAAACCCGGCGTTTTTTCGACGTCGCGGAACAATCCGTCAACCACCTCACCGGGCAAAGCGATAGGCAGAAGCCCGTTTTTGCACGAGTTCCCGAAAAAGATGTCGGCAAAACTGGGGGCGATTACCGCACGGATCCCGAAGTCATACAGTGCCCAGGGGGCATGCTCCCGCGAGGAGCCGCAGCCAAAATTATCGCGAGCCAAAAGGATCTCTGCGCCCTGGTATCGGGCCTCGTTGAGCACAAAGTCCGGATTAAGCGGACGACCTTCGTTTTCTTTGTCTGGTTCGCCCTTATCCAGGTACCGCCATTCATCAAAGAGATTGGGTCCGAAACCGCTGCGTTTTATCGACTTGAGAAACTGCTTGGGAATGATCGCATCGGTGTCTACGTTGGGACGGTCTATCGGCACCACAACGCCTGTCAAACGCGTGAAAGCTTCCATCGTCATAGCCCCCTGACATCAACAAAATGGCCGGCAACACCCGCCGCAGCAGCCATCGCAGGACTGACCAGATGCGTTCGCCCGCCCCGTCCCTGCCGACCTTCAAAATTCCTGTTCGAGGTACTGGCACACCGTTCCCCGGGCTCCAGCTGGTCAGGATTCATACCTAGGCACATCGAACAACCCGGCTCCCGCCACTCAAAACCCGCCTCGCGGAAAATCTGGTCGAGGCCTTCCGCCTCCGCCTGCTGCTTGACCAATCCCGATCCCGGCACGACGAGCGCAGCCTTAACGCTGGCCGCGCGCCGACGCCCTCGCACGACAGCGGCAGCTTCACGCAAATCCTCAATGCGCGAATTGGTACACGACCCGATGAAAACTTTGTCGATGGGAATACTGGCTATCGGGGTGCCCGGCTTTAAGTCCATGTACTGCAGCGCATTGCGCATTCCGACCCGGCGCACCTCGTCATCTGCTGCTTCAGGATCGGGCACGGTCTGGTCGACTGCGACCACCATTTCCGGTGACGTGCCCCATGAGACCTGTGGTGCGATATCGGCGGCGTCCAGGGTCACTTCCGCATCAAAGTGGGCACCCTCATCGGAACGCAGGTCGGCCCACTGCGCGAGCGCGCTCTCCCATTCTTCCCTAGTCGGCGCGAAGGGTCGTCCCTCCACATAGCGTTGCGTTGTTTCATCAAAGGCGACCAGGCCCGCTCTCGCGCCGGCTTCGATAGACATGTTGCAGACCGTCATGCGTCCTTCCATAGACAGCGCGCGGACTGCCTCACCCGCGTACTCGATCGTATGGCCCGTGGCGCCCGCAGTACCCAGATGGCCGATGATTCGCAGGATCAGGTCCTTGGCGCCCACACCTGCTCCAAGGTCGCCGCGAACGGTGATTCTCATATTCTTAGCCTTGCGCGACACCAGGCATTGCGTCGCAAACACGTGCTCAATTTCCGACGTACCGATCCCGAAAGCCAGCGCCGCCAGCGCGCCATTGGTCGCCGTGTGCGAATCGCCACACACGATAGTCATCCCCGGCAGACTCCAGCCCTGCTCCGGCCCGGTCACGTGAACAATTCCCTGACGCAAATCCCCGATATCGTGATGCAGAATCCCATACTTCACGCAGTTCCGCGTCAGCGTTTCGAGCTGTAGCCTGGCAACCGGGTCGGTGATGTTGGTTACGTCGACGGTGGGCACGTTGTGATCAGAGACTGCCTTGCTTGCCGCCGCGCGCCAGAGCCCGCGACCAGCAAGTTCCAGACCTTCAAAAGCCTGGGGAGAGGTCACCTCGTGCGTGATGTGGCGGTCGATATACAGCAAGGCGGTGCCATCATCGAATTCCCGTACCAGATGCGCGTCCCAAAGCTTGTCGTACAGCGTGCGTGGAGGCATGAGAGAGCCCTTCAGGGGTAGAAAACGGAGCGCGATTCTAGCATCGGGAACATCGGCCGCCCTCGGAACTTTGTTAGACTCGGAGCGTCTACCCGGGTGAAGTGCGCCCGTTCTTCTCATCTCCTGGAAAACCCAACCATGCGGCTTCTGAAAGCTTTCGCCATCTGCCTCGCATTCACCACAAGTGTTGCCCATGCAGATTTCAACGACGGTGTCGTTGCGCTTCTGACGGGGAAATACGACGAGGCTTTGCAGACTTTTGTCCCGCTTGCGGAGACATCTGACCATGCGTTCGCGCAGTATTTTCTGGGACGTATGTACGCCTCAGGACAAGGCGTCGAGCAGAACAACGAAACTGCCGCGGAGTGGTACCGCAAGGCGGCGGAGAAAGGCGTCGGCGACGCGCAGTACCGACTGGGTCAGCTGTATGAGGAAGGCAGTGGTGTGCCTAAAGACCTGGAATACGCCTTCGGCTGGTACTCCGT
>JAYODW010000067.1:0-13383 GCA_038116745.1 Gammaproteobacteria bacterium
GCGCAGGAAGCCAGCACCTTACAAACCGGCAGGGGGAATGCCATAAAACTGAGTTAGAAAGAGGGGAACCTGCATGCATATCCGCAAATACGATTTCGACTACAGCCGGCGCTTTTTCATGGAAAAAGTGGCCAAAGGCGCCGGCTCCGCCGGCATTCTGGGGGCCCTGTTCCCGATCATGGCGGAGACGGGGAATACCTACCGCGCTTATCCCGAAGAGCTGACCGACATCGAGGCCTATACCAAAGGCAAGGTAAAAGTCGGCGATGTCATCGACAAAGACAACGTCGAACTCGTGCAGGACCTGCTCGATCCCATGGTCTACCAGGAGGTCGCTCAGGACGGCCGCAAGTTCTACATCCTGCCGACTCAGACCAACATCGAAGAGCAGTTTCCACCCTTCTTCCTTGACGCGACCCTGCGCAACTGGGGCAAGGCCCGCTTCGGCGAAGACGGTAATGTCTGGACTGAGGACGGCAAACCCTGGATTGGCGGGCATCCCTTTCCCGACCCGCAGACGCCGGAAGAGGTGCAGGCCAACGTGGTGCTGTCCTGGGGTCGACACGACCACGACATGTACGCCATTCCCATGTACGCCCTGAACCCGGACGGCGACGTCGAATACGAATATCACTTTGTGTGGGTGCAGCAGCAGACCATCGGCCTGGTCGACCCGACCAGCAATGGCAACCCCTACCTTCCTGGACGCGAAGATCGCCTGCGCTATCAGTCGGTCTGGTTTACCTCTCCGAACGACGTCAAAGGCACCGCCTTCATGAACGAATGGTGGTACGACCAGGCCAAATTCCCCGATCTGTTCGGCTACCTGCCGGCCTTCAAACGCGTGCGCCGCTTCCCCACCAACCAGCGCTTCGAGCCGCTGGTTGCGGGCATTAACCTGTTCCTGTCCGACGCCTGGGCGGCGGGCGACCCGATGCTCACCTGGGGCAACTGGAAAATCATTCACCGCGGCCCGTTCCTCGGCGCCATGCACCACAGCTGGCGACCGGACCGCGAGAACTGGCAGCACCCGACGCAGGGCGGGCCGCAGGACACGACCTTCTACTACGTCGGCAAATCGCTGCTACCGGAGGTCATCGTGCTCGAATCCGAGCCGACCGGCTTCCCGCGCGCGCCGCTGTCCAAACGCCGCGTGTACTTCGACGCCCGCAACCTCATGTTCCCGCAGGCCATCTCCTATGACCGCCGCGGCGACATCTGGAAGTCCTTTGAACCGGGCTTCGGCCAGTACAAGGTCGACCCGGCCGTGCGCCCGGAAGCAGCCGGCTACGAGAAGAAGGCAGCCGATGGCAGACCGGAGTGGAGCTGGAACTGGCTGATCAGTAACGACATCCAGTCCAAACGCATCACCCGCTTCTGCCACTCTGAGTACTGTCAGGGCGGATGGAAATCCAACGTCGGTGAGAGCCTTGGATCTGCCGACGAATTCATCAACAAATATATGACCCAATCGGCCATGCGGCGTCTGGGTACCTGATCCTTTCAGGTCAGGACGCCTGCGCGTCCCGCTATCCCTTGCAGCGGGACGTTCAGCTCTTCAATACGGTTCCCCTGCCGTATCCCCCGCAGCCCGGCTGGGCTGCGGGTTCTTTTTTCGACTGAGCCTGCGTGAAACCCGGATGACCTGCCTGCTTCACGGGCAGCTCGGGTTGACACAGAAATAACACCCCGCGTCATCAAACGAACGGGCGCAAACCGCGATCTGCAACTAACTTCTGTAAGGAGCTCGGTGTTGTCGCCGAGAATCAGGTCGCGTCGGTTCTGGGAACCGGCTGCGTTAAGCAGGGGAGCATGCCCGGTCAGCACGCCGCTAGGCGGACTGAGCTTCTGATGACTCCGGGCAGTCAAGCCAGGTTAAAAAAAGGGGAAACCATGGTCCACATCAGGAAATACGACTTCGACTACAGTCGACGGCATTTCATGGAGAAAACCGCTCGGGGTTTCGGCACCGCGGGCGTCCTGGGCGCGCTTTGGCCCATCATGAGCAGCGCTGGTGATATCAGCAAAGCCTATCCGGAAGAACTCTTAAGCATCGAGGCCTATACCAAAGGCAAAGTAAAAACAGGCGACTGGATCGACAAAGACAATATCGAGCTGGTGCAGGACCTGGTCGACGCAGGTCTTTACGAAGAGGTCACCCAGATGGGGCGCAAGTTCCAGATCCAGGCGACCACGACTGACGTGACCAAGATGTTCCCCTACGAATTCCTCGAAGCCACGATGCGCAACGAGGGACGGGCAAAGCTGGACGAAAACGGTAATGTGTGGACCGATGACGGCAGCCCGTGGATCGGGGGACTCGCCTTTCCGAATGCCGAGATCGGGCTGCACGTCATTGCCAACCAGACGCTGAGCTGGGGGCGTCATGACGAGTCCACCTACGCAGTCATGGCTGAAGCCATCAGTGCCGAAGGTGAGCGGCTCTATGAGTACAACCTGGTCTGGGCCGAGCAGGCGGCGACCGGACGCGTGAATGACCCCAACGGCACGATGCTCTCTGGCGGTCGCGGCGACAATAAACTGCGCTACCAGTCAACCTGGTTCACCATGCCGAACGACATCAAAGGCACGGCGTTCCTCAGCGTGTGGCCCTACGACCAGCGAGAATTCCCGGACACCTTCGGCTATCTGCCGGCATTCAAACGCGTCAGACGCTTCCCGACCAACCAGCGTTTCGAGCCGCTTGTATCGGGGCTGAACTTCTATCTCTCCGATGCGTGGGCTGCCGGCGACCCCTATCTGACCTGGGGCAACTACAAGATTGTCGGCAGACAGCCCTTCCTGGGCAGCTCGCAGGGCGGCTGGATGGGCGACATGCCCAAATGGCGACCTGATTTCCATGGCGGCAAGATGGATCAGACCTTTTTCACCATCACCAAGGAGCTCATTCCGGAAGTCATCGTGCTCGAAGCCGAGCCGACCGGATATGCGCGCTCCCCCTACAGCAAACGCCGCACCTATGTCGACGCGCGCAACTTCGTCTTCCCGCAGATGCATACCTTCGACCGTCGCGGAACGCTGTTTAAAACCGGCGAACCCGGTTTCGGTCAGTACAAGACGGACAGCAACGAGGTTCTCGACAATGGCAAGCCGGCCTGGAGCTGGACCTGGTACCACAGCCATGACATGCAGGGGCGCACGATGTCGCGCTTCTCGCAGGTGGAGACGGTCCAAGGCGGGTACAAGTCTGAGTACAACACCGGCGACCTGTACGACAAGTACATGACCCAGGCCGCCATGCGCCGATTGGGCACCTGAGCCCGGAGGCGTTCTGCGCGCCGGTGGGTTGGCAGAACTGTCTGCCTGCCGGCCCATCGATTTTCCGCGGTTCCCCTGCCGCACATCCCGTGGCCCCTGCATGGGTCACGGGAATCCTTTCATGCGATACCTGCTGGTGACCGCATCCGCTCAGCGCGCATCGACACACCCTCGGCGCCTTTCCGGCACGCGTTAAAGCGGCTCGCCGGTCTGGTCGTTAATTTCACTTCTAATCAAGACCACCCGAGCGCCCAAGCGCAAAAGAGGTGTCGCAGACTGGCGCTGAACGGCTCTCTCCGGTAGCGTCATCTGCAGCTAATTCAATCTCAGGACCGAAACCCATGCGCAGAGCCTGCCTGCTGCTGTCCCTGTTCGTACTGTCCCATGCCGGCGCCGAGGAAGATGCCTACATTACTGGCGAAAAGCTGCTGGAAACCTGCAAGGCTCCGCCCGCTTCATTCACCGAGAGCATGTGTTTCTTTTATCTCAGCAGCGTGACTGAAAACTGGCATGGACGTTCACGCCTGGGAGATGCTGACGCCGCGCCCAACTTCTGCGTGCCCGCTAACGTCACCGGATCTGAACTGCGTGATGCGGCGGTGAGCTACCTTGAAGCACACCCGGGCGTGCTGCGCCTGCCGGCGAGCGAGCAGGTGATCAGCGCCTTCCGTCTGGCTTTTCCATGCGACTAGGCAGTCCTGGCCGCAGAGTTCGTGCTGCGCTAATCGCTCGAGGTCAGCACAATTCGACGGCGCCAGCGACCGAGCGCGGTCAGCGCAGGCGACAGCTCACCTATGACCGCGTCGAGATCTCCCATCAGGATCTGCAGACTTTCTCGCTCGCGCAGTGAAGACTCCAGCGTGGCCGCGACCGCACTCAAGGCGTGCAGCCCCACGGTGCCCGCGGCGGATTTAAGACTGTGGGCAAGGCGCATGCCGCCTTCAATGTCGTCCTCCAGCGCGTCCCGGCAGCCCGTCTCGAAGTCCTGGTATTCCTCGATGAACATCATCAGCAACCGGCGATAGAGCGCTTCGCTGCCCGCGGCCATCTCCAGACCGGTTCGCACATCCAGATAGTCAAATTCCGGCCATTCGCCCGGCGGAGCAGCTGCCTGTCCGGGGTCGCTCTCGGGCGCGCCACGCTCAGTCTCGACCCAGCGCGCCAGCGTGGTGTACATCTGCGCCGGATCAATCGGTTTGCCGATGAAGTCATTCATACCGCAAGCCATCGCGCGTTCGCGATCGCTGCTCATGACATTCGCCGTCATCGCCAGAATCGGAAGCGTGCTGAAACGCGGGTCTTTGCGCAGGTTCTCGGTCGCGGTGTAGCCGTCCATGACCGGCATCTGACAATCCATGAGCACGCAGTCATAGGCATCGGGCGCCGCTGACAGAGCGTCGATCGCCTCCTGACCGTTTTCCACCAGGGTCGCAACCACACCTGCACGTCTTAGCAGCTCAAGTGCCAGCTCCTGATTCAGCGGCGAATCCTCTACCAGCAGCACCCGCACCCCCGTCAGGTCATGCCCCGCCCTCCCCGGGCGTTCTGACCTGTCGGGCGCCTCGGTAGCAGCGGGCCTACGCACGCGTGTACCGCCTCCGACGACCTTTTGCGACACCGCATCGAGGAAGGCCATGGGCGTAATCGGCTTTTGCAGCACGGTGTCCACTGCCAAATCTTTCCTCTGCGCCGCAGCGAGCAGCTCTTCCCGTCCGAGCGCCGTTGCCATGACGATCGTCGACGCGCTCTGCGCACCCTGGGACAGCATGCCCTCGATGCACTCCAGCCCGTCCATGCCGGGCATCTGCCAGTCAACAAGGACAAAATCGAACGGCCTTTCGGATCTCTCGCACGCGACGACGCGACGAATAGCTTCTGCGCCACTTTCCGCGAACTCCGCGTCCATTCCATAAACACGCGCGATCCCTACGAGCGCAGCTGCAGCGCTCGGGCTGTCGTCCACTATCAGCACACGCGTTCCGGCGAGATGCGTTACCTCAATTTCCTCAGGCACATCTGCCTCGCCCAGAAATAAATTGAAGCTGAACGTAGACCCGACATCGAGTTCAGATTCCACGCCAATCTGTCCGCCCATCAATTCAACCAGACGACGACAGATCGCCAGGCCAAGCCCGCTCCCGCCGAAGCGGCGCGTAGTGGATGCATCAGCCTGGGTAAACATCTCGAAAAGACCACCCAGCGCGTCTTTGCTGATGCCGATCCCACTGTCAGAAACGCGGAAACGAAGTTCGTTCAGGCCCTCGGTCGCTTTCTCGAGCGCGACCGTAATCCTGATCTCCCCGACTTCAGTAAACTTTGCTGCGTTCCCGCCCAGGTTAATCAAAACCTGACCGAGACGAAGCGGATCACCAACCAGGGACGCCGGAACGTCGGGAGCGATCTCGAACACCAGCTCGAGCCCTTTCTCTTCCACGCGCGGACTGATCACCGTCGCAACATTGTTCAGGACTTCTTCCAACTTAAAGGGGATCATTTCGAGCTCCAGATGACCCACTTCTATCTTGGAAAAGTCCAGCACGTCGTTGATGATCCCCAGCAGATTCTTAGCGGCAACGTGCGCATTGCTGACATATCTGTGCGTGGCGCCAACGAGTTCATGCTCCAGAGCGAGGCCCGTCATGCCGATGACCGCGTTCAACGGAGTCCGCAGTTCATGACTCATGTTGGCTAGAAACTCTGACTTGGCCTCGCTCGCCTGACGCAGCTCACGCAGCAGCTCAGGCGTCGACTTTCGGCTCATCAAGCTTTTCAATGCTTCAGGGTCCAGGGCTGAGACAGGGCCATGGACGGTTGCCGAGAAGTGGTCGCGGGCCAGACCGGTACGGTCCTGCAGATCCAGCACGAGTCGACTTCTATCTGCCGAGTCTCCGAGCGGTTCGAGTCGGACCTCCAGTACAAGGCCATCCAGCGCATCAGCCATAGCCTGGCGCGCAGCGTCGGAGACGCGTGCGGCAATGCCAGTTGCCACAAAAGGGTCTTTCGTCAGGCGACTGACGAAGTCGAAAACGTTCTGGCGTGCTGTGGCCAGATTCTCTTCAGAGCCCAGGGGGAAGCTGCCGAACTCAATCACGGCGGAAACCTCACGACCAGGCACCCCGCATCGTCATGTTCCTTTCCCAGGCTGGCCACCATCTGCTGAGCAATGTGGCTGGCGCAATGCCCGCGGTGGCTGCGGACAAAACGTCTCAACCCCTGCTGCGAAACTCCGTCGGTCCAGAGGACAAAGACATCGCCCGGCGCGAGCTCCCCATGCTGCACCCGGGGCTGGAAACGAGATTCACCGAGGATCCCGTCCCGCGGCAGGCCGACCCAGTCTTCACCATCCAGGCGCTGCGCCTGCGTATTACCGATCCCCGCAAACTCGAACGTGCCACCGCTGAGATCGAAATTAATCACGCTCGCCGCTGCACCACGTGTTCCCTGCAGGCGCTCGTGCAGGGCCACCAGAGCCGTCGTGACCTCAGCGCCCTGGAGCTTTGTGAATGACCGCCCTATTTCTTCCGCGAGCTTCGCGGCTTCCGGGCCGTGTCCGGTGACATCGGCGAGCAGTGCGCTCACTTGTCGCTCCGTTTGCAGGACGGCAAAGACATCGCCACTCTGCCGCTGCCCCTGCATGGGCCTGGCCTGTCCAGCGGCGTCGAATCGCAGAGGGGTACCGGAAGGCAAATGCTGCCGCGTGGACGCAGGTGAGATGCTCGACAACCTGCGCTCAGCACTGACCACCGTTCCGCCGCGTGCCCCCGGGCGGATTGAGAAACTACTCGACATGCGCCGCACCGCCGGCAAACCCAGCCCGAGTGACCCGCCGGTGCTGTAGTGGTCAGTCATGGCTTTTTCGATGTCCGGGATCCCTGGACCGTTGTCTTCCGCCTGGATCTCGAGAGATGACTTTCCGTCCTGTGAGCAAAGGCGCACGCTGAGCACGCCGCGACCTGCATATTTCAAAATATTGGTACCGAGCTCGGTGAGGATCGTCGAGACTCCGGAAAGCTCTTCCTCGCTCACGGCATAGGCAGCCAGCGCACGGCGGGTCCGGCTCGCACAGACGCGGATATCGGCGGCGTCGCCAATTACAAAGCGCAGTCCCTCTCCGCTCTCGAGGCAGTTCACCGCAATCAGCCTTCGACCTTTCCCGCCAGGGCCAAGGCCTCATCCAGGCCCATCGTCGTCAGAAAAGCCTTTTGGTCAATGTCTCCATCAGCCAGATAGGCAGCAATCGGGGCGCTGAGCCCTGAGACAACGACGCAGACGCCCAGCAGCCGCAGAGCCCGCGCGGTTGCCGTCAGATGATTAAGCTCGCTGCGGTCAAGGTAGGGAACGGAAGACATCTCAATGACCACCGCACGGACGTCCTCCTCGTACGCTTTGCTCAGAAGCTGCTGCTTAAGCAGCTCCACACCTCCCGTCTCAAAGGCGCCCGGAACGGTCGCAATCAGGGTGCGCCCGATGCGGGTGATAGCGGTTGCAATATTCCCGCTCATCCTGCCGGCGACAACGGGATTCAGGCGTTCAGCGACGCGGCCACATCCGTGTTGGTCAGTTTCAGTGCTCTGCGGAATCCGTCGCGCAGCGTAGCAGTCGTGCGTATCGCGTCCACATCCACGCCGAGCTCGACCAGCGTTTTTGCAATACTTGGAGAGATCCCGGAAATGATGGTGTCACACCCCATCAGGCCGGTAGCGCGGGTGATCTTAATCAGCTGATTCGCCACACCCGTGTCCATCACGCCCACGCCGCTGATATCGAGCACAAGCACGCGTGCATTGTGCAGCGAGATAGAACTCAGAGTGCGATTCATGATCTCCCGCGTTCTCTCTGAATCCATGACACCGATCAGTGGCAGCAACAGTATACCGTCCCAGATTGGTGTTACCGGCGTCGACATCTCCATCACCGCGCGATTGCTTTCTTCAATTTTCTCGCGCTGTATTCGAGCGATCTCTTCGACGCTGACCTGTGCATCCAGAAAGCAGAGCTTGACCAGCGCATCGGTCGTGGCCTTGCGGTCGCTGATAGTGCCGCGGGCCTCCGCCACCCGGTCGGTCAACGACTTGGTAAAAACCAGCATGCCCGCGAAATAGACATCGTTCGGCAGGTTGATGTCCGCATGAACCGCGCCCACCTGTTGACGAGATCGAAGCCATTGCTCATCCAGCTCAGCGCGCAGCAGCTTGTTCCAGTAGCCTTTTTGCAGGTCCCTAACGCGTCCTATCCGGCTTGTGTCGCCGGCGAAGAAAACCTCGAACGCTTCCTGTCGCCCCAGCCACTCATAAAACTCGCCGACTATGTCGTCTAGCTGCGGCAGCAACCAACCCGAGGCTGTTTTAACGAGTTCGAGGTCCTGCTGACTGATTTCAAACATCTTGAGCAGCCGTTCGATTCTTTCCTGCATTTTCACTCTCCAAATCTCGTACTGTGAATAATCAAAACAGTGTTAGGACTCGAGCAACAGCTTGATCTTTTCGAGTAGCTGCGAGTTGGTGAAAGGCTTCATAACCGTCTCATCTGCTCCAAATGTCGATGCGATGTCAAGCAAGGGGGACGAGGTAATCGTCACGCCCCCACCCGTCATCACCAGGATCGGGATTGCCCGACCCAGTTCGCGCACCTCGGTGATGACCTGCAGCCCGTCTTTGCCAGGCATAAGGAGGTCTGTGATGATCAGGTCCGGCTCCCACTCGCTCAACAGCTCCAGTCCCTCTTGCCCGCTGCTCACATCCCGGCAATCGAACTCCTCCGAGCGCAGAAATTCGGACACGGCAAAGCGGAGCGTCCGGTCATCTTCTATCAGGAGAATTTTGGAAGGCATCGTATGGTTCCCTGGACATCCAGACTCGTAGCGAGCCCGGCGTGTCACAAAAAGTGAAGAACTTTACAAAATCCGAGCGGGAAACCCGAAAAGCACATCGCGTGAAAAACGCTGATGAAGTTATTCAAGATTTATCTCTCGCTTACTCTGAGCCGGTCCGGGCAGCGCATCAGGTAGGTCACCGTAGCACGCCGGCTTTGTCAGGCACACGTGCAGCGTCGCCGACTGCCGCAGCTCGATTTCTCATGCGCAGCTCAGGCATATTCCAGCTCGCGCAGCCACACCCGAAGTAAAGCAAGCAGCTGCAGGCGATCTATCGGCTTTGACAGGTAATCCGAAGCGCCCGCATTAATGCATGCGGCCCGATCACCGGGCATCGCCTTCGCTGTCACAGCGATGATGGGAAGCTCCTTGAATTCTTCCATGGCGCGGATCCGCCGTGTCGCCTCGAGCCCATCGATTTCCGGCATCATGACGTCCATCAGAACACCGTCAATTGATGGTTCGCTCTGGAGCATCTCAATTCCCTTGAGGGCGTTTGTCGCGCTCAGCACCTTCACGCCGACATCCTGGAGCATCGCAGAAGTACTGAAAATATTGCGCGTGTCGTCATCGATAATCAGTACCGTCCGGCCTTTAACCTGAAAAGACTCGCCCCTTAACCGCAGAGAGCTCGAGCCGTGCCTGTCGTCCGAAATGCTGCTACGCAGACTCAAGTTGACAGCATTAGCGACAGCCGCGAGCAAAACGCCCTGCCCATCATCCTGCTCAATGATTACGCAGCAACCCAGATTCTCTAATCGGGTTCGTTGCGCCTCAGCAACCTTACTCGAGGTCAGCACCACTGATGGCACGGTGGCGAAGTGCTCCTCACTTTGAAGCGCTTCCAGCAGATCAAGCTCGCTCTCCCCATCATTCCTCAGGGTCGTGACGACAGCGAGGAACGCCGTTTCCCGCAGAGACGGGAGATCAGCGTCATCAGCCTTGATCAGCTGGCACTTGAGTCTGCCCGCAGAGAGCAGAGGCACCAGTGCGGGTTCGCTGGACCAATCATCGCTGATCACCAGAACGGGCGCAGGGTCAGCCGCTAAAACCTTGGCGAAGGCGTCCAAAGCGCGCTCGAATTCGAGCTTCGAGCCGTTCTCAGGCAGGCAGGCGAACGCGCCTGACATCAGGCCGCGTAGATGCCCTTCGTCAGAGCAGCGGACCATGACCGGAGTCTCGAAGGTGGCCGGATGCCGCTTCAGTCCATCCAGGACGGCCCAGCCACTCACGCCCGAGACACGCAAATCCAAGATGATCCCGGCTGGCCGGGCGGAGCGCGCTACCGCCAAACCGCGATCGCCCCTGTCAGCGCTGACCACCCAGAAGCCGTGCTCCTGTGCGATCGAGGACATCATCGAAATTCGAGCGTCATCGTCATCGATGAGCAGCAGAGTCTTTTTTTCTGTATCGAGGGGGGACGCTTTAGCTACGGGTGTTTCGGCCCATTCCGGGCTGGTCAATCTGGACGGACTCGACAGACTGGTATCGCTGTGGTTCAGTGGCACGTAGAGCGTGAAAGTACTGCCGACGCCCGGCTCACTCGTCAGCGACAATTCACCTTCTAGCAGCCGCGCAATCTCTCGACTGATGGACAAACCGAGCCCCGTCCCACCGAATTCGCGGGACGTAGAGCCGTCTGCCTGCTGAAATGCTTCAAAGATAATCGCCTGTTTATCTCTGGGTATCCCGATCCCCGTGTCGACCACGCTGAAGGCGAGCATCCGGCTCTGCCCATCGAGCAATGGGTTGGTCTTTGACCACCCTGAATCCACTACGGACACACGCAGCTCGACATCGCCTTCGGCGGTGAACTTGATCGCATTCGAGAGCAGGTTTTTGAGCACCTGCTCGAGTCGTTTTCGCTCGCTGAGGAAGGTATCGGGAGCAGAGGGATCAATAACCAAGCGACATCTCAGGCCCTTTTCATCGGCGAGAGGCTGGAACACCTCACGCATGCTTTCGACGGTGTCGGCGATCCGCACGACTCCGAAGTCCATCGTCATAGTTCCGGATTCAATTTTGGCGAGGTCCAGTATCTCGTTTATCAATCCAAGCAGATCCCACCCTGCGGAGTGAATCGTGCTTGCAAACTCAACCTGCTTGTCCGTGAGGTTGTGTTCTTTATTGTCCGCAAGCATCTGCGACAGGATGAGAAGCGAGTTCAGAGGGGTTCGAAGCTCGTGCGACATATTGGCCAGGAACTCCGATTTATAGCGTGAGCTGAGCGCTAGCTTTTCGGCTTGCTCCATCAGCTCCAACCGAGCTTTTTCGACCTCCGAATTTTTTTCTTCCACTTCACGCTTCTGTTCGACCAGCAGCCGCGCTTTATCCTCAAGATCGTCGTTGGTATTCCGCAGTTCCTCCTGCGCTCGCTGCAGCTGTTCAGTCTGCCCCTGAGACTGACGCAGCAGGTCTTCCGTACGCTGTGCGGACTGAATGTTGTTGATATTGATAGCCACGCTCTCTGACAGCTGGTCCAGGAAGCTGAGCTGGTTTTCCGTAAAAGACTCGAACGACGCCAGCTCCAGGACCGCGAGCACCTCATCCTCATAGCTGATAGGCAACACAACGATACTGCGAGGTTTTGCATCGCCTAGACCCGAGCTTATACGGATGTAGTCGTCAGGTAGCCCGTTGATAACAATACGTTCCCGCTCGTAGGCCGCCTGACCAACCAGCCCCTCGCGAAAACGAAACTGGCTGGACAGGTTCTTGCGCTCGCGGTAGCCGAAACTGGAAAACAGAAACAGCAGCGGCTCATCCGCGCTTTCGCGGTCGACCAGATAGAGCACGCCGTGCTGCATATTCACAACCGAAGCCAGCTCGCGCAGGACGTTCTGCGAAGCCGTGCGGAGATCTTTCTCGCCCTGCAGCATTCGGGTGAAGTTGGTCAGGTTGGTCTTCAGCCAGTCCTGCTCCGTGTTCACCTGAGTAGTGAGTGCGAGAGACAGGATCATCTCGTTGATATTGTCTTTGAGGGTAGCGACCTCGCCACGGGCCTCAACGCTGATCCGTCGGGAAAGATCACCTTCTGTCACCGCAGTCGAAACCTCAGCGATGGACCGAACCTGGGTGGTCAGGTTGTTGGCCAGCTCATTCACGTTATCCGTCAGGTCGGCCCAGACGCCAAGTGCTCCAGGCACTCGCGCCTGCCCTCCCAGGCGACCTTCTACCCCCACCTCACGAGCGACGTTACTGACCTGATCAGCGAAAACCGCCAGCGTGTCGATCATGTCGTTCATGGTCTCCGCCAGCCCGGCAACCTCACCACGCGCGGCCACCGTGAGTTTCTTCCGCAGGTTGCCGCGGGCGACTGCAGTCACCACCGAAATAATTCCGCGCACCTGGTCGGTCAGGTTCGAGGCCATCTGATTTACGTTATCGGTCAGGTCCTTCCACGTACCCGACACGCCCGCCACCGTCGCCTGACCACCCAGCTGACCCTCCGTGCCCACCTCACGGGCAACACGCGTCACCTCAGCCGCAAATGTCGACAGCTGGTCCACCATCACGTTGACCGTATCTTTGAGGGTTTGAATCTCCCCTGCGGCCTCAACCGTAATTTTCCGTGAGAGGTCTCCCTTAGCGACAGCGGTTGTCACGTCCGCAATATTCCGGACCTGCTGAGTCAGATTTGATGCCATCTGGTTAACGTTATCGGTCAGATCTTTCCAGCTGCCCGCAACGCCCGGGACCACGGCGCGACCACCCAGTTTCCCTTCATAGCCCACCTCACGGGCAACACGCGTCACCTCAGCCGCAAACGTCGACAGCTGAGCGACCATGTCATTCAGTGTCGTCTTCATTTCCAGGATCTCGCCACGTGCATCGGCGACAATTCTCTGCGAGAGATCGCCCTGAGCCATAGCGGACGCCACCTCAGCAATGTTCCGCACCTGATCCGTCAGGTTCGACGCCATCAGGTTCACGTTGTCGGTCAAGGCCTTCCACGTCCCCGACACGCCTTCCACCGTCGCCTGACCACCCAGCTGACCCTCCGTGCCCACCTCACGGGCAACACGCGTCACCTCAGCCGCAAACGTCGACAGCTGACTCACCATCGTGTTGATGGTGTTCTTCAAATCCTGAATCTCACCCTGAGCCTCAATCGTGATCTCGCGCGTCAGATCACCCCGCGCCACCGCCGTCGTCACCTCAGCAATGTTCCGCACCTGATCCGTCAGATTCGACGCCATCAGGTTCACGCTATTAGTCAGGTCCTTCCACGT
>JAYODW010000068.1:0-12981 GCA_038116745.1 Gammaproteobacteria bacterium
AGTGCAGCACGTAGCCGGGTTGAAGCGCGTTGCGATGGATCTTCGGCACGGCAGGGACGCCGCTGTTGCTGAAAGGTGGCGCGCCGAAGATAACGACCCGGCAAGGGGTGGTGCAAGGTTGCGCGGGTTATGCGGCAGCTTTGTCGTGCGTTCCGCTGCATGGACTTTTTGGTCTTGTCTCAGCGCGAGACAACTAGCCTTCACGGGGACCTGCAGGGCTTCTTTCACGCATTAAAATCCGGCTGTCTCCAACCTCTCCTGCGCTCTGCCCTTTCGTTGGCTATGTTTCTGCGCGTCTATTCGACCCAGAACCGCGCAGGCTCTGACTAGTCAGGTTCAGTAACTCTCAAAGTCCTAGGTCTATCGGGTGCGGGTCTCGCGCAACACCGAGAGACGGTTGACGCGTCACATCCAGCAGCGGACGTCGAAACAACGGCTGGAGATTAGTCCGGCGTCCACCCAGCGAAATCGCACTTGGCGCAGAGAGGAATCGCCGCGCGTCCCTCATCCACCATCGTGCGTCGTGCGGCAACGAAAGGGGCACCTCTCCAAATTTCTTCGGCAGTAGCGTCGTTCAGGTCTCCCATCGTCACCTGGCCTAGCGCGTCGTTGCAGCACTGACTGATGCCGCCATCCGGACGCACGATGAACTGTCGAAAGAAACACAGGCACAGTGCTTTAATCGGCCGCATGACTGCGTTGCGATTCGGCGCATCTCCTCCGCGCGACCCTAGTACCCTGGACGGGTTTCGCATTTCGATGAGAACCTGCTTTCCCGCTATTAGCTTTTGCCCTTCTGGGGTCAGACAATAGTCCCGAACTTCCTTGATGTTAGGGTTCAAACCAGGCGCCGAGTTGTAGTCATTCACGATCACCGTGTTCAAACTCGGCATAAGGCGGCGAAAAAGATCGACGGTCAACAAAGTGCCGTTGGTGACCGTGCTGATAGTAGCCTTGGGCAACCTCTTTCTAGCTTCCTCTGCGAAAGCCGGCAGGCGCTTGTCGAGCAGTGGCTCGTTATTCGAGAAGAAACCGAAAATCTTGTCGTAATCGAGCGCCGATAGCTGACGCACAAACGATTGAAACAATCCCTCTGGCATGCGGGTGGCGCGGCGTGGATCGTCGTGTCGATTAACCGGACAAAAGGAACATCCACCGTTGCAGCGATTCACTGTTTCAAGCTGAATATTAGTGAACAAAGGCGGTTTTTTTCGCGCCAGAAAATCACTTGTGTAGCGGCGTCGTTTCGCGTCGTGGAGCAGCCCGTCCACTCTGCATCGCAGTCTTGAGTAGAGCTCTGGGGCCGCGCGGCGCAGCAGCCTGCCCTCGCTGTTGATTCGCGAATTGCTGACTGTCAAATGCGGCTGTTCGAGTAGTTCTTCACGCACCGCGCGCGCTTCGCGCAAAAATCGAATCATCTTTTTCACTACCCTTTGAGTTCGCCCCAACACTTAGAACCAGACACTTCGCAGGGAACCCCGGACCCGCAACTCAGCGCGCTTCTCGTTTAAGCCTACATCACGCGCGAGTCATTCTTAAGCACGACCACGGGAATTCCTCGCAAAGATCCTCAGACTGATGAAAGCATGCAATCGTGTGGGTCGATTCAGGTCTCAACCTCAACTGCTCGAACGGCGATTCAAATAGCGCGCACGAAATTTTGAATGGCCTTGTGCAGTATGGGCTGTCGGACACCTTTGCAGACCAAGCGCGCTTCCCGCTGCTTCTTGCGCAGCCGAGCAACGATGTGAGACACATCCCCCTGTCAGCTGTCTTGGGAGAGAACGACATAGCAAAGTCGGGACTAAAAGTAGGGGTGCTGTTGTTTGCGACCTGGACCTCATCAGTGTCAGCGGGGGTGCTTATTGCACACCCGACTGGCGACCCGAAAACCCCGCGCTCGGCTGTGCGAGCCAGATCGTGATCGCGCCCGGCAACGACTCCCGGGTGAATCTGTTCCTTCTGATGCAGGACCAGGCAGGGGCTGACGGTGCGGAGCTAGGCTACCCCGAGCACGTCGGCTGGCGAACCTTATACGGGCGGAATTTTCTGCGCTGGGAGGACCTGCGCTCCGCATGGTTCCGACCCGCACCTGACGCGGAAGAGGAGAAAGCCAGCTGGTCGCCCCATGACGGCGACAGATGTCAGACCATCGAGACCGGTCGCGCCCCATTCCTGACAGCGCTGCAGCGAGAGAACCTGGACGACGAGGCGCGGTCCGTCCTGACCGCTGCACGCGAGCGCCTGGCCGCCGCCTGTGAGAACGGCCCGGGATCTCTCGGGCCGCCTGGCCCGGACGGCTATTTCGTGGCTCTCGAACAAGCGCCGATCTCGGATCCGATGCTGCTGCTGGCGGCCTACCTTGAGGCTTCGGCCAGTTTCTACAGCGGGCAGTGGGCGCGCGCAGAGCAGTATTACGGAATGCTGAGCGATGAGGATCTCAATCCATGGTTAGCGGAGACCTCGCGCTACATGATTGGCCGCACGCGGCTTAACGCGACCATCGCTAGCGCAGACGATCAATGGGGCTGGTTCGATGTGGACAAGACCGACGGGACGATTGCCCGGCGCACCGAGGAGGCCTTTCGGGCGTACCTCAAAAACTATCCTCAGGGCAGTTACGCCTCATCCGCACGCGGGCTCATCCGCAAAGCGCTGTGGCTGCAGCGCGACTACGGCAGGCTCGGCGAAATTTACAGCTGGCTGCTCCAACAGACGGACCCGGCAGTAGAGGCAGCCGCGCGATTGGTCGAGGAAATTGACAGCAAATGGCTCATGCGCGAGCCCAGGGGCGCATCGGCTGCACCTCTGCTGCTGGCTGCAGACGACCTGCTGCGCATGCGCGGCACGGGTTACGACCCTGAGCCCTGGGACTCAGAAACGCACGCCGTTTCATTCGAAGATATTGACGCGCAGGCTGAGGTCTTCACCGAGCATCCCGATCTGTTCAGCTTGATCAAGGCGAACCATGCGTTCTACATCGCGCAGAACTATCGCCTGGTCCTGGACCTGCTGCCCGCCGATCTGCAGCATGATCGCTACCCACCCGTCGCCTTCAGCCGACAGTTCCTGCGGGGGCTCGCGCTTCACGCGCTGGGCGACAGCGCCGAAGAGGACTTCTGGCTGCAGTTGATTGCCGGCGCACAAGGCCTGTACCAGCGACCGACAGTGGAGCTGGCGCTCGCTCGGCTTTATGAACAGCAGGAACGGCTGGAAAAGGTCTTCGCCGCAGGCTCGCCGATCACCGACACGCGTATCCGGCGCATTCTGCTCGGCGCTTCCGCCGGGGTCGCTATCCTCAAACAACAGGCGCACGGCGAGGATGTACCAGTCCCCGAACGAGCCTTTGCCCTGTTCACCGGGCTGCTCAGACAGCTGCGCCACGGCGAATTTGCGGGGTTCGTCGAGGATTATCCCTTGACCTCAAATTTCACCCCGGACGCAGGGCAGTATGGCCTGTGGGGGATCTACGATGCGGATGTTCCTCCGCTTGACCTGTTCACTGCAGGCAGGTGGTCGGACGGCTATCCGTGCCCGGCGATCTTTGACACGGTGCAGACTCTGGCGAGCGATGCCCAGACCATCGACGCGCGACTATGTCTCGGTGACTTTTATCGTCTGAATGGTTTCGATGATTTTTCGTTCCGCGAATACATCTCACAGCAGGACGGACCACCCCCATAGGGACAAAGGATTTCTACAAAGGAACAGTCATCCCCAGACATGCCTTCTATACCGCTATCCTGGCGGATGACGCCGCTAACTTCGAGCAGCGGGCCTACGCGCTGTATCGCGCGGTTCGCTGCTACGCACCCGCCAATCGCAACACCTGCGGCGGCGAAGATGTTGACGTAAGTCAGCGGAAGGCCTGGTTCGACCATATCAAGCGCGACTATGGCAACTCACGCTGGGCGCAGAAGCTCCGATATTACTGGTAGGGTCGGGCTGGCCCTGACCCTCGCGCTGGCCATGGCAGCGAGCAGCGCTGACAGCCCGATTGTTGATCCGGCCGCCTATGCGGCGTTTTACCTGTGGAGCGGTGTCGAACCGCATTCGGCAGTGGCGCGTGCGGACGCGGTCTACCTGCTGTGGGGCGAGTTACGCCGCGATGATCCCCGGCGCATCGTCGCGCTGCGGCGCACCGCACCATCGGGCCCAGTAGGCGAACTCTGGCTGGTAGTGCGTGCCGAAAGGCTCGACTGGGGCGAGGACGCCTATCTGCAACTCCTCGAAGCTGCGCGGCGCTGGAGCCGCGCGGGCAATCTCCGTGGGATTCAGGTTGACTTCGACGCGTCGACCGGAGCGCTGGGCAACTACGCCGCGTTCCTCACCGGAATACGCGCGCGCCTTCCGGCCGGCCTGGCCCTATCGGCAACCGGTCTCATTGACTGGCCTGCCCATGCAGACGACGCCGACCTGACCGCAATGCGTCAGGCGCTCGATGAGATCGTGATTCAGACCTATCGCGGACGGACCACCATTTCGGATTACCCACGCTATCTGGCCACGACGGCAAGACTGCAGATGCCCTATCGCGTAGCCCTGATGGAGGGGGGCGAATGGCAGCCTCCACCACACCTTGAGGCCGATCATTTTTTCCAGGGCTTTGTCGTTTTTCTACTGGCTGAGCGCTTCCGACCGCATCCCCGCTCCGTATCGGTCCCGCCGCGAAGTCGCCCCGAAGCCGGGCCTCGATAAACAGCACGTTTGCCCGCTGAGGAATGAGCCTCAAGACCGACTCGAAGGCGTCCTAAATCCAAATGGCGCGCAGCCTCTACTGAGGCGCCTTCACAACGCTTCGACCCGCGCGCGATCCTCCAGAGCGTAGTCCACGATCTCGCGGGCAAACGGCCCGACCACGGCCAGTGCGCCGGGATCCAGCGGCACGTCGATGTACTGCAGACGCAGCGCGTCGCCACCTGCCACAAACCAAGGCGCGATGCCGCCGTAAAAAAACCCGAGCCGTCCCGCCAGCTCGCAGGCATAGTCCGCGTTGGGATCTTCCAGGCTCAGGTCGAGGTAGATCACCCGCGTCCCGGAGCGCCGCACCAGTTCGTCACGAGCAGCGCGCAGGCGCGGCGCGAGATCCTCGCCACAGCGGCGGATCTGAACCAGCCCGAAATCGGCTACGCCGACATAGGTGACGCTCAGTTCCGATTCAGCGGGCAGCGACGCAGCCGCAACTGGCAACAGCGCAATGCCGCAGCCGGCATAAGTGCGGCTGAGTATGTCGCGGTGGCGCTCCGGCAGACCCACACGGCGCGGCGCCGGATCGGACAGGAGCTGCAGGTACAGCAGGACGCTGGTGCGCGCAGCGCCGGTTTTTTCAATGGATTTGAGCTCAA
Source organism: Gammaproteobacteria bacterium (assembly GCA_038116745.1). Taxonomy (GTDB): domain Bacteria; phylum Pseudomonadota; class Gammaproteobacteria; genus JAYODW01. The sequence continues at coordinate 5,346 of JAYODW010000068.1, forward strand.
GATTGCCGCCCACCATCGCGAAGCTGACCGCACACGCGCGGGCGCCGAGCTTTTCGTTGGCTTTCTGCGAGTAGGGATGGGACATCGTCGGCTGACTGAATACGGCCGACAGGCCCTCGAGCATGGCCTGCTCTTCGGCGAAATGCCGCATGCGTTCCATCAGGCCGCGACCCCGGTGCGCTGGATCCACCACTGCCTTCCCAATCTCGCCGATGGCGCAGTTCCCCGCGCCAAGCCGGCCAAACCCTTTGACATCCAGGGCGTAATGACCGACCACCTCATCTTCCGGCGTCGTGGCAACAACGGACGATACGAGACCTGCTTCGTTCAGCTGTCTGATGCGTTCCGGGTGATAAAAATCATCAACGGGATAACTGAAACCATAAGTGCGATACATGGCCCGCGCGATCCGCGCCCAATCTCCAACTTCAGCGGCGCAACGGATAACGTATTCCTGGGCAGGCGCGCGCGGCGCCTGCTTGTCGAACTGCGGCAGCGCAGCCCTGCCCTCTGTCTCAGCAATAGCCGGGACAGGACGCTCAAAGGAAACCTGCAGCCGGTTGCCCTCGCGGCCCAGGGGCAGCCACTCAGCCCTGTCCGTCATCGCCAGGATCAAACGCCGGCTGACACCGTCCAGCACCTCCGAGCTGACAGCGGCTACCTCCAGCGGCGGAAGCTCGCGGTCATCGAAGCGGATCTCCAGCGTCATCGGAGTCATGCTCGACTCGATTCGCACCCGGGAGGCGTCGCTCTCCCCCGCCCGCTCGAGAATCAGAACAAACGCCTCTTCACAGACCAGCTCAATGGCATCAAGGCGCTCCCCGTCAAAACCCGCCTGCGTGCCGAGCGCACGGGCATGCGCCTGCACGAGAGGCACTGAGTCAGGCTGAACCGGCAGGTCGAGATTGATGTCGAACGTCATGCTTTAGTGTTCCGCGGGCTTTTCCTTGCTCCGGGGCGCGAGGATTTAAATGACCCACCTCGGACCTCCGCCCGCCTCCAGTTGGACGTTCGCCCGGCCCCGCCGCACCCGGCCACAGAGCCGCCCCGCAGGCGGTTGCCAGAGAGTGCCCGGTTTTTCGCTGCCCCGCGAGATCAGCCGTCACAAATCAGCCTGTTCATTATTTTTCCCTGAATGCCGACCAGCTTGAATAGTGTTACATCGCCGGCGCTCCTGCGCCGGGCCGGGGCCGTCCACCGTCCGCGTTTCTGTGACGAAGTTGGCATTTTTGATATTTCGACCGGCCGGATCGCGTGAAATACCCCGGGTAAAGTTGAAATCGAACTATCAATGCGTAGAGCATAGAAGGACTCAAGATCGTGCGGAATGACACGCTAAAGAGGTTTCCGCACCTTGCGGCCCCGAAAACGGGCCACAAAAATTTCGATGGTGATTTCGTTATGTGCAAGAAAAATCTCGCAAACCGCTTCGCATTCGCCCTCCTCGCCACTGCACTGCTGCTGCCCGTGGCGGGCTACGCCGCATCGGAGCGGGCCCGTCAGGCGCTCGAAGACAATCCCGCACTTCAGCACGCGCCGGACTCGGTGCTCGTTCGCTTCGCCGCGGGTACCAACGGCAACGAGCGTGCGGAGGCTATGCGCGCAGCCCACGCCAGCCACGCGCGAACCCTGATGGCCAGCGCCCGCCTTGAACAGCTCTATCTCAACGCGGGGCGCCCGGTAGAAGCCGCCCTGAACGCCCTCTCGCGCTTGCCGTTTGTCGAAATCGCTGAGGCTGACTTTGTCGTGCACGCGGTGACCAACGATCAGTTATACGGGCAGCTGTATGCCATCAAGAATACAGGCCAATACATCGTCGACACCTGGGGAACACCGGATGCCGACATGGACGTCGAGGAAGCCTGGAGCCTCTCCATCGGCGACCCGGGGCTCGTCATCGCGGTGATCGATGACGGGGTTGAGTACACCCACCCGGACATCAACGATCAGATGTGGGTCAACCCGGGCGAAGTCGTCGATGGCGTAGATAACGACGGTAACGGTTATGTCGACGATATTTTCGGCTACGACTTCTATAGCAACGACAGCGACCCGTATGACGACAACAACGAAAACACCGATCCGCCAGAGGGCGGACACGGCACGCATGTCGCAGGCACGATCTGCGCGGAGGGCAACAACAGCATCGGGATCGTGGGCGTGGTTCAGCAGTGCCGCATCATGGCGCTGCGCTTCCTTGGCCCGGATGGCAGCGGATTCACATCAGACGCCGTCAGCGCTGTGAACTATGCCGTCGGCAAAGGCGTCCGGCTCTCCAATAACAGCTGGGGCGGCGGTGGCCGTTCGGACGTGCTCTACTCAGCCATCCAGAGCGCCGGAAATCAGGGCCACCTGTTCCTGGCGGCGGCCGGTAACGGCGCATACGATCCCCGCATTAGAGACAACATTGGATTCAGTACCGACACGACACCTCACTACCCAGCGAGCTATGACCTGCCGAATATTGTCTCGGTGGCAGCGACGGATAACCGGGACCAGCTCGCCAGTTTTTCGAATTTCGGCGTTGAAAGTGTCGACGTCGCCGCCCCCGGCGTCTGGATCCTGTCAACTGCCTGGGGTGGCTACTGGTATTTCAGCGGGACCTCCATGGCTACGCCCAATGTGACCGGCGTCGCCGCGCTGATCCTGAGCCAGAACCCGGGCTTCAGCTACGCGCAGGTACGCGATCGGCTGTTACAGACCGCGCGTCCGGTGCCGGGCTTGAGCGGCAAGGTTGCAACCGGTGGGGTGGTCAATGCACTGGCAGCGCTCAGCGTCACGCCACCCGAGCCGCCACCCGCAGCGCCGTCGAACCTGGCCGCGCAGGCGACCGGAACCAACAGCATCACCCTGACCTTCTCTGATAACGCCAGCGATGAAGACGGCTTCAAGGTCTATCGCTCTGCGGCGGGCGCCGACTTTTCCCTGCTGACCACGCTGAGCGCCGACACAACCGCCCACACCGACGAAGGTTTGAGCGCCGGCACGACCTACACCTACGAGGTGACGGCGTTCAACACGGCGGGCGAGTCCGCTGCCTCCAACACGGCCACGGCTACGACCGACACAGAGCCCGTTACGCTTCCCTCAGCCCCATCTGCCCTCACGGCACAGGCAACGAGTTTCGACACCGTGGTTCTCAACTTCACGGACAACGCAGACAACGAAGACGGCTTCGAGATCTTCCGTTCAGTGGCCGGCGCGGCGTTCAGCGTTCTCACCACTCTCGACGCCGACGTGACCAGCTTTGCAGACAGCGGCCTCGAAGCCGAAACGGCATACGCCTATCGCGTTCTGGCTTTCAACGCAGCGGGCGATTCCGCGACCTCCAACCAGGCGACGGCCACAACGCCGGCAGCGCCCTCGTCAGAGCAGGTCGTCGCTCTGAGTGACCAGCCTGTTGCGGGAACGGTTTCCGGCAGCGTGGTCGCGACCTATACCGACGACGGCGTGACGCAATCGATTACTGAAATCGAGTCCGGCGGCCGACCGAATCGGCGGCACAGCTACCTCGAGCACCGCTGGGTGTTCTCGCTTCCACCGTCCACTGGCGCGACTGTCCATGCCAACGCCTGGTCGAACGCGGCCGAGTCTTCGGAAGGTTTCGAATTCAGCTATTCGTTGAATGGCAGCAGCTACGTGAGCATGTTCACCCTGGCCGGAGGGAACGAAAACTCGGCTTCAACTTACCTGCTGCCCCCAGGCGCCGCAGGCACGCTCACTATCCGCGTCACTGACACGGATCAGACCCAGGGCGCCTCCGTGCTCGACACCGTGTACCTCGACCACCTCTACGTCGAGGCGGCGTTCGAACAGGTCGACCCGCCGGTAGCGCCCGGCACCCCGATTGTGCTGAGCTCTGTACCCGGCGCCATTCAAATCGGCTGGGCGGACAACGCGACGGATGAGTCAGGGTATGAGGTCGAACGCGCCGACGCGGGCGGTCAGTTCGCGGTAATCGCTAATCTCGGCGCTGACAGCACCGATTTTCTGGATGACACGGTCGCCTCCGCCACGGCGTATCGCTACCGCGTGCGGGCGGTCAACGTCGGCGGCTATTCCGACTACTCGGGGGAATTGGCGGTCACCAGCGAAACCATCGTGATGCCCGACATCGTGCTCCAGGCCTCGGGCTATAAGATCAAGGGCCTCCAGAACGTCGACCTTTCGTGGTCAGGCGCAACGGGCAATGTTGATATCACGCGTAACGGCCAAACCATCGCGTCTGGAGTCAGCGCCAGCAGTTACTCGGATACCGATATCAGCAAGGGTGGCGCCGTCTACGACTACCAGGTGTGCCCGGCAGCCGGGGGCGACTGCTCGAATATCGTGACTGTCGTTTTCTAAACCGCCCTGCCAGACACGGAGGCAGGTCTGACGCCTCCGTGTCGTGGCCCCCGCCTCAGGCGTGGTCCGAACACGCTGAGCGGACCGCGTTCCTGTGACCGCCCAACCGGCACGCGGCCCGCAAGGCCCTGCCGCTCAGATCGCCAGCCGACTTGTCCTCAGCAGGCCCGCTCGAAACAATGGGCCTGTTGATGTGAAACAGGAATAACACCCATGACCATCCGCAAAGTCGCGCGCCTCGGCCATCCGGTGCTGCGCCAGCCGACCCGCGAAGTCACGCGCGAAGAAATCGCGTCGCCGGAGATGCGCAGGCTGGTCGAGGACATGGTGGAAACCATGCACGAATACGGCGGTGTGGGCCTCGCGGCACCCCAGGTTCATGAGTCGCTGCGCCTGGCCGTGATCGAATTTGACGCCGGCGGCAATCGTTACGATAACGCTGCCAGCCAGTCGCTGCTGGTGCTGTGGAACGCGCATGTAGACGTGCTCGATCCCACGCCATCAGGCTTCTGGGAAGGATGTCTCTCCGTGCCGGGCATGCGCGGCTACGTCGAGCGGCCGCGTCAGATCCGGGTGCGCTATCTCGATGCGACGGGCGAACCCCGGTCGCTGGTCGCCGATGGCTTTCTTGCCACGGTTTTTCAGCACGAACTCGACCATCTCGATGGGGTGCTCTACGTCGACAAGATTGCAGATCCGGAAAAGTTTGCGTTCGCTGAAGAGTTCACCCGCTATCACCTCGCGCCTAGCGAGAGCCCACCTCCGGAGTAACATTGCCTTTGTTTGACCTCGTCGAGTGAGTGGCATGGAGAATCAGGCTGTGCCGAGCGTTGGCCCTAAAGGCTCGCAGACCAACAGGGTCATCTGAGTCCTCACGCAACGGAAACTGAAGAATGCATCGACGACCCGCCCGGAACTGCCTGGTTCTATTTTTCGGTCTGGCCTGCTGCGGGATCGCAGGGCACGTCACCGCCAGTCCCGACAACGCCGCATCCCGTCACGTCCCGCAGACGGCCGCGGCGGAAACGCAAGCCGACACCTACATCATCACCGGACGGGAATGGGCGGACGGCGCGGGAGCTTCCGAGGCAGCGCAACTGGGGCGCCTGCTTATTCTGGAGACGGCGGCGCGGATGCCCGACCACACCGGCAATGCGCTCAACTGCGCTCACTGTCACCAGGAGGCGGGCACGAAACCCGGCGCGGCGCCATTTGCCGGCGTGACCCGCAGGTTCCCCATGTACCGCGCCCGCATTGGACGGGAGCAGACAATCGAAGAGCGAATTCAGGACTGTTTTGAACGCAGCCTCGCCGGCACAGCGCCGGACGCCGACAGTACAGAAGTCAAAGCCATGGTTGCGTACATGACGCACCTGTCGCGCGACGTCCCGCCCGGCGCGAAGCTCGTCGGCCGCGGTATTCCGCGACTCGCGCCACCGCAGGAATCGCCCGACTTGGTGCGGGGAGAAGCGCTCTACCAGGCGAAATGCGTGGCCTGTCATATGACAAACGGCGGCGGACTGAAGGCACCTAACGGGACCGTGATCTTTCCCGCTCTGTGGGGCGATGATGCGTTCAATATTGCCGCCGGGATGGCGCGCCTGAATACCGCGGCAGGATTTATCAAAACCAACATGCCGAAAGGACTCGAAGGCACGCTGAGCGATCAAGAGGCCTACGATCTCGCCCTGTATGTCACGCGACAGGCGCGCCGGGACTTCGCCCGCAAGCACCTCGACTGGCCGCAGGGCGGACGGCCCGAGGATGCGCGGTACTAGCGGTGCTGCCGTTGTTGCCATTGTGGAACGACCTTTACCAGCCCGCCGGACTTCGGAGCGTCCCGTCATGACTGGATCAGATATGCACTATGCGGCACTTTCCCCGGACTTCGAGTCGTGATGGTCGGACTCGAGCAAGGACCCCTGTCCGATGCTGAGCTCGACGAACTGGAGCAGTTTCTGCTTGACGCGGAAGGCATCGACGACTCGATGGGCCTTTCCACTATCGACGGCTTCCTGACGGCGATCGTCAGCGGCCCGCGTACGATCATGCCGAGCGAATGGCTCCCATGGGTATGGGATGCGGAGCATGGAGAAAGGTCTCCTGTATTCGCGAACCAGAAAGAAGCGCAACGCGTCCTGGAACTACTCATGCGCCACATGAACGGCATCGCGCGGACGCTGCTCGACGCCCCGGATCAGTTCGAACCCCTGATCGAAGAGCATCTGCACGAAGATGATCGGATCCCGGTGATCGACGACTGGTGCTCAGGGTATGTAGCGGGCATGTCGCTGGACCCGGACGGCTGGCAACCTGTGATCAAGAGCCACCCCGAGTGGCTTTCGACCATCCTCCTGTACGGGACAGAGGCCGGGTGGAAATTGCAGGAGGAGGCGGAACTGTCGCTGGAAGCGCATAAGGCACTTGCCGCTGGACTCGCCGATGCGGCCTGTACCGCTCATGCGTTCTTCCTGGCGCAGCGTCGCCAGGACGCCGCTGCGGGGAGCCCGCCGGAGACTATGCGCAATAACCCCCCGATACGCAGGGGCACAAAAGTGGGCAGGAATGAAGCCTGCCCCTGCGGTTCAGGCCGGAAATACAAGCACTGTCACGGCAAACCGAATCAGCTGCATTGAAGCAGGGCACAAAAGCCGCCAGCGGCAGGGCACGCGACGGGGTCAGCAGCGGGCTGCTCCGACCCTGCGTCTGCTGCAGATCACCCACCCGGCGGTCTGCCGTCTGTAAACTGCAATTCAGCTCCGTCGCATAAGCTTGACAAAAGGTCGCCGTGAAGATCACCGAAACCAGGGCCCCTGGATATCTCGTCATCACGCTGAACGGCAGGCTGGACAGCGCCACAGCACCACTGCTCGGCCCACGGCTGGACGCGCTGATCAACGAAGGTGAAACCACCTTCATTGTTGACTGCGCAGACCTTCATTACCTGAGTAGCGCCGGCTTGCGGACCCTGCTGCAGGCCACCCGTCAGCTCGGTACGAAAGGCGGCCGCATTACCCTCGCTGCACCCCGGCCTCATGTGCTGGAGGTCATCGAGCTGAGTGGCATGACGTCAGTCCTGCCGAATTTCGCCGACCTTGAAGCAGCTATCGCCGCCCTGCCCCCCGCCTCATGACCGTTCTCGCTGCCGCGACCCGTCTGTTGCGCTCAGTCTTGCCGCTGCTGCGCTGGTACCTGCTGACCGTGTCATCCGGCATGGCGAACACCGGCAGTTTCATCGCCTGCGGGTGGTTTGTGAGTCACGTCACCGGTTTCGCCACCCTGACCGGGA
>JAYODW010000069.1:0-12291 GCA_038116745.1 Gammaproteobacteria bacterium
CCGTCAAGCACCTTGAGCGAGCGGTACACCTCAATCGTGAAGTCGACGTGTCCGGGCGTGTCGATGATGTTCAGCCGGTGGTCGTTCCAGAAACAGGTGGTGGCTGCTGACTGGATAGTGATGCCGCGCTCCTGCTCCTGCTCCATGAAGTCGGTCGTCGCTGCCCCGTCGTGGACCTCGCCGATCTTATGGATCTTGCCGGTCAGCTTGAGGATCCGCTCTGTGGTCGTGGTCTTGCCCGCATCGACGTGGGCAAAAATTCCGATGTTGCGATACCGCGTCAGGTCAGTCATGGCTACTCTCTAAAAATCAGCTCTGGCAAAGGGCAATGCAGCACCCGCATTCCGCGAAGCGTGAGCGCCTGGGTCAATGGAAAACGCCGGGAAAACCGGCACTGAGTCGGTGCGCTGGTCGCGCGAGGGCGCGATCTTAAAGGGGATGAGCGCGGATCGAAATGCTTTCATGCAAAAAAATTAACTTTTTTTGCAGGGATGTCGCGGTTATCGCGCTAGGAACCGGGCGCAGGCGGTGCGCCTTTCAGCGGAATCACGTTACGCACGCCGCCGAGCGGACGTTCGACATCCCCCGTGAAACGCGGGATCAGGTGCAGATGCGCGTGCCATACCGACTGCCCGCCGGCTTCGTTGCAGTTCACACCAAGATTAAAACCGTCCGGCGCGTAGCGTTCCACGAGCAGCGTCTGCACCTCGCGGGCGAGATCGAAACAGGCCCGGTAGGCGGCCGGATCGGCGTCAAAGATCGTGCGCACGTGCTGCCGGGGAACAATCAGCGTGTGCCCTGGCGACACCGGATGGGCGTCAAAAAACGCCAGCGCCAGCGCATTTTCGGCCAGCACAGGCCGGTCGAGATCACAGAAAAGGCAGGGGTTATTCGGATCGCGCGCGGCCATGTCTTCAACGTACTCCGGGTTCCGGCCAGGCGCCGACCTGGCGCAAGGCACTTCGCGCATCCCAATAGTCGGTCTGCGCGCTGATCAGCCCGTCCCGCAGCACGAGCACGCTCGTTCCGCGCGTCACGAAGGTCTGTCCGGACACATCAAAACCAAGGAACGTCCGCCCGGCTCCCCAGCGCGCAGTCCATTCCCACTCCACGGCTCCACCGGCTTCGCTTCCAGTCCAGCGCCGGAACGCGAGCGCGGTCACCCCGGAGGTAAAAAAGCTCTCGAACAGTCTGCGCAGCGCATCGCGTCCCGCGGTGCATTCGCCGAACAACGGGTCTTCAAACACCACGTCGTCGCTATAACAGCGCAGCGCCCCTTCGAGATCCCCGCGCGTGTAGCAGTCAAGCCACGCCCTGACGAAGTCCTCCATCCCGTCCGCACGCCGCATCAGCGTTCGATGACCGGCAGGATGAGCATCGACGGATGCGCCTGGTCGTGCAGCACCGTGTTCGTGGCGACGACGAAATCCCGGTCGCTCTCCGCGGCAATCGTGCCGCCGGTATTCGTGTTGCGATCAAAACGCGGGAAGTTGGAGCTCGATACCTCAAGCCGGATCCGGTGACCCCGGGCGAAGACATTGGCAGTGGCGACGAGATCGATTTCCAGGCGATAGGTTTCTCCCGGCGTCATGAACACCTGGCGCTCGGTGCCTTCACGATAACGCGCCCGCAAGATGCCATCGGTCAGAATCATCGCCCGGCCATCCGGGTATACATCGACCAGTTTGCCGGTGAAGTCGGTGTCCCGCGCCGAAGAGCTGACGTACAGCACCAGCCGCACGGGACCGGTGACCTCAAGATCCGTCGTCAGCGCGTCGCTGGTAAAGCAGAGCACGTCGGCGCGCGCTTCGACCTGCTGCTGGTCGCGAGGCCCGGCATTCGCACCGACAAACAGCCCCGGCAGAAAGGTTGCCCCGCCCACCGTCGGCACCGGATCGTGCGGGTCGTAGCGGTAGCTGTCCGCCGGCTCCGTCGGCGCCGGTGCCTGCCGGGAGAGTGTGCCATCGCCGGTAGCCGTCGACGCCTGCCCGCCGCTGTGCAGAAACCAGCTCTGGTAGTCAGTGTCCGGCAGCGGCCAGTCGTCTTCGTCACGCCAGATGTCCGGCCCCATGATGAACAGTCTGACCGGCTTTTCCTGCTCCAGACCATTGGCTTCGCCCTTGAGCCAGTAATCGAAAAACCGGATCTGCTGCGCCGTGACATCAGCCACGCCATCGTGGGCAAGCATGCCGAAATTGCGCTCTGCGTAGAAACCGCCGTTGTAGCCATGCGCCCAGGGACCGATCACCAGACGCTGCTGCCGCGCGGCCTCACCCTTCCCGCGGGTTTTCATGCCGAGATAATTCTCCAGCGTGCCGCCGAGAAAAAGGTCATACCAGCCACCGAAATTGAGCGCCGGCGCAGAGATTTTCTCGTAGTGCTCGCGCGGCGCTGCGGCACGCCAGTAGTCGTCGTATTCGGTATGCGCGATCCAGTCAGCAACGTAGGGCGCCAGCTCGGCGAGCTCCGGCAGATCCGTCAGCGGCAAGTGGTGATAGCGCTCGGCCACGTCATCAGCGGCCTGGATCGCCCCGGCCAGCGCCGCCGGCTCTGCTTCACCCCGACCTAGACGCCTGACCAGCTCGCCAATCGCGAAGGTCGCCGTGGCCCACTGCAGCATGAACCCCAGTTGGAACGCCCCGCCCTGGTAGGTCCACTTCTCGTAGTACTGGTCGGTCGTGATGAACGGTGCCATCGCTTTGAGCGCGGTCGGCGCTTCGCTGGCGGCGAGCCATTGCGTCGCGCCGTAGTAGGAGGCGCCCATGGTGCCGACATCACCGTTACACCAGGGCTGCGCGGCGGCCCAGGCGATCGTGTCAGCCCCGTCATGCGCCTCCTGGAAATAGGGGTCGAACACACCCTCTGACTGGTAGGTGCCGCGGCAGTCCTGGACCACCACCACATAGCCGGCCTGCGCCACCCTGAGGATATCGCCGGAAAGGAACAGCAGCACCGGAAGCTCCTTGTTGTAGGGGAGACGCATGACGATCGCCGGACAGGGGGACGTTCCCTCGGGCCGGTAAACATCCGTCGCGAGCCTGACCCCGTCGCGCATGGCGACCTGAAGATTCTTCTCTATCGTGACCTGCATGACGCTATTCCTCTGGTTAAATCTTCGGCGTTGCCGCTCCGGGGCTGACCAAGGGCCGGCCGCGGACGCATTAGTTCCTGGCGCTGGGTGGGTCGCCACCCTGCAGCCAGCGCGCAGCCTCCGGCTCAAGATTGCGGGTGAGCGCAGCGTCGAACAAGCGTAATGCCTCAGGATCGAGCGCCGCACTCCACGCCCCAACGCTGTCGCGGGCAAAAAAACTCTCCGCGCCGCCGCGCCAGTCCTGCGCGTGGACCCCGAGGATGTCCTCCGCCTTGTCAGACATCGCCGCAAAAGATATTCCGGGCAGAAGCCCGGGCAGCCGTCCGGGACGGACAGGGATCTCCAGGAACGCGGCGATGCGTTCTACCTGCGACTCCAGATCCTCCATGAGGTCGCGATAGTGCACCAGCAGCACGTTCGGCAGCTCCCGGTACGGCCACCAGCTGGCGACATGCTGGAACATCGAGCCGTAGAGATAGCCGTCGCTTTCCCACGCCACCGATGACTCGGTCAGCCACTGTGCCCAGAACGCTTCCAGGTCGTCCGGCCTGGCGGGCCAGGGCTCGCCCAGTTCCTCGCCCGCAGCGCGCAGGCGCTCAAGCGCAACCGCAGAGTAGTTGCGCGAACGCGCCCACAAGGACATGAACACATCGCGCCCATCACGCGCCACCACGATGTACTTGCACTGCGGGAAAAAACGCAGCGCATTGAGCGGCACGTGGCTTTCCAGGATCCGCCGGTGGTCCTGCTCGTCGAGCATCGCGGTCAGCGCCTCCACCGATCCGCCGTGGCTGTAGCGGTCAACCCAGGGGGATAGCTCCATAACCGGTGCCGGCAGATTTTCCTGCCGGAAAACCAGCGTGGCGACAATGGTCTGCACCCAGGTTGAACCCGCGCTGTACGCGCTGCAGATGATGATGTCGTCATCCCGCGGAACAAACAGGTCCCAGTGGGTGCTGTTGAGAAGATGATTGCGGTAAACGTGGGTGTGTTCAGGCAGCTCAGGTAAGGACACAGACCATCCCCGGGTCGTCACATTCAGCATCGCGGACGCCGGCAGCGGGTGTCCTACACATCCGTGTGAGCCAGCTGCGCGGCCCTCTGACAGCCACCGCACTCGCGGCGGGTGGCGCCGGGTCCCGCTCCGCGGAGAATAATTTCTGCTTACGGGGAAGTCGACCCGGGCGGATACCCGCCGCGCCAGGCATCCTGTCTCGAAGTCAGGGTCCGAAGCGGGCGATATAGCGCCGGGCAAGGGTGACACTGCCGGCGCTGAAGGCCGGACCAAGTTCGCGCGCGAGATCGGTGTCCGCGTGCGAGCCAATCCAGGCGACGATGAGCAGGCGACGCAGCATGAGGAAGGTGGGGATCTCGGCCACCTCCTCCAAACTGAGCGGCGCGACCGTGCGGTAGCCCTCGACCCAGGCGGCGATCAGCTCCGCCACGTCTTCCCGATCTTCCATAAAGCTGAGGGCGGTAGCGACGTCGTAGAGAAACCAACCCTCACCGCAATCGTCGAAATCGATCACCCGCGTATCGCCCGCTACTTCAAGCAGATTGGCCAGCCGCAGATCGGCATGGATCAGACCGAAGCGCTCACGGCTTTTGCCGAACGCCTCGAGCCGTCGCTGGAGCAGATTGTCGAGCTCGCTCAACAGCGCCAGCGCCGGCGCATCGAGCCCGAGACCATCCTGCCAGCGCCCCCAGTTCCCCTGCTCACCAAGACTGTGCTCGTAATCCCACAGCAGGCGCTCGAAATCCGCCGGGCGCTGCCAATCACGGGCGTGGATGTGCATACGCGCAGCAATGGCGCCGAGCCGTCGGAACGGCGCCAGGAGCGCGGTTTCGTCCGGCTCCTTGCCCTCGATGAAGTTGAACATCACCACCATGCGCGACTCGGCCATCGCAGGCGTCTCGATGATCTGGATCATTTCACCGTCGTCAGCCGGGATTGCCTGCGGCGTCATCACGTCCGCCTCGTCGGTCAGCGCCTTCATCCACGCGAGTTCGCTCATCACACCGCGTCGGCTGTGATACCCAGTGCGGTGCACGCGCAGAATCAGCGGTGGCTCGCCGGATGACCGGTCGAGCCGGTAGGTCGCGTTCTCAGAGATATTGAGCAGCGTCAGCGGCGCATCTTCCACATAACCCCAGCGCGGCAACGCACGTCGCGCGACCGTCTCAAGGTGAGCTTTCTTCGCGTTTTCGCTGAGCGTCTCAAACTCCTGGCTCATCCCGTTGTCCTCCCGGAGGCGGTCAGAAAATCCCGACCGGCGCCTGTTATACACCGCGCACAGGGTCCGCTGTCGGGCGCTGACAGCGATGCGCTATGCTCACCGACATCATCCGGCTGCGGGAGATTTGGAAATATGTTCACCTCGATTGAAGGTCGTGTCGTGGTGGTGACCGGCGCCAGTCGCGGGATCGGTAAAGGGATCGCGACGGTGTTCGCGCGGCACGGCGCGCGCGTGTTCGTTGTCAGCCGTGATCCTGCCGCCGCGGCCGCCACTGCCACCGCGCTCGGTGGAGACGCGGTCGGGTTTGCAGCGGATATCTCGACGGCCGAGGGCGCGGCGCGCATGGCAGACGCGGCCACCGCCCACTTCGGAGGGATCGACATCCTGTGCGCGAATGCCGGTATTTTTCCGCAGACGAGCATCGAGTCCATGGACGTCGCGGAATGGGACGCCGTGATGGGCACCAACCTCCGCGGCACCTTTCTGTCGGTCAAAGCCTGCCTGCCCGGACTGAAGGCCTCGACCCAGGGACGGATCATTCTGACCTCGTCGATCACGGGTCCGGTTACCGGCTTTCCGGGCTGGAGCCACTACGGTGCCAGCAAGGCGGGGCAGCTCGGTTTTATCCGCACCGCCGCCATCGAGCTGGCGCCCCACGGCATCACCGTGAATGCGGTCCTGCCGGGCAATATTGTCACGGAAGGGCTCGACGAACTCGGCGAGGACTATCTGAGCACCATGGCAGCATCGATCCCGCTGAAGCGCCTCGGCAGCACTGCCGACATCGGCAACGCCGCGCTGTTCTTCGCCTCGGCAGAAGCGGCTTACATCACCGGCCAGACGCTGGTCGTCGACGGCGGCCAGATCCTGCCGGAGTCCCTTGAAGCCCTGGGGGCCTGAACGGCATGCGTTTCTCCTTGACTCATCACATCGTCATCGCCGCAGCGCCAGAGCGGTGCTATGACTACATCGCCGCGCCTTTGAGCTGGCCCGAATGGCACCCCGCATCCCACGCGATCGACGCGCCAGCGCGCGCCCTGGAAGCGGGCGAAGAGTTCCGGGAGCGCTGGCACACGCGTCGCGGCGAGGTCATTCTCAACTGGCGGGTGACTGCCAGCACGCGGCCAGGCTTCTGGGCCATTGCGGCTGAGACCAGCTTTATCGGCCGGATCTGCGGGGAATACCATTTCGATGTCGTGACTGGGGGCACGCGCTACACGCGCACCATCATCAACCCCGATCGCGCGCGACCGCCGACACGGGAACAGATGGCCGCCATCGATGACGAAGCGCGGCTGTGCCTGGAAAATACCCGCCGCTGCCTGGAACAGAAACGCGCATGAGCGACACCGCAGCACTACTGACGCGCCGCCGGCGTCTGCTGGGGACCCAGGCGCCGCTGTTCTACGAACAGCCGCTGCATATCGTGCGTGGCGAAGGCGTGTGGCTGTTCGACGCGGACGGGCGCCGCTATCTTGACTGCTACAACAACGTGCCGCTGGTCGGCCACTGCCATCCCGAGGTCGTGGCGGCCCTGAGCCAGCAGGCCGCAACTCTCAACGTCCACACGCGCTACCTGCACGAGACCATCCTCGATTACAGCGAGCGTCTGCTGGCGACCTTTGATCCGAGCCTGTCGATGGTGCTCTACACCTGTACCGGCAGCGAAGCCAACGATCAGGCCCTGCGCATCGCGCGACACTGCACCGGCGGCACGGGCATTATCTGCACCAACCTCACCTATCACGGGAACACCACAGCGGTGGATCAGGTGTCCCCGCTCTTCTACGGCAAGGTGGCGCCCTACCCTGAGGTACGCGCGATCCCGTTTCCGGACAGCTACCGTCCGCTGCGGGGTCTCAGCGGCCGTGCGCTCGCGGAGGCTTACGCCGCAGAGGTCGACCGTGCGATAGAGAGCTTCGACACCGCCGGCATCGGCTTCGCCGGCATGATTGCCTGCCCGATTTTTGCCAATGAGGGTCTGCCGACCGTGCCACCGGGGTACCTTGAGCTGGCCCTGGAAAAGGTCCACGCTGCAGGCGGGCTGTTCATTGCAGACGAGGTCCAGGCCGGCTTCGGCCGCTGCGGCGAGATGTGGTCGCACCAGCTGCACGGCATCACCCCGGATATCGTGACCATGGGCAAACCGATGGCAAACGGCTATCCGATGGCCGCCGTGGTGACGCGCGCTGAGCTCATGGAATCCTTCCGCGATGCGGTGATGTACTTCAACACCTTCGGCGGCAACCCGGTAGCCTGCGCGGCGGCCGACGCCGTGCTCACCATTCTGGAGCGGGACGGTCTTGCTGCGCATGCGCAGCGCATCGGCGACCGGGTCAGGGACGGGTTCCGGCAGCTTGCCGAACACCACGATCTCATTGGCGATGTCCGCGGTGACGGACTGTGGATCGGCGTTGAACTGGTCCAGGACCGCAGCAGCCGCGAGCCGGCAACCTCCGCTACCCAGCGCGTGGTCGAGGGCATGAAAGCCCGCGGGATCCTCCTGAACCGCATCGGCGAATTCGGCAACGTGCTTAAAATGCGCCCGCCCCTGCCGTTTGCAGAGGAACATGCTGAACTGCTGCTCACGACCATGGGCGAGGTTCTGGCCACACTCTGAGGAAGGCCGCGTTTCCAGTTCCAGGCTCACAGCCGCCGCATTGAAACCCGATGGACATCATTCCCCATATCGGCATCGACCACGTCAGGCTCGGCAGCGAACGGGATGCCATCACCGGGCAGCTCGGCAGCCCCGATCGCACGCAGCGCGATCACCACGAGGACGGCGAGGTATCAGAAATCTGGGTGTACCGTCTGCTGCGCCTTGAGCTGTCGTTCGACTCTGAACACGACTACCGTCTCGCGCACATCACGTCGTACCACCCGTACAGTCTGGTCAGCGGCTTCAACCCGATAGGTCTGGCGCCCCGCTTCCTGCTGCAGAAATTTCCCCATCTCGACCTGGATGTCGACATCACCCCGGAAGAGCGCTACTACACCGACCGGGTGCTTGACCTGACCTACGGCGTTTCGGGCGGCCAGGTCATCAGCGTGACGGTTTTCCCGGAATATGACGCCGACGGCCTGAACGTGTTGTGGCCCCGCCCGCCACACTGAAACCCGGGCGACGTCGGAACCCTGCAGCAAGCCGCGGCTTCAGTGGCTGCGCTTCAGCTCGTTGATCGCACCCATGCTGTAGGTGCTGTCGAATGGCGGATGCCAGGGGATCCCCCAGGCGCCGGCGAGCGTCTCGAGTTCTCCGCTATCGGCCACAGCAGTCAGGGCCTCGGCGATGCGCGTTTTCAGGGCCTCATCTGCCGCACGGTTCGCGACGTGCAGGTTCCAGCGCACCGCGGTCGGCGGTTCATAGCCTGGAACAAAGCGACACGCGCCCGATTCCGCAGTGTTCGGCCGCAGCCGGTGGCCGACACTCGGACCCCACAGCAGGGCAGCCTCGGTCTCACCGCTGGTGACACCTGTAAGCGCCGCATCCAGCGAAAAATAATTCCGCGGCTCGGCCTTGACTATAAGCAGGGCGAAGTGCGCCACCGTCTGCGATTGAATCGCGACGGTATGCCCGCGCAGCGCGCGGAACTGCGGCGGGACCTTGGCGCCACAGCTGAGCAGCTCAAACGCCGCCCCGTAGTACGCCGCGCCCAGGGTCAGATCCGTCTCACCACGCAGGGTGTCCGCAGCCGGACCCGGGAAGCTGAAAATCGCATCGCATTCGCCGCGTGCCAGACGACGCGTGGGCAGATCGCTGTCGTCGATCTCCTGGATCCGGGCGTCGGTGGTGTACCAGGACGGCTCCCAGCGCCGCCCCAGCTGCCGGGCGACGGCCTGAGAGACCCCGATGTCAAAACCCTGTTCAGCGTTGCGGGCTGAATAAGGCAGGTTTTTCTCATCCAGGCACACGCGGAAGACGCCTTCGGCCCATGCCACAGGGGCAAGGGCGCTCAGGCCGAGCGCCAGGACGAAGCCGCGCCAGCCGCGGCGGCACGGCAGTGCCATGCGTCGACGCACTGACTATTCAGGCAGCGCGAAGACGACGAGGGTGCTGCCCAGGGTAACAATCGGGGGCTCGCCCACGATTGTCACCGCCAGACCGCCGCCGCCGCTGGTAATGCCGACGTACTGACGGCCGTCCATTTCCCAGGTCACCGGCTGTCCGCGGATCGGAGATCCGGTCTGAAATTTCCACAGCACATCGCCGCTGCGATCATCAAACGCCAGCGCGTAACCCTCCTGATTACCCGCAAACACCACACCGCCCCCGGTCGCCATTGCACCGCCGACCAGCGGGTACTTGTCGCGGTATTTCCACACGACTTTGCCGCTCGCCGGATCGACGGCGGACAGGACGCCATAAGCGGTACCCGTCTCAGCCTCCGTCACGCCCGGGCCGCCGCCCCAGAATGGCGTGCCGTGCACGAACACCGCCTCTTCCTTGACCATCTTGGCGCAGGACTCGATCACGGGGACATAGAGCCAGCGCGTGGCAGCGCTGTAGGCGAACGTGAACGAACCATTGTTTCCGCCGACATTGCCGGGGCACACGAATTCCGGATGCCCTCCAGGGATCGGGACGTACTTCTCATCGACGATCGGCCGCCCGTTCGCATCCAGTCCCTTGGCCCAGTTGATGCGGTCGACATAGGGACCACCGGACAAAAATTTCCCGCTCGCCGCATCAAGCACGTAGAGGTAGCCGTTGCGGTTCGGCTGGATCACCGAGCGCACGTCCTTACCGCCATGGGGGACATCTGCTACGACCAGGTTGTTGGTCGCGTCGAAGTCCCAGACGTCATGCGGGGTGTACTGGAAGTACCACTTCATCTCACCGGTGTCGGGGTCGAGCGCGAGGGTGGAGTTGCTGTAGAGGTTGTCTCCCGCGCGCGCATCACCGTTCCAGTCCGGCGAGGGATTACCGGTCGGCCAGAACACCGTGTGGCTCGTCGGGTCGTACGAACCCGTCACCCAGGTCGGCGCACCGCCGGTTTTCCAGGAGTCTCCGGCCCAGGTTTCCACCCCCGGCTCACCGGCGACAGGCACTGTCCAGCGCCGCCAGCGGCGCTCGCCGGTCGCTGTGTCGTAAGCGTCAATAAAGCCCCGCGCGCCGTACTCCCCGCCGGAGATCCCGGACAGCACCAGGTCGCCAATCGGCAGCGGCGCGCTGGTAGCGCTGTAGCCCGCTTTGTAGTCATCCATCGCGACATCCCAGATCACTTTGCCGCTGACACGGTCAAACGCAATCAGACGCGCATCGAGCGTGGCCATGAACACGCGGTCGCCGGCTACGGCGACACCACGGTTGACCGGGCCACAGCAGATGCGGATATCGCTGGGCAGCTGGTGCTCGTAATGCCACAGCGGGTCACCGCTGCGCGCGTTCAGAGCGAAGAGATTGTTATAGGACGCCGTGAGGTAGACCACGCCATCGACCACGACCGGCGCGCCGGCCAGCTGGCCTGGGATCCCGGTCTGAAACAGCCAGGCCGGCTTCAGCTTGCTGACATTGCTGCGGTTGATGGTCTCGAGCGGGCTGTAGCGCCAGTTCTCGTAATTACCGCCGTAGAGCAGCCAGCCCGAGGTGTCATCAGTGCCTGCCTTCAACCGCGCATCCGTGACCGGCTGGGGCGGCGGAAATGGCGTCCCTTCGACAGCCGCAGATCCCCCGCCCGACAGCGCAAGCGCCACGCCCAGCGCGAAGATTCCTGTTCTTTTCATGTTTCTCCCCTTCTCACTCATTGCCGGATATTGGTATCACCGGCTCATCTCGACTCAACTGCAAAGTGTCTCTGCCCCGGTGCAACGTCTATATCGGCGAATCCGGATCAAAATTCGGTTTGCGTTTCTCGCGGTGCGAGCGCACCCCTTCCTCGGCTTCGGGCGTCGCGAAACCCAGCATCTCGAGCGCGGTGGAGGCGTCGAACGCAGGGCCGGCCATGCGGTACCAGTTGTTCAATGCATATTTTGTCCAGCGGGTCGCGGCGGGCGCGCTGTCGCGTAGACGCAGCGCTACTTCAAGCGCGCGGTCCTGCAGTTCATCGTCCTCAACGCAGAGCGACACCATGCCCAGACGCTCCGCCTCCTCGCCGTTCATCGGCTCGCACAGCAGCAGGTGGTATTTCGCTTTGGCCATGCCGCACAAAAGCGGCCAGTTGATCACCGCCGAGTCGCCGGCCGCCACGCCGAGACGCGTATGTCCGTCGACGATGCGTGCCGACTTGGCGGCGATGGAGATATCGGCCAGCAGACCCGCGACCAGACCCGCACCGACGGCGGCGCCGTTGATCGCCGAGACGATGGGCTTGGAGCAGTTGATGATGTTGTAGACCAGGTCGCGTGCCTCCTTCCAGGTGCGGGCACGCGTCTTATGGTCCTCGATCATCTCCTCGATCATGCCGAAGTCGCCGCCGGCGGAGAACGCGCGGCCCTTGCCGGTGAGAATTACCGCGCTGACGTTCTCGTCTTCGTCGATATCCCGCCAGATGTAGGTCAGCTCGCGGTGCCCCTGCTTGTCGAGGGAGTTCAGCGTTTCCGGCTTATTGAAGCTGATCCGCAGGATGCGCTCAGCCGGACTGTCGATCTCAAGGGCGGTGTAGTGTTCGTAGCGCTGCAGCATGCGGACTCCTCTGGATCTGGTGATAGCGAGCCGCCGGAGGCGGCGCTCGGGAGCTTAAGCATACCGCCATCCCCCGACCCGCGCGGGGTCTGCAGCGCGAGCCTGTCTCCTCTTCCGTCGCGCGCTCGGAAAACGCATACTGGCTGCCTGTTCCAGGATAGTGAAAGGAGGTGATCCAATGTCTAGTGAGATCCTACGGTTGTCGACTCAGTCCTTGGATCTGATCGCGCCCGGGAGGTCAAATTCCTGAGCCGGTAAGACATCGCATCACCCCGGTGATGCGGGGGCTGGTCACGACCAGTCTCACGAAAGGGCCGCAGACGCGGCCCTTTTTTATG
>JAYODW010000070.1:0-11824 GCA_038116745.1 Gammaproteobacteria bacterium
CGCTCAGCGCTGCCAGGGGCGTCATACCCCCGACGGTCATTTCATTCAGGTTGCTGCGGAAAATCCAGGCAGCGACCGTGCACAGAAAAATCCAGGCGACGCGTCTGGTCGGGACAGGAAGATTTTTCCATGAACCCGCCTCTGGAATCGTCGCGTGCGCGGCGTTGACAGTCTGACGCGCCATGTCTCGGGTCAGCCACCACCAGGTCAGCGGCAGCAGACACAGCGCGACCGGTAGCGCGGCAATCAGCCAGGCCCGGAAATCGATGACCATGCCCATACGCTCCTCAAGGAATACCGCAACGAAGAGATTAGGCGGTGAACCGATTAACGTCGTCATGCCGCCGATAGAAGCGCTGTAGGCAATAGCCAGCAGCAATCTGCTTGCGACATCGTCGCCGGCCCGCGGGTCGTCGAGCGCCAATTCCCGGACCGCGCTCAGCGCAATCGGCAGCATCATGATGCTGGTGGCGGTATTCGATAACCACATGCTTGCAAACGCCGTGACCAGCATGAATCCACCGATCAGGCGTCGCGGGCTATCGGCTGACCGAGCTAACACCCAACGGGCGATCCATTCGTGCAGACCCCACTTTTCTATCGCCCGTGATAGCAGAAACCCGCCAAGGAATAGAAAAATCAGCGGGTGCGCGTAAGCGCCCGCCGTAACTGAGGCAGTTTCGCTGCCGAAAAGCGGGAGTACGATAAGCGGGAGCAGGGCCGTCGCCGACAGCGGAACGGCCTCTGTCAGCCACCAGGCAGCCATCCACAGACCAAGCGCCAGGGCAAGACGCGCTGAGTCCGATAGGGGTACCGCGGACACCCCCGCCGCCGCATACGCATCGGGCAAGGTTGTCATTGCAATCGCAGCGAGCAAGGGACCGCAGCCCAGGGTGAGTACCCGCCACACACGCAGTTGATAGACAGGGCGGATATGCAAAACGCGGTTGTTTCTCTCAGTCGGCGATACCCGTCAGTATAGGGTCGCGGACCCGATGAGGCCGGGGCTGCAACTTGCTTTTTTAACAGAAAGCCGACTGTTAAACTTCGAGCGCTTTCTCGATCCGAATGCCAGTCGCACCAACATAAAAGTCCAGCTCTGTGTCTCAATTCCAATTCGACATTTCCGGCTCGCAGATTGACGGTGCCAGGGACTATCAGGAAGACGCCTTTCTAATCACTCATCTAAGCGCCGGCACGAATAATGAAGCCGGTTCCTTGCTTATCGTGGCGGACGGCATGGGAGGGCATGCAGCAGGCAACGTAGCCAGCAATATGGCGGTCCAGAGCTTTAACCGCCATCTCTCCAAGCAATACCCCACTGAGCAGCTGTCTGAGGCGCTGTACGACGGTGTCATTCAGGCGAACGGCGCCATCCAGGCCACCGTCGACGAAACCGCTGCGCTGAAGGGCATGGGTTGCACGCTCGTCGCTTGTGTGCTCGTTGGAGACCGGTTGCACTGGGTCAGCGTCGGCGACAGCCATCTGTATCTATTCCGCGACGATCTGGTAACCAAAAAGAACGCCGATCACAGTTACGGCGGCTTTCTTGACCGTATGGCGGAAGCTGGCACTCCGATGGAGCCGGAGGCCGGATTTTCACGGAATATGCTCATGAGCGCCCTGACGGGTGAGGACATCGCTGACATCGATTGTCCGGAGGAGCCGTTGATTCTGCAGGACGGCGACCGCCTGATTCTCAGCAGCGACGGCCTGGACACTCTGTCCCGCGCTCAAATAACCGAAATCTGCGTGAGCAGTGCGACAGCGAAAGGCTGCGTCGATAGCCTATTACAGACGGTAACCGATGCCGGCGCCCCGCGACAGGACAACACGACTGTGGTCGTGGTTGACGTTGTGGCACGTGTGACTACAGAAGTCGCTGAGATCGTGCTTGAAGATGATGGCATCGATTTCGAGCTGGATGCCGACGCTGATACCGTGCCGCGCGCGGTCGAGCTACCCGGAGCGGAAGCTGGAGATCCTTCACCGGTAACGGGGGAGAGCGACGAAGACAAAGGCTCCTCGAAAAAGCTGATCGCGGCGCTGGTCGGCGTGATCATTTTGAGCGGGGTGGTGGTCGCCTGGCTGGTCACGCAAAAGGCGTCTGAGCCCGCGGTGCAGTTTGAAGCGGTTCCGGATCTGACTACCGACGACACGGCTCTTGAAGAGATTGCTGCGGTCGTTCCCGAGCCCGTTTCCACTGATCGGTCTGTGACCGCGGAAAAGACGACTGAAGTCGCCGAAGAACCATCTCCTCCACCCGCGGTGGCAGAGGAGCAAACGGCTCCTGTCGCAGGCGCCCCATTCAAAGATTCACTCAAGTCCGGTGGCGATGGCCCTCTGATGGTGCCGATCCCACCAGGCGATTTCACCATGGGCGGACGACTGCCGACCGATTCTCCCGACGAATTTCCGCAGCGAACCGTGTCGGTCAGCGGTTTCGCGATGAGCGTGTTTGAGATTTCTGTCGCCGAATTCAAACGGTTTGCAGCAAGAGCGGGGGTCCGGCTGCCGCGCGGCTTGACTGCTGTAGGCAGTGGCGAGGATGCATTCCCGGCGACCTTTATTTCCTGGAATGACGCGTTGGCCTACACCAAATGGCTTTCCAAGGAGACTGGGCACGAGTACCGATTACCAACCGAAGCGCAGTGGGAATACGCGGCGCGCGGTGGCGTTCGGAGTGCCTATTGGTGGGGACGTGAGCTTGGTCGGAACAGCGCTCACTGTTTCACCTGTGATACCGGGCTGGACCCGCGGAATGCGACGGCTGTCGGACGTTTCAAGCCTAACCCCTTCGGCCTCTACGATACCGCCGGCAACGTGCAGGAGTGGGTCTACGACTGCTATCACCAAAATTACGAAGGTGCCCCCACCGACGGAACGGTTTTTGAGGGAGGTGACTGCAGCACGCGGGTGCTCCGCGGCGGCGGTTTCTCCAGTGGGCCGGATAAACTGCGCTCTGCAGGCCGCGACAAGTTCCGCCCGGACAAAGGCAATGATCAGACCGGGATCCGGGTTATCCGTCTGCGCTGACAGGTCTTCGCAGGCGCGCCCGGCGCGTGCACGGGAGCTTCCATGCTGACTCCGCGCGGGTTCGCCAGTGACAACGCGTCCGGGGTCCACCCACGCGTCCTTGAGGCCATCGCCGCGGCAAACAATGGGCATGCGCAGCCCTACGGCGATGATGCGTGGTCCGAGCGAGCCGCTCGGGCGCTGCAGGGGGCGTTCGATGCGGATTGTGAGCCGCTGTTCTGTTTCGGTGGGACCGGCGCTAACGTCATCGCACTCGCCACACTTGGGGAGCCGCACGATGCAGTTGTCTGCGCCGACACCGCCCACTTATGGACCAGTGAAGGTGCGGCGCCGGAGCGGTTTCTCGGTAGCAAGATTGTGCCAGTGCCTTCACACCACGGGAAACTGACCCCTGCACTGCTGGAAGATTTTCTGCAGCCTGGCCGCGGGGTGCACCAGCCGCGTCCCAGCATACTGAGCGTGACCCAACCGACAGAACTGGGGACCGTTTACAGCCCGCAAGAGTTAAGCGAGCTCTGCTGGTGGGCACACGAACGGGAAATGCGGGTACACGTCGATGGCGCGCGGCTGGCAAATGCCGCCGCGGCATTGGATACATCCCTTGCTGCTGTATCGAGGAAGTGTGGCGCGGACGCCGTGTCGTTCGGTGGCACGAAGAACGGTCTGATGGGGAGTGAGGTAGTGCTCGTCTTTGCACCACGCTTCTTTGACAAGGCCCGTCGAATCCGCAAGCAGAGCATGCAGCTCGCCTCCAAGATGCGCTTTCTTGCAGCGCAGTTCATCGCCTACCTCGATGCAGAGCTCTGGCGGCAAACGGCGTCCAATGCCAACCGCATGGCTGTGCGCCTGTATGAGGGCGTCAGCCGGGAGACCGACATAGCCTTCGAATACCCCGTCGAAACAAACATGCTATTCCCACGATTGCCTTTGGAGGTCATTGCAGAACTCCAACAGCAGTACAGTTTCTATACCTGGGATGCGACGCGCTCGGTCGCGCGCTGGGTAACCTCTTTTGACACCGAGGATGAAGAAGTGGATGGCCTCATTGCCGCAACGACCACAGCCCTCAGAACCGCCGGGACGGGAAGCCTTCGCCGCTGATACCCGCGACGCCGGATCAACCTCAGCGCGAACCCGGGCGCGGATTGCACGCTAGTACCCGTTGAACTCGTTGCAATGTCTGAACACCCGTGTCGCTGGACAATAAGCAAAAGCGCCAGTAGCGTGAATGAATGCTGTTCACTCTGAACATCAACGGTCACGATCGAGACGTCGAAACCGAACCTGAGACCCCGCTGCTCTGGATTCTGCGCGACATGCTCGACCTTACGGGGACGAAATACGGCTGTGGGATCGGCGCCTGCGGCGCCTGCACTGTACACATAGACGGCAAGCCCGTGAGGAGCTGCTTGCTGCCGATCTCCGCGCTGACGAGCAAAGTCATCACCACGATTGAAGGTCTCAGCGGGTCTGAAGTCTATGCCGCTCTGCAGCAGGCATGGCTAGAACATCAGGTGCCTCAGTGCGGTTACTGCCAGAGCGGGATGGTCATGGCCGCAGCCGGCCTGCTCAGTCGCATCAAAGCCCCCTCCGACGTCGATATCGACGGCGCTATCACTAACCTGTGCCGATGCGGTACCTATTCCGATATCCGTCGAGCCATACACTCGGCTGCGCACACACTTTGGCCAGACTGAATCGTCGCCGGTTTCTGCTCAGCGCTGTGGTGGCTGGCGGCGGCCTGCTACTGGGGTACGGCGTGCTGCGCAAAAATCCAAGGCTTTACGGTGACCACCCGCTGCTGGTAGCCCCCGGAGAGACGGCGCTGAATGCGTGGGTCAGGATCGCGGATGACGGTGCGATAACCGTCACCATCCCCCGTGCCGAAATGGGTCAGGGCATTGGCAGTGCGCTTGCGGTGCTCGTCGCTGAGGAGCTTGATGTGCCCTGGCACATGGTCGGTATTACAACGGCGCCGATCGATCCGGTGTACGCCAATCTAGTCAGCTTCGCTGAGAGTGCCCCGTTTGACAGCCATGACCGCGGTTGGCTTGCAGACACCGCGCGCTGGGGACTGAGTCAGGTGGGGCGGATGGTTGCACTGCAGATCACCGGCGGCAGCACCAGCGTCAGAGACGCCTGGGAACCCATGCGCCTGGCTGGGGCGGTTGCACGCGACTTGCTCCTGCGGGCCGCGGCGGCCAGGTTTGAGGTCAAGCCGAACGCGCTGAGCACTCAAGATGGCCTGGTGATAGAGCCATCTACGGGCCGAAGCCTGCGCTACGGCGCGTTGGTCCAGGACGCCGCGCTGCTGCAGCCAGACCTGAACGCCAAACCGCGTGGCATAGAGCACTGGAATCTGATCGGGCGCCGCCTCCCCCGTCTCGACGTCCCCGGCAAGATCAATGGTCAGGCCCTTTATGCCAGCGACCAGCGTTTTCCTGGAACAGTATTCGCGTCGATCCGATTGGCGCCGACTGCTGGCGGGCAGCTTGCCGGGTTTGATCGCACCCGACTTGAATCCGAGCCTGGCGTGATTGCAGTTGTGCCACAGGCTGACGCGCTGATTGCGATCGGCAGGACCTGGTGGCACGCCGAACACGCACTGAGTCGGGTTGAACCTTCCTTTTCAGCGCCCGAGGTCCAACCTTGCTCCGACCGCGACCTGGCTGCGCGCCTGCTGACATCGCTTGAGCAGGAGGCCGGTTTTGCTTTCGAACGCTCCGGAGATGTCGAACACAAGATTCCAGGAGACGTAGAGCTGCATGCTGAGTACATCGTCCCAGCGCTGGCCCATGCCTGTATGGAACCAATGAACTGCACGGTACGACTGACGCAGACCGGGGCTGAGATCTGGAGTGGAACGCAGGCGCCGGACGTACTGCGCAGCCACGCGGCGCGCATGCTCGATGTGGAAGAAGACCACATCATCGTGCACCAGGCACTTCTCGGAGGCGGTTTTGGCCGGCGGGTAGAACCTGATGCTCTGGAACGGGCCATTGCAGCCGCAGTCGCCGTACCCGATCAGGCGGTACAACTGGTTTATTCCCGCACCCAGGATATGCGGCACGACTACTACCGTCCGCCTGCAGCAGCGCGGTTACGCGCGCGGCTTGACCCTCAGGGAAACCTCCGGACGTGGCACTGCAGGATAGCGGCGCCCAAAACGGCCCAGCAGGTCATGGCGCGATTGCTCCCATCTCTACCTCTTGTCGGGCCGGATTTCTCGGCGGTTGAAGGCGCCGCCTTTACCCCTTACACAGTGCCCAATCGCCGCACCGAGCATGTTGCCGTCGATGTGCCGCTGCCGGTCGGTTTCTGGCGCAGCGTGGGGCATTCCTACACCGCTTTTTTTGTTGAGTGTTTTATCGATGAGCTGGCCGCGTACGCTGGCCAGGATGCACTCGAGTTCCGCTTGCAGCATCTCAAACACCGCCCACGCGCCGCGCATGTGCTCGAGACCGCCCGCGAGATGAGCGGCTGGGCCAGCGCACCACCGCCCGGATGCGCACGTGGCGTCGCCCTCCACGAGTGCTACGGCTCCACTGTCGCCCAGGTGGCCGAGGTCTCGGTCGACGGTCGTTCCATCAGCGTAGAAAGGATGGTTTGCGTGATTGACTGCGGAATTGCGGTCAGCCCACAGAACGTCATTGCGCAGATGGAGAGCGGGATCGCCTTCGGACTCTCAGCAGCGCTGTTCGGCGAGATCAATTTTGACCAAAACGGTGTCAGACAGCAGAACTTTCCGGACCAGAAGATCATCTCCATGCGCGACATGCCGCAGATCGCCACCCACGTTATCAGCGGCAGCGGTGAACCCGGGGGGGTGGGTGAATGCGCCACCCCACCTGTCGCGCCAGCGGTGGCAAATGCGCTCGCGGCCCTGACAGGCCAGCGCCTGCGTCAGCTGCCGCTGCGTCTCGCCTGAACCACTGACTGCGTCGTCAGACGCAACGCACGCCGGTGCCCCCTAACCCGCAATAGCCGGCAGGATTCTTGGCCAGGTACTGCTGGTGGTAGGCCTCGGCATAGTAAAAAGGGGGTGCAGGCAGGATCTCAGTCGTTATCGCGGCAAAGCCCGCCTGCGCCAATTGCACCGCGTAAGCGTCGCGGCTGGCCTCGGCCAGCTCGAGCTGTTCATCGCTGGAAACATAGATTCCCGAACGGTACTGAGTGCCGACATCATTCCCCTGACGCATACCCTGGGTCGGATCGTGAGCTTCCCAGAAGGCGCGAAGTAAAGTGTCGAAGCCGATCTGGGAGGGGAAATACACGACCTGCACTACCTCGTTGTGCCCGGTCAGACCGCTACAGACCTCCTCGTACAGGGGGTGCGGCGTCAAGCCGGCTGCATAGCCGGCTGCCGTGGTGTAAACCCCTTTCAGCTGCCAGAAACGCTTCTCGGCGCCCCAGAAACACCCCAAGCCGAATAAAGCCACTGCAGCATCACCCGGAAACGGTGGTTCCATCGGTGTGCCCAGCACGAAGTGCGTTCCTGGGACAGGCATTGCCGTATTCCGCCCTTGGAGCGCCTGTTCCGGCGTCGGCATGGTAGGTGTTCGAAAAGCACGCAACATCATTCATTCTCCTGACAATTACTGAGCCCTACTGCGCTACGCAGACCCCTTGCCAGGCTCAGTGCCTGACAGGCTCCCGGGAAGATTTTACTGGTCGCGAGGATAACGGGGGGCTCAAGGCGATACGGGTAGCGAGGTATCGAGCAAGCGATCCAGCGTATCCCGTACGGCGCTGTCAACATCCGCGGCGGAATCCCCTTTCTCCCGCACATAGTGCACCTGCAGGCTCTCGTCGACGACCAGCACCGCGGGCGTTGATTTGACGCCGTAATCTTCCGCAACCAAATCCGCG
This sequence comes from Gammaproteobacteria bacterium, assembly GCA_038116745.1. Taxonomy (GTDB): domain Bacteria; phylum Pseudomonadota; class Gammaproteobacteria; genus JAYODW01. Next base: position 7,906 of record JAYODW010000070.1, read on the forward strand.
GCCAGCAACAGCGGCATGACGTACTGCCTTTCCGCGAAATAAGCCAATGGATCTGAATCCTCCCAGATATTGAGTGCGTAAACACTCACGCCGCGCGCTGCGTACTCGCGCTGAATCCGATCGAGAAACGGCATCAATTCGCGACAGTACGGACACCAGCTCGTCCAGAACAAAAGCACTGCGGGCCGGATCTGGTCTTCCGGAGTGAAACTGATGACGGAGCCCTCGACGTTTTCAAGCCGCCATTCGGGCGCGATAACCTCTCGCGACACCTCGACCGCAGCGGCATTCAGAAGCAGAACACTGCTGAGCAGAGTAGCGACCTGGAGTCTCATAAGAGGGGCCCTGTGACTGAGCTCGGAGCGTTTCGCTCAGCCGCCTTAGACCGTACCATGGCTCCTCCAGGTTCAGGGCGACAGCGTTGTGGATGACCGGATAGAAGTCTACTGTGATTCTCACGGAGTCTGGTACTGCGGTACCAGGGAGCGACTGATGAATGCCGGTATTGCCACTCGCGATATGTTTCCGACGGCAAGCGAATCGTGGCGAGGGAACGGCATGTGCCGGGATCCCAGTGAGCCGTTATGGTCCGTGCAGCGGAGCTCTCCCGGCAGGTTCCGAGTGATGTGGGGGCTGTCCGAACACGACGAAACGGACTGACCAGCGCAGCCGCCAATCTCGCCCGGAGAGCCGACCAGACGGCAAAGATGTTTCAGCCCCTAGCGCTTTACCTCGCCGCCCGATATGTGCAGCCACGCCGGCGCAAGCGCTTCGCGAATTTCATTGCCCTGGTTTCCGTTGCAGGCATTGCGCTGGGCGTCGCAGCACTGATTATCGTGCTCTCGGTGATGAATGGTTTTGAGCGTGAAGTGGTGCGGCATGTTCTGGGTATGACCGCGCACGCCCAGCTGATTCTGCCGCCCGGGCGGGATCAAGACTGGAAGAACCTGCTGGCTCAGGCGCAGGGCTCAGCATCGGTTGTCGGTGCCTCACCGTATGCGCGCGGCAGCGGCATGGTCACCCGCAATGGACAGACCCGGGGCGTGGTGATCGAGGGCGTGCTCCCGATCGCGGAAGCGGCGACAACCGATCTCGGGGACTATCTGGTCGACGTTGAACTTGCGCAGCTGACGCCCGGGTCACGTCAGGTGCTGGTCGGCAGCGAGCTGGCCAGACAGCTGGACCTGAGGCCTGGCGGGCGGCTGACGCTGGTGGTTCCAAGCTGGAATGCTCGCGGGCAGCTCAGGGCTCCACGCTATCTAGCACTCGAGGTGGCCGGCCTGTTCCATGTGGGAATGAATCAGTTCGATGCGCGCTTGATAATCACTCATCTGCAGGATGCTCAGGAACTGCTCGGCCTGGGTAATACGGTTTCCGGGATCCGGCTGCGCCTGAACGATTCTGCCGCCGCTCCCGTCCAGGCGCGCGTGCTCGCTCAGGCGCTGAGCCCGTCTCTGCAGGTGGTCGACTGGACTCAGTACCACAGGAATTTTTTCATCGCGCTCGCTTCACAAAAGCACATGATGTTCGTCATTCTGACTCTGATCATGGCGGTCGCCGCGTTCAACATAGCTGCCAATATGATCATCATGGTTACCGACAAAACCGCTGATATCGCGACGCTGAGGACGCTCGGGATGACCCGACAGCGCATCCTTGTCCTGTTTATGTTTCAGGGACTTTTGATCGGTCTGACGGGTACGCTGCTTGGCGCACTGCTCGGGGCCTGGGGGGCGGCTGAGAGTGCATCGGTCGCAGCCGCGCTGGAACGACTGTTGGGGATCGACCTTATCAATACGCAGGTTTACTACATCGACTATCTGCCTGCAGAGCTACGTTCTGAGGATGTCATCGCGGTCAGCATTGCAGCTCTGACACTGGCCTTGCTGGCGACGGTGTACCCGGCTCTGCGTGCGGCCGCGATCGAACCCGCCAGGGCGACACACCGGGATTGAGGCGTGCCCTGTCGACGTGCCCTTATGGCTCGATGACCTTCAGTCAGATCATAAGGCGCGAAAAGAACCTGCGGTCCCATCGGGAGCCTTGTTCCAGCAGAAAGGCGGTCAGCTCTGTCTCTACGACGTCCAACGCCTTCAGCAGGGCAGCGCCGGCCGCGGTTTCCCAACGATCTACCGTCTCCGCCGACGTTGGTCCTTCGCGCAGGAGACGCTCCCTGCGAAAGGCGCTACTGAGTTCGCGGTGTATACATTCGCTTGCCTGCGCGACACGCGCGAAACGCGCGGGTGACGCAGGGCACATCGTTTCCTCAAGCCTCTCCAATGGTGTCAGGTCCAAGCGCGTTTCCACCCAGGTCCAGGGATCGCTCTGCGCAGTCGAGGCACCCAGCAGGAAGAGCAGCCCGGCGAAGGTGAGCACACGGCTGCCGCCCAGCTTGGCCTGACGCAGGGCCCAGCTGTCGGTTTCACTCTGTTCAAACTTGCACATCTGCCACGCGCGATAGGCGTGCCGGTAGCGGCATAGATCGTCGAGCAGGAGCCCACAATCAAAATCTCCTGGAGATTTCTCATCGCCCCCCATGTACCAGCGGAGGATCTGTCTCCGGAGAACCCGAAAGCGACCTCCGTGCAGCACAGGTCGAGCGTCAAGCAGACATTGCATGCGCTTGCCGAAAACCGTGGGTTCCTCGCCCAATGCGCCGCGCATGGCAGGCTCAAGGAGCGCCTCTACAGAAGTCGGCTGTCGATAAATCCCATCAACCTTGGGCAGCTTGAGCGAGCATTGAGACAGCGCTCTGAACAACGCGCCCACCTGTCTTTCGAGTTGGCCGTGCGGCCCACCTGCGCGGGCGATGATCACGCAGTCAAAATCAGAATCCGGGTGCGCTTCAAGACGCCCGAGCGAACCCGCCATAAAAACTGTTTCCAGTTCGTCCCAGCCGACTTCGCCCAGCGCGCCCTGGATCTCGGCCATCTTATTCAGCGAAAAACGCCGCGACTCGGCGAGCGTCAGGCTTCCAGGTGCACCGGCACTGTCGCGCCTGCGCGGGGGCGCATCACGGCTCTGTTCAGGCATCCAGGGCCTCTCCGTCAAGGTCTTGCTTCAGGCTTGTCATTGGGATTATTGCACCGCACAAATCGGGCCCTATAATCTCACCCGATTTTCGCTCAGGGGCCATCATGGATATCAAAAAGAAGGTTGGAATCATCACTGGCGCGGCGAGTGGCATCGGTCGCGCGGCGGCAGCTGAAATGTGTAAAAACGGTATCGGGGCACTGGCACTGGTCGATGTGGCTGATCCGGTCAGCGACGTCGCAAACGAACTAAGTCGAGAATTTTCTGGGTCTGTCATCCGCAGTTTTCAGGGCGACACCACCGACGCCACCTTTCGCCGTGAGGTTTTTGCGACACTCCTGCGCGATCACGGTCCGGTCAACATCTGCGTCCCTGCGGCGGGTATCACGCGGGATGCACTGGCGGTCAAACTCAGTAAGGACAAAGGGAAAGCCCACGTCTACCCGATTGAAAACTTTCGCCAGGTCATGGAAGTCAATCTCATAGCGCCAGTTTACTGGGCGCTCGACATGGTGGCGCAGATCGCTGAACACCGTTTCAGCCGCGGTCTCAAGCAGTGGCAGCCGGACGAAGGAACTCAGGGCGTCGTGGTGTTCATCGGTTCAGTCTCCTCGCAGGGGAACAAAGGGCAGATCGCTTACGCCACGACCAAGGTGGGACTCGAAGGCGCCGCCTCTACATTGATGAAAGAAGCAATTTTTTACGGCGTGCGCTGCGCAGTACTGCACCCAGGTTTTACTGACACGCCGATGGTTCGCGCACTCGGCCCTGACTACATAAATAAGCACGTGTTGCCTGCGACCCAGATCAAGCGTCTGATTCGCCCGGAGGAGATAGCTGACGCAATCGCGTTTCTGATCCGTAATTCGGCGGTCAGCGGTCAGCT
>JAYODW010000071.1:0-9663 GCA_038116745.1 Gammaproteobacteria bacterium
TACGATGTCGTCACTCTCGGCGATGACGGTGTTTTTCCAGATGGCTTTCATGTGAGGTCCTTTACTTTGCGTCCCACTGCGAACACGCGCCGAAACGTCGCTCTGGGGCTCTGATTGCGGCAAAACTCAACGGTGAGGTGTTGAGACTAGTGAGCTGCACAGGGGAGAGCAAGTGAATACAGTCCACCGGAAGTTAAACGCCACCACAGTGGGATGTGCCGCCTCAGTGGATCCTTGGAAGATGTGGCTACAACCAGATCTGGCGATTCTCGGAGTGGTTGCAGGTTAGCGGCGAAGCTCGAGCCAGCGGCGCCGTTCCCGTCGGGATGAAGCCGACGGGCAACTGATAAACTCGCCGCGCATGAATGATTCTCCGCTGTTCGATCAGGTTCATTTCGGTGGCCCGGATAGGTCGCCAGGTGCTCTGCGGGACGTATTGGAGAAGTGTGTCGAGGAGGTCCCGGCTGGCGGCAGTATCGACTGGGTAACCTACTATTTCCGTGACCGCCGTCTCGCTGGTGCGTTGCTGCGCGCGCATCGGCGCGGAGTGCAGGTGCGGGTTGTGCTGTCCGCCTCGACGAGGACGCCTGCGGCAAATTCAGCGGTTGTCAGAATGCTGAGCGGAACCGAAGGTCTGGGAACAGGTCTTCGGCTCGTCAACCTTGGAGGTTTTGCGGTGCCGATAGGGAGAGGTCTCGTGCCGCGCTTACATGAAAAAATTTATTGCTTTTCGCATCCGCGACCTACCGCGTTAGTTGGTTCGTTTAATCCTTCAGATGATGAGCCCGAGCTTCGCCCGGAGGTAATTGCTGAGATCGGTGCCCATCAGCGTTCCTGGAATGTACTGGTAGCGCTTACCGAATCGAAGCTTGTGACTGGTCTGAGGACGCATATTCGTACGCTCCACGCCGATGCGCCGGGCCTTATATACCGTTTCACTGAAAAAGCGAATGCATCGATCAATACCACAGGCTCGCGCATCTATTTCTGGCCTCGCGCCACGGCGCACCCGGTGCTCGAGCGCTTGGAGAGACTGCCGCATACGGCACGTGTTCGCATTGCCGCTTCGCACCTCAGTGCGCCGACTGTTGTCAAAGTACTCCTGAGGCTTTCACGGCGGGGAGTGCGCGTTGAAGTCCTCTCAGAAATGACCGCTCGCCGCGTTACCAATGCCTGTGAAAAACGGCTGCGCGATGGAGGGATCCTCTTTAAACGGCTTGCAGGCGACGAAGCGGTTCCCATGCATCTGAAAATGGTTCTAGTTGATAGTGGAGCGGAACGCTGGACTGCATTCGGAAGCTTCAACTGGACTCGTCCCTCCATGTGGATGAATCATGAAGTTGCCCTGGTTTCCGAAGATGCGAGGTTGTTTGAGGCTTTTTCCGGACGCTGGTGCGATTTGCATGCAGCATCTGTGGCTTGAGATTTTTCGCCGGGGCACTATCGACCGTGCGTGCAGGTAGATAACCTTGACGCCTTCTACACTCATTATCCCGATCGAAAATCAGGTCAGGGAGCTTGACGCCAAGTTGATGCTGGCTTGCATGGCCGCCGAGCGGGGATTTCCTGTAATCATCGGTTCGCGAGCATATATCCATTACATCGCCGGGTCGTTGCCCAGGGGGATCTATCTGGCCAAAAGCATGCGCGGGTTGAGCGCGACCATGTTCCGTTTGCTTCGTTTGCTTGGGCATGACATTGCGGCATGGGAAGAAGAGGCGTTAGTTCATCCGCCCGCGGAGACGTATTTCACCCTCCGGCTTTCTCCAAAAACTGTTGACAAGGTGTCGCATGTTTTCGCCTGGGGGAACGAAAACTGCGCACTCATGAAGCAATATCCTCATACGCCGCCGCGTCTGCCTATTCATGTCACCGGCAATCCTCGAGGTGACATGCTTCGCCCTGAACTGCGCGCCTATTTTGCGTCGGCGGTGGCAGAGATTGGCCACCGTTATGCCCCGTTTCTCTTGATTAATACAAATTACAGCGACGTCAATCCGTTCATACCGGACATTGGACTGTTCGCCAAAGGTTCGGATGGAACCGTCGTGCGGGGCCAGGCAGGTCTTGGTATGTCCGAAGCGTTCGCGGTGGGGCTGCGAGAACATAAACAGATGCTGTTTGCTCGGTTCCAGCAGATGATTCCGCATCTTGCGAGACGCTTCCCCCATATGAACGTGGTTGTACGTCCTCATCCCAGTGAGAAGTTTTCCAGCTACGAGCGATTTGCCGAGGAGTTTCCAAACGTACATGTGGATGCCGGTGGAAACATTATTCCGTGGCTGCTTGCCGCTCGGGTGATGATCCACAACGGCTGCACAACTGGGGTAGAAGCTTATGCGCTTGGCCGTCAGTCAATTGCGTATCTGCCCGGGCTGAATCCCTACTACGACTTCGACTTCCAAGGACTGCCCAACCGTCTGAGTGATCAGTGCCACGATCTGGATGAGCTAGAGTCCACTCTCAGCTGTGTCCTGGAAGCCGGAGAGGTAGTGCGCCGCGCCCCCGATCAGGAACAGGAAAAACTTTTTAGCCACTTCATCGCTGCGCAGTCCGGTTCGTTTGCGTGCGAGCGGATACTCAACGTGCTGGTCGCAGAGGGTTATCTCAATAAGCAACCTCCCGCACCCATGCTGCTGAGGCGTCTCTCAGGGCGCGGGCTCACCGCTTTTCGTGCGCGCCAGAAGCAGGTGAAGCACCAGAGGGATGGAGCAAATCGCCAGAACTATCACGACCACCGCTTCCCCACGCTTGCTGTTTCAGATATCGCTGCAAGAGTCGCTCGCCTGGGTGAGACCCTTGGCCGCTTTCAAAGGATTGCCGTCGAGCCCTATTCAAAACATGTGTTCAGTGTTGTCAGCCGCTGACGGGGTTTTCGCTAGAGGCTCTCCTCATTAAAAGGCGGCGCGCGGCCTCAATGTCCTCAGGCTCGTCTATCTCGAGGAGTGATTCCTCAGGCATTTCGAAGACACCAATTTTTCCTCCAAGGCGGCAACGTTGTTCGAAGAGAATGTGAGCGCGGGTGAAATAGAACGCGCCATTTTCGATCAGGGTGCCAGGAAAATCCTGGCGCCTCGGTCGCGCTGACGGATCGTAATTGAGGGGCTTCCCATCGAGGCTCCAGTAAAAGCGCTTGCTGATTACCGCGCTGAGCATCGAATCAAGATCCTGATGTATGAATTCCGCTCGCGCTTGCTTGAAGTGATGAGCGCGAGTGAAGGGTGAGGTGGCCTGAACGAGACACATTACGTCAAACGCTGTGTGACTGGCTACCTCAAGCATGATCGATTCTGTTGTGGCTTCGTCAGTTGCGCTTTCGGGAGTTCTGTCGATCACAGCGATTGCATTGCCGAACTCGCGGCGCACGCGATTCCTTATGTCCTCGTGATCAGACGCTACGATGATCTCGTCGAAACAGTCGGACAGTATCGCTTGCTCAAGACTCCAGGAAAAAAGAGGGCGCCCTGCTATGTCGAGCAGGTTTTTCAACGGAATCGACTTGGAACCGCCGCGCAGCGGCATCAGACAGATCCAGCGCATCAGACTTAATCCGAAACGATGTTTGCCGGTCGTTTGAGCTTCGCGCGTTGGGGTTGTTCGATGTCCAGCAATGGCTCTGCTTTGTGCTGAAGAGCCAACGCAACTGAGCGGGTATCCCGCACCAGACGTCGTAATCCGTCTGGCTCTAACGAGGCGGCGTGGTCGGTACCTTTCCAGGTGCGGTCGAGGGTAAAGTGCCGCTCGATCCACGAAGCACCGAGAGTCTGCGCGGCGATATCAAGCGCGATGCCAAGATGATGGCCTGAGAAACCCACCGCTTTCACCGAATCTCCATAGGCATTGATGAGGCGTGGGATCTCCAGAAGGCATACGTCTTTCTGCGGCACCGGGTAACCGGAGGTGCACGCGTAGATGACAGTGCGGCTGAGCGCGCCGTGGCGGGCAAGCCGCTCCAGTATCCATTCTTGTTCTGCAGGGGTGGTCATCCCGAAGGACACATGGATGTCTCCCGTGTAGTCGGCAGCGAGGATGTCCAGCAATGGTCCGTTGAGGTTGCAGGCCGAGGGAATTTTTATGTAGTCGGGAGAGAGAGAGGCGATTTCCCGGGCGGACGTGAGATCCCATACCGAGCATGAGTAGCCCACGCCGACATCTTTACAGAATTCAAGCAAACGTCTGTGTTCATCGACGTCAAACTCGAGGAATTCGCGATGAGCCCCATAGCTCGCACCGTAACTATTGTCCGGGTTGGGATGTGGTGCTGCATATTCCTCCGGGGTGAGCAGCTCGCGATTGTTGCGTTTCTGGAACTTGACGTAGTCCACTGATGCGAAATCGACGGCTGACTTGATCAAGTCAAGCGCTATACCTGGGTCGCCTTTGTGGTTACAGCCGATTTCGGCAACGATCGTGGGCTGCGTGGTCACAGCATTACTCTTTTCAGAACTCATGGTGGAAGGCTCTCAATTTCCCGGGTTTGGCTGGAAGATAACGGTGCAGGATAAATATTTTTGGTTTTTTTTGGCTGAGGACGTTAATCAAAACTGCTCGAGTCCGGACAACGCGCGGGTATCTTTCACGGCGGTACACGAATTCTGGGCATTTGGTGCGGCCGGGTTCTGGCTATAAAGATCGATAACCTGATCCGCGGCCTTCATCAGGATAGTGTGATGGGAGGCAGCGATGATTGTCAGGTCGGATTTAAGTCCGTCGAGCATGTTGCAGATGAGCTGGGCGCTGGTATCGTCCAGAGCGCTGGTCGGCTCATCCAGGACAAGTACCTTCGGGTTATGCGCAAGCGCTCGGGCGATAGCAACGCGCTGCCGTTGCCCACCAGACAGTTTGCCACCGCGCTCTCCGACAACTGTCTGGATCCCGTCAGGGAGCCCGTCGACGAATCCCAGGAGGCCGACTTTGTCCAAGGCCGCTCTTGCATGAGACTCAGCCAAATCGGGTTCACCCACGACAACATTCGCAAAAATGGAGTCATGTAAAAGAACGGGATCTTGCGGGACGTAGCCGATGAGGTGGCGCCATTCGTGCAGATTGATAGCTTCAAGCTGAAAACCGTCGATATCTATACGCCCCTCCTCTGGGCGAATGAGACCGCACACCAAATCCAGAACAGTGCTTTTTCCGCGCCCGGATGCGCCGCTAATTACCGTTAAAGAGTTCTGAACGATAGTGAAATCGAGTTGGCGAATGACCCAGTTTTCTCTGTAGCGAAACCCGACATTTTTGCCCCGAATGCAATCATCCAAGGTGGCCGGCCGAGCGCCGTGGTGACGCTCTTCTGCGCTGAGGGCTGATTCGATTGCGCGTTCTACGGCCTGGAATGCCGTCTGTTGCGTAAGGACCAGCTGATATTGCCGCTGGACTTTGTTCACTAGGGTTAACAGGCGTACCAGCAGAAACACCAAGACCATCACAGCGGACAGTGTGAGACCCCAGTAGGTCAGGGAAACATATAGGCCGAGCGCGGCTAGTCCTGCAAGGAGAGGTTCTTGCAGCGCCCGCAAAGCTTCCTTACTGACCACTTCGGATCTTGTTGCGTGCTCAAGGCTAAGTGTTTGACCTTTCAGCGTCTTATCCGCCACCTGATCTCTCGCCATCGCTTTCAGTGCCTTCACTGATGCGAGAACGTCTGTCAGGTCGGCAAGCAGGCCTCGCATCAGGACGGTCTGACGCTGCCCCGCGCGGTGCGCCAGCTTCATGAGCTTTCGGAGCAGAGCTAGTGACCCGATTCCGGCTGCGAGTGCAATCAACGTTGCTTGCCATGAGACAGCAAGCGCTACTGCTGAGTAGACCAGCGCTTGTAGAACGTAGGCAATGACGCGCGCCGCATATTCGAACCCGGTAGCGGCCCGGTATGACTCAGTGGCGATTGAATTTGCCAGGGTGCCGCTTCGATGACTCAGGAAATACTGCCACTCGCTCTTAAGCAGGGCATCCAGAAGCCGCAGTCTGAAGTCGGTAGCAACTCGCGCGACTGTGTAGCCGACCTGTCGATTCGCTACCAGAACCAATATGGATTTCAGGACAACACCCGCGACGATCACCGCAAGGAGTGTTCCAACGGTTGGTTCAAGATCTATCGCTGCGAACCAACCGAGAACCAAGCTCGACACCCGATCATCAGCGGGCGAGCCGCCTGCCAGGGATAGAAGCGGAAGCATCGCGCCGAGGCTCAAGCCTTCTGCAATACCGGCGATCAGAAGGGATCCGAGCATCACTGCACCCTGAGATGGGTATTTACGCAGCAAAAAAGCGATCATCTTCATCGGAATTCGGCCTCGAGTGGCTCGTCAGCCCAACCCTCTCTTTTTTTGCGGACCGGGAGCACGGGCATACATTGCGTCTGTACTGAGTCTGAGACGTTCGATAGGGCTCATTTGAACGATACCGAAATTGGAGCGACGTTCCTGTACACGCGCCAAAATTTGTTGAGGCAGGATTTCAGGCCCGCCACCTATGCTCTCAAGCCCGTCGGTCTGACTCGAATAAGAAAATCCGACCACCTCGAGTTAAACGTGCCCTATAGCATCCCTTGCCGCTCGAACGACCGTAAGCTCTTGGCGTTAGATGCTTGTCTGCAGGTCTGAAGCGTACCGAATGCTGCGGCGCCACACTTGGACGGGTTAGTATATATGACAACCGTCAACGCTACTGTAGCGCTATGTTTATTGGGCATAACCAAAGCGCTGTCACGATTGTGGTGGGGTACTATCTGCTATACACCTAAGCGATGATCTAGACCTTTAGCGTATCTCCGGCGCTAGGCAACACCCGAAAATTAAAAGAACCAGAAATTATCAGGGATGGACAAGTAAGTGGCGCGTATTCTTATCGCAATCGACCAGAAGTGGCGCGATTTGCCAGGACATGTATATGCAGGCGCAATGCTTGAGCAGCTCGGACATGAAGTGAAGTATGTCCGGAACAATCTGGAGAAACATTATGCCAGAGTAGCCAAACCCGATCTTGTTCTCCTGAACCATCTGACGCCGGTAAAAAAGCAAAATTTTGCAAGATACTTAAAAAGCCATGGAGTAAAAGTTGCGATTCTTCCCACAGAAGGTATTCCGACACTGGAAAAGATGCGCCCAAGCTTCGTAGGTGGGCCGGATTGTGACCTTGGCGCTGTTGACCTCCACTTTGTGTGGAACCAGCCGATGGCGGATATTCTCCAAGAAAACCCAACAATCCGTGAAGGTGTAATTCAAAAAATAGGATCTCCGAGATTTGATTTTTATCGGGAGCCGCTCCTGCTTTCGTTACCCTCTCGACAAGACTTTCTGAATAAATACAAGCTGGATCCTAATTTACCAGTCGTGACTTTCGCGACGAATTTCACGCAGGCTTCGTTTTACACTGCGAACCAGGACTTTTTTGAAAAAAACGCCAGATCTTATAAGCGGGATGCTGCTTTCGAGGCGATGTTCGGCAACCACCGTGAAGTGCCCAGAAAAGACCACCTGTCTCGGGCTATTTTTACTGACGGATTTTTAAAGCTTGTCGAGCATTTCCCGAACGTCAACTTTATCTTAAAGTTACATCCATCAGAAGATCACCAATTCTACCAGTGCATCATCCAGGATAAAATCCCGAGTGCGGCTTCCCGAGTAAAGATTATTTCAAGCGAGTATATATGGGACGTAATCGTGGTCTCGGATGTCTTGATGAGCAGGTCATGCACGACAGCGCTCGAATCATGGTTTCTGGGCAAACCAACTATAGAGATGCAGTTGAACCCTGATGACTGGTACTTTTCACCGGAACATGCCTCTGGAAGTGACATGGTCTCTAATGTGACGGAACTCAAAAAAAAGCTTGCTTTTTATCTCAGCGGTGGAGAGATCGCTCCACATTTGGTTGCCGCGCGCGAGCGGTTCATTCAAAGATGGTGTTTTAAAGTAGACGGTTTCTCGACGCTGCGAATGGTTGAGCGCTTGCATGACTTGGTATCTGTGTGTGGTTCAGAAAAAAAACTTAGGAACAAGCTTCCATTCAACCTAAAGAGTAGTTTTTATGGTGTTGCTTTAACGGCGGCCGACTATCTAATTCACGACGTGCGCGTGTACGGGATGAAGAACGTTGCCCAAAGAAATTATGTGGATAAATTAGGTCGTTTCGATAAATACTTCCACGCCAGGGATGTTGGATTCTGGAGGGGGAGGCTCAAAAATATTGCGGAGTCGGCGATGGCGAATCGCTGCTGAGTGAGCTATAGGTTAGGCCTAGTTTATTCTGCCCTGGTTCCTAGAATTCTCCAGATCGCTGCGGTGAGTTTAGTGGTATCTCTTTGCAATTCGGCGGCCCTTTCCTTATATAGTTGTCGCAAGGATGCACCCTGGGCCAGAATGTTTCTGGCGCTTTCTAAAACTGACTTATGCGTGAGCCAAAGATCGGTAGGGTCGACTGGTCTGGGCATTAGGCCGCGAAATAATTCGCTCAGCCCTATTATTTTCTGGGAAGTTGTGTGTAATGGAATAACAGGACAGCCGACCAGCGTGGAGAAAATAGCGTTGTGATAGCGGCCGGAAACGAAAAACTTCGCGTTCTCCAGAACAGATAGCACTGTTGGGTAATCATGCGAAGCGCCAATAAAATCGGAATTGGTAATTGAGGCGATTTCCGCAAGAATCTGATCTTCTCGGTCTTTGCCTAATAGGACGATATGAGGAACTTCTTTTTTTAGCTCACTCAGTAAATATACCAGAGCGGATTTTTCGCGTGATTTGCGAAAATCCGACGGCAACATACTCAAGCTTAACGCACAGTAATGAGGCTCAGAAACAGGTGTACTAGGGGAGGGCGGCTGATTCGGCGTAAGCGCGAAAACGGCGTCTGGTATAAGTGTTAATTTGTCCGCAAGCTCAGGATAGTAATCCGTTACGTTCGCGTATGAAGCTGGCTCTCGGAGCGAGATAAAGTCAATAACGGTGAAGACTTTTCGTACCATGCCCGGCAATACAGCGTCAACCTGTGTCAGGGTGACGCTCCCGTTCACAAAAAAGGCGGGAATACCTAAATGTTGTTTCGCAAACCAGAGCATGAACAGGCCCTTAATTGCGCCTATGTTTGTGTCCCGGTAAACGCTTCCCTCTGCGTTGAAAATCACGGCATCGGAGTTGGTTGCTTGGGCTATGAATTCGTCTGCGCCCCTGCCGCCCTTCCCAGCGAGCCATTGAGTGGCGACATGGTGAAACTCATCGGCAGTACCTGGCAGAAGGTGAAATGGTGGAAAAAGCGCCGACCGTATTTTTCCCTCTCCGGCCCAGATTTTCTTTCCACCATATCGTTTTGGGTCGCGGAGGTACCTTCGATGCATATAACTGTGGTCCAGATGCCGGAACTCAATAGACTGGCTGGTAGAGGAGACCAGTTGTAGCAAAGCCTCAGAAGTAGCTTGTAATCCCCAGTTTTGCCAGGCCCGGCCATCGTTCAGCATGAGGATGTTGTGCGTCACTGCGTTACTCCTGGGGAAAGTCATCGTAAGGCCATCATGGTCGAGTAATTATCTAACGTTAGGTCCGTCGACCAAACGCCGTGGCTCAACATCAGCCCGGAAGCACGAAGAGGAAATCGACAGTGCGCAGCTTTAGTCTCCGCCTGCGGGGCGCAGGGGGACGAGCGGACCTGAAGCCGTCATGACTCGCTTGC
>JAYODW010000071.1:9673-11577 GCA_038116745.1 Gammaproteobacteria bacterium
CGAATCGGCGGGCTCAATGCGTTCCAGTCGATGGGGGAGGCTGTGAAGCGGCGCCCCTGAGTCCGCTTCCTTCAAAAAACCGATGATCTGCTCATCGCTTTAGCGCTTCTTCCTGTCCGTCTGTAATGACCCACCGTTTTCTGCGCAGGTCATGCCGTTAAAGCATAAGCCATAGCGAGGGGTTTCATGCCGAGGGCCTGTTGGGGCCGACGGTGGTTGTAGAAGCAGATCCACTCTGCGATGACCCGCGAGGCGTGCCGCTGTGTTTCGAAGCGATGACGATGGACACACTGCTCTTTCAACGTCCGGATGACGCGTTCGACCATGCCGCTCTGCTGCGGGCAGTGCGGCGTGATGAACTCCTGGCGAATACCATAACTGCGCACGAGGCGCGTATAGGCTCGGGAGGTAAAAACGAGTCCATTGTCCGACCTCAACAGGAGTGGCGCGGGAACGCGGCCGGGCGTCGCGAACCTCGCAATCAACGCCTGCTTAAGCGCGGCTGTCGCCGTCGTTGCTCTGCCGCTTCTCGAAAGCTGCCAGCCAAGCAGTTCTCGCGTGTGACAGTCGATGACGAGTGCCAAGGTCTGCCAGCCATCACGACCCGTCCAAACGCGGCAGAGATCTGTCGCCCATCGTTCGCTTCGCGTTGTCGCAACCGAAGTCAACGCTTCGATGCGGGTTCGATGCCCGATAGCTCGTTTGCGAACCTGCCAGCCCTTAAGCTGGAAGATCCGCTGCACAGTGTTTTTGTTGAGCCGAAGCAGACTCGCCACGGTTCGATAACCAAAAGAGGGTTCCGCTTCGATCAGTTGCTTGACCGGCTCGGCACAGCGCTCTTGAACCTTCGGCGTCGATTTGGTCGGCTTGTAGTACACAGTGCGTCGAGGAACGTCGAACCAACGACAGAGTTTGGTCATCGGAACCGTGAATCCGTCTTCTTTCAGGCCCTGCTGGATTTGAAGGACCATGCTTCGTCCTTTTTCCCCAGCACGGCGCCGCATTTTATTCGGGCGCGCAGCTCCAACATCGCTTCAACGTACGCTTCCTGCAGCGCTTTGAGCTGCGACTCGTACTGTTCTCGGATATATGCCGGTTTGGCTTTCAGCGCGTTTTCCTTCCCGGCTTTAGCTTGGTCAATCCAGGACTCAATCTCCGAGGGCGGAAGATCGAACTGTCGGGGCGATTCACTAACGGTGCTCTTCCCTTGGATGATGTCCAGAACCAGAGCCGACTTCCGGCGCGCAGTCCAGCGTTTGATCTCTTCGTCCATCTCAATACTCATGTGCTGCCTCCTTGTGGAACGTAACACCTGAGCAGAAATTCAGTGGGTCATTACACGTTCTCCTAATCCAATGAGGCCAGACTCCAGATCATTTCGCTACCCAATTAGGGGGTGAAGCCGGGGTCGCCCTCGATCTGGCTTGCGGACCCGGCAGTTTTGTCTGCTGCCGACAGCGAGGCACCCGATGGGTTGGTCTGAGAAACCCAAAGCATCGCGCTCGTGTCGAATCGGTAAACGCCCCGTTGACTGTTTTCCACCGCGATGACGATGTCTGTGTTCCCGGCGTGGTTGAGAGCAGCGATGTCAGCGACGTAGCCACCATAAAGACCGATGGTTTCTTTGACCGGCTCAGCAGTCGCGGTTCTGATCTGTCAAACAATGGTCGCCGGCATTAGGTTGTTCCTCTTGGTGGCGCGAGAGGAAGTTAGGTTTTTCGGGTCTCCCGGGCAAATCGGTAATTTCGTTTGCGGCACAAGCGTGACGGATTCAAATCCATGGCGGGGTTCGATCTTTTGCACTGTGCCGTGTCAGTCCGCGCATGACTCGTTATGCTGGTCACCCTGAAATTCAAGCAAAGAGACAACACGCATGACCAGCGATTTCAGCCAGTATGACGGTG
>JAYODW010000072.1:0-10802 GCA_038116745.1 Gammaproteobacteria bacterium
AGACCGGCGGGCAGGCGGGCGCGCTCAACTACTTCGTCAACGGGTCGTATCTGGACTATGACGGCTATCGCGACAATGCGGAAGCCGAGAAAGGAAACATCAACGGAAAGTTCGGCTACACATTTTCTGATGGTTCCGTCGGGCAGCTGATCGTGCGCTATGCCGATGCGCCTTGGGAGCAGGATCCGGGTGGCATCAACGCGGCACAGGTCGCGCGCGACCCGGGTTCAGCACGTGACCAGAACATTCTTCAAGATGCCGGCGAAGAAGTTCAGGACACCAAGGTCGCGTGGTCATGGAAAAAATCGGTAGGTGTTCACGAGTTGTCGCTGCGCAACTACTACAACTGGCGTGATTTCTATGCGCAGCTGCCGATCGGAGATCGAGGCATCACGACCTTCGAGCGCTTTTTTTATGGCGGTGGCGCACAGTACAGCAACACCACGGCATGGTTTGGGAAACTCAATAGCAGAGCAACGCTAGGCTTCGACGCAGCGCACATGAAGGATGACCGCCAGCGCTATGCCAACACCGGAGGCCAACAAGGAGCTCTGCAGTTTGACGAAGATGAAATAGCCGAAACCGTAGGAATCTATTTCCAGGAAGAGTTGGCTATTAACGAGCATTTCGACCTGCAAGGAGGGCTGCGCTACGACGACGTCCGACTGACAGTTGATGACAAGTATTTGGCCAATGGCGACCAGTCTGAAACCCTGAAGTTCATGGAGTGGACGTGGATGACCGGCATCATGTGGCATGTGCTTCCCGCACTGAACCTCTACGCGAACTATGCAACCGCGTTTGAAACGCCCACTTTCACGGAATTCTCCCAGCCCGGGCCACTAGACACAGGGGGCACTGAGGGCTTTGCAAACGTGGCTGCGCAACGCTCCCGCGGCTTTGAACTGGGTTTAAAAGGAATGCTACAGGAGCGCCTGCGCTACGACTTTGCCTACTACAACATGACGGTCGAAGACGAGGTTGTCGAGGCCAACTTTAACGGTGCCCAGGCTTTCTTCGAAAACGCAGACACTGATCGCGAAGGCATTGAGGTGAGTCTGGACGCTGATGTCGTGGAGGGCCTCGATCTGGCTGTCTCCTATACATACACCGATCTCAAGTTCGACAGGTTCGTGACCAACCCCGGGGCGGAGGGCAACTACCTGCCCGGAGTGCCACGGCACTTCGGCTACATCGAACTCGACTACCAGCACAGCTCCGGTGCTTTCGTGAAATGGGACTGGGCCTATTTCGGCTCGGTCTTTGCCAACAATGCCAACAGCACCAAAGTCGATAACTACGACGTGTCGAACCTGATCCTTGGTTATGACTACCGGATCGACAAGATCACGTTTTCTCCTACCGTTGGCATCAACAACCTTTTCAATGAGGGCTACAACGCGGACATTCTGACGAATAACTTCGGCGGTCGGTTCTACGACCCCGCTCCTGAGCGCAACATCTTCGCGTCATTCCGCGTCCGCTACGACTTCGATCTGTAATCCTGATCGCTATCCCCTTTCTCACCCCCTGACTCAGCACCCTGCCGCGTCAGGGGTGTACCTGTGCCCGCCCGGCATTCGGCAGTACCATCTTCCGCCAGTCTGAAATGAACCAGCGCGGTCGCGTCGCAAAGCGTGATGCGCGCAGAAAAACAGGGATTCTCCATGCATCTGCTTGATGAAATCTGTGCCCGTCAGGGTGAACACGCGTCCTGGCGCCAGGATATTCATGCCCACCCGGAGCTTGCCTACAACGAACACCGCACTGCTGAAGTGGTTGCCGAGAAACTCAGCGCGTTCGGGATCCCTGTGGTGCGGGGCCTTGGACAAACCGGCGTGGTGGGCACGCTCAAAGTCGGCGGCAGCGATCGCTCGATCGGGCTGCGCGCCGATATGGACGCGCTGCCCTTGCAGGAGCACAACCAGTTTGCGCACCGCTCGTGCAATGACGGCGTCATGCATGCCTGTGGACACGACGGACACACGGCCATGCTGCTGGCCGCAGCAGAGCATCTGTCCAAGCACCGCGATTTCGACGGCATCGTGCATTTCATCTTCCAGCCCGCTGAGGAAGGTGAGGCTGGCGCAAAAGCCATGATGGATGACGGTTTGTTCGAAGACTTCCCCATGGAAGCCGTTTACGCCCTGCACAACTGGCCGGGTCTGCCGGTAGGGCAGATGGCGATGCGCAGCGGCCCGGCTATGGCCGCCATGGATATCTTTGAGGTCACTCTGCGCGGCCAAGGCGGCCATGCGGCCCTGACGCATTTAGTGCATGACCCTATCCTGGCCAGCGCCGAACTGGTGCAGGCATGGCAGAGCATCGTGTCCCGCAACGTGAAAGCAATCGAACCGGCGGTCGTCTCCGTGACCCAGATCCACGCCGGCGATGCGTATAACGTGATCCCCGAAAGCGTCGTGCTGCGCGGCACGGTGCGCTGTTTTTCGCGCGACGTGCAGACGCTTATTGCCAGACGTATGCGCGAAATCACGGAGGGGATCTGCACCGCGCACCAGTGCAGCTTTGAGTGGCGCTATGAGCACCGCTTTCCGCCTACGGTCAACTCGCACGAGGAGATGCTCGTAGCCGCAGCTGCCGCGCGGGCGGTGTGCGGTGACGAGCACGTCAATACAAATGCTGAAATGGTGACCGGGTCGGAGGACTTCGGCTACATGCTGGAGGCCAAACCGGGCTGCTATGCCTTTATCGGCAACGGCCCGGGAGATGGCGGCTGCCTGCTGCACAGCCCGAACTTTGATTTCAACGATGAGATCATTCCGATAGGCGCAAGCTTCTGGGTGCGGTTGGTGCACGATGTACTCGGTGCCGCTGCCTGAAAAACGGAATAAGAGTTTCTAAAGGAGAACGTAGATGAGTGCAGAACAACGCGCAGCCAGAATCAAGGCCGGATTCGCAGCCCTTGGCGAAGGCGATGGTGCGCCGCTGATGGGGCTTTTCGCGGACGACGTGCAGTGGACCATCATCGGCAACACCAAATTCTCCGGCACCTATCAGGGTCTGGAAGATGTCACTACTCGCCTGCTGGGGCCGCTGTCTGAACTGCTCGACGGCCACATCCACATCACGCTGGATAACGTTATCGCCGACGCAGACCATGTGGTCTGCCAGGGCCGGGGAGAATCGCGCACCCGCGACGGTGGCACCTATAACAACACCTACTGCTGGGTTTACCGCTGGGCTGGCGACAAAATTGTTGCGCTGACCGAATACCTTGATACCGAGGTCGTCACCGCTTCATTCGGACGCTGACATCTCACCGCTCTCTCCGGCGTCGCTTGGCGACGGAGGGAGCAGGTGCCGCGCAGTGGGGGCTGCGCAGCACCCGGTAGAGGCCGCTCAGGCCGCTTTGCGGCCCGCGAGCCAGGTACTGAGGTCGTCCGCGCCGCCGACATGCTCACCGTTGACGAAGATCTGGGGGAAAGTGGTCGCCGCACAGACCGCCCGAAGTGTCCGGTCGGTGTAGTCGCGGTTCAGCACCAGCTCTTCGTACGCAATATCCGCTTCAGCCAGAATGGCTTTTGCCCGTGCGCAGTGGGAGCATCCTTTGCGTGTGAACACAGTGACATCGAGCGGGCGCGCGCTGCCGGGCGCGAGGTAGGAGAGCATCGTATCCGCGTCAGAGACGCCGTAGGGGTCGCCGGCCTCCTCTGGCTCTATAAACATTTTTTCGATCACCCCGTCGCGCACCAGCATCGAGTAGCGCCAGGAGCGCTTGCCGAAGCCGAGGTCCTCTTTCCCCACCAGCATGCCCATGGCGGCGGTGAATTCACCGTTGCCGTCAGGCAGGAAGCGCACGTTCCAGGCGCGCTGATCCGTCTGCCATTCGTTCATGACGAAGGCGTCGTTGACCGACACGCAGACTATCTCGTCAACGCCGTGACGTTTGAACTCCCGCGCAAGCTGGTCGTAACGCGGGACATGGGATGACGAGCAGGTCGGCGTGAAAGCTCCCGGCAGGGAAAAGACAATAACGGTCCTGCCTGCGAAGAGGCTGTCGCTGTCGATGGTTTCCCACTCGTGCTCGCTGCGGACGCGGAACTGGACCCGAGGGACGGGGTGACCTTCTTTGTTGTTGAACATTTTTCTGCTCCTTTTGCGTGTTGTTAAACGAGCCGTGTTTCCTGCAGGTCCCGAGTGGAACCGGGTGGTTTTGATCACGGCAACGGCGCAACGATAGAAACGCAGGAATAAGAAATAAAATTAAATAAATTACAAATATTGATAGATTTAAATAATTGAAGTGAAAGGAGCGTGCTGTCTTGCGCCCCCCACGGCTTCAGGCTAAGCGCGCGCTGGCTCCTCGGGGGTGTTTTCCTTACACTCGCCGCTGGCTCGGATCAGGCGGCAAGTCCCCACAGTGCTACGTAGAAGAATCATTCCCGTTACACCTTTTCAGCAGAACTGCAGCCTGTTCTGGTCGACGGATTCCGGTGTCGGAGTGGTTGTTGATCCTGGCGGCGAGGTCGACCGGATCCTGGCGGCAGTCACACAGGAATCCGTGAAAGTTGAACGGGTGTTGCTGACCCATGCTCATCTCGACCACGCGTCCGGTGCCCGTGCGCTGGCAGATGCTCTGAACGTGCCTGTCGATGGGCCCGGGGAAGACGATCTGTTCTGGCTTGAGGCCATGCCGGCTCAGAGCCAGATGTTCGGCTTCCCGCCCACGGAAGTACTGCAGCCCGACCGCTGGCTGTCGCAAGGTGATTCGGTGACTTTCGGCGACGAAACACTCGAAGTCATCCATTGCCCAGGCCATACGCCCGGCCACATGGTTTTCTATCACGCAGAGGCGCGTCTTGCGTTCGTCGGCGACGTCCTGTTTAACGGCTCTGTTGGACGTACGGACTTTCCGCGCGGCAACGCGCAGCAGCTCGTTGAGTCAATCCGCACCCGCCTGTGGCCTCTTGGCGACGACGTAACTTTCGTGCCGGGTCACGGCCCGGAATCGACCTTCGGCTTTGAACGGGCTACGAACCCGTTCGTCGGAGATGCGTTGTTCGATTGAGTGAGGCTGCTGCGGGTCCGCCACGATCAGCTAAAGCGCAGCAGCAGGTCCTTGGCATCAACCTGCGCTCCGACCTTGACCAGCACCTCGCCAATTTTCCCGTCCCGCTCTGCCCGGATAACGGTCTGCATTTTCATCGCCTCAAGCGTGACCAGTGCCTGACCTCGGGTTACAGCGTCACCGACGCTGACTTTCACTTCCGCGACGAGACCCGGCATGGGCGCGCCGACGTGATTGTCGTTGCCGCTTTCTGCCCGCGCTCGACTCTGGCGCCGGGTTTCTACCGCGGCGTCCTCGACCCGGATCTGTCGCGGCTGTCCGTTGAGCTCAAAAAACACCGTGCGCTCACCATCATCGTGATGGTCGCTGGAACCCAGATAACGCACGATGAGCACGAGACCCGGGCCCAGTTCAACTGAGACCTCCTGTCCCGGCTCCATGCCGTAGAAAAACACCGGCGTTGGCAACCAGGTGAGGTCGCCATAACGTCTGCGCATGCGGGCGTATTCGACGAACACCTCTGGATACATGAGATAAGACGCCAGCTCTGCATCGCTGATATGGCGCTCGACCAGTTTCTCGGCGCGCTCCCGCTCCGCTTTGAGGTCGGCAGGGGGCAGGACGCTGCCAGGCCGGGCGCTGAGCGGCGCCGTGCCATTCAGAACTTTCTTCTGCAGCGCGGGGGGAAAGCCGCCGACCGGTTGCCCCAGGTCGCCCCTGAAAAACGACACTACGGACTCCGGAAAGGCTATTTCGCGGGCGGGGTCCTCCACTGCGTCACGCGTGAGCCCGCCGGTCACCATGGTCAGCGCCATGTCTCCAACGACTTTAGAGCTGGGCGTCACTTTAACGATATCGCCGAACATGTCGTTGACCTCGGCATAAGCGTGGGCGACCTCCGGCCAGCGGTCGCCGAGGCCAAGAGCGCGAGCCTGTTCGCGCAGATTCGTGTACTGACCACCGGGCATTCCGTGTACATACACCTCGGAGGCCCCAGCACGTTCCTCGCTCTCAAACGCGACGTAGGCACGCCGCACTTCCTCCCAGTAATGTGACAGCGCGCGCACGGCGTCGACCTCAAGATCAGCCTCACGCGGCCCATGGCGCAGCGCTTCCAGGATAGAGCCGAGATTGGGCTGCGACGTCAGGCCGCTCATCGCGTCCATCGCAGCGTCAACAGCGTCGGCGCCGGCATCTACCGCGGCGAGAACGCTGGCGGCAGAAATACCGCTCGTGTCGTGGGTGTGGAAATGAACGGGAATGCCCACCTCCTGTTTCAGCGCGCCGACCAGCGCCCGTGCCGCCTGGGGCCGACACAGGCCGGCCATGTCTTTGATGCCCAGAATGTGAGCGCCCGCGCGCTCCAGTTCTTTAGCCATCGACACGTAGTAACGGAGATCGTATTTGGTGCACCCGGGATCGCTCAGATTCCCCGTATAGCAGATAGCTGCTTCGGCCAGTTTGCCGGTCTCCGCCACCGCGTCGATGGCGATGCGCATGTTTTCAACCCAGTTGAGCGAATCAAAAATGCGGAAGATGTCGACACCATTGGCCGCCGCCTGCGTGACGAAGTAGCGCACAACGTTGTCAGGATAATTCGTGTACCCAACGCCGTTGGACGCGCGCAGCAGCATCTGGGTGAGGATATTGGGCATGCGCCGACGCAGCTCCTGCAGGCGGATCCAGGGACACTCGTGCAGAAAACGCATGGAAACATCGAAGGTCGCGCCACCCCAGCACTCAACCGAAAACAGGCCGGGCAACAGCCGCGAGTACGCATCGGCCACCTGCAGCATGTCGTAGCTGCGCATCCGGGTTGCCAGCAGCGACTGGTGCGCATCACGGAATGTGGTGTCCGTGATCAGTACCTGAGGCTGGTCCAGCATCCATTGGGCAAAGCCGGTCGCGCCAAGCGCTTCGAAACGCTGCCGGGAGCCCGCCGGCTGGGGCAGATCCGCATGTGGCGGAACCCTGGCGGGGGCAATAGTGTCCGGGCGGGCACGCTTGGCGACAGCGGGATTCCCGTTCAGAGTGGTTTCGGCGATGAAGCGCAGCAGACGGGTCGCGCGGTCGCGGCGCCTGGGAAATACGAGAAGCTCCGGTGTGTCGTCGACGAAGGTCGTGGTGTACTCCGCATCCCTGAATCGGGGATGCTGGATCAGGCCTTCCAGAAATCGGAGATTGGTAACCACGCCGCGGATCCGGAACTCGCGCAGAGCGCGCAGCATGCGGTGCGTCACCTCGTCAGCGCTATTACCCCAGGCGGTGATCTTGACCAGAAGCGAGTCGTAGAAGCGGGTTATGCGGGCGCCGGTATAGGCGGTGCCCGCATCCAGCCGGATGCCGAAGCCGGCAGGGCTGCGGTAGGTCGTGATCGCTCCATAGTCCGGGATGAAGCTGTTCTCCGGATCTTCAGTCGTGATGCGGCACTGCACAGCCTGCCCGTGCATCACGATTCCGTCCTGAGAGGGCACGCCTGACGCCGTGCTGCCTATCGGATGCCCCTCTGCGAGCCGGATCTGCGCCTTGACGATGTCGATCCCGGTAACCGCCTCGGTTACGGTGTGCTCGACCTGAACACGTGGGTTCACTTCGATGAAATAGAACTCGCCGCTGTCGGCGTCCTGCAGAAACTCTACTGTTCCAGCATTTTCATAGCGCGCGCTGCGGCACAGCGTCAGAGCGGACTGACACAGCGCTTCACGCTGTTCAGGGCTCATGAACAGCGCCGGCGCACGCTCGACGATCTTCTGGTTCCGGCGTTGCACCGTGCAGTCGCGCTCGAACAGGTGCACCAGCTGTCCGTGTTTGTCGGCGAGCACCTGAACCTCGACGTGACGCGCACGCCGTACGAGCTTTTCTAGGTACACCTCGTCGTTCCCAAAAGCGGTGGCGGCTTCCCGTCGCCCTATCTCGACCAGCTCGTGCAGGGTGTCCGCAGACTCGATTCGGCGCATGCCGCGTCCGCCGCCGCCCCAGGACGCCTTCAGCATCAGGGGGTAGCCTATAGCCGCGGCTTGTTCAGTGATGGCGTCGGGCTCTCGTGGTAATGGTCCGGTTGCCGGCATGACGGGTACCCCGCTGCGCACGGCGAGCTCGCGCGCGGCGACTTTGTTACCCAAAAGTCCCATAACCTCGGGCGGCGGGCCGATGAAAACGAGACCGTGAGCACGGCAGGTTTCTGCGAGCTCGGGGCTTTCCGACAGAAACCCGTAGCCAGGATGGATCGCATCTACTCCTGCGGCCAGCGCGACGCGCACGATGCTCTCAATGTCGAGGTAGGCCTGGACAGGCGTCAGCCCTTCGCCGACCAGGTAGGCCTCGGCCGCCTTGAATCGATGTAGGGAGAAGCGATCTTCCTGCGAATAGATTGCAACGCTATCGATATCGAGCTCGGCGGCCGCACGCATTACGCGAATAGCTATCTCACCGCGATTGGCGACCAGGATTTTCTTGATTGGCTTCATACGGGTTCTTTGTGGCTGGTGTCGAAATCCGCGCTGCGGCAGGCACCTTCCCTGTGGCTATTGCGGATCATGGCGGAGACGGGCGCCAGAAGAAAGCTCGGCGCCCGCGCTGCGGCAGATGCTGTTCGGAGTACCCGTGCTTTGCCGGTTCGGCTGGGTTCTGCTGCAAGGAAAAGCCCGGACGCTAAAAGTACGGGAGCAGCGTCGTCACAGCTTTAGGTCAGGAGTGGTCCTTGAGGGTGCCGAGGACCGCGCCGCGAAGCCGCATCCGCTCCAGAATACCTGCACCTGCGTCGAGCAGACCGTCCGACACCTCAAGCCCGAGCTCGACGCCGACCGTTCGAATGAGAGCAGCACCGTTTTCCGATGCGTTGTTTTGTGCGACGGAAAGCAGGCGCGCTGCGGCGGGGTTCAGGTCGAGGAAGCCATACAGGTTTTCCAGATCCCGGAAAGCGGCGATAACCGTCGGGTTTGCCGGTGGCTGCGCCGGCTGGTAGTCAGCCGTGATGGCGTGGACCGGAAAACGGTAGTTGTGCATACGCAGCACAGGATTGACTACCGGAATGTCCGCTAGGAGATCGCCCTCCCGATCAACGCCGTTCAATTCGATCCGCACCGGATCTGCCCCGACAAGGGTCTCCAGCCAGTCAAAATGGGCGAGCTCTGTCAGAAAGGGCGGGTCGGCTGGTGCGTTACGCTCATGCTCCAGGTAGCTGAGAAACTCGAGCGGCAGATGAACGAACGCGCTGGTTGTCGCGACATGATCGCAGAGGTAGTCGCGGATCAGCAGATGCCAGTCAGCGTCTTCCAGGATTGCGCGAATGCGGGGGAAGTTGTCCTGCATGAGTGCGGCGACGTTATGAAAAACCGCATTGCGATAGACCCGCAGCCTCCGTTCCTCATGATTGCCAGGTGTCGCCACTGAATCCGGCCGCCGCAGATAATCGGCGAACGCGCGTTGCAGCGCCAGAAAACGTGGAGCCGTGCCGGTTGAAACGGACATTACGCAGCCGCCGTACGCTCGGTCGCTTGCTGAAGGCGCGCTATCTGTTCGACCTCGCTGATCACCGCCTCAAGCGGAGGGATGTCGAGGTCACGCTCCAGCATGGTGGGGAAGACACCGAGAGTTCGATAGGCGAATTCAAGCAGGTCCCAGACCGGATCAATGACTGCCTGCCCGTGGGTGTCGATCTTGAGATCCGGCGCATCGTCACTGTGCCCGGCAATATGGCCGTAAACGATGCGATCGCGCGGCAGCCCGCGGATGAAAGCTCGCGCGTCGTAGCTGTGATTGACGCTGTTGACATATACGTTGTTTACATCGAGCAACAGATTACAGTCGGCTTCTTCGAGCACGCCACACAGAAAATCGATCTCGTCGAGCTCGTCGGATAGCGTCAGGTAGTAGGAGGGATTCTCGATCGCGATACGCTGGCCAAGGAAATCCTGTACTTCGCGGATCCGCGCTGCGGAGTGCAGGACTGCTTCTTCAGTAAAAGGGATCGGCAGCAGTTCGTACAGTAAGCCGCGGTCGGCGCAGAAGCTGAGGTGGTCACTGAAGATGACCGAGTGGTGCGTGTCCAGAAATGTCTTGAGTAACGCAAGGTGCTGCCGGTCCAGCGGCTCCGCACCACCGATGTTCAATAACAGTCCATGACATGCGAGGGGTCTCTGGCTGGCAACGTCGGTGAAGGCTTCGCCGAGTCTGCCGCCGACCCCCATCCAGTTTTCGGGAGCGACTTCGAAAAACTGAACCGAAGGCGGAATACTGGCCCGCAACGCCGCGAGGTGCGGTCGTCGCAGGCCAAGACCGGAGCCCGTGACCGAGGCCATGTACAGCGCCGGCCGAGGTTACATTGCGTAACTTAATCAGCCGCTCTTATTTGGTCAGATGTGACATCGAGCAGCTTTCACCAGCGAAGGTCCCGCAGACTGCAGGGTCCTTGGTGCCGGTGGCGAGTTTGCCTTTGGCATAGCCCGCTTTGCCGTCTCCGCCATAGGTAAAACCGGTCTCGTCATTAATCATGACTTTGTTGCCTTGCATGTCGACAGCTTCGCCGGCCACAGTGATGCCCTCTCCGAACTCGACCATCTGGAACGGGTTCTCTGCGGCAGTGACTGAGCTCGAGAGCGCGATCACCAGGCTGGAGCCGACGGCAGCAGCGACGGGCTTGAGATTATTCTTTTTCATAACTGACCTTCCTCCTCACATAGAGTGATGTTGTACAACTTCAGCTCTGTGGATCGGTCTTAGCACTAACCTGTTGAATGTTCCCTGGCGCGTGCAACGCCAATCTTGGCAGAGC
>JAYODW010000073.1:0-10622 GCA_038116745.1 Gammaproteobacteria bacterium
GCGGCATGGCGCCGGATCGGGAAACCCTGCGGTCCATCTACCGGGAGCTGATCGCCACTCGTGTGTCGGGCGGGGTGTTGGTTTGAGTTGCGGCGGTCCGTTCAGGCTGGGTTCTGACCCCGCCTCAGCCTGCCAGGGCACATCTGAGGGACCGCGGCCGTTAATCTGCCCTTCGCTATACTCCGCAGCGTCTTTCTCTCTCACAGACAAGCCTGATTTCTCCGCTGCATCCAGGAGTTGAACGGCTGATGCCGAGCCCACTGAAACCCGCGTCAAGCGCGCTGTCGCGATTCCGGGTAATCGACCTGTCGCGCGTGCGCGCGGGTCCGAGCTGCGCGCGCCAGCTCGCCGACTGGGGTGCCGATGTCATCACGGTAGAGATGCCGGCCGCTCTCGATGAGGGAGAGCCCCATGTCGGACCACGTGCCGGGCCGGACTTCACCAACCTGAACCGCAACAAGCGCAGCCTGACGGTCAATCTCAAGGAGCCCGCGGGCCGCGAAATCATCGAGCGTCTGGTCGTCGATGCTGATGTCCTGCTGGAGAATTTCCGCCCTCAGGTGAAGACGCGGCTCGGTCTGGATTACGACACGCTTGCTGCCCTGAATCCGCGTCTGGTGTACGCCAGCATTTCCGGGTTCGGGCAGGACGGGCCTTACCGCGACCGGCCCGGATTTGATCAGATTGCGCAGGCGATGGGCGGCATGATGTCGGTCACCGGCAACCCCGCAGATGGTCCGATGCGCGCCGGGATCGCGGTGGCCGACCTGAGCGCCGGACTCTTCTGTGCATACGGGATCCTGGTGGCCCTGCTCGAACGCGAGGTATCCGGCGCGGGGCAATGGGTGCAGACGTCGCTGCTGCAGGCCCAGGCATTCATGCTCGATTTTCAGGCGGCGCGCTGGCTGATGGCGGGCGAAGTCCCGAGTCAGGACGGGAATTTCCACGCGACGATTGCACCCTGCGGTCGCTTCCGTGCAGCCGACGGCTATCTCAGCCTGGCCGTTGTGGGCGACACCCTGTGGCAGCGCTTCTGCCACGCCGCGGAACGCGCGGAATGGCTGGCGCGAGCAGAGTGGTCGCGTAACGCCGACCGATTGGCGGGGCGGGATGAGCTGCATGCAGCGGTCGAGTCCGTGCTGGGTGAACGACCGCGTAGCGAATGGGTAGAGCGTTTCAATGCGGCGGGTGTGCCGTGCGGCCCTATCAACGCCATTGATGAGCTGTTTGACGATCCCCAGGTGCGCCACCTCGGTCTCGTCCAGTCGCTCGAGCGCAGCGACGGTTCAGCGATCGATTACCTGGGCCAGCCCGTGACGCTTTCGCGCACTCCGAGCCGGGTATCCCGACATACCCCTTCCCTGGGCGAACACACGGATGCGCTGCTGACTGAACTGGGTTACGACGCCGCGCAAGTGGCCGCATTGCGCAAGCGTGGCATCATCTGAAGCGATCGACGGGGCCAACGAAAAACAGGGAGGATCCCGATGCCACGCGTGACCGACGAGAACCTGACCCAGACCGTGATTGGCGCCATGGCCGCGGACACGGCGCCGCGTACGCGCGAAGTCATGACGAGCCTGATTACGCATCTGCACGCGTTCGTCAGGGAGACGCGGCCGAGCATGGAGGAGTTCGTGCGCGCCTGCCGCTTCCTGGTGCGCGCCGGGGAAATCTCCGATGACCGGCGGGACGAATTTATTCTGATCGCGAACCTGCTCGGCGTAGAGATCCTGATCGATATGCTGGCACACGAAGGGGATCCGCAGACCTGCGTGCTTGGCCCGATGTATCGGGACAACGCGCCGGAATACCAGAACGGCGAGTCCATCGTGCTCGTGATGCCGGATGATGGCGAGGTCACCCTGGTGGAAGGCACCGTGCGCAATCGGGCGGGAGAGGCGATTGCCGACGCCGTCATTGACGTGTGGGAGCCGAACACGAACGGTCTGTACGAAAACCAGGATCCGGAGCAGCCCGACATGAATCTGCGCGGGCGATTCCGCACCGATGAGCAGGGGCATTACGCGATCCGCTGTCTGCGTCCCTGCGGCTACCCGACGCCCTACGACGGCCCCGGCGGGGACCTGCTCAAAATGCTCGGGCGGAGCCCGTTAAGGCCGGCCCACATCCATTTCTGTATAGCGGCGTCGGGTTACCGGTCTATCGTGTCACAGCTCTACGACGCGGCCGATCCAACGCTCGAAAACGACGCTATTTTTGCCGTCAAGGACTCGCTGGTCAAAACGTTTGCACCAGCACCTGCAGGCGCCAACGCTGCTCTCAGGGTGCAGCATGACTGGGTTTTGAGTCCGGGATAGACAGGCCCCGTCCTGAGCGTCAGCGATGCAATAACAGTCCTGGCGCATCCGAGCTGCGACTTTCGCAGTGTCGCTGCCGTGCGCAGGCCAGGTTGAGAGAGATGCTGTGGGGTGACTGGCTAAGCCGGCCCGCGCCAGCGAACGGGTTGCGACGGTGACGTTTTGTTAGTCCTAGGACTAACAAATGGCGAAACAGGCCGGGTGGGGTTCACCCACCCATTCAGACGCTGCAGGTGCAGCGAGTATCTGCTGATCGGGTGACGGCAGCCGGGACCGGCCTGCCGTTTGCCTGAGCCTGCGGTCGCGGGCTCAGGCGGGCGACGGCGTTCGGCTCAGTCGTTCATCACCGCGAAGACCTGGTATTCCACCCGGCCGTCGCGCACGCGACCCTGGCCAATGCAGATCAGGTTGTTGACCCACTGGTAGCGCGGGTCGCCGGTCTGCATGCGCGGGGTGGTGAAGAAATAGTTGTCACCATAATCCGTCGCACCGTCTCCGGCGATCGCGTTCTGGACCGCTTCGGTCATTTCGACATGGCCGTTGTACTGCACGTAGATGAACGCGCCGTCATCGGTTTCGAAGGTTGCGCGGACATCGAGATGGCCGTAGCCATCCGCGCCAACCGCCAGCCAGTCCGCGCAGCCCGCATCGCGGAGCTTGCCCTTCAGCCGCGGGCCTTCAAAGGCGCCGCCGTGAACTTCGACGATGAGGCGGTGGCCGTAGGGTCCCTGGCCAAGGTCAAGGCCATCGCCGAGGTTGGCGTGGTAGGTCATTAAGGGTTCGAGGCGCATGGTGGTTCTCCCCTGTGAGTCTTGGTGGTGGCGCCGGTGCCGCGACCGGCGCTGGATTGATGCACTCCCTGCTGCTCAGTCGCGGACGCCTTTCGGCGCACGCTGCTTCATGAAGCCGAACATGTAGCCGGCCACGCGACGCATCTGGATCTCCTCCGCGCCTTCGGTGATGCGGTAGCGCCGGTGGTGACGATAGATATGCTCAAAAGGCTTGTGGCGCGAATAGCCCATGCCGCCGTGGACCTGCATCGCGCGATCCGCGGCCTCGCAGCACAGGCGGTTGCCCCAGTAGTTGCACATGGACACCTTGTCGGACACCGAAAACGCACCGTAGGTGTCCATCATCCAGGCGGTTTTATGCACCAGCGCGCGCAGCATTTCGCACTGCGTCTGCAGTTCGACCAGCGGAAACTGGATCCCCTGATTGCTCGCCAGCGGCTTGCCGAAGGGTTTGCGCTCGCGCGCATAGGCGACGGCTTCGTTGATGCAGAACTGCGCCGCGCCCAGGCTCGAGGCGGCCTGCCGGATCCGATTTTCATTGAAAAAGTGCTGCACCACCTGCAGACCGCGACCCTCGCCGCCGAAGATGGCGCTGTCCGGCACGCGCACGTCCCTGAGCGTGATGTGCCCGTGGTCGGTCGGCATGTTGAACGTCCACAGGAGCTCTTCGAGTCTGAAGCCGGGGCTGTCGGTAGGCACGATGAAGGCGGTGATGCCGTCGCCGTCGCCGGCCTTGCCCGAGGTACGCGCGAAGATCAGATCGGCGGGTGCGGTATGGATCCCCGTGTTCCAGGTCTTCTCGCCGTTGATACGCCAGCCGTCGCCGTCGCGGACCGCCGTGGTCTCCATGTGAGTGGCGTCGGAGCCATGGTCGGGCTCGGTGATGCCGAACGCCATGAAACCCTGGCCGGTAGCCAGAGGCTCAACCCAGGCCTCTTTCTGCGCCTCGCTGCCGTACTCGAGCATCAGCAGCAGACCGATGTTGTTGGCGACGATGGCGTGTTCGTTCTGCAGGTCGCAGTGCAGGCCAAGACCGCGTGACGCCAGATGCTCACGGATGATGGCCATGCCGAGGTTGGTGCCGTCGCGGCCGCCGAATGCCTTGGGAAAGGCATAGCGGAAATGACCCGCCGCATCCGCCCGACGCCGGGCTTCGGCGAGCAGGGCCTCCCACTCCTCGCGCGGGCGACCACCGTTATCCCAGTCGGTGCGCGCGTGCTCGCGGCGGTGGTCAAAAAAGCGGATGTTGTCGTCGGTGGCTTCGAGCGGCTTGATTTCGCGCTCGATGAAATCGTCCAGTTCCTGGAGATAGGCCGCCAGTTCGGCCGGTATGTCGAAGTTCACGAAACCTCCTTGAGTAGTTCGCGCGCAATGATGACGCGCTGAATTTCGCTGGTGCCTTCATAGATGGTCGTCACGCGGACGTCGCGGGCGTAGCGCTCCAGCGGATATTCCTCGGTGTAGCCGGCGCCTCCCATCAGCTGCAGGGCGTCGTAGCAGGCGCGGTTCGCCTTCTCGCTGGCGAAGAGCTTGGCCATGGACGCGGCTTTCATATACGGCTGGCCGTTTTCCTTCAGCCAGGCGGCGTGCAGCACGAGCAGGCGCGCGGCCTCGAGATTGGTATAGGTATCGGCAAGGGTGAACTGGATCCCCTGAAAGTCGGCGATGCGCTGGCCGAACTGCTCGCGCTCGGTAACGTAGCGGCGCGCGAAATCGATCGCCGCGCCGCCCACGCCTAGCGCCAGCGAGCCGATGCCGATACGCCCGCCGGTCAGCTCACCCACCGCAATGCGGAAGCCCGAGTTTTCCTGGCCGAGCATCGCGTCGGCGCCGACGCGGCAGTCTTCGAGCACGACGGGGTTGGTGCTCGAGGCGCGCTGGCCCATCTTGTGCTCCGCACGGCCGATGGTGACGCCGGGATTGTCTGCATCGACGAGGAAACAGGAGATCCCTTTTCCCGGCGGCGCGCTGGGATCGGTGACCGCCCAGACCACGAAAAAGCCCGCGTACTCGGCGCTCGAGATCCACATCTTGGTGCCGTTCAGCACCCAGCCGTCGCCGTCGCGGGTGGCGCGCGTGCTCATGCGGGATGGATCTGACCCGGCGCCGGTTTCAGACAGGCAGAAAGAGCCGCAGGGGTGGGTGCCGTTGCACAGAGGCTCGATGTAGCGACGTTTCTGCGCGTCGCTGCCGATGGACTGAATCACCTCGCCGACCAGGTTGTTGACTGACATGGCGACGGCCGTTGCCGCACAGGCGCGGGCGATCTCAGTCACCGCGACGCTGAAGGCCACCACGCCAGCACCCGTGCCGCCGAATTCGGGATCGACGTTCAGTCCCATGAAACCGAGCTCCGCCAGCTGCTTGAGACCAGCGAGGTAGCGCGCCCGACCGTCAGCAGCCTCCATGGCGGCGGCATGTGGGGCGAGCTCGCTCTCGGCGAAGCGTCGGGCGGTGTCCTGAATGAGGGCCTGCTCTTCGGTCAGGGCGAATTGCATCGAAGTTTCCTGGCTGCTGAAGACGAGCGCGGCATGATACCGCGCTGCTTTCTTCGGTCGCAGGGCGGACAGGGCTGGCTGCCGATGGCAGTCCGTCTGTAAGACGAGGGCCGCGGTGAGCGCCCGCCCGGCGCCTCTGGCAGAATTCCGTTGCCGCGCTGTGGCCGACGCTGACGCAGACGGGCAGAGCGGTCACGCGTCAGCGGCGTGAAAAACATAGGCGGGAGCAGAAGGAAAGCGCAATGCAGTGTGACAACGAGTTTCAGGAGCTGCTTGCTGAGCGTCTGGGTGGCTTTGCGCGGAGTGCCGCAGACGCGAGGGATGTACGCGCGGCGGCGGTTGCGGTCACCGTTGTTGATGGCGGCCATGGCGCGGGATGCAACGGACTGCCGCACTTCGAGGACTGGCAGTCCCACGCCGCGCTTATCCTGACCCGACGTTCGTCACGGCTGCGCAACCACGCCGGCCAGTGGGCCTTCCCCGGCGGACGCATTGACCCGGGTGAGACGCCGGAGCAGACGGCGCTGCGTGAGATGCGCGAAGAGGTCGGGCTCGATCTGGGCCCCGAGCGGATCCTGGGACGCCTCGATGATTTCGTGACGCGCTCCGGCTTCATCATGACCCCGGTCATTGTGTGGGGTGGCGCGCAGCCCCGCTTTGACCCGAATCCGGACGAAGTTGATTCCGTGCACCGCATCCCGGTGCGCGAGCTGCTGCGCGAGGACGCGCCTTTACTGGAAGAAGTGGAGGCAGGTCAGCCGCCGGTGTTGCGTATGCCTATCGGCAGCGACTGGATAGCTGCGCCGACGGCCGCGATTCTTTATCAATTTCGCGAAGTCTGCGTCCTCGGACGCGATACCCGGGTGGCGCATTTCGACCAGCCGAAGTTTGCCTGGCGCTGAACGGACGGCTGCTCTAAGGGGTCGGGGTCTGGCGGTAGAGCCACATGATGCCGCTCTGGCCTTTATCCGCATCGCCGCTGGCGATGAGCTGACGATAGAGCTGCTGGACCAGGGCCGTCACCGGCATGGGTGAACCGGTCGCGCGGCCCAGATCGGTCGCGATATCGAGGTCCTTGATCATGATTTTCGCGTTCACCTCCTCGCGGTAGTCGGCGGCCGTCATATGGCGCGCGTGATGTTGCAGCACCGCAGAGTCGGCCCAGCCGCCGGCCAGGGCGTCGGGCAGCACCGAGGCCTCAACGCCGAAATTGGCGGCGTAGTTGAGCGCTTCGGCGACCACGCCCACCGTGCCGCCGATGATCATCTGGTTGGCGACCTTGCTCGCCTGCCCGGCGCCGCAGGCCCCGAGATGGGTGACCCGCTGGCTGTAGAGCCGGAGCAGATCGCTGATCCCCGCGATGTCTTCAGCAGCGCCGCCCGCCATCACCACCAGGCGCCGGTTCTCCACGCCGACCACGCCGCCGCTGACCGGCGCGTCAATCCAGCGCGTACCGTTGGCCGCTTCGAGACGCTCGGCGAAGGTGCGGGTCGACAGCGGATGGATGGTCGAATGATCCACCAGCAGGCGCGCTGCCGGCGCGGCGCTGGCGATGCCGTTGCTGCCGAACACGACTTCTTCCACCGCGGCGGTGTCGGTTACGCACAGGAAGACGACTTCGCAGGCGGCAGCGAGGTCGGCGGGCGATGCAGCAACGCTGGCGCCGGCCTGCGCCAGCGCCGCCGTGCTTTCTGCACGACGCGCCCAGACGGTGAGCGCATGGCCGCCTTCCAGGAGATGGCGCGCCATGACCTGGCCCATGGCGCCAAGGCCGATGAATCCGATCTGCTTGACGGTCATGGTGTGAAGCTCCGTGTGATCTGCTGGGGGCGTTCGATGTTAAACCGGCTCGCTGGCGAGCAGGTCGGGATGGATCGACAATACGCGACGCGTCACGGCCGGCGAGGCTTACCTGGAACCGGGCTAGGGGGGAGACCATCATGCAAGCGGACTATCGACTGACGGACGAGCAGCTCAGGGATTTCGACGAACAGGGCTACCTCTTTCTGCCCGCTGTGTTCAGTGCCGAGGAAGTCGCCGCGCTGCGGGACGAGGCAGACCGGGTCTATGCGCTCGAGCGCCAGGAAGTCGTGCGCGAGAAGGATCAGGTCACCGCGCGCACCGCGTTTGCGGCCCACACTTATAACGACGGCTTCCGCCGGCTGGGCCGCCATCCGCGCCTCATCGGTCCGGTCACTCAGGTGCTCGGCGGAGACGTCTACATGCACCAGTTCAAGGTCAACGCCAAGGCCGCGTTCAACGGCGACGTGTGGCAGTGGCACCAGGACTATGGCACATGGGCGCGGGATGACCTGATGCCCGAGCCGCGCGCGATGAATATCGCGCTCTTTCTGGATGACGTGACGGAGTTCAACGGCGCGCTGATGTTTATCCCGCGCAGCCACAAGGCGGGCACCCTGGAGGCGGGGCACGATCTGCAGACGACGAGCTATCCGCTGTGGACAATCGACAACGCGACGATAACCCGGCTGGTCGCGGAGGGCGGTCTGGTCGCGCCCAAGGGTCCGGCGGGTTCGGTGATCCTGTTTCACGGCAATCTGGTGCACGGCAGTCCGTCGAACATGTCCCCGTTCGACCGCACCATCGTCTACCTGAGTCTGTGCCACGTGGACAACCACATCCGCCAGTTCAAGCGTCCGGAGTGGATCGCGCACCGGGATTTCGCACCGATTGTGCCGCTGGCCGACGACTGCCTGCTGCATATCGACACCGCGTCGGCCTGAACGGCGATGAACCTGCACAGCCTGCTGGCGAGCCGCGCGGCGGCCGGAAAGCCGGTCCGCGTGGCCATGATCGGAGCCGGTAAATTCGGCGCCATGTTCCTTGCCCAGGCGCGACGTACGCCCGGGCTGCATATCGTCGGCATTGCCGACCTGGACCCGGCGCGAGCGCGGACGACCCTGGCGCGGATCGGTTGGCCCGATGAACAGAGCGGGGCGACGAGCGCCGCTGACGCGCTGGCTACCGGCGCCACCTGGCTGACCGACGATGCGCACAGCCTGATGGCGCTAGAGGCAGTCGAAGTGGTGGTGGAGGCCACTGGCGATCCTGCGGCCGGAATTGCCCATGCGCTGGCGGCAATCGACTGCGGCAAGCACATCGTCATGGTTAACGTTGAGGCGGATGTCCTGGTCGGTCCGCTGCTCGCTGAGCGCGCGCGCCAGGCCGGCGTGGTGTATTCCCTGGCCTGGGGCGACCAGCCGGCGCTGATCTGCGAACTGGTCGACTGGGCGCGGGCGATCGGTTTTGAGGTGGTAGCGGCCGGTAAGGGCACCAAGTATCTGCCGCACTATCACGCCTCGACGCCCGATACCGTGTGGGGCCACTACGGCCTGACACCGGAGCAGGCGGCCGTCGGCGGCATGAACCCGCAGATGTTCAATTCCTTTCTCGACGGCACCAAGTCCGGCATCGAAATGGGGGCGGTAGCCAACGCCACCGGGCTGCTGCCGCCGGCCGACGGCCTGGGCTTCCCGGCCTGCGATGTCAACGACCTGGCCGAGATCCTGCGGCCGCAGGTCGATGGTGGCGTGCTCGAATCCAGCGGCCGGGTTGAGGTGATCTCAAGCCTGGCGCGCGACGGCGCGGCGCTCGCACGCGACCTGCGCTGGGGCGTTTACTGCGTGTTCCGCGCACCGGACGAGTACGTGCGCCGCTGCTTTCAGGAATACGGCCTGCGGACCGACGACAGCGGCTGGTACAGCGCGATGTACAAGCCCTACCACTTGATCGGCCTGGAGCTGGGGATCTCGGTCGCCTCGGCGGCCTGTCGCGGTGAGCCGACCGGACAACCGCAGGCGTGGCGTGCGGACGTCGTCGCAACCGCCAAACGCGCGCTGAAGGCGGGAGAGATGCTGGACGGTGAAGGGGGCTACACGGTGTGGGGCAAGCTCGTCCCGGCCAGAACCTCCATGGCCCAGGGCGCGCTGCCGCTGGGTCTGGCCCACGGCTGCCGCCTGCGCCGCGACCTGCCCGAGGGTGCCGTTGTCGCGTGGCAGGATGTCGAGCTGGATGAGAGCCGGCCGAGCGTCCAGGTGAGACGCGAGCTGGAGCGCCGTTTCGGGCCGGATAGCGCGTAACCACGCGGACACGTTTTCAGGTTTTATATCAGGGAGAGCAGGGCACATGCGATTACAGGGCAGAACAGCGGTGATCACCGGTGGGGCAAGCGGCATGGGGCGCTCGACGGTGCTGCGATTTCTCGATGAAGGCGCCAGCGTCGTCGTGGCCGACTACAACGCGGCAACGGGGCAGGAGACGCTCGACCTGGCCGCTGAGCGGGGGCACGCCGATCGGGTGCGGTTCGTCAAAACCGATGTCGCAAGCGAAGCCGATATCGAGGCCATGTTCGCCTGCGCGCTGGACAACTTCGGTCGCCTTGACGTGGTGTTCAACAACGCCGGGGTGGGTGGCGCTATCGGACCGCTGACCGAGACCACGGTCGAGGCCTGGGACTACACCTTCGATGTGCTGGGCAAAGGCGTGTTTCTCGGCATGAAGCACGCGGCGCGGATCCTGATCAAACAGAACGAAGGCGGCTCGATCATCAACACGGCATCCATTGCCGGGCTGTCCGGCGATGCGGGGCCGATGATCTACTCAGCAGCAAAGGCTGCGGTTATCAGTCTGACCAAATCGGCCGCTGTAGAACTCGGGTCGCACCTGATCCGGGTCAACGCGATCCTGCCGGGTTTTATTTCCACGCCTCTGGCCCACGGCGGCAAGGCCGAGAAGATCGAACCGATGTTCGCCAAATCGCAGCCCTGGCCGGAAGCCGGGCAGGGCGAGCATATCGCCGGCGCGGCGCTGTTTCTGGCTACCGACGATGCGCGCTTCGTGACCGGGGAGTCCCTGGTGGTCGACGGTGGCCTGACCGCAGCCGGTCCCGAGCTGTCCAAACGTTTCGCGCAGATCTCCGCCCGGGGCGCGGGCGTGGTCGGGATCACCCGCGGCTCGACCGGGCAGGGGAATGAGGTGCGGAAGCTGGGGGA
>JAYODW010000074.1:0-10575 GCA_038116745.1 Gammaproteobacteria bacterium
GAAACAGCGTCACCAACTTTTTTTCGAACGTCAGCTACCTGAACACCATCGTTAATGATCTGTTCCAAGGGAAGATAGGTTATTTCGCCAAAGATTCCGGTCGTTTCGTAGTAAACAGCACCGTCGGTCTCGGAGGGCTATTTGATCCCGCCACCTCTTTAGGCTTGCCACAGCGCAACGAAGATCTGGGGCAGACCTTCGGAGTGTGGGGCGCCGGGGAAGGCGCTTACCTGACCTTGCCGCTCCTGGGTCCCAGCTCTTATCGCGACTTGCCGGCACCGCTGATGGGCATGGCATTGAATCCTCTTACCTACCTCGCACCGGTCATTTCCGTACCGCTAGGTGCCATCAACGCGGTCAATACCAGGGCTAACCTTTTGGACGCCTCACGTTTCCGTGATCAGGCTGCCCTGGATCCTTACACTTTTGTACGGGAAGCGTGGCGTCAACAGCGGATCTATGAAATTTACGATGGGAATCCTCCCGGCGACGGCTTCGATGAATTCATCGATGACAGCGGTGATGCCGCGCTCCTGCGAGTCTATTGACACCGAAAGCAGCCCCTGGCTCGCACTACTCACGTTGCAGTGACGAAAACCGTCGCTGCTAGCGCGGGCGGACTCAGCTGGAAACCAGCTCCCAGTTACCTCCTGCCAGACAATAGCTGGACGCGACTGCGGAGGCAGCACTGTTCTGGCTTCGCAACCATTTAAACGACAAGCGCTAGTGAAGCGGCGCGAGGAGCCGGGCTAGGCCCCGTCGGCGCCAACTCTAAAAACGCTAAGGCAAGCCGGCCCGACATTCGCGCAAGGTTGCTCTAGGCCAAAGAAACTGAATAAAACAGACACCCTATAGCTAAAACGCCTAGAAAAGCGGCGAATTCTGCACCGCTCCATTCTGCCCCCGGTGCCGCAGCATGTGGTCAATCAGTACCAGCGCCAACATCGCCTCGAGGATCGGCACCGCTCTAAGCCCGACACAAGGATCGTGTCTGCCCAAAGTCGATATATCGACAGCCTGCCCTGTCGCATCTACGGTTTGACCACTAAGACGAACGCTCGAGGTCGGTTTCAGCGCCACACTGATGCTCAGCTCCTGCCCGGTCGAAATTCCGCCCAGGATCCCCCCGGCGTGATTGGATGAAAACCCTTCTGGAGACATTTCGTCGCGGTGTTCAGTGCCCCTTTGACTAACGACGGCGAAACCGTCACCGATTTCGACTCCTTTGACGGCATTCACACCCATCATGGCCTTGGCAATATCAGCGTCAAGGCGATCGAAAACCGGTTCACCCCATCCGACCGGGACGCCGGTTGCGACAACCTTGATCCTCGCTCCAATCGAATCCCCCTCTTTTCTCAAAGCATCCATATACGCTTCGAGTTCAGGCACTCTGCTCGGCTCGGCGCAAAAAAAAGGATTCAGATCCGCGGCTGCTAGATCGGTACAAGCGAGCTCAATCGGACCCAGCTGGCTCAGATAGCCGTGGACTGCAATGCCGTGCTGCAGCAGAAGAACTTTTTTCGCGATAGCGCCGGCGGCAACACGAACGCAGGTCTCACGCGCAGACGCTCTACCGCCGCCTCGATAGTCGCGCAGCCCATATTTCTGCGAATAAACGTAGTCCGCATGACCCGGCCGAAACCTGTCCTTGATGTCTGAGTAATCTTTCGATTTCTGGTCAGTATTCAGAATAACCAACCCTATAGGCGTGCCCGTCGTAACCCCTTCAAAGAGGCCGGACATGATTGACACCCGATCTTCCTCACGCCGCTGCGTCGTATGTCTCGACTTTCCCGGCTTGCGCCGGTCCAGATCGTGCTGCAGGTCCGCTTCTTCCAGCGGAATCCCAGGCGGACAGCCGTCGATTATCCCCAGATAGCCAGGCCCATGGCTCTCCCCTGCCGAGGTCACCGTAAATGACTTTCCAAATGTGTTTCCAGACATCAGGGGATTTTACCAGTGAACGTATGACAAGCCGTTGGGAATTAACCGCCCCAGCTTCCCCTGAGATCTTGAGCAGAAAGCACGAAAACGCCCTCACAACCCCCAGCGAGATCTACCCAGGTAAACGGTAAAAAGGGAAAGCGTTGCATGACGTTCTCCCAGATTTCGCCGACTTCAACCACAAGCAGTCCGTCATCCTGCAGAAATCCAGCTGCCCGTTCGAGAATTCTCTCCACACACTGAAGCCCATCTTCGCCAGCAACTAACCCCAACTCTGGTTCCGCCAGATATTCAGGCGGTAACTCCTCCCATCGCGCTCGCGGAACGTAGGGCGGATTGCTGATGATGAGGTCGTAGCGTTGCTGATTTTCGCAGGGAAACAAATCACACTGATGCAGGACCACACGGCTCTCAACGGCATGACGCTTAACATTCACGGCCGCAACGTCCAGAGCCGCCGCGCTGCAATCGGTCGCGTGCACCACCGCTTGCGGGAAAGCCAGTGCGACTGCGACCGCAATACAACCACTGCCAGTGCCGATCTCGAGCACCCTGCTCAACGACCTGCTTCCCAACCACGGCTGGAAGCCGTCAAGGATCAGCTCAGCGCAGGGAGAACGAGGAACGAGCACGCGTTCGTCGACAAAGAATTCATGTCCAGCGAACCACATTTTTTGAGTGAGATAGGCGGCAGGGATCCTGTTGCGCGCTCGCGCCGCAATGAGGTTTTCAGCTGCTCCTATCTGGTCTCTGGACAGCTCACGATTGAGAGAAACCGGCTCGATATCGTAGGACCACCCCAGCGCGTGCAGCACAAGGAACAATGCCTCGTCATAGGCGTTGCTCGTTCCGTGTCCAAAGAACAGCCCTTCCTTTTCAAAGAAATCGGCCGCGCGCGCGATGAGCTCGCTCGCCGACCGACAGTTCTCCGATTTCAGCTGGACGCTCCCGCCAACTCCATCACCACATCGTTCATGCGCTTGACAAAACCCGCAGGGTCATCGAGTCGTCCGCCCTCCGCCAGGATCGACTGTTCGAACAAAAGTGCGGACCAGCTGGAAAAGCGATCCTCATCATCGACGGCCGCCAGCATCTGCAGCATCGGGTGTTCCAGGTTGATCTCCAGGATCCTTTTCGAGTCAGGAACATCCTGGCCAGCTGCACGCAGCAACCGTTCCATATTCGCACTCATTTGCTCGTCAGCCGAAACGAGGCAAGCCGGCGACGTGGTCAGCCTGCGACTAGGTCGCGCATCCTTGATGCGTTCACCCAACGCGTCTCTTATTCGCTTCACGACAGGGCTATCCGCCGATTTCTCCGTTTCATTATCCTGCGAGTCGGCGTTCTCTTCAGAAACGCCCTTCGAATCAAGGTCAGCGCCGACCGCGGACTTCAAGGGTTTGCCATCAAATTCAGTCAGGTGGGAGACGACCCATTCATCGACCGGGTCGTCCATTAGAAGCACCTCTACGTTTTCGCGCTTGAAATATTCCAGATGAGGACTGTTACGCATCGTGCCAAGGTTTTCCCCGGTCATGTAGAAAATTGCGTCCTGCTGTTCCCCCATGCGAGCGACGTATTGCTCGAGACTGGTCTGATTCTTCTCTTCCACATCACCTGTACTGGAAAACCGCAGAAGCCGGGCGATTCGGTCTTGATTTGCGCTGTCCTCGATAACGCCCTCCTTCAGCACACGCCCAAAGGCAGACCAGAATTCCGCGTAGTTTTCACCCTTGGTGATCCCTTCAATAAGCGTCAAGACTCTTTTTATCGATGCATTGCGAATGGCGTCGAGCGACCTGTCCCTCTGCAGAATTTCTCGGGAGACATTGAGCGGCAGATCATTGGTGTCAACGATCCCCTTCACGAAACGCAAGTAGCGCGGCATAAGTGTCTCGGGGTCGTCCATGATGAAAACGCGCTGCACATACAGCTTCACACCGTGTTTTGCCTCCCGGTCCCAGAGGTCAAACGGCGCGCGCGAGGGAACAAAAAACAAGCTCGTGTACTCATTTTTCCCCTCTACCTTGTTGTGCGCCCAGACCAGTGGATCGGAGAAGTCATGCGCTACATGCTTGTAGAACGCTTTGTATTCCTCTTCGCTGATCTCGGACTTTGGACGCAACCATAGCGCCTGAGCCTGATTGACGACCTCGTCGCCTTTCTCGTCTCCCACTTTCGGCATCTTGATCGGCACTGAGATATGGTCTGAGTAACGTTTGCAGATCTCACGCAGGCGGTACGCGTTCGCGAACTCCTTCGCATCATCTTTCAGATGCAGGACGATTTCGGTGCCACGTTTTTTTCGCTGCACCGTCTCTACCGAATACTGCCCAAGGCCATCGGACTCCCAACGCACGCCTTCGTCAGGACCCAGGCCCGCTTTTCGCGAGGTGACCACTACGCGATCTGCGACTATGAAAGCGGCGTAGAACCCAACGCCGAACTGACCAATGAGCTGAGAATCTTTTTTCGCATCCCCGCTCAAAGCACCGAAGAACTCTTTAGTACCGGATTTCGCAATCGTCCCGAGGTTTGATACAGCCTCATCGCGGCTCATGCCGACACCGTTATCTCGCACCGTGATAGTGCCTAGGGATTCACTGAAGTCGACGCTGATTTCGATATCCGGCTGGCCCTCATAGAGGTCATGGTCCTGCAGCGCCAGAAATCTAAGCTTGTCGGCCGCATCCGCCGCGTTTGAAATCAGTTCACGCAGAAAAATTTCTCGATTGCTGTAAAGCGAGTTGATCACAAGGTCCAGAAGCTGACTTACCTCAGATTCGAATCCTCGTTGTTCTTTTGCCGTGTCGTGCGCCATGCTGCTCCTCTAAGCGTGATCGGAATCAGAAAAAAAAGACCGTTGATATATGTAGTCTGGGCCGCTGAAATTCAAGATTGCGAATAGTGATTGTACTCTGCGGAAAATTGCCTCGAGGCTGCTGCAGTAAGCTGTGACCAATCCTGAAAGCGCCTGAAAATCCCCTGTGACAAACCGCCGACCGAAAGCGCTACCTGGAAAGGCGAGACCGACCGCTCTTGCAGGGGGTCTTCTGCATGACTAACGAAAACACGCCGGTGATGCAGCAATACCTCGGCATCAAGAAAGAGCACCCGGATCATCTTCTGTTCTATCAGATGGGGGACTTCTATGAGCTCTTTTTTGAAGATGCGCATACCGCTGCTCGGCTGCTCGACCTGACGCTGACCTCGAGAGGCACCAGCTCGGGGCAACCGATTCCCATGGCGGGTGTGCCCATACATGCATCTGAGGCCTACCTGGCCAGACTGCTCAAAAAAGGCGTCACCGTCGCGATCTGTGACCAGATAGGAGAGCCTGGAGCCGGTCGGGGGCCCGTCGAGCGAAAGGTTACGCGCATCCTGACACCAGGTACCGTGACCGACGACGCCCTGTTGAGCGACCATGAAGATAAAGCCGTTGCAGCTGTCTTTGCGCTGGGCGAAGTATTCGGCATCGCGACGCTGGATCTTGGTGGTGGTCGGTTCGCAGTCACGGAGGTAGCAAGCGATCGCGCTTTGTCAGAGCAACTAGAAATGCTCCAACCTGCCGAAGTCCTCGTGTCTGACACTCAGGACATCAGGGTTCCCTCAACCCTTTCGCAACGGCTCCGCAAACTGCCTGAGTGGAGATTCGACGCAAGACAGGGCGCCCGTTCGCTCTGCGAGCACTTCGCAGTGGATAGCTTGAACGGACTGGGCTGCGACCACCTGCAAGCAGGCGTTACAGCGGCGGCGGTTCTCCTCGATTACTGTAGAGAAGCTCAGGGCGGCCCTCTGCGTCACGTGCTCGAACTGCGCCCCTACTCGACGGAAAGCATCTTGCGCCTTGACGACGCCACCCGACGGAATCTGGAAATCAGCCAGGCTTTAGGGGGCGAGCGCGAAGGTTCGCTCCTCGGTTTGCTGGACACGACCCGCACAGCAATGGGCGCGCGATTGCTCCGTCGGTGGCTTTCGCAGCCCTTGAGGGATCACGCGGCGCTGCAGCAACGTAATCTCGCCGTCAGTGTCCTCATCTCACATCTCGAGTTCGAGCGCTTGCGCAATGAGCTTCGAAAGGTCTTCGACCTTGAGCGCATCAGCTCGAGAATTGCGCTTGGCAATGCGAAACCCCGGGACCTGAGTCGTCTAAGAGATCTGCTTCCGATTATTCCCAAGCTAGTTCGCCTGACGCCTCCGGATAGAAGTGACCTGTTGGATGAGCTCAGGAACGACCTACGACCCAAGCCCGACCTTCAAGCTCTCCTCGAACGTGCTGTCGTCGAAACACCTCCGGTAACGCATCGCGAAGGCGGCGTGATAGCAGATGGCTACGATCAGGAGTTGGATCAACTCAGACACGCCAGCAGAGAGGCGGACAGTTTCCTGGTCGCGCTGGAGCAAAATGAGAGGGCGCAGACCGGAATCGCGTCGCTGAAAGTTGGCTATAACCGGGTCCACGGGTATTTCATCGAGATCAGCCGAGGGCAAGCGGGTCAAGCGCCTGCGCACTATCAGCGCAGACAGACACTCAAGGCAGCGGAGCGCTTCATCACTCCTGAGCTGAAAGCGTTTGAGGCAAAAATTCTGAGTGCGTCGGACAAAGCACTGCGAAGAGAAAAAGAACTTTATGACGACCTGCAGAACACGATTTTGAAGGAGGTCCCAGCCTTGCAGGACACCGCGCGGGCGGTAGCGATACTGGATGTTCTGGTGTGCTTTGCGGAGCGCGCTACATCGCTACAGTGGGCCAGGCCCGAATTTTCCAGCGCAGAGGGAATCAGGATCGAATGCGGCCGCCACCCGGTCGTCGAGCACACCCAGGAGGTGCCGTTCGTTGCCAACGGACTGGCGCTTTCCGACACACGAAAATTGCTGCTGATCACGGGTCCGAACATGGGCGGCAAATCGACCTACATGCGCCAGACCGCGCTGATCGTTTTGCTTGCGCACATCGGCAGCTATGTCCCGGCTGACGCATGCAGCATTGGACCACTGGACGCCATTTATTCGCGCATCGGTGCGGCCGACAATCTGGCCGCTGGCCGCAGTACTTTCATGGTCGAGATGGAAGAGGTCTCCTTGATCCTCCGTAGCGCAACAAATCACAGCCTGGTCATCGTCGACGAAATCGGACGCGGAACCAGCACTTACGACGGCTTATCCCT
This sequence comes from Gammaproteobacteria bacterium, assembly GCA_038116745.1. Taxonomy (GTDB): domain Bacteria; phylum Pseudomonadota; class Gammaproteobacteria; genus JAYODW01. Next base: position 7,116 of record JAYODW010000074.1, read on the forward strand.
CGCCTGGGCCGCCGCAGAACATCTTATTAAGACCAACAACTGTTTCACTATGTTTTCCACCCACTACTTTGAGCTGACCAAATTGTGCGAAACGCTGACAGGAGTGGCGAACGTCCGATTGGATGTCACCGCGCACGGAGACGACGTCATCTTTCTGCATACGGTCAAAGAAGGGTGTTCAGCACGAAGTTTTGGCTTGGCAGTTGCCAAGCGTGCCGGACTGCCCGCCTCAGTGCTCAACCGTGCCAAAACCTTGCTACACGAACTCGAAATCGCGGCCGATACACTGTCGCCGGATAAACCCCAGCTGCCGCTCGCACCGCTCTCTCACCCCGCAGTCGACGCATTGAGAGCTATGGAGCCTGACCGGATGAGTCCCCTGCAGGCACTGGAGTCGCTTTACCAGCTAAAACGTCTCACCGATGACTCTTAGACAGAGCACTTCGCGCGCTCGCCTTGCGACGTAAATTTGTTGGGCAATCAGAGGGGCACGGCTATAATGCGCGCGGGTTTTAATCAGGGAATCAGGTTGTGCCATGACTTTCGTTGTCACCGAGAACTGCATCAAATGTAAGTACACCGATTGCGTAGAGGTCTGCCCCGTCGACTGTTTCCATGAAGGCCCCAATATGCTTGTGATCGATCCAGACGAGTGCATCGATTGCACATTGTGCGAGCCGGAGTGTCCTGCGGAAGCCATCAAGTCCGAGGACGACCTTACAGAAGATGAACATAGCTATCTGTCTCTCAACGCGGAACTTGCTCAGCAGTGGCCTGTGATCAGCGAAATGAAGGACCCACCTGCAGACGCTGACGATTGGAAAGACAAAACCGGGAAAATGCAGTATCTGGAGCGCTGAACCGGTTCAGTTTGCGGTCAGGGCTAGCGATACAACTGGTAAGAAGATTTCAAAGTGCCCGGACCCACCTTCCCTGGCGGGCCCGGGCGCGAGCAATGGCCAAAACATCCTTCCCTGGAACTGCTCCCATCCCTCCTTGGAATTTGGGCTCAGTCGTTTCGGCTACGCTCGCGAGCATTTAGCCATCCAGCACCATAGATTAGAAGCATTCTTGCGTTTCTACCCTTCAATAATGTTTTTGTAAAACATACGGTTACGGTTCTCGCCTAAAAATTCAGCCAGAGGCTTAGAACTTTCGGGAAAATTTCCCGGATATCAACGGACAATCTGCCCGATTCTCGCCAGATGTCTGGTGTGATGCCAAGCAGAATTTACCGATTGCCGCCCCCCTCGAATTCACTGCCTTATTGTTGGTGTCCTGAGATGGCTGTGGCTGGTATGTCGATCGCCTCAGCGCCACTAACTGCGGCAGCTTCCCGGGTGTAACTCGCTGTTTTCTACCGCGGAGTCTCCGCCAATAAAGCGACCCTCTCCAGATTTGTACCTACCCGGAGCGCGCGTTGAGGGCACGGAAAGTGCCTGTCATTCAACGTAAATCGCGGGTACCATTTTTCCGGTTTCCGCCGTCAAAGAACCGCGTTGATGAAAAAGGGCTTCTGGCACTCCGATCAGTTCGTCGCCAGCGCAGTGGCGCTGCTCTTCGTTTTCGCCTGGCTAGGGGGGTCATCCATCTTGCAGCAGCTTGAGCGTGTTGTTTACGACAAAGGCCTGCAGCTTGCTTCGGGTGACCCGGGCGACAACATAGTCATCGTTGCGATTGACGACAAAAGCATCCAAAACATAGGGCGTTGGCCCTGGCCGCGAGATATTCAAGCAGAGATGATTCGAGCGCTGAAATCCGCTGGAGCAAAGGCGGTTGCCAGCACAGTGCTGTTTTCAGAACCGGAAATTGCTCCCGGTCTTGCGTGGATCGGTCGTTTCCGGGAGGAGGTCGGTCGCCAAAAAACCCCTGATCGGGATTTTGGCGCACTCGAAACGCTGTTCAGTGAGGCCGAGAGAGACCTGGATACAGACGCCATACTGGCCGAAGCGCTGGAAGAAAATGGTAGTGTCATCTTGGGTATGCAATTTGTTCCAGGAGAACCTGTAGGCAACCCAGATTCCGAACTTCCTGCCTATGTTTCACGGAACGCCATACAAGACAAGAACGTACGCGACCCCAGCGGCCAGTTCCCCCTTCCAGGCCAGACCATCCGGGCGGTACCTCCTATTTCAAAGATCGGCCAGAACGCGGCCTCTATCGGCCATCTCCTCACACCACTTGACATAGACGGTAGCGTTCGATTTGACCCGCTGGTTATAGAATATTACGGTCAATTTTTTCCATCTGAGTCCCTACTTGCAGCTGCTGCCTACCACAACCTGAGTGCAGCAGACATCAGGATAAACCTCGGGGACAGCGTAGATCTGGGCAAGCTGCATATAAAAACCGACCCTCAGCTCTCAATAAACACATTCTTCTATCGCTCACGTGCAGGCGACCGTGCGCCATTTGACGTTTATTCTTTTTTCGATGTTCAGCAAGGCGCCATCCCCGCCGAAAATTTCCAAAGCAAGATAGTTCTGATTGGCGCCACAGCTTTTGGAGTCGGCTCGACACTCCATACGCCTCTTGGCTCGGTGGGCGGGCCAGTCCTGATCATGGCTCACACGGTCGCGAGCATCCTAAATGAAGATTTTTACGTTTCGCCTGGTTGGGCGGACATGGCCGAATTCGGCTTGCTACTGGCCGTCGGCCTTTACCTTGTCCTCGCGCTCCCACGTTTATCAGCGGGACTCGCTGCGGCTTCGACGCTGGTCTTGTTAGCAGGGCTTCTCGGTACCGAAGTGGCGCTACTGATTGGTCAGTCTTTGTGGATTAAAACGGCTGCGGCCGCGACGCTACTTGTTGTGGGTCATGCTTTGCTCACAACAAAACGCTTTCTCGTGACTGAAGCCGGGAAAAGGCGGGTGGACGTCGAATCAGCGCTTAGCAATAAGCAACTCGCTCTTCAGTTTCAGCAACAAGGGCAGCTGGACATGGCTTTCGAGTACTTCCGGCGATGCCCGGCAGAGGAGTCTACGCTTGAAGCCGTCTACGTGCTGGCCGGAGATTACGAGCGCAAACGCCAGTTCAACAAAGCGGCTTCGGCCTACGAGTATATCGCGAGCAAGAACCCTGACTTCCGCGACATCCGTACTAAAGTCAATCGGGCCCGTCAGCTGAATGACACGGTCGTCATCGGCGGTGCGTCCGCAGCTGCAGCAGCAAGCAGCACTATGCTGCTGGACGGCTCCGTGTCTAAACCGATGCTCGGCCGCTATGAAGTCGAAAAAGAGCTCGGTAAAGGTGCGATGGGCATCGTGTACCTTGGCAAGGATCCTAAAATCAACCGAACGGTCGCGATCAAAACCATGGCGTTGTCGCAGGAGTTTGATCCAGACGAAATCGCCTCAGTTAAAGAGCGTTTTTTTCGGGAAGCCGAGGCTGCAGGCGGGTTGGATCATCCCAATATCGTCACAATCTACGATGCGGGAGAAGAGCATGATCTGGCGTTCAT
>JAYODW010000075.1:0-10206 GCA_038116745.1 Gammaproteobacteria bacterium
ATCTAATTGGTCGGGGTGACAGGATTTGAACCTACGACCCCTGCCTCCCGAAGGCAGTGCTCTACCAGGCTGAGCTACACCCCGACTGAAAAGACCGTTTAAGACTGTCTGTGGACGGCGAAATTGACCAGGCCTGAAAGCGCCTGGCGATAGGACGAATCCGGGATTATCTCGAGTGCCGTCTGCGCGAGGTCGGCCTCGGCCTCAGCGCGGGCGAGAGTGTACGAGATGGCCCCGGTCGATTCAATTGCTTCCCTGACCTCATCGATGCTCGCAAGCCCGCCGCTTTTGATTGCCTCTCTCAGGAGAGCAGACTGCTCGGGTGAGCCGTTCCACATGGCATAGAGCAGGGGCAGGGTGGGCTTCCCTTCGGCCAGGTCGTCGCCAACATTTTTGCCCATCTTGTCGGGCGACGCTTCGTAATCCAGCGCATCGTCAACCAGCTGAAATGCAGTGCCGATATGGCGCCCGTAGGCGGCCAGGGCTTCTTCGAAATCCTTATCTTTCTGACCTACGACCGCACCCAATCGCGCTGCGGCCTCGAACAGCTTTGCGGTTTTGTTTCGGATGGTGGTCAGGTAGCGCTCCTCATTGATATCCGGGTTACGCAGGCTCATCAGCTGCATGACCTCGCCCTCTGCAATTATGTTCGTTGCCTCGGCGAGGATATCGAGCACGCGCATGCTGTCGAGGTCGACCATCATCTGGAACGCCCGGGAGTAAAGAAAGTCGCCCACCAGGACACTCGCCTCGTTGCCCCAGACCACATTTGCCGTTTGTCGGCCGCGTCTGAGTTTTGAGGCGTCAACGACGTCGTCATGCAGCAACGTCGCGGTATGTACCAGCTCGAGGATCGCGGCGACCTGAATGTGTCCTGCGCCTTGGTAGCCCGCCGCCTTGGCGCTGAGCAGCGCGAGGATTGGGCGCAGTCGTTTGCCTCCGCCAGCGATGATGTACTGGCCGAGCTGGCTGATCAGGGTGACCTCAGATTCGAGACAGGAACGGATGAGAAGGTCGACTTTCTCCATGTCCTCTGAGACGAGCGCACGCACGCGATCGATACCACTTTTATCAGACATGGGTAGGGCCGTTTTATTCGCACACATCAGCAACACGTCCGTGCCATTGGCTTGTTGATCTGCTGGCGGAAGACGCCATCGCTACCGGTTCCGGGTCGGGTTTGAACGGAGGGCGTCGGATTGTGCCAAGCACTGCTCGGAAAAGCGAACGAGAACTCAGCGAGGCTTGTCTCGCCAGGGTGTTTTCCTTAAGATCGCGGCCCCTCGCTCGGGGCCCTGTCCGAGCGTGTATCGAAACCTAGCTCTGGACCTTCTCATGCACGCAGTTATAAAGACCGGCGGTAAGCAATACCGCGTCAGTCCCGGTGATAAGTTGAACGTAGAGACTTTAACCGCGGATGCTGGCAGCGACGTCAACTTCGAAGAGGTATTGTTGCTGTCTGACGGCGATATCGTTGACGTGGGGACGCCGTTCGTTAATGGCGCTCGCGTGACTGCAAAGGTGCTTGAACACGGTCGCGGCGAGAAGATTCGTATCGTTAAATTCAGACGGCGGAAACACTATAGACGCCAGATGGGGCACCGACAGAACTACACCCGTGTAGAAATTACCGGCGTGGAAAGGAGTTAAGCCATGGCACATAAGAAAGCAGGCGGCAGTACACGTAACGGGCGTGATTCAGAATCTAAACGACTTGGCGTCAAAAAATTCGGCGGAGAGCAGGTCATTGCGGGGAATATTCTGGTGCGCCAGCGCGGCACCCATTTCCATGCGGGGACCAATGTCGGATGCGGCCGCGACCACACTCTCTTCGCGACCGTCGACGGGCAGGTCGTTTTCGAGCGCAAAGGACCGCAGCAACGCCGTACTGTGAGTGTCGTCACGACGCAGTAGGAAACACTGCCTGAGAGCTCACTGGAAACCCCGTCAATGACGGGGTTTTTTTATGTGCAGGGCGCCGGACCAGGAACAGCATGAAGTTCGTCGACGAGGCCACGGTGACAGTGCAGGCTGGCAAGGGCGGCGACGGCTGCCTCAGCTTCCGGCGCGAGAAATTTATTCCGCGTGGTGGGCCTGACGGCGGAGACGGCGGCGATGGCGGCTCGGTCTGGCTGGAAGTTGACCCAGGACTGAATACACTCGTTGACTTCCGGTTCAAACGCCTCTTCCGCGCAGAGAGTGGCCGCCCCGGGTCCGGCCGCGAGCGGCGCGGCAAGAGTGCTGAGGACCTCGTAGTCAGGGTCCCGGAAGGGACCCTCGTTTTTGATGCGGGCACCGATGAATTAATCGGTGACATGGTCGGTGTGGGCGAACGGCTATGTGTGGCCAAGGGTGGGTTTCATGGCCTGGGCAACGCGCGCTTTAAGAGCAGTGTCAATCGGGCGCCGAGACAAACGACCAAAGGCTCGCCAGGTGAAGCCCGGGAACTGCGCTTTGAGCTCAAACTGCTGGCAGACGTCGGCCTTCTAGGCCTGCCCAATGCCGGGAAGTCGACCTTGATCAGCCAGGTGTCTGCTGCGCGTCCTAAGGTTGCTGACTATCCTTTCACCACGTTGACGCCGAGCTTGGGTGTGGTGCGTCTTGGCACAGAGCAGAGTTTCGTCATCGCAGACATACCGGGGATCATTGAGGGTGCCGCTGAAGGGGCGGGTTTAGGCCTGCAGTTCCTGCGGCATCTCGAGCGGACACGGCTGTTGTTACATCTAATCGACACAGCGGACATGAATCCGGACACCGATCCTGTTGCCGACTTTGAGGCGATAACGGCAGAGCTGACCCAATATGAACCGGAGCTTGCCGGAAGGCCACGCTGGGTCGTGTTGAACAAGATTGATGCGAGTTCGAGCGAAACCGTGCAGGACATCGACGCCCGTCTGCGGGATGCGGGCTGGGAGGGGCCGGTGTTTACTATCAGCGCTCAGACTGGTGAGGGATGCCAGCCGTTGATGTGGGCAATTCAGAACTGGATAGAAGAGCAGAGAGCTTCCGAAGATGTCGTCGACTGAGCAGATACGTGCTGCACTCGGCAAATCTCGACGCTGGGTGGTCAAAGTCGGCACAGCGCTGACGACCAACGAGGGCGTCGGGCTGAATCTGCCCGCCATTCGGGATTGGGTTGAGCAGATAGCTGCACTGCAATCAGACGGCCGGGAAATCGTGGTCGTTACTTCCGGTTCGGTGGCCGAAGGGGCAGCTCGACTGGGTTGGAAAAAGCGGCCGCACGTTCTGAATCAACTTCAGGCCGCGGCGGCGATCGGTCAGATGGGGTTGATGCGGGGCTGGGATCGGGCTTGCGAGGCTTTCGGCAGGTCAGCCGCGCAGATCCTGCTGACGCATGAAGATCTTTCCGACCGACAGCGCTATCTCAACGCACGCAATACCCTCTGGACCTTGCTGGATCTCGGGGTCCTGCCGATTGTCAATGAAAACGATACGGTGGCAACGGCCGAAATCAGCCTCGGCGATAACGATACGCTCGCTGGTCTGGTGTGCAACCTGATTGAGGCCGATCTGCTGGTCGTGCTGACCGACCAGGCTGGTCTGATGAATGCGGATCCGCGCCATGTTCCCGATGCCGAGTTAATCGGCTATGCGGAGGTCGACGCTCCCCATCTCGATCGACTGGCGGGCGACGGGGGAAGCTGGGGACGGGGCGGTATGCGCACGAAACTTCGTGCTGCGCGTCTTGCGGCGCGTTCGGCCACGTCGACCATCATTGCCTCCGGGCGCCAACCGGGTGTGCTTCGCGCAATTGCTACCGGAAACGACGTAGGGTCGTTGCTGCATTCGACCAGAGAAAAGGTTGCAGCGCGCAAGCAATGGCTGGGTGGAACGATCAAGGCACGGGGCCGCCTGACCCTCGACGCTGGCGCGTGCAAAGCGCTGGCGGGTCAGGGGAAAAGTCTTCTGCCCGTTGGCGTCACGGCTGTCGAGGGAGATTTCTCCCGGGGTGAATTGGTGGTTCTGCTTGAGCCGGCAGGGGCTGAGATAGGCAGGGGGCTTGTCAATTATGGCGCTTCCGAGTGCCGTCGTATTGCAGGGCGGCCATCACAGGAAATCGAAGCAGCGCTGGGATACGTTCGCGAGCCCGAACTCATTCACCGCGACAACCTGCTGCTGGGCGCGGTTTTCTGAGGACAAAAAAAACCGGCTTGCGCCGGCTCTTTTCACGTTGACCGCGGGCGCCTCAGGCCATGACCTTGATGCGCGCAGCTAGTCGAGATTTATGTCGCGCCGCCTTGTTCTTATGAATGATGCTGGCGCCGGCCATCCGGTCTATGACCGGTACAGCGACTCCGTATGCTGCCTGCGCTGCGGCCTTGTCGCCGGTTTCGATGGCCTTGATGACCTGTTTGATGCGGGTACGCAGCAGCGAGCGGCGACTTGCGTTGTTTTGACGTCTTTGTTCGGACTGTCTAGCCCGCTTTTTTGCCTGCGCAGAGTTGGCCAATGCAGTGCTCCAGAGTGAATCAAGGTCGGGAAAGGCGCGGCAATATGCGGTTTTCGATCACGGTTGTCAATGCGAACGACCGTGGGCCGCTATGAAGCGGCGCATATAATCGCGACGCACCCAAGACCATGTAGCAGCGCATAGGAAAGCCAAGCTGATCCCGAGGTTACTTCGTTCTACCGCTGTCGTCGGTCAGATGACCCTGATATCGAGGATTTTGGGATTCGTGCGCGATGTCGTGATCGCTCGGGCCTTTGGCGCCTCAATGAGCGCCGACGCTTTTTTTGTGGCGTTCAAGATCCCCAACCTTTTTCGACGGCTCTTTGCGGAAGGCGCTTTCGCCCAGGCCTTTGTTCCTGTTCTCGCGGAGCAGCGGGAGCAGGCGGGAGATGAGGGAGTCTCCGAACTTGTCGGGGTGGCGGGAGGCACGCTTGCGGCAATCTTAATCGCGGTGACTGGACTCGGGGTGATTGGGGCACCGGTTCTCATCTTCGTTTTTGCGCCCGGGTTTTCAGATGAAACCGGCAAACTCGAGCTGGCCGCTGCTTTATTGCGCCTGACATTTCCCTACCTCCTGCTGGTTTCGCTGACGGCATTCATGGGCTCTGTGCTTAATCTATATGAACGGTTCGCTATCCCCGCTGTCTCCCCTGCATTGCTGAATATCGGGTTAATCGGGAGCGCCTTGCTGCTGGCGCCGCAGTTTGCCGAGCCCGTGATGGCGCTGGCGGTCGGCGTCCTGATCGGCGGTATTGCTCAGCTCGTTCTGCAGTATATGGCGCTCAGACGGCTACCATTTCGCCCACGCATCGGGTGCTCTCTGGCCCATGCGGGGGTGCGGAAAATTCTCGGTCTGATGGGGCCTGCGGTATTCGGCGTGTCAGTGGCGCAGATCAGCCTGATGCTGGATACCATCATTGCTTCGTTTCTTCAGACCGGCAGCGTGTCCTGGCTCTACTATTCCGACAGGCTGGTTGAGTTTCCTCTAGGCGTGTTCGGGATTGCGCTGGCAACCGTGCTGCTCCCCGCTCTTTCGGCGAAGCATCACGAGGGCGATGCGAGAGCATTTTCCGATTCTCTGGACTGGGCTTTGCGGTGGGTGTTCATCATCGGGATCCCGGCAGCCTGCGGCCTGGCTACGCTGGCGACGCCTATGCTCAGCACGCTGTTTGAGTATGGTCAACTGTCCGGCAGAGACGTGGACATGGCCAGCCGAAGTCTCGTCGCGTACTCGGGTGGTCTGGTCGCTTTCATTCTGATCAAAGTGCTCGCACCGGGTTATTTTTCGCGGCAGGACACACGCACACCAGTGCGGATCGGTGTGCTGGCACTGGCAGCGAATATGACGCTGAACCTGATCCTGGTCTTTCCCCTGGCCCATGCCGGGCTTGCGCTTGCGACGACCCTTTCAGCGTGCATCAACGCCTGGCTGCTGTGGAGAGGACTGCGGCGCGATGCGGTGTATCGGCCGCGTGCCGGGTGGAAGCTGTTTGTAACGCGAGTCGGGCTGGCGAGTGCCGGAATGAGTTTTTCACTGTGGGCCACGCTCGATCTGATGCCGGAGTGGGGTGGCCTTGGTGCCGGAATGCGGGCTCTGTATCTCCTGGGCCTGGTGCTGGGAGGCGCCGGATTGTACGGATTGCTGTTAGTGCTTCTGGGTGTCAGACCGCGACAGCTCGCGGCAAGCGGTCGGTCCTGACAGCCAGCACGGCGACCCAGCCTGACCGAAACAACCCGGATAAGCGGGGTTGGGCTGCAACGTATAATGGCCCGCTGTTGAATCTACCGCCGGGTCCCGCCCCTCGAGACCGCCCAATGCAGCTCATACGCGGCCGTCATAACATTCGTCCCCACCATCATGGTTGTGTCGCCACGATCGGCAATTTCGATGGCGTCCATCTGGGGCATTCAGAGATTCTCAAACGGTTGAGGCAGCACTCGGAGCGGGAGAAGCTCCCCGGGCTTGTGATCATTTTCGAGCCGCAGCCGGCAGAATTTTTCCAGCGCGGACGAGTGCCGCCGCGGCTGTCGCGCTTTCGGGAAAAATTCCAGCTGCTACGAGAGCGCGGTGTCGACCGGCTCATGGTGTTCAGGTTTAACGCTGAGCTGGCTTCCTACACGGCTCGACAGTTTGTCGAGGAAGTGCTGGTTGAGCAGCTGGGCATCAAGGCGCTGATCATCGGGGATGATTTCCGCTTCGGACGCGGACGAGACGGTGATTTTGGAGTCTTGCACGACCTGGCGGAAACGCACGGGTTTGTCCTCGAGCAGACACCGCCTTTTTTATTCATCGGGAAACGTATCTCGAGTACCTACGTGCGTCAGCTGTTGCGTTACGGGTACATGCGCGAGGCGGAGCGTATGCTCGGTCACCCGTATTTCATTGAGGGGAAAGTGGTTCATGGCCACAAGCAGGGCAGGGTATGGGGCTTCCCCACGGCAAACCTCGACCTGCATCGCCTGCGTAGCCCCGTCTCCGGGATTTATGCAGTTCGGGTGAGCGGCCTGGGAGCCGAGTTACGTGAGGGCGTGGCGTACGTCGGTAACCGGCCGATTATTGATGACCCGCGCTACGTCCTGGAGGTCCATATGTTTGACTTTGACCAGGATTGTTACGGCAAGCTGATCAGGGTTCAGTTCTTGGACCGGATCCGCGGCGACATGATGTTCAATTCGTTCGAAGAGATGGCGGAGCAGATCAAACGAGATTGCGAGGTCGCCCGGGAACGGTTGAACTTTGAGTACCAGGATGCCTAAGCCGTTTTGCCTGGCGCTGACCATCGCGTTGCTGATTGTCTGCGCGGATCAGGCGACCAAGCAGCTGGCTGCGTCACTGTTGGAATACGGGGTTCCCATCCCGATTTTTACTGGTTTTAACCTCACCCTGCTGCACAACACGGGAGCGGCGTTCAGCTTTCTACACGATGCGGCTGGTTGGCAACGTTGGTTTTTTACCGGTATCGCCTTTGCCGTCAGCATCGGGATTCTCTTCTGGCTTCGCGCGCTTGATCCGACCGAGCGCTGGGGGCCGGCTGCGCTCGCCCTCATACTCGGAGGGGCGATCGGGAATCTGGTCGACCGGGTCCTGTTTGGATACGTGATTGATTTCATTCAGCTCTACTACGGCCGATGGTCCTGGCCCGCGTTTAATGTTGCTGACTCCGCAATTTCGATCGGGGCCGTGATGTTGCTTCTGCGCGGGCCGCGGTACCCGGAACGAAAAACCGCTGATTGAAACGCCCTGGGAGACCAGATCCAAAGTCACCGACGGTACGGCGTATAATCCGTGCCCCCTGAAAGGCCAGAAAATCATGCAGATTCACTTAGCAAACCCCCGTGGATTCTGTGCCGGCGTGGATCGCGCGATAGGCATTGTCGAACGGGCGCTGGAGCTTTTTGGCGCGCCCGTCTACGTACGCCACGAAGTGGTGCATAACAAGTACGTCGTGGATGGTCTTCGCGACAAGGGCGCGGTTTTTGTCGATGAGCTGGACGAAGTGCCCGATGACGCAACGGTTATCTTCAGTGCCCATGGGGTCGCCAAGGCCGTGCGCGAGGAAGCGGCTCGTCGTCAGCTGCGCGTTTTCGACGCTATCTGTCCGCTGGTGACCAAAGTGCACATGGAGGTGGGGCGCTATCAGGACGAGGGTCGGGAGTGCATTCTCATTGGTCACGCTGGGCATCCCGAGGTCGAAGGGACGCTCGGCCAGTACCAACGCCGCTCCAGTGGTGCAGGGGGGATGTATCTCGTCGAGTCGGTAGCTGATGTTGCGGCCATGGAGGTAAAAGATCCCGACTACCTGGCGTTCGTCACTCAGACAACTCTATCGATGGACGATACTGCGGAGATTATCGACGCGCTGCGTCAGCGCTTCCCCAAGATAGTGGGGCCGAAAAAAGAGGACATTTGTTACGCCACGCAGAACCGGCAGGATGCCGTGAAGCGGATGGTTCAGTATTGCGACCTCATTCTTGTTGTCGGATCCCAGACCAGCTCAAACTCAACTCGATTGAAAGAAATTGCTGAAAAGCAGGGGATCTCGGCTTTCCTGATCGACAACGCTGAGGAGATCCGGGATGACTGGCTGGAGGGCAAGAAAAGTGTAGGCGTCACCGCGGGAGCGTCAGCCCCCGAGGTGCTGGTCGAGCGGGTTGTCGCGAGGCTCCGCGCACATGGCGGGTTGGCGGTCACCGAGGTACCGGGAATTACCGAGCAGGTTGTGTTCAGTCTTCCAAAGGAGCTTGTGAAAGCGGGCGACCCGAGTGGAACAGTTCACCTGAGCGAGATCTAGGCTCAGGCGCGTCAGATTATTGGCTAGTGGCAGTGCTTCTTGATTTCACTCTCAGCCGTCGCGATCCAGTCTGCGCGTTCGCCAGGCTCGAGAAATCTTGGTTCACCGTCAGCACCGGTTGTTTTCACCCGTGATGCGTTCTCAAGTTTTGTAAGCTTCTCGCGTGTCTGGGTGCAGTGGCGCTCGTCTTCCCGGGCTCTAACTGAGGCCTCTTTTTTATCGGCGCTTGCTTTTTTGCGTGCCGCCTGCTGCTCCTCGGACAGGTTTTCCATTCCTTTCAGGCGTTCCACAGTCAGGTTGTCGCTCCGACCTGGATCAAGTGTCCGCTCTGTTGTCTCGACGCCCTCTTGTGTCGGGGGCGAATCTGAAAAGTTAACTTCGTCAGTCTCGTCTCGCCATTCATACACTTTGTCAGCCGCGAATCCTCCGCAAGAGCTGGCGATCAGCAACAAGCTTACGATGACTTCACGTGTGCGCAGAGTGAGCATTTCCAGCTTCCGTCTTGGCGTGGGGCGGTTGGTTGAATCAGTCGCTCGTTAACACGCGATTATTCGGCCTACTGTCCCCAGCACTCTTTGACTGATGCGGATCCGGACACGCCCTGCGTTCCCTGGGAGTTGAGGGTGAGGTTTCCGCAAGAGAGCTTCTCGCTGCCGAAGGTCGCCGTTTTCGTCGCGGTCAGGGCATAGCTCGTGTTTGCGCTTCCCGTGGGGCCCGCTGCGGCCGACAGGCTGTAGTAGCCTTCACCGGAAGTGATCGTGCCTGAGCCATAGCCCAGATCGGAGAGGCTGGTTGTGTAACGGTTCTGATCAAAAAAGTAGCGCTCCTGGCGTGATGCGGCATCCATCAGCAAGGCGGTCCCGTCTGTGCGTTTAGCGCGGTCAACGTAGCTGGTGTAAGACGGGTAACCGACGGCAGCAAGAATGCCGACGACAGCGATGACGATCATGAGTTCTATCAGGGTGAAGCCCGTTTGTCCTGAAAGCTGTGTTGGCTTTTCTTTCTGAAACGGCATTGTCATATCGATGCTCCCATCCTCGCGTGTAGATCCATTTTGAATGACCTGGATTCCAGACCAGCCTAGCTCGATTGCCGCGCCACCGGCTACTCCGAGCGGTATTCCTGCCAGGAAACTTCACCATTACTGATACCAGTGATGGTCTGCGCCTGATTGCCAGTGATGGCGCCAGTCGATTGCTGGACGATGACCGTAACCTTGCCGGGCACTTCCTGGTTTCCTATATGGATGCTGGGCGATGACGCAAGTCCGGAACCCAGATACTCGCTGCCGATGGCGATAGCTTCGACGGTTTCATCCGGGCAGCTTCCCCCGCAGGGCTCTGTGCCGAAAATTCCTCTTGGCGGAACCAGGCCAGAGTTGAACGCGCGCCCGAGCAGACGGCTGGTGCCCTCACCGCCGCATTGTGTTGTGGCGGGCGTGAA
>JAYODW010000076.1:0-10012 GCA_038116745.1 Gammaproteobacteria bacterium
CTCAAAACCCCAATCATGCACTTATCTCCCTGTTCAGTTTTCCCGAGCCACTTCTAGGGAAGTTGGGTGGACAACGTCTTCGTCGAGCGCCTGTGGCGCAGCGTCAAGTACGAGGACCTGTACCTGAAAGCCTACGAGACGCCTGCCGCGCTTCGCGCCGGGCTCACCCGATACTTTGAGTTCTACAATACCAGGCGCCGCCACAGCGCCCTGGACCGATGCACCCCGGATGCGGTGTACTTCGATCAGTCCGTCCCTGAACGGGTGGCCTGAAGCGGCACGAGGATTCCACTTATCGCGGTGTCCAAGATTCGGGGTCCATTTCTAGGAGCTTTGGCGCGTCGGATGCCTGGTTAATTTAAGTTCACGCTACCGCTTTCGTGAGTTTCCCTTTCTGAGCGACACCCGATAACTAGCGCTTTCTGGCGCAATGAGCCAGGAGTTTCATCTAAAAAAGTTACGGTTCACTGAATCGCAGATTGTCCCCATTCTCAGCGAGGCCGACGCTGTCCTGAAGGCGGCGGCACCCCTTCCTGAGTAGCATTTTCTTCTCGAGTCCGGCGGTTACTGAATGTGATTTCCCTTTCCTTGTGTGTCGCATAAATCAGCGAATCAGCGCAGGCTCTGATTAATTGCCTCCAATACATTCATCCCGGGACAAAGCTCTTTTTCTGTCAATGAGTTGAGAGGTTCGATCACCGTACCCATGTGATGGTGTAAGTCGACTGATCCACGATCCAAAAACAGCAATCCTGTCACAATCTCCCCTTTCGCCGCCTGAGCTTGCAGATAACTCACGGCATTTATCCGGTCGAAGGGGTCATAGTCCGCGCTAACCTTGTGAAGGCGGAGTAGAGAGCCATCGTGCTGCTCGACTTCGACGGTTTTTCCGTCTTCGATTGATACCGTGATTTCCTCCCGGGTAGGGAGAAAGTCCAGTCTATTCAACGCTTCGTTATGGTCACGCACATAGTCATAGCTCTTAGTTGACCCGCCGTGATTGTTGAACGCAACACACGGACTAATCACATCTATGACAGAAGCGCCGGAATGCTGAATCGCTGCTTTCAGCAACGGCACTAGCTGCTCCTTGTCTCCGGAGAAGCCTCGGGCTACAAATGTCGCGCCCAGCTGTAGACCAAGTCCGACCAGGTCGATCGAGGAGTCACGATTGACGGCTCCCCTTTTAGATTTTGAACCCGTATCTGCAGTGGCGGAAAACTGGCCCTTAGTGAGCCCGTACACACCGTTGTTCTCAACGATGTAAACCATGTTTACCCCGCGCCTTATCGCATGCGCGAACTGCCCAAGCCCTATCGAGGCTGAATCACCGTCCCCCGAGACGCCCAGATAAATCAGGTCTCGATTTGCCAGATTAGCGCCGGTCAGCACCGAAGGCATGCGCCCGTGTACGCTGTTTAATCCGTGTGAACTTCCGAGAAAGTAGGTTGGTGTTTTTGAAGAACAACCGATCCCGGAGAGCTTGGCGACGCGATGTGGTTCTATCGAAAGTTCAAAGAAAGCCTGCACCAGAGCGGCGCTTATAGAGTCATGCCCGCATCCGGCGCATAGTGTCGAGACTGAACCTTCGTAATATCGGCGGTTGTATCCAAGAGCGTTAACGCTGCTCTGAGGATGGCCGAGTTTCGGTTTTGCTATGTATGTCATGAGAAGTACCGATCCTGATTACGTTAGCTTGCTAACCTGCCGAGGCAGCCTGTGTGCCGGTCGCGGCCGTACCATGCAGCAGCTCACGCGTGATTTCAGAAGTAATAAACCTCGCGGTGATTGGTGTGCCGTCATAGTGCAATACGGCGATCAGGCGCTCGGGCGAGAGTCCGCATTCGTTAATCAGCATGGAACGCAATTGACCATCCCTGTTTTGCTCGACGATGAACACATGATCATGCGCAGCAATAAATTCTGCTATTCGGTCAGAGAACGGGAAGGCGCGTATGCGTAGCCCGTTTGCCGCTATGCCCGCAGATTCCAGGATCGAAAAAGCCTCGTCCATCGCGGGCGCGGTTGAGCCAAAGTAGAGAATCCCAATCTTGGCCTGATTGGTTCCCGTACGTTCGACGGGGGCGGGGACTAATTCTTTAGCCGTCTCAAGTTTACGCAGCAGACGCTGCATGTTTTCTATGTAGTCTGGTCCCGCTTCGCTGTACTTGGCAGAGCTATCTTTCGTCGTGCCTCGAGTAAAGTACGCACCAGCAGTCGGATGGGTGCCTGGGTAGGTCCGATAGGGGATACCGTCCCGATCGACATCGAGATAACGGGCAAAGCTCTCGCCGCGCTCGAGCATTTCCCGAGTCATCACCTTCCCTCGGTCAAAATGGTTTCCGTCATCCCACTGGAACGGACGGCACAACCGCTCGTTCATTCCTATGTCCAGATCCAGCATCACGAATACGGGCGTTTGTAAGCGATCGGCTAAATCAAAAGCTGCAGCGCCCATCTCGAAAGCTTCCGTGGGATCCTCAGGAAAGAGGAGCACGTGCTTCGTATCTCCGTGCGAAGCGTAGGCGCAGGAGATAAGGTCTGATTGTTGCGTGCGCGTTGGCATGCCAGTTGATGGACCGCCGCGTTGAACGTCAAAGATGACCGAAGGGATTTCAGCAAAGTATGCAAATCCTAGAAATTCCTGCATCAGTGAGATGCCCGGTCCTGAAGTCGCCGTGAACGCTCTTGCGCCATTCCATGCGGCGCCGATGACCATCCCGATAGATGAAAGTTCGTCTTCGGCTTGCACAACCGCATAGCGAGCCTTACCTGTATCTGGATCGTGGCGCAGTTTCCGACAGTGCCGCTCGAAAGCTTCTGCCAAAGAAGAAGATGGTGTGATGGGGTACCACGCGGCAACCGTAGCTCCGCCATAGACAGCCCCCAAGGCCGCGGCGTTGTTCCCCTCTACAAAAATCCGATCCCCGACTGCGTCTGCGGTGCGTATTTTTAAGCCCAGCGGACAATTGAACTCTGCCAGGGCGTATTCGCGACCCATCTGCATAGCTTGAATGTTGGATTGCAGTAGCGCTTCCTTGCCGCGGTACTGCTCTGCCACTAACCCTTGCATCACATCGTTATCGATATCCAGCAGCGCGCCGAGGGCTCCAACGTAAATGATGTTTTTAAAGAGCTGCCGCTGACGCGCATCTGTATAGGTCCGATTGCATAGCTGTGTCAGCGGCATACCTATGACGTTGATATCGTCCCGAAATCTGGAGGCCGGTATCGGCTTGGTAGAGTCATAAAACAGATAGCCTCCGGGCGCCAACTCTGCGACATCCTGGTCCCAAGTCTGGGGATTCATAGCGACCAGTAAGTCCACTCCGCCGCGGCGGCCAAGCCAACCCTGTTCAGAAACTCGAACCTCGTACCAAGTTGGCAGACCTTGAATATTCGACGGAAAAATATTTCTCGGACTCACCGGAACGCCCATCCGGAGAATGGATTTAGCGAACAGGGCGTTGGCTGACGCGGAGCCGGATCCGTTTACGTTGGCAAATTTGACGACGAAGTTATTGACCGCCTCCAGTGGTTTCATGGTCTGAAGTGATTACCTCCGAAAGCCGGTGTTGTTGTCGACGTAAACTGTTATTTGACTGAGGAAACTGATATCCGCTTTAAGCGGCGCGCGCTCGTTTGCTGCGTGCTTTGTGATGCGTTCCCGCCGCATGCTGCATCTCGATGAAATACTTCTGCATGTCCCAAGCTCCCGTCGGGCAGCGCTCCGCGCAAAGCCCGCAGTGCAGACAGACGTTCTCGTCTTTGACCATGCTGCGTGCTGTTTTCAGCGGTCCGGATACATAGAGCGACTGGCTGACGTCTTCGGCTGGTGCACGCAATTTTTGTCGCAGGCTTGGTTCGTCACCGTTGCCATCGAGGAAGTTGATGCAATCAGTGGGGCAGATGTCCACGCATGCATCGCATTCGATGCACAAGCTGTCGTGAAACACGGTCTGGATATCGCAATTCAGGCAGCGTTCCGCTTCTGCGAGCGCCAGCGTCTTGTCAAAGCCGAGTTCAACTTCGACCTTGATGTTGGCTAGAGCTTGCTTGAGATCTCGCAGCGGCACTTTGTAGCGGTGGTCGTTCGAGACCTCGTTGTCATAGCTCCATTCATGAATTCCCATTTTCTGGGAATCTACAATTACGTTCGGAGGCAGGCGATTGTTTACGTCCTCGCCTTTGATGAACTTGTCGATAGAAACCGCGGCCTCATGGCCGTGGGCGACAGCCCAGATGATGTTTTCAGGGCCAAAAGCGGCATCACCGCCGAAGAAAACGTTAGGCATGGTCGACTGGAATGTCGCCCGGTCAACGACCGGCATGCCCCATTCGTCAAAATCAAGCCCAATATCCCGCTCGATCCACGGGAAAGCGTTCTCCTGGCCGATAGCCACAAGCACGTCGTCGCATTCAACGAGCTGCTCCGGCTCTCCCGTGGGGATCAGTTTGCGCCTGCCGTTCTCGTCATACTCTGCCCGGACTGAGTCGAAAGTCATCCCTGTCAGACGCCCGTCCGTGTGAATGAATGCCTTCGGCACGAGGTAGTTGAGGATCGGGATACCCTCGTGCATTGCGTCTTCTTTCTCCCATGGTGACGCTTTCATTTCTTCAAATCCCGAGCGGACGATGACGGTCACGTCTTCTCCGCCGAGCCGGCGCGACGAGCGACAGCAGTCCATAGCGGTATTACCGCCACCCAGTACGATCACTTTGCGCCCGATCTCAGAAACGTGTCCGAAAGCGACAGAGGCGAGCCAGTCGATCCCGATGTGGATATTGTCAGCCGCTTCCCGTCGCCCCGGTATATCGAGATCGCGTCCTTTCGGTGCCCCTGTGCCAACAAATACCGCGTCGAAGCCGTCTTCAAGCACACCTTTCAGCGAATCGACCCACGTATCGCTGCGCAATTCCGCTCCCAGCCGAAGAACATAACCGACCTCTTCGTCAATAATTTCCTCGGGGAGCCGGAACTTTGGAATCTGGCTGCGAATCATGCCGCCAGCCTTGTTTTCTCCATCGAAGATGACGACTTCGTAGCCAAGCGGGGCGAGGTCACGCGCGACAGTGAGCGAAGCCGGGCCGGCCCCGATGCAGGCCACTCGCTTTCCATTTTGCCTGCGTGTTTTCCGGGGCATGCGCTTTGACACATTGCCCTTGTAGTCGGCGGCTACTCGTTTAAGACGGCAGATCGCGACAGGCTCTTCCTCAACCCGACCTCGGCGGCAAGCGGGTTCGCAGGGCCGGTCGCAGGTGCGTCCCAGGATTCCCGGGAACACGTTTGAGTGCCAATTGATCATATAGGCGTCGGCGTAGCGACCCTCTGCGATCAAGCGGATATATTCGGGAACCGGTGTGTGGGCCGGACAGGCCCACTGGCAGTCGACGACCTTGTGAAAGTAGTCGGGATTACCGACGTCGGTTGGCTCCAAGCGCCACTCCTCCATTGGGAACGCGAGCACCTAATTTTGCGCAGCCCGGCGTGTGCATTCCGGGCGAGCTGGATTCTACGATGGTGGTTTGGACAAGCCAAGCCGTACACTCCAACTATGACGAGCGAACGTCACACGATTGGAAAATTTTGTTTACTCCGGCAGACATTCGGCCTGCTCCTCTCGTGCGCTTTTGAGGACGGCGTCGGGATTTACCGGTTAGCCAAGTCGACGCTGATCTTCGTGTCCTCCGTGCGCAGATGAGGTTCAAACAGATAGACAAAGTTGGCATGCCCCATGTCATGTCTTTTGTCTGCACTCAGTTGAATGCGTTCGATACATCCGCCCTCGACTGGTTGAAGTTGCTTCCTCTGCAGAGGCACACCTTGCTTCATGGAGCATGCCATTATCCTTATCCCTACGATGCTGAGCCCCACGACAGAGTGCACGGGTATCGAATACGCGCCAGCGTCAACGTGACGCTGGCGCCGCCTTTCAGCTATCGACACTGGGGGCGTCAGCCCAGTGCGAACAAGAAAAGAGGGTGGGTCTCCGGCGAGCAGGAGTTTCGTTTTGCCGACCTCGAGGAATGTGCCGTCCACACGCTTGCTCACGAATGCTTCCATTTCCTCGCAGACTCCGGGCAGTTGGCGGAGTCGAACACAGAGGCCAATGCAAATTGGTGGGCCGACCGCTGGCTGGACGACTTTCGGCGTAAGTATTTTTGTCTGCGTTCAGGCTGAGAGCGGGGACCAGAGCTGATCTGATAATCTGCGCCGTCTTTTTCAAAACGCCGTATCTAAGGGGAGCGCCATGAAGGCCGTAGTAGCGCACGCAGTGAACGATTTTTCTGTGGTCAACGTTGATCTCGACCCGCCCAAAACAGGCGAGGTTCTGGTTCGAATGGGGGCGACGGGGATCTGCCACTCTGACCTTTCAATTATCAATGGGACCATACGCTGGAAGCTTCCTTCTGTGCTTGGACATGAAGGCGCAGGGGTAGTTGAACAAGTCGGAGAGGGCGTAACGAACGTCCAGCCTGGAGATCACGTAGTTCTCTCGTTCGTGCCCAACTGCGGTGACTGCTTCAACTGTCTTCGCGATGAGCCGCATATGTGTCGCATGAACAAGCCGCACGGCGGTTTGATGGACGGAACCAGCCGCGTACGCATGAAAGGAGAAGAAATCGCGGTGATGTCTTTCCTCGGTAACATGGCCGAGTACTGCGTGGTGCCGTCCGCCTGCGTTGTGACTGTGGACAAGAGCTTTGACTTTAAAGCCGCAGCGCTGGTTGGTTGTGGTGTGACGACTGGCGTCGGCGCTGCAATCAAAACAGCCGAGGTGAAACCGGGTTCAACGGTGGCCGTCTTCGGCTGTGGTGGCGTCGGGTTGAACGTTATTCAGGGCGCGCGCATCGCCGGTGCGGCACGCATCATTGCAGTCGATCTGTCCGCTGAGAAAATGGAAATGGCGAAGGCCTTCGGGGCAACAGACTCAGTTACTCCGGGTGGGGACGCTGTTAAAGATGTGCTCGAGCTGACAGACGGGATTGGGGTTGACTATGCATTTGAAGTTGTCGGCAACGGCAAGCTGGTGGAAGCCTGCTTCAAAGCAACTCGCATGAACGGAACGTGCACGCTGGTGGGCGTGGGCAGGATGGACGATCGCTTTTCGTTTAACGCGATGATCGTGCCCTTCACAGGCAAGACCATCAAAGGCTGCATGTACGGCAGCGCGAATTTCAAGGTCGACTTCCCCATGTATCTGGAGCTTTACAAGCAGAAAAAGCTCGATCTGGATGGTCTGGTTTCGCGGACCTACAGCATTGACGAGGCACCGCAGGCGTTTGCCGATCTCGAAAGCGGTAAGAATGCTCGCGGGGTCATCGTTTACTGAGGCCAGTGTTCAGGCACCACAGGCGGGCTCGCTGAGGACGCCCGCTCTGTGGAACGACCTGCAGCAGGTCATGCGAAGTGAGGCATCACTTCGCGAGCGAACAATTCGACAGACCGCATGGCATCCGGGCCGCTGATCCCGGGTAGGTGCATCCAACAGACCACCTCCGTGGGGTTAACTGCTTTTTGATAAAGCTTGAGCTGCTCGACCGCGAACTCAGGGTCCCCGATGATGTAGCGGTTCTTGAAGTTCTCGAATCCGACCTGTGTTTTGTCGGTGATGACCGATCCGTCTGCTGATTTGAGCGTCCGTTCCCCGGCTGCGGATGCAGCGCCATACAGCTCCGTGAAGAGGTAATTCAAAGCCGGTGCTGCGACGGACTCCGCTTTTTCTTTCGTCTCAGCGATAAATACAGAGCGCATGATGGGCCTTTCTGGAATCGTCCAACCCAGCCGAGCGGCTTCGGCTTCGTAGGGCTCGTAATGCTCCGTAAGCTCTTCCGGTCCGTGTCTGGGAGACATGATCTGAATAGCCTTGCGGCGGGCTGCCCGTCGGAGTGAAGCTCTGGCGGATACCCCGTACCAGATCGGCGGATGGGGAGATTGCGCAGGCTTCGGTGTGAGGCGTGTCTCGGGTACCTTGAAGAACTGCCCGTCGAAAGAAAACGTGTCGGCCGTCCAGGCGAGTGTCATAAGGTCGAGCGCTTCCTCAAAGCGCCCGACTCGCTCCTCGCGCGGCACGCCATGCGCTTTGAACTCCGCTGCGACATAGCCGGGCGCAACGCCGAAAACAAACCGCCCGCCGGACAGGTTATCGAGCACGGCGACATCCTCTGCCAGCTTCATTGGCGCATAGAGCGGCACAAGCAGAACCCCGGTCCCGATCCGCATGGTGCGCGTGACGGTCGCAGCTGCGGCACACGCTATCAACGGCCCCGGGCACAGCCCGTCTTTTTGCGCGTGGTGAGATACCTGAAAGCTCGAGCTATATCCGAGGTCCTCTGCCCGCGGCAGACAGTCAAGCATGTCTCGATAGGGTTGTTGCCAGGAAATACCGCTGCCTGGCGGAACCTGTAGCGAAAAAGTTAAACCGAATTTCATACGCTCACCCCGGCATCCCGGCTGCTCGATGCATCAGCGCTGCGATGCCGCAACCGATATCGTTCAGGGCCGCTCTGACCGCATCGCCTACGTCAGTAGCATTGGGGCCATCGCCGTGGATACAGAGACTTTCCGCATCAAGTGCGATGAGCGAACCGTCAATCGCTTCAACTTTGCCGGTTTCTACGTAACGACGCACCTGTGCCGCGGCGAATGCTGTGTCGGTCTCATGCTTGGCACGCTGCAACACCAGCGATCCATCCGGTGCGTACTGCAGGTCAGGATAAATTTCCCCCACCACCCGGATACCCTTAGCGCGTGCCGCGCGAGGCATCGCAGCGTCGGTTGGCGCCGGCCAGTAGAGCATGGGCTGATCTGAGAGCAGCGCAATGGCGTCCGCGACGGCTTCTGCCAGTGCCTCATCGGTTCTCAGAACCGAGTAAAAGGCGCCGTGCGGCTTAACGTGATGGAGTTTCATGCCGTGTATGTGTAGCGCCGCCTGTAAAGCACCCGTCTGATAAACCACATAAGCGTGCGCATCCTCGGGCGTGATGCTCATAGCGCGGCGACCGAAACCCAGAAGATCCGGAAGTCCCGGGTGAGAACCGACCGCGACGCTGTGTTCTTTGGCCAGCGCTACCGTTTTCAGCATGGTGACCGGGTCACTCGCATGGAAGCCGCAGGCAACGTTGGCCGTGGTAATCCGCGGCATCATGCCGACGTCATCTCCCATGTTCCAGTTGCCGAAGCTTTCTCCCATATCACAGTTGATATCAATCGATGTCAGCATCTTGCTGTCTCCTAGAGACCAGAACTGTCCGCAGTGTAACGTCCGTGAGGTCAGCTCAGCAGCCCAAAAGAGGCGGTTGCTGCTGTCAGGCATGCCGTCAGCGCTGTCCGGCGTCGAGTCAATTTGACAGCCCCGGGGGGCAACCCGATAATCCGCTGCCTGCTCAGCAGGGGTCCGATGCTCATATCTGTCGCAGCTCGACCCTGACGCCCATCACGCGCCCGTAGCTCAGCTGGATAGAGTACCTGGCTACGAACCAGGGGGTCGGAGGTTCGAATCCTTCCGGGCGCGCCAACTACCGCTTCAAAATCAAACCGTTGCTGCTGCCGACAGAAATCCGCTCTGTTTCAGCAGAGCGAGTGCCGGACTTTTGCCGGACTTGTCGTCGCAGACGCGGTTAGCCGCCTCAATCAGTTCCTCCAATTCTGGGGCGGAGTAATGAGTCGTGATGTCGCCGTTACGGTGGCCTAACAACACTTTTCGAGTTTCTAAAGGAACACCTGCAGCGCGCAAGCGGCGACCAAATGTGTGTTTAAGATCGTGAATGCGAACCTGCGGCAGTCCAACCGCTTTCCGGATTCGTTTCCATGCGCTGTTATCAAGGTTTTTCACTGGGCACCCGCGGTATGCAAAAACGAACTCGCTATGGTCTCCACGCACTTGTTCGATTACGGAACGAGCGACGTTATTGAGGACCACGACGCGATCTTCCGCGTTCTTGACGTGCGTACTCGGAATGACAAACACGCTTGTGTTCAGCTCAGGAATTTTCGCCTCCCATTCCCACC
>JAYODW010000077.1:0-9410 GCA_038116745.1 Gammaproteobacteria bacterium
CCTGCCGTGCCGAAGATCCATCGCAACGCGCTTCAACCCGGCTACGTGCTGCACTGGTACGAAATCCTCGGGATTCTCGGGCAGGGTGGCTTCGGTATTACCTACCTTGCGCTGGACAGGAATCTGAATCAGCGGGTCGCGATCAAGGAGTACCTCCCCATCGAGTTTGCTGTGCGCGAGCGGGACTGCTCGGTGCACCCGGTGTCGGAGGACAAAGGCGGCGGCTTCAGCTGGGGTCTGGACAGATTCCTGGAGGAAGCGCGGACGCTGGCCCAGTTCAGGCACCCGAATATCGTTCGCGTGCAGGCGGTGTTCGAAGAAAACAACACCGCCTACATGGTGATGGAGTTTGAAGAGGGTGACAGTATGGGAACGTGCTTGAAGGAGCGCAGGACGCTCGAAGAGGCGGAACTCCTGAAAATTCTGCTGCCGATCCTGGGAGGACCGGAGCAGGTTCATCGGGCCGGGTTCATCCACCGCGACATCAAGCCGGACAACATCTTCATTCGCCACGATGGCTCGCCGGTCCTGTTGGACTTTGGCTCGGCGCGGCAGGCCCTCGGCGTGCAGACCCGGACCCTGACCGGGTTGGTGTCGCCTGGCTACGCGCCGTTTGAGCAGTACGTAGGGGAAAGTGACCAGCAAGGACCATGGACAGACATCTACGGTCTGGGTGCAACGCTGTATCGAGCGGTGGCGGGCGTGGCGCCGCAGGACGCCATGGATCGCAGCCACGCGCTTCGGCAGACGAATCAGGAGGTGTTCGTCCCGATAACCGACATAGGTAAGGGGCGCTATTCCAATCGCTTCCTTGAAGCTGTCAGCGCAGCGCTGCATTTCAAACCCACTGAGCGACCGCAGACGCTGGCAGATTGGCGTGCGATGTTCGAGGGTGAACTTGCTCCGACCGAGGCGAGAAACAGCCCGTTAGATCCTGGTGTCTCGGAAACAACAATTCTCGCGACAGACTCCGGGGCGAATCAGTGGCAGAACGCGCGCGGGGGGAGGGTACCAGTGCAAAGGCGCGTCCGTCCGCAATATCTGCTGATAATCCTGCTAATCACAACGCTCGCCGCCCCTGTTTGCTGGTGGTACTGGCAGCCAGATCGACTCGTAGTTAAAAAACCCGAGGTAGTGTTATCGGGACAGGCACCGCATTCGCGGGACGATCCAATGACCCGGCGCATAGACGAACTGCTGGCGCAGGCTGAGGCGGCCTTTGATGCAGGGCGGCTGACTGGCGAGGGGGCGATACCGCGCTGGCGCGGTTCCGAGCAGTGTTGCTACTGGATGCAGAAAGTGATCAGGCGAAAGCCGGCCTGGCAAAGATAGCTGAGGTGCTTCTGGATTCTGCAATAGCGTCGATTGAGCAAGGTGAGTTCTTGGTGGCCGAGAAAACCATCAGCCAGGCCGAGGCAGCGGCGCCGACCCATCCGAAACTTGCCCGAATCTCCGAACGTCTTGCGATGACGCGAATGCAGGCCATGGACCGCCTTTACGAACAAGCGCTCGCCGATATCGACGCGCTACGACTGGTTTCCCCTGCGGGGGGCAACGCTTTGTCCCGAGCAGAAGTGATCGCTGAGCAAGCACCGGAAGACCTCCGCGCCGCCGAAATCAGGCACCGCATCGTGGAGCAGTACGTGGCGCTGGGACAGCAGTTCCTGGCTAATGGAAACGTCGTGAAAGCCCAGGAGCAGCTGCAGAAAGCGCAGAGTCTGCTTCCTATGGACGACGTGGTGGACGCTTTTTCGGCGCAGATCGAGGCACAGGCGCGAGTGCAGTCGTTCGGTAATTCCACCGCAGCTGAACAGACGATTCGGGCGGATATTTCGGGATCCAGCGAGCAGATGTCCGTTGCTCCGGGCTCACTCGACGATGACAGGATGACGGCACAGGCACTCGAGAGCGTGCGAGACGTTGAACGCATTGGAGAAGCAGAAACCGCGGTCAGAAGTGCGGAAGCAGCACTCCCGAAGGGGGATCCCGCGAAGGCTGCGAGCCTCATTGAGGACGCCGGCTCGGCAGGTGCGGGCAGCAAAACATCGGCTGGTCTGACTGCAGCCGAGGACAAATCGCGCGAGCGCGCGCACCCGTTATTTGGCCAGGCTCGGCATCGACATGATCGAGATCCCTGCCGGTGAATTTCAGATGGGCGACCTGAGCGGAGCGGGTACCGACGCCGAACTGCCGATCCATAGCGTTGCGATCGGCGCTTTCCGACTGAGTAAACATGAGATCAGCTTCCGCGCCTGGCACGCCTGTGTGGATGCCGAAGGTTGCACGCACCAGCCAGATCCCGGATTGGGCAGAGATGAGAAGCCTGTCGTCAATGTTTCCTGGGATGATGCGCACACGTTCATCAATTGGCTAAATCGAGAAACCGGCAGGCGTTTCCGACTGCCAAGCGAAGCCGAGTGGGAGTACGCGGCCCGAGCTGGCACCGGTACGGCATATCCCTGGGGCGAGCGGGCAAGTCACGAATACGCTAATTACGGCACTGATGACTGTTGCGACGGGTTAGCTCTAGGCCGGGACCAGTGGGTGAATACTTCGCCCGTGGGAAGTTTTCCTGCCAACCCATGGGGGGGGTTCACGATATGCATGGCAATGTCTGGGAGTGGACCCAGGACTGTTGGAACCGAAATTACGAAGGCGCTCCGGCGAACGGTTCGGCCTGGACCTCGGAGGAAAGTGATTGCAGTCAGGCTGTTGCCCGCGGCGGATCCTTCTATGTCCAGCCGAAAGCTTTGACCTCCGCTGCCCGGGGCGCAGACAAGCGTGATTTCCGAGGCGGTTCTATCGGGTTTCGCCTAGCTGAGGATGTCTGAATTGCGTCTTTGTACATTGCGTTCCGCGCTTATCGTGAGGCGTTTGAAGGCCTCTTGCTCGCTAAGGACAAAGCGCTTGTCTGACACTGTTGAGCCGTTTCACTCTGCAGTGCAGCGCTCCGCAGAGCAGAAGCCGGTGTGTATCTGCGGTTCCCATCTATGCACAGAACTTGAGTCTGGTCCTCGCTTTCAGGGCGGGAAGTCCGCTTCCTGAGTCTCCTGATCGGTTATCTCTAACGCTTTTTCTGGTTCTTCAATAAGCCGCACCATCGATTCTCGGAGGCTCGTGCCCGTTGGGCCTGGGCGACGGTTTTAGCGACTCATGCTGCATGGTGCATGCATGAGGGAAATGAAATGAGTGGTGTTCCTGCGGGAGCGATGTCGGCTGATACGGCTATGCGCTGAACTCTGCGTCCGGCGTCATCGCCTTGGGTTAAATGCGGTCAGAAACCAGGATCTGTTTACCAATGGGTAATCACCTGGCGCTGAGAATCCCGCTGGCCGGAAGGCGGACAACTTTCGGGCGATCGGTTCGTTCGATCTCTGCGCCGTCGAGCGAGAAAAAGGGCGGGTCTGGCCTGAGGCCTGGGTAATCCGCTTAGACGAGGGCAGATGACCGGACCGGATGTCTATTGAATGAGGTCTATTGGTTGCGGTCTGTTTTTGACTGCCGCTGCAGCGCTCTTTCGCACCTCTCAGAACCGAGGAGCGCGGTGGCAGGAATGTTCAGAATCCGAGCATCCAGCTCAGCTGAGCCAGCGCCAAGATGATCAGAAATACAAAGATGACCTGTGCCCTGGCAAATGCGATACGCAGATCGTCCATCGCCATCATCATAATGAGAATGTCGTGGCCCGCTGTTCCCGTGACGCGCTTCAGATTATCGACCGGTCGGTAGTAAACGAGTCCCAGAATAATCAACGCGACAGCGAGAGTGGCCTCGAACCAGATTGCACGGGGGGTTTCTCCGCTGTGCGCAAATATCATTAGCAACACGCCCGCCACGACCAGCATGACCGAAATCGTTGATAACTTGGTATGAAGTTCATCGATATTTCGATTTTCTTCTGTCGTGAATTCATATTCGGCCATGAGAATCGTCCTCATCAGGCTTTCATAAGGTTACCGGAGGTTCGCCTAAATAATCGTGCGAAGGGCGGCCGCTGCCCGTAGTTACCCGAACATCAACATCGCGACCCGAATAATCATCACGATGAACAGGAGCACTACGAACATGCGTAGCAGGCCGAAGGACAGGTTCAGGTCACCGAGCGCGGCGAGCAGTTCGGAAATGTCCTGACCCTCGGTAGTCGTGATGCGTTTGAAGCTGTCGAGAGGTTTGAGGAAAAGCAGAGCCAGAGCGG
The DNA here is from genome assembly GCA_038116745.1 of Gammaproteobacteria bacterium. Classification (GTDB taxonomy): domain Bacteria; phylum Pseudomonadota; class Gammaproteobacteria; genus JAYODW01. Next base: position 4,196 of record JAYODW010000077.1, read on the forward strand.
CAGTGGCGGGGATCCCCGCGTAGACCACAACAATGATCCAGGTCGCCCCGCCTACCGCGGGCGTGCTGGTCGCCGCCCCTGGGGCGTCCGCTGTGATGAGGGCAATCCAGAAGCTGCCAATAACGGCCAGCAGCACAGCGAAGACAGCGAAGGTCAGAGCGAAACGTCGGAGCGCGGCGGCCAATGCATCAAACGCTTTATTCTCTTCTTCGCTGAACTCGTATTCCGCCACTTCTCATCTCCCCCGTATCACGACATTGAGTCAACGGTACTCTGACAGCCTCATCTGGCGTCCTGGTGGAAGCGCGATGAATTTAGTCCTCACTACGCTTTGAAGCCGTGTGCGCTTCACAATTTCGCGAGCTCGGAATCTCACAGTCTCACGAGCGGAAGACCGTTGAGAGCCTGCACGAACACGAAACCCATGATAAGGAGGTAGCCAGACCCGCAGAGAGTAACCAGCGCCCGTTTTGCTGGCATCGATTTTCCCAACCAATGCACCTGATTAATCAACCAGCCGGTTATCGGCAGAATTTGAATGGCGTGGATGCCTGCGAAGTGCGCGACTCTGAGGTCGCCCCCCACGGTACTCCAGTTAAGTATCGGCAGTCCGGGTCCGCCAGGTTCGACCCCGACGACATTCTGACCCTGAAAAACCATCACGCCTCCTGCGATACCACCCACTAGAAAAAGCGCCAGTCCGAAGGTGAATCCAAGTTGCGTCGGAATCGACAAATCGAACTTTTTCTGGAGGGCAAACATGAACAGCACAAAGACGAAAATGCTGTTAATGGGGTCCACGATGTCCATGACCGTGGAGACCGCCAGGTCGAAGGGTGTGCTCTGGTTGAAATGTGAAGTGGTGCCGCGGACCGCCTGCATGGTGATGCAGGTGATGGCGGACGTGATGCAAATGGAGACGCCCCAGCTGATGACCTTCTTCCACCAGTCGGTGGCGCGAAGATAGTCGAGCAGCACCACGACCGTGGCCAGATACACCGCGAAAGATTGGGTGAAGTTGAGCGGTTTGATGAAGCGTGCTCTTCCTTCCACTTCCATCGAATCAAAGGGCAGCCAAACAATCAAAACGGCAAACACCACTACCTGAAGACCTAGCGTCCAGAGCAGCGGAGTGGTGGTCTTATTGTGTTGGTGGCGCGTGTACCAGTCACGCACTCCGGCCAAACTTTCGTCGAACAGGTGCTGGATCAAGCCCTTCTCAGCCGCAGCTTTGGCGGTTTCGTTGGCTGTCAGTGAATCCACGGTGCGTTGCGACGCTTCCCGACTCTCCATAGGTTATCTCTGCGAATTCGCCTCTGTAAGACCAGCGTTAGTACGATTCTTCTTGCGAAACGGTTTATACGCGGAGGCCTCCGGAACCGTCAAGGTTGACCCCTGTGAAATCTGGGTTCTAGGGAGCAATTTTAAAGCGCAGACGGCACTGCTGTGCTTAAATCTTTTTCAATGTCGGCTCGACACTTTTTGCCCGTGCGGTTGCTACTGTTTTCGCTCTATGCGGTAACAATCACGGCACCTTCCCTTTACCAATAGCACTCGGCGTCGCGTTGTCTCAGAAGTGTTCATAGCCGCCGCCCAGCTCAAACCCGAGTCGGGGTGTGGTTGGGGAGGTTGCCCAAATGACAAGAGAAGTCTGCCGGATTGCGAGTCCAGCTCGATTAAGTGCTCGTGTAACTGACCTGCTGTCGCTCGTGAGGAGGGCGATGCTTTACGCCCATCGAACCCTGCTGGGTGCTCACCATCCACAGGCGGATCGCTCAGCGGTCAAACGTCTTTTCTTCTTCTGCCAGTCCCACTGGAGGAGCCATGAAGAGAAAAAGTCCGAGCGTCCACTGGGGTTGATTGCGGCGCACTCCCGAGTTTCCAGAGCAACGACGCTCGCCGCCTCGGCGCGGACCCTTTGATTCGGCGGTAGACCACGCTGTTAACCCCGGGAAGATGGACTATCCTGAACTGACCTGATTGGCGCCAACGATCCGGGTGTCGCATCGCCTGCGACAATTCGATCAGCTGCGGCGCCGAATTTTCGATCTGCGCATGGATTACATAGCTGCTGCGAATAAAACGCCTGATTAATTGCCTAAATCTGAAAACTAAAACAGTTAAAGCAAATGAAGACATACGATTTGTGCGTGATTGGGGCAGGACCAGCCGGCTATGCCGCCGCGATGCGGGCAGTCGATTTCAGGAAAAAAGTGCTGCTCGTCGAGAAGGACCAACTCGGCGGCGCCGGGGTAAACAACGGAGCGCTGTGGAGTAAAACCTGGTGGGAGCTGGCGAGAAAGGCTGATGCTCTAAGGACTAATGCTGGCCTCTTGAATCTCGGCGAGGTCAGCTTTGATTTCAAAAGTATGAAAACAGAAGTAAGCAGTGCCCTGCAGGAGCGCACGCGCTTGCTTTCGCGCCACATGCAGAATGTCAACGTCAGTATCGGGAGCGGAATTTTCGATTACGCGCATGGTGTGGCAAAGATCGTCGCCAGGGACCGAGTGATGATCGTGTCCCAACACGAAGACGAGGCTGAGACAATAAAAGCCGATCACATCATCTGCGCGACCGGCAGCAGGCCAAGAAAATTACCCGAAATTCCAATAGACGAGCACCATATCTACACCAGCGACGGGTTGGATAAGCTCGAACAATTCCCCAAGAGCATGGTCATATTGGGGGCCGGCGTTATCGGGTGCGAGTTCGCTACTATTTTCTCCAGTTTCGGAGAAACAAAGGTGCATCTCATCGACAAAGGCGATCGTATTCTTCCTTTTGAAGATGAAGATGTGGTCGCGGTCATTGAGAAAAACCTTGAAGAAAACGGGGTTCTGATCCACCGGAACTCAAAACTGGTGGATATGGAAATCGTCTCGGGCGAGGTCGTTTACACGCTCGAATACACTGACGGACGCGTGGAAAAGTTTACGGTAGAAAAAGCGCTGGTTTCTGTCGGGCGGATTCCAAACCACGAGGATCTGTTCGACCACTCGGTTCCAGTAAACATGGATGCGCGAGGCATCATCGATGATTTGACGCAGACCAGCGTCCCAAATATTTACGCGGTTGGCGATATTACGGCTGATATTTCTCTGGTGAATGTCGCTGAGCTGGAAGGCCGCCACGCGGTGGAACGGATCTTCGGGAAGCCGGAGCAACCGCTCATTTATGAAAATATCTCGACGATTATGTTTTTGAAGCCAGAGGTGGCGGGTGTCGGGATGAATGAAATACAAGCCCAGAAGGAAGGCTTGGATTACAGGATGGTCACCCTTGGCTATGACTGTATACCGAGAGCAACTGCCATGCGGAACACCCAGGGGTTTATTAAAATAATCATCTCCGCGGATGACGCAATGAAAATTCTGGGCATGCGTGTAGTCGGAGAACACGCCTCAAGCGCGATTCAGGCTGTCGCCCTTCTTATTTCGGTAGGCCGAGGCGTCCAGGAGTTAGCCGAGCTGATACATCCCCATCCCTCCATCATCGAAGGTATTCAGGAGTGCGCTCGAATGTTGATGGGTAAATCAATACTGAAACCGCAGGTGTTGGGGGGCGGGATGACCTGTCGGGTGTATGAAAATGGTGGCTACCGCGATGTGTAGGTCCAGTTGAGTAAACCGGCCATATCAGTCCGTCGAGGAGCGAGTTCTTGGAAGGTGCTTCTACGAACTGTCCTCGGACGTAGCCATTCAACGTAAAACGCGGCCTGCGGTCGACCTGACTGACTTCGGCGCCAGCTGACCCGGTCCTAAGTCACCGGCGTCGACCGGTACGGTCCGCGTTCACAGGATTTGCTGCAGCTGCTCCAGGTGCGCTTCGAGATGGCGATGGAAATGCACCGCCGCCTCCTCGAAGCGGCCGAACAGAAAATGGCTGTTCGCGTCCCCGGCCATACCGCGCTGGATCGAACAGGCGGCAGCGCGGTCTTCGATCACCCCGGTGTCTTTGAGAAAGGCAGCATCACGTTTCGAGCGCTCCAGCGCCTCGGGAGTATCTTCTGCACCGGGCGTCCGCAGACGGTAGATGATCCAGCGCGACACGCTGGGGCTGACAGGCTCGAGGATGACGAGCAGGTAATGATTCGAGAGCGTCGCCAGCCGGGTGTTGGGATACAGCTGGTTGACGTAGGTCAGCTTGCCCTCGGCGCGCCACTCCTCCTTCGGACGTTCACGCAGCTTTTCGACGCGCTTGAACGGAAACACGATCCGCGAGTTCATGCCGAAAGTTTCGACGACATTGAGATTGTCGAAACCGAAGGGATAAAAGGTCGTGTTGTGCAGCGCCTTGATGTGATAACCCTCCATTGATGTTTCGAGCAGCAGTTTCCAGTTCGCTTCATCGGTAAAGGTGGTGTATTCGAAGACCACCTGATCGGCAGCGATCAGCTCGGGCAGCTGTTCGAGAGCGCCGCGCGAGACTGCAGGTTTCTGCGTGACGAAGACAAGCCCACCGCGTTCTTCAGTGGTCACCGGGGTCAGGCCATGCTCGCGCGGATCGATACCGGGGAAGCCGGCCGTGCCGGCAATATTCCTGAGGCGGCCGTCGAGACCGTAAGCCCAGGCGTGATAAGGGCAGGTGAAACCACCGCCTGCGTTGCCGTCACCCTCGGCCAGCATCATGCCGCGGTGACGACACGCATTGTGGAAGGTGCGCACGATGCCATCGCTGCCACGAACCGCGAGCAGAGGGACGCCCGCGACCGAGCGCGCGACGTAATCGCCCACCCCGGGCAGCGCGGCCGAGGGGCAGAACACCATCGGCAGGCGCTTGAAGAGCTCCATTTCGAGCGCAAAGCGCTCTGCGCTGCGATAGTTGTCGACCGGCTCGCGCCAGACGGTTTCGCCCATATCCGTCGTGCGATTAGAGATGTGGTCGAGTACCCGTTGAATGACTTCGTTGTCGCTCAGCAATTTGTCCGCCCTCCCGTTCGCACCGTCGCCGTGAGCGCCTAGGATACTGTCAGTCCTGGTCGGCAAGGGGTTCAGGCCTGGATTTGTCCGGCCGGTGGCGAGCGTGAATGACCCTCGACGCCATCAATGACGCCGACGTCTGACCTTGGATCTGTTTTTCTGAATCTGTGAAGGATGCTTCCGGCCATGAACGACACCAACGAACTGGGGTGGGCAGATCTGCTCAAGCTCGCCGATGAGATCAAAGCGGATAACGGACCAGGCACCGCAGCCTGGCATGCCCAGGGCTCTGAGAC
>JAYODW010000078.1:0-8957 GCA_038116745.1 Gammaproteobacteria bacterium
GCCGACATCACGCTTGCTACCTGCCCATTTTGCAGTCTGCTCTGCGATGACCTTTCGCTCAGCACGCGCCCTGATCAGAGTTTCAGCGTCGTGCGCAACGGATGTCGCCGCGCGGAAAAGCTGTTCAGGCGGAGACCCGTCGCACCGCAGCCACTGATTGCGGGGCAACCCGTCAATCTTGAAACCGCGGTTGCCAGAGCCGCCCGCATCCTGCGCCGCGCGCGTCATCCCCTGGTCGCGGGTCTCGCGACAGACGTAGAGGGCGCACGGGCAAGCGTCAACCTGGCCGAGCGCTGCGGCGGTGCACTGGATCACGTCAACGGCGATGCCTTGATGAGCATGTCCCGCCTGCTGCAGACGCGCGGCTGGTACAGCACCACCCTGTCAGAAGTTCGCAACCGGGCAGACCTGGTTCTTCTGATTGACGTCGACTTTCAGGCACGCCACGAAAATTTCATCCGTCGCTGCCTGACGCCGGAGGCCCGTCCTGAGGCGGCCTCAGGCACGACGCGAACCATCGTGCATCTCGGCGCGCGCAGTGCGAAACGCTTCCTGCCCACAGGCACCCATGTGCTCCCCTGCCATCCATCGCGGCTGACCGAAGCGCTCCTGGCGCTGAACGCGCGACTACGTGGTTACCCGCTGAAAACCCGCGACTGCGGTCTGAAGCCGGCTGACCTGGAACGCCTGGTCGAACTCGTTCGGGCAGCACGATACACCGCCCTTGTATTCGCGCCTGGGAGTCTCGGCGCCGAGCGGGAGCCACTGAGTAGCGCGGTATGTGACCTGGTCGAGAGCCTCAATCGTGAAGCCCGGGCAGCCTTGCTGTCGCTGGGCGGGGACGAGGGCGGAATGTCTGCCGTTTCTGCCTGCGCCTGGCTGACTGGATTTCCGTTGCGTGTGCAGATGGGCCGCACCATCAGCTTCGAACCACAGCGAATCAATGCAGCGAAACTTATTGCCACAGGCCAGGCGGACGCCGTGCTGTGGGTCGACGCCTTTGGCAACCAGCCGTCCCCGCCGGCCGGCATTCCGCCCGACGCAACCGTCATTCTCGGCGCCGCACACCCTTCGGACATCGAGCAATGCGGGGTCTACATTCCGGTCGGCACACCGGGGTTGGATCACCCTGGCAGGCTGGTTCGCACCGACAGCGTCGTCACCCTGGCGCTCACAGGACAGCGGGATACCGGACTGTCGAGCGTGGCCGGCGTGCTGACGCGCATTCTCGACAGGCTCTGAACGATCATGCTGCTTCGACTCAAAGGTGGACGCATTTATGACCCTGAGAATGGGGTTGACGGCGAGATCCGCGATCTCTATGTGCGCAACGGGCGCATCGTTAAAGCACCGTCAGATCCCAGGGAGGCGAACGAAACCATCGACCTGAAGGGTCGGGTCGTGATGGCCGGCGCGATCGATCTCCATACACATATCGGTGGGGGCAAAGTAAACATCGCGCGGATGATGCTGCCGGAAGATCACGAGCGCGACCTGACGCCGTCTGGACGCCATCCACACATCGGCTGTGGGCACGCCGCTCCCTCCACCAGGACCGCGGGCTACCGCTATGCGGAAATGGGTTACGTCGCCTGCTTCGAGCCCGCGGTGCTGGCCGCCAACGCCCGCCAGGCTCATCTCGAAATGGCGGATACCCCCATGGTCGACAAGGGCGCCTACGTTCTGCTCGGGAACGATGATTTCTTCCTGCGCAACCTGGCTGCTGGACGCAGCCCGGAAACCATCCGCGACTATGTCGCATGGACCCTGACCGCGGCGCAGGCGCTGGCCATCAAGGTCGTCAATCCAGGCGGCATCAATGCGTTCAAGTTCAACCAGCGCAAACTTGATCTGGATGAGGCAAACGCGGCGTACGGTGTGACGCCCAGACAGATTCTGCTCTCTCTCGCCGATGCGGTGCGCGCCCTTGGGCTCGCTCACCCGCTGCACATTCACGGCTGTAATCTCGGTGTACCGGGCAATCTCGACACGACCCTCGACACCATCCGCGGCCTCGAAGGACTGCGCGCGCATCTGACCCACGTACAGTTCCACAGCTACGGCACGGAAGGCGACTACAAATTTTCTTCCGGCGCTGCGGAAATCGCCGAGGCCGTGAATAGAAACCCGAACATCTCGCTCGACGTCGGCCAAATCATGTTCGGCAGGACCGTCACGGAGTCCGGTGACAGCATGCGTCAGTTCGCCGGCAGCGCTTTCGCGAACCCGAAAAAATGGGTCGGGATGGACATCGAGTGCGACGCCGGCTGTGGAGTCGTGCCGTTCCGCTACCGTAACCGTAACTTCGTCAACGCCCTGCAGTGGGCGATCGGCCTCGAGCTTTTTCTGCTATGCGACGATCCCTGGCGGATCTTCCTCACGACTGACCACCCTAACGGGGCTCCGTTCACAAGCTATCCGCACCTGATTCGATTGCTGATGGACCGCAGCTTCCGTAACGACATGCTCGCGACCATTCATCCCGACGCCGCGGCGCACAGCCGCCTCGCCAGCATCGACCGCGAGTACTCGCTATACGAGATCGCAATCATGACCCGCGCCGCACCGGCGCGTTCGCTCGGGCTCAAAGGCTTCGGCTCGCTTGCGCCCGGCGCCCGGGCCCACATCACCGTCTACATTGATCACGCCAATCGCGAGCGCATGTTCGCGACCCCCGAGTACGTGTTCAAAGACGGCCAGATTATCGTGCGAGACGGGCGCGTCGTCGCCGAGGTCCAGGGCGCCACCCATGTCGTACATCCAGACTACGACCGCCGCATCGAACAAGAACTCGACGATTACTTCGAGCGCCACATGACATTACGTAAAGACAGCCTGCGGGTGTCGGATGATGAAATCCGCGACGAGGGTCGTGGTGAGCTGGTACTGCATCCGACGACAGCACGCCCATGAAAATCAACGGCGTCAGCATCGATAACACGTTCGCCGAGGCCTTCCCCATGAAGGCCACACGCCTGATCGTCACGGCATACAACGAGACATGGGTTCAGCATGCGGCCCAGGCGATGACGGGCTTCGCCACGTCAGTAATCGCTTGCGGCTGTGAGGCCGGCATTGAGCGCTGGCTGAAAGCGTCAGAAACGCCTGACGGGCGACCAGGCGCTGCAGTGCTGCTGTTCACCATGAGCAATAAAGAGCTGACCAAACAGATCCAGAATCGCGTCGGTCAGTGCGTCCTTACCTCGCCGACCAGCGCCTGTTTTGCCGGCATGGACGAGGGCACGCCGATCCCGCTTGGCAAAAACCTGCGATTTTTTGGTGACGGCCACCAGATCTCCAAGAAGTTCGGCAAACGCCGCTTCTGGCGAGTTCCCGTGATGGATGGGGAGTTTCTCTGCGAGGAGATGACCCACGTCACCAAGGCCATCGGCGGCGGGAATTTCCTGATTCTGGCGCGTGACCAGGCTGCTGCTCTGGCCGCGTCCGAACGCGCGATCACGGCCATGAAGAAAGTGCCGAACGTCATCATGCCGTTCCCTGGAGGAGTCGTCCGCTCCGGTTCCAAGGTGGGCTCTCGCTACAAAACCCTCCCGGCCTCAACCAACCACCTGTTCTGCCCAACCCTCAAAGGGGCCGTTGCCAGCGAGCTATCCGACGATGTGGGGGCCGTGCTGGAGATAGTGATCGATGGGCTCGACACGGGCAGCATTGACCGGGCAACACGGGTCGGGATCGAGGCCGCCTGCCGCGGGCGTCACCACGGTGTACTGCGCATCAGCGCAGGGAACTACGGCGGCAACCTCGGCCCGTACCACTTCAAATTACGCGAGATCCTTCGATGAGCGGCCTCCAGCTGACGTTGGAGAACGCGCCCCGCGGGCCGCTGGATCTGTCCCCGATTTCCCCGACTTCGCTGGCGGGAAAAACGTCGGACCAGATCCGCCGACTGCGCCTGCGCAGCGGTTCGAAAACCGTCGCAGCCGGTGATCTTTTCAGCCTCGTTGAGGGCGACCCGCAGTTGCTGTCACTGACCGGGCTGACACACGGTTGCTACCGCGTCGGCGCGAATCTCGAACAGGGCTTTATGACCGTCTCTGGCAACGTCGGCGAAGAACTGGGGCGGGAGATGTCCGGTGGGCGTATCACGTTAAAAGGCCATGCCGGTGATGGGGTCGGACTCGGCATGATGGGCGGTGCCATCGTCGTTTCAGGAAATGCCGGCGACCGACTGGGCGGCGCGCTTCCAGGCGCCACCCGCGGCATGAACGACGGCACTATCGTGGTCCGTGGCAACGTCGGCAACCACTGCGGAGAAAGAATGCGCCGCGGGGTGATCATGGTCGGCGGCGCTGCGGGCGCTTTTCTCGCCGACCGCATGATTGCGGGGACCATCGTTGTTTTCGGACGCTGTGCTGGTGCGCCCGGGGTCGGCATGCGTCGGGGCACACTGATGCTGGCATTGCCCCCTGAAAGGCTGCCGGCAACATTCAATTTGAGTGGGACGCTGGCCCCGGGATTCATCAAACCATTGGAAGCGTTCCTGTCCGATATCGATGCGCCGCTTTCACGGCGCTTACGGCATTTCGCGATCTGCGAACGCTGGTGCGGCGATATGGCTTTCGGTGGCAAAGGCGAGCTGTTGCTTCCGAGCTCTGGTGGTGCATGATGAAATCTAAGACAGATCGAAAGGGCCGGTTCAGAGGGCGCCGCGCGACTCCTGAAGCGATCGCTGAGATAGAAGCTTTACTCGGCTCAGGGTCGAGGCGCCGCGACCTGTTGATCGAATACCTCCACCGGGTGCAGGACAGCTATCACTGTATCAGCGCTGAGCACGCTGTAGCGCTGGCCGAGTGCCTCGGCCTGTCCATGGCAGAGGTTTACGAGACGGCCACCTTCTACCACCACTTCGACGTTATTCGCTCCGAGGAGGAGCGTCCGCCGGCGCTCACCATCAGAGTCTGCGAGTCGGTCACCTGTGCGATGCATGGTTCGGATGCCCTCGAACAGGAACTGTGCACGAGTCTGGACAAAGGGGTGCGCGTCCAGCGCGTTCCCTGCGTGGGGCGCTGCGCCGCGGCGCCAGTTGCGGTCGTCGGCCAGAACCCGGTTGAGCAGGCAACGCCGGAAACCGTGATGGCTGCGGTTCAAGCCGGCGCCCTTCTCTGCGCGCCCCCAGAGAATATCGACTACAGGAGTTACCTGGCCGACGGCGGCTACCGGCTGCTCGTGGACTGCCACGCAGGCGTACACCGAGCAGAGCAACTCATCGAAACGCTGTCCGACTCCGGCCTCCGCGGTCTGGGTGGAGCCGGATTCCCTGCCGGCCGTAAGTGGTCCATCCTGCGCTCTCAGCCTGCCCCGAAGCTGCTCGCGGTCAATATCGACGAGGGAGAGCCGGGGACTTTCAAAGACCGTTACTACCTGGAGAAAGACCCACACCGTTTCCTTGAGGGCATGCTGCTTGCCGCATGGGCGGTAAAGGCCGAAGCCTGCTACATCTATCTCCGCGACGAATATGCCGGGTGCCGGGCGATGCTCGAGCAGGAACTGGCCGCCCTGCACGCCGAGCCTCCCTGCCCGCTTCCGCGCATCGAGCTGCGCCGCGGTGCCGGCGCTTACGTCTGCGGCGAAGAGTCCGCCATGATCGAATCAATCGAGGGGAAACGCGGCATGCCACGCCTGCGTCCTCCTTACGTTGCAGAAGTCGGGCTTTTCGGCCGCCCGACTCTGGAGCACAACATGGAAACACTCTACTGGATCAGGGAGATCGTCGAACGCGGCGCAGACTGGTTCAGCGGCCATGGGCGACGCGGACGGACCGGACTGCGCTCTTTTTCCGTCAGCGGTCGGGTTCAGAAACCGGGCGTCCATGTGGCGCCCGCAGGGATCTCGGTCAAGGAACTGATCGACGAATACTGTGGCGGCATGCTTGCCGGCCACACGCTCTACGGCTACTTCCCCGGGGGCGCTTCGGGCGGCATTCTCCCTGCCCGACTGGGCGACGAACCGCTCGATTTTGACACCTTGCAGCCGCACGGCTGTTTTATCGGCTCTGCCGCCATCATCGTCCTGTCTGAACAGGACCGCGCCCGTGATGCCGCTCTGAACGCGATGCGGTTCTTCGAACACGAAAGCTGCGGGCAATGCACGCCATGTCGGGTAGGCACCGCTAAGGCGAGCAACCTGATGGCAAGGGACAGCTGGGACGTACCACTTCTCGAAGACCTGGCCCGGGTCATGGAAGACTCGTCGATCTGCGGCCTCGGTCAGGCTGCACCGAATCCGATGCGATGCGCGCTGCGCTACTTCCCAGAGGAGTTTGAATAAATGTCTGCGCCGATCCGTTTCAAACTCGACGGACGTGAAGTTGAAGCAGCCGCTGGAGAAACCATCCTCGGGGTGGCGAAGCGCACCGGTGTCCAGGTCCCGCATCTGTGTTTCAAAGAGGGTTATCGTCCGGACGGCAACTGCCGCGCCTGCGTAGTCGAGATTGCCGGTGAACGCACGCTTGCGCCTTCCTGCTGCCGAACCCCGCGTCCGGATATGGAAGTCACTACCAATAGCGAACGAGCGCGCTTCAACCAGCGGATGGTGCTGGAGCTGCTTAAATCAGACATGCCGGACGCCGCCAGGTCGCCTTACACGCCACGCTCGGAGCTGGATGCCTGGAGTAATTTCTTAACGCTGGACGAGCCACGCTTCCCGCGACGCAGCCAGCCGGTGGCTGACGCGACAAATCCCGCCATCAGCGTCAATCTCGATGCCTGCATTCAATGCACACGCTGCGTTCGTGCCTGTCGCGAAGAGCAGGTGAACGACGTGATCGGTTACGCCGGTCGGGGTGCCGCCTCGCACATCGTGTTTGACCTGGACGATCCCATGGGCGACAGCACCTGCGTCAGCTGCGGCGAGTGCGTGCAGGCCTGTCCTACCGGGGCTCTAATGCCGTCAAACGAAGCCGGTAATATCGACAGCGATCGCACGGTCGATTCCGCCTGCCCTTACTGCGGTGTCGGCTGCCTGCTGACGTTTCACATCAAAAACGACACCATCCGCCACGTCGAGGGGCGCAACGGTCCCGCAAATCAGAGTCGGCTGTGCGTCAAAGGGCGCTACGGCTTTGACTACATTCACAATCCACGGCGCCTGACGGTCCCGCTCATCCGCCGACCTGATGCACCCAAGAGTGCCCGGCTCCTCGAGCCCGAGGATATCGACCGCGTGTTTCGACCCGCCACCTGGGAAGAAGCGCTGGATATCTCTGCTACCGGCCTGAGACGTATCCGCGATCAGCATGGCGGGGGCGCCCTGGCGGGCTTCGGCTCAGCCAAGGGTTCCAACGAAGAGGCCTACCTGTTCCAGAAACTGGTTCGTACCGGCTTCGGGACTAACAACGTTGATCATTGCACGCGTCTTTGCCACGCGTCTTCGGTCGCAGCAATGTTGGAAATGATCGGCTCCGGCGGCGTTTCCAACCAGGTTGCTGACGTATCGGAGACCGACGTCGTGATCGTGATCGGAGCCCGACCGACCGTCAATCATCCTGTCGCCGCCACTTTCATGAAAAATGCGGCCCGAGCCGGTAAGACGCTGATCCTGATGGATCCCTATCGCTCGGATCTGGCTCGACACGCAGAGCACTTCCTGCAGTTTCGATCGGATACCGATGTGCCGCTGCTGAACGCGCTGATGCACGTGATCATCGAAGAGGGACTCCACGACGAAGCGTTCATCGAAAACCGGACGGAAGGCTTTGCCGCGCTGAAAGAGTGCGTCTCACACTATCCCCCGGAAAAGGTCGCCCCCATCTGTGGTATCGATGCACACACCCTGCGCACGGTAGCGCGGCGCTACGCCAAGGCCGACAAAGCCATGATTTTCTGGGGTATGGGCATCTCACAGCACATTCACGGCACCGACAACGCCCGCTGTCTCATAGCGCTTGCCCTGCTTTGCGGGCACATCGGAAAACCCGGAACCGGGATCCATCCGCTGCGCGGCCAGAACAATGTTCAGGGGGCGTCCGACGTGGGCTTGATCCCTATGGTCTACCCCGACTACCAGCCAGTGGGTGACCCTGAAGTCCGCCAACGTTTTGAATCGCTGTGGGGCACAGAGCTGGATTCCAAACCGGGCCTGACGGTGGTCGAGATCATGCACGCCGCTCACGCAGGCAAGCTCAAGGGGCTCTACGTGATGGGCGAAAACCCGGCCATGTCCGACCCCAACCTGAATCACGCCCGAGAGGCCCTGACTGAACTGGAGCATCTGGTCGTTCAGGACATATTTCTGACGGAGACCGCGGGCTTCGCCGACGTCATCCTGCCCGCATCAGCGTTCCCCGAAAAGACAGGAACCTTCACTAACACCGATCGACGAGTCCAGCTCGGGCGCGCGGCCGTGCCGCCTCCCGGCGATGCGCGACAGGACCTGTGGATCATCCAGGAACTGGCACGCCGACTCGGCCTGGCATGGGACTATCCGAACCCAGAGGCTGTCTTTAACGAAATGCGTCAGGCGACGCCCAGCATCGGCGGCATCACCTGGGAGCGGCTGGAGAGCGCCGACTCGGTCACCTATCCCTGCACGACAGAAGGTGATCCGGGCGAACCAATCCTGTTTCAGGAGCGTTTCCCCACACCGAGCGGTCGGGCGCGGTTTGTGCCCGCTGAATACACCCATGCAGCCGAGCTTCCCGACGCGGACTATCCCTGCATCCTCATCACCGGTCGCCAGCTTGAACACTGGCACACAGGGAGCATGACACGGCACGCGACCGTGCTGGATGCGCTGGAGCCGGAACCGGTGGTCAGCGTACATCCCGCTGACCTCAAAGCTGCGGGGCTTGAAGCGGGAGACAGTATCCAACTGGCGTCGAGGCGCGGTTCCATCAACGCTCGCGCTCGCGCGGACAGCGGCGTACAAGCGGGCACGGTATTCATGGCCTTTTGCTACCGCGAGGCAGCCGTCAACCTGCTGACCGTCGAGGAGCTGGA
>JAYODW010000079.1:0-2670 GCA_038116745.1 Gammaproteobacteria bacterium
TTTTTTCTTGATCAGCATCGTGCGGTCTCCTAGCATCGGCGCTCCACAACCGGGGCGCTCTGTCAGCGTCAAAATTCTGTCATCAAGACTCTGTGGGAATGGAGATTGCAGAAGCTATGCCAACTTTGACCACGCCTTTCACACGCGGCGCATTGGCCGGTTGGTTAACGCTGGTCGCTCTGACATTGACGGCGAGCAATGCCAGCGCTGCCCGAACGGCAGGTATCGACGGGCTGAACGGCACCTGGCAGCTCGTCAAGGATGAATCTCAGGATTTCGAGGACGCAGCCGAGGAGGTCAATGACGAGATCAACCGTAAGCGACGGGAGGAAGAGTCAGGTTTCAACCGTCAGCGTTCTGGTACCAATAGCGGACGTGCAAATCGCTTTCAGGGGCAGATGGATGCGACTCAGCAGATGATCAATGAAGACGGCCGGTCGATTGACTGGGGGAGTCCTGTCGAGATCCGTCAGATGATGGTGGCGCGCTCGCTGCGCCTGTACCAGGCCCGCAAGGTTGTTCTGATCTACGACGGTGAACGCAAGCGGACGCTGGCGATCAATCCGGCCGGGCGGGCGTTCTCAATTTCCGGTACCGAAATTAATCAGGACGATATCGGCCGCACCCTGGCCTATTTTGAAGATGACGCGCTGGTTGTCGAAACAGAAATCCACACCGGCGGTCGGCTGACCGAGCGCTTCGCCTACCAGGATGAGCCCGAGCGTTTACGTGTCCTGGTGACGCGGGAGATCCGCAAGGGAGGGGATCGCCTGGAGTTTGTCCGGGTGTTCGAGCGCGGCAGCTGAGGCCGCCGCGCTCTTGGAAAACCTGTCAGCTCAGAGCCTGCTCTTTCACTTCAAGCTCAATGCGTGACCACTCCATGGCGATGTCCTCTGCTGTGCCGCCGACGCCCAGCTTGAAGTTGCCGAGATTGAGCTCGTCCCGCGGCCGGGACAACAGTCTTGCTACAGCTTGCGCCGCTTCATAAGTTTCCAGCATCCTCGGCTGCCAGCGCCCGAATACTTTGGGATTGTCGGCGTACTCCTCGGTCATGCCGGTGCGGATAAACGGCAGCATGAGGCAGCACGCGCTGGCCATATCACTCGAGCGGCCGAGGTTGACGCGCAGGACCTCCGGCAGTCGCAGCACCGCCCAGTTCGCCACAACATAGCCCGGCACCGCGACGCCCGGCTCAATCGATTGCATGGATGAGATGTAAACAAACTGCACCGGCTGATTGTGGTAAACCGCTTCGCCTGCCCACAGATGGGTCATGTAGACGAAGCCGTCGATCTTCGTGTCCATCACCATCTTTGATTCCGCCAGCTTCTCGATGAAATCGCGCCGCACCCGGGCGCGTCTCTCGGCGCGACTTTCGCCGTCGATTTCAGGCAGTGCGCGTCCGAAGCGGTAACCGGCCTCCGTGAGTCCGGAATTACAGATCACGATGTCTGGTCCTTTTCCTCCCATCTGTTCGATGACGTAACTGCGGGACGCCCACAGGTCACGCGTGTTGGTCACGTCTGCCTGCATGGCAAAGGCTTTCACGCCCTCTGCGCGCATGGCGTCGACCATGTCGAAGCCATCGCGGTAGCTGCTGTGAAAATGGACACCGACGACTTCGGCGCCGTTCACTGCGGCGGCGAGCGCCAGCCCCTGGCCGATGCCGCCGTCCTTACCGGATCCGGTGATGAGCACGCGCTTGCCGGCAAAGGCCTGCTCGGGAAATTTGAACTTGCTGAGATCGGCCGTAAAGGTCATGGTTGGTTACCTCAATGAGAAACGAATGATTAGAAAGAGTTGAGAAAGAGATCGCTCGGCTCGCACAGATTGGCTGAGTCAATCGGGAAACAGATTCAGCGTCGCGATCGTTTCGATCAGTGAAGCATGCACTGAGGGAGCGCTGCACACGACGCCGCGGTTATTTGAAAGCAAAGCGCCTCGGGAAAAGTCCAATGGATTGCCGCGAATGTCAGACACGCGGGCGCCCGCTTCTTCAGCCACCAGTTTGCCTGCTGCGTGATCCCAGATCTTCTCGACGTAGCCGCGCTGCGTGGGCAGCCGCAGGTAGGCGTCGGCCTGACCGCGCGCCACCACGGCGTATTTGCACTGGCTGTCCAGACGCACCGGCGCGCCCGCGATGCCCAGGTGCCGCACGATACGGGCAGTATCGTCCAGGCGGGAGTGACCAGCCTCGACGGATTCGCACACGCGGACGGTCTCCAGCGCGGCCTGTTGACGAACCTCAACGCGGACCGGAGGGCTCGTGGGATCAGCGACCGGGAGACACCACGCGCCTGCGCCGCGTGAGGCATAAAACAGAGACCCCTGCTGTGCGGCCTGATCGACCGGCAGGTTGGAATCGAAGCCGAGGTTCGGACAGCCCAGGATCCCGAATACGACTTCCCCGTTTTCTATCAGCGCCAGGGATACGGCGTACTGCCCTCCACGCAGAAAGCCTTTGGTGCCGTCGATCGGGTCGAGGGTCCAGTAGCGTGCGGCGCTTGCATCATGGTTGCCGACGTCTATGGCATCCAGGATCTGCTCTGTGTCGGCGGTCTCCCAAACCTCCTGCACCGCGTCGGTGACAGCTTGTCGGAGTGTGTCCTGGCCGGATGCACGCAAAGCATCAGCATCCTCCTCCCCGACCAGGCGCAGGTCCGGCTCAAG
>JAYODW010000079.1:2770-8832 GCA_038116745.1 Gammaproteobacteria bacterium
CGAAAGGCGTATCTGAAAAACCCAGGAGAATTCGACGATGCCCGAGTCAAACGTCCGCCAGGTGCCAGCGGCAATCGCCGCGGCGGCGCATATTGATGAAGCGAAGTATAACGAGATGTACGCCCGATCTCTGTCGGAGCCGGATGCTTTCTGGGCCGAGCAGGCGGAAGCGTTTGTCAGCTGGGAGCGTAAGTGGGACGCGGTCAGTAGCTTTGATTTTCACTCCGCGGATATCCGCTGGTTTGAAGGCGCGCGTCTTAATGTCAGCGCGAACTGTCTGGATCGGCATCTGGAAACCCGCGGAGATCAGACAGCCATCATCTGGGAGGGCGATAACCCGGACGATCATAAGCACATCTCTTATCGCGAACTGCACGCTGAAGTCTGCAGATTTTCAAACGTGCTTAAGACCTGCGGCGTTAAAAAGGGTGACCGCGTGTCGATTTATATGCCGATGGTGCCGGAAGCCGCAGTGGCAATGCTGGCCTGCACACGCATTGGCGCGATTCACTCTGTTGTATTCGGCGGCTTTTCACCGGACGCCCTGAAAGACCGGATCCTCGATTCAGAGTGCTCGGTTGTGATCACGGCCGATGAAGGGATACGTGGCGGTCGCGCGGTGCCGTTGAAGGCGAACACCGACGAGGCCTTGAAAAGCTGTCCTGACGTTCACTCAGTGATCGTGGTGCAACGCACGGGCGGCGCGGTCGACTGGGTCGACGGTCGGGATCTCTGGTATCACGAGGAGATGGCGGCGGCTGAAGCCGACTGTGCGCCCGAGTCGATGTCGTCAGAGGACCCGCTGTTCATCCTCTACACCTCAGGATCGACCGGAAAGCCGAAAGGCGTCCTGCACACCACCGGTGGCTATCTCCTGCATGTGGCGATGACGCACAAATATGTTTTCGACTACCACGAGGGAGATGTTTATTGGTGCACGGCCGATGTGGGCTGGGTGACCGGACATTCGTACATCGTTTACGGTCCGCTCGCGAACGGCGCCGTGACGCTGATGTTTGAGGGCGTCCCGACTTATCCCGATGCGAGCCGCTTCTGGCAGGTGATCGAAAAACACCGGGTCAATATTTTCTACACCGCCCCGACCGCGATCCGGGCGCTGATGGGTCAGGGAGAGGACTACGTCACGCGTTGCGATCGCAGTTCGCTCCGCATACTGGGCAGTGTGGGGGAGCCGATTAATCCCGAGGCCTGGGAGTGGTATTACCGCGTGGTCGGAGACTCCCGATGCCCCATTGTTGACACCTGGTGGCAGACAGAAACGGGCGGCATTCTTATCACGCCTCTGCCCGGGGCACGCGCGCTCAAACCGGGATCGGCAACACTGCCGTTTTTCGGGGTCGAACCCGCCCTGGTTGATGACCAGGGCAAAGAGATCGAGGGTGCTGCTTCAGGATCCCTGGTCATCAAAAGCTCCTGGCCGGGACAGATGCGGACGGTGTACGGCGACCATGAGCGCTTCAAGGAAACCTACTTCAAGATGTTTCCAGGGAATTACTTCACCGGTGACGGTGCACGGCGGGATGAGGACGGGTACTACTGGATTACCGGGCGCGTAGACGACGTTATCAATGTTTCGGGGCATCGCATGGGCACCGCTGAAGTGGAAAGCGCGTTGGTTTCTCACGAGGCGGTCTCGGAGGCTGCCGTGGTGGGCTATCCGCATGACATCAAGGGGCAGGGCATCTACGCCTATGTCACGCTGATGACCGGGACCGAGGCGACTGAGGACCTGCGTAAAGCTCTGGTGCAGCATGTGCGTCATGAGATCGGGGCGATTGCCAGTCCTGACGTGATCCAATGGGCACCAGGCCTGCCGAAGACCCGTTCCGGAAAAATCATGCGGCGGATCCTGCGCAAGGTAGCGGCGAATGAGCTTGATAATCTCGGTGACACATCCACGCTGGCAGAGCCCGCAGTGGTGGATGACCTCATTGCCAATCGCGCGAACCGCTGAGCGGCGGACTCGCACTCTGCCGAACAAGTGACAGGCCGCGAGAGACCGGATGGTTTCCACGGTGCGGCCGATCCGGCGGCACTCTGGCGCGCCGGCGAGAAGCTGTGGGAGGAGGCGTTCGGCGCTGATTTCCTGACCGGGGTGCAGCAGCAGTTCGAGCAATTCGGACAGGCAGTTGCGTCCATGCTGGAGGCGGCGCCAGAGGAACGTCCTGAAGAAGCGCTCGCGGCCGGCGTGCAGGGGTTGAGTGCTGAGCTACCAGAACAATTAGAGCGAGAGTGGTTCGCGTTGCCCTTTGTGTGGGGAAGCGGTCTGTTTAGACTGCTTGATTACTCTCCGCTGACACCGTTGCAGGAGTTTGTCGATCAGCAGGCGGGATTCCGCTGGCAGGGGCCTGCGGTAGGACCGCTGCGCGAGAGCATCGAACGCGTTAAGGCGCTACAGCACAGTGAGCGCCGGGCGCGCGCGACAGCAGACACGCTTCTGCGTGCCTACAGGGGCGCCGTGAGTCTCGCTCTGGAGCGCTTTGCGCTGTTTCTCCGGCGGGATGAAGGTGAGCCGATCACCTCCTTGCGAGGCCTCTACGATGCCTGGGTCAGCGTGGCGGAGCGGGCTTATCGGGATACCGTGATGAGCGCAGACTTCAGACGCTCTTTTGCCGAGTGTGCCAACGCGACGGTGGCGGTAGTCCGCGAGCGTCGTGCGTTTCTGGCGAAAGAGTTCAATTACTTCGGCATCGCGCAGCAATCTGTCATTGACGCCCTGGTGGATAAGCAGGCCGGGCTGGAGGCCGAGATCATCGCACTGCAGACCGCGTTGGCCGGGTTGCGCGCGGATGGGGCGGAGGAGGCGTCAGGTGCAGAGCCGCCGGTGAGGCGTCGCGCTGCAGCGCGTGGGAAACGATCTGTAGAGAAGCAGCCGCAATCAAAGCGGGCATCTGGTAAGACCATTAGGCCCAGACGTCGCAAGCAGAGCGAATTTGATATCGGCTCGATTTTTGAGGATCCGGACGCCTAGCCCTGATGCCGGAGATCCGTCTCACATCAAAAGGGATAGCCGACGAGCTGGCACGGCTGCAGGAAAGCTGGGGCGCAGGCCTGGAAGCGTTAAGGGGTGCGGAGCCGGTCGCGCTTGGTGCCACGGCGCGCGAGTGCCTCTGGCAGACGGGGAAAGCGAGGCTCTACCGCTACCTTCCACCGGCAGAAAATAGCGACGCGGACAAAGCACCGTTGCTACTGGTCTACGCACTGGTCAACCGGCCGGACATGGTGGATCTGCAGCCTGGAAGGTCTCTGGTCGCAGATCTCCTGGCACAGGGGTTCGATGTCTATCTGCTGGACTGGGGGTTTCCGGATCCGCTCGATCGCACGCTCGGCCTGGAGAATTACCTGCTCGGATACCTGGACAGCGTGGTTGATTTTCTCTGTGGCCGACTTGCCAAGGATGAACTGACGCTGTTCGGGATCTGTCAGGGCGGAACGCTGAGCGCGTGCTATGCCGCGTTGTATCCAAGCAAGGTCAATCGACTCGTTCTGACGGTGACGCCGATTGATTTCCACACCCCTGATGACATGCTCAGCCACCTGGCGCGGGAGATCGATTTTGACGCCTTATCTGATGTTTGCGGAAACATAGACGGACGGATCCTCAACGCCGCGTTTCTGTCACTAAAGCCCTACCGCCTGCTGCAGCAGAAATATCTACGCTTTCTGGAAAGCGCAGCTGATCCTGCGGAACGCGAGTTGTTTCTCCGCATGGAGAAGTGGATTTTCGATAGTCCCGCGTTGCCTGCGCGGATCTCACGCCAGTTCGCCAGACACTGCTATCAGGAGAACGCTCTGGTCAATGGTGCGCTCTCGATCGGCTCACACCGGGTTGATCTGCGACAGCTGAGCATGCCTGTGCTGAACATTTACGCGCGGGACGATCACCTGGTGCCGCCTGCGGCCAGTCGCGCGCTCGTCCGCTTTATCCCCCCGGAGCGCTACAGCGAGCACGAGATCCCGGGGGGACATATCGGAATCTATGTCGGCAGCCGGGCGGGTGTTGGCGTAGCGGACGTGGTTGCTGCCTGGTGGCGCGACGAGGGCAAGACGTCGGGCGGCGGACTGAGCTGATGACGAAAAGTGCCCCCTGAGTCCCCGGAAAACGGGGAGACAGGGGGTAAGGAGGAGGAAGGAGGAACTCAGGGAGCACGCGATGCAGCACGTCGCTCCGCTCATGTCATTCAGGCCGCTTTGCGCGCCGGTTTTTTTGCCGCCTCGGGAGTCAGCGTGAAAATCGTCGGGACACCGGCGCGCTGCAGGTTGTTTTCAAGCCAGGCTTGGTATGACTCGCGTGACTGCGCCAGGATATCGGCGGTTTCCCGGGTCGTTTCCATCAGCTTTTCGTTGAACTCAGCGGCCATGCGCGTATTCTCGGATAGCAGCTCGGGATACGCCTTAACGTCGCCGAGGGTCTGCCAATAACGAGTGCCGGCTTCGATTGCGGTGTTCGTAAGTTCAAGCTGCTTGTTGGTCAGCTGTTGCAGAAGCTCGGTGTTGATGGTTTCGAGTTCCTTCGCTGCTGCCATGGCGTTCTTGCCGTAGTCCTGCCAGTTCTCAAAAAATTTGTAATCCATATCGGGCTCCAATACCGCGAACAGCGGTGAGTTAGGTTCAACTGGCGGGCAGTTTATTGCACTGCAACATATATTGCAATGCAGCAAAAGAGGTTTTTGCGATCCGTCGTATGACGCGCCGCTTTCGACAACATCATGGACAGGCAGTCAGCGTGCCGCGTGCCTGGAATTACGGGCAGCATCTCCGCATCAGATTTGTTAACCTTGCGGGCGCTTTTTCTTGCCGGCTCTTCGGGGTCGGATCCCCTTTAAATATGGAGTGGCCTGGCGCCGGCAGTCGGTCGGTACATACAGGCTCGACGGAGCTTTCCCGAATAATGACAACGAATGCTGCACTGGCGGCGTGGATCGACGAGGTCGCCGCGCTGACGAATCCGGACAAGATCCATTGGTGTGATGGCTCGGAAGCGGAAAATGATGCGCTGACCGAGGCCATGCTGGCCACCGGCGATCTGCTGCGCCTGAATGAGAAGACTCATCCGAATTGTTTCCTGCACCGCTCCGATCCGAAAGACGTTGCGCGCGTTGAGCACCTGACCTTCGTGTGTACGGAGAACGCGGAGGACGCCGGGCCGAACAACAACTGGATGGCGCCTGCAGCGGCCCACGAAAAAATCGATGGGCTGTTCGCGGGCTGTATGCGGGGCCGGACGATGTACGTCATACCGTATCTGATGGGCCCTTACGGATCGCCCTTCGCGCGCGCCGGCGTGGAAATCACGGACAGTCCTTACGTCGTCGTCAACATGCGCATCATGGCGCGGATCGGCGCACGTGCCCTCGAGCACATCGAGCAGAGCAACCGCAGCTTTGTGCGCGGTCTGCACTCGACCGGCGAGCTCGATCCTGACCGTCGTTTCATCATGCATTTCCCGGGCGAGCTGTTGATCAAGAGCTTTGGCTCTGGTTACGGCGGTAACGCGCTTTTGGGTAAAAAATGCCACGCCCTGCGCATCGCGAGCGCCCAGGCCCGGGACGAGGGCTGGCTGGCGGAGCACATGCTCATTCTCGGCATCCAGTCCCCCGCTGGCGAGACCCGGTACATTGCAGCAGCGTTCCCTTCAGCCTGTGGCAAAACCAATCTGGCCATGCTTGTGCCGCCAGCTGAGTTCGATGGCTGGAAGGTATGGACGGTCGGCGATGACATAGCGTGGATGCATCTGGGCGATGACGGACAGCTCTGGGCGGTCAATCCCGAGGCGGGCTTTTTCGGTGTCGCGCCGGGGACAAGTCTGCAGACCAATCCGAATTGCATGAACACTCTGGGACGTAACGCCATTTACACCAACGTTGCGGTCACCGATGACCAGCAGCCCTGGTGGGAAGGCATTGACGGGAAAAAGCCCGCTCACCTGACCGACTGGCAGGGGCGTCCGCACAATCCGAGTAACGGCCCGGCCGCGCATCCGAATGCGCGGTTTACCGTAGCTGCCAGCCAGTGTCCGAGCTTCTCACCGGCGGGCAACG
>JAYODW010000080.1:0-8822 GCA_038116745.1 Gammaproteobacteria bacterium
GCCCGAGCAGACGGCTGGTGCCCTCACCGCCGCATTGTGTTGTGGCGGGCGTGAATGCACTGCTGAGCACGATGCCGCCAATCAGCGTCTGGTTGGAGAGCGTTCTCTCTGCTGGATCTACGCCACTGGAAGCGTAGTCGAGGCGCCAGCCGCCCTGTGCCGCCACATCCGCGGTCGCCTCCTCGATGGTCGAATCAATTGTGCCGTCACCGTCAAGGTCCACGCTGCCGTTGGTGTAGGTGATAGCGTCCGTAACGTCAATGAAGCTGCTGCTGTCAGCTGTTACCTGATACAAGCTCGGGTCTAGCTTAAACTCATTAGGGTCGATAAAGCCGTACAAGCTCTGTGTCGTCGTCGAGATTTTGTCACCGTTTGTAAACTGACGGCCGCTGCCCGCCAGGATCCAGGTTTTGCCTGATTTATCCAGCGTTATAGATGGTCTGGCAACAAACGGCCTGTTGACAGCTAGCAGTTTGAAGACGTTGCCCCAGTAGTCGGGGGAATATAGCGCGAGCGCGGTTTCATCGTTGGGGACGGTCATGCGATAAATATTGCCGCCGGTACCGTCGTCGCTGCCGACGGTACCGAAATAAACGGCTTCAGCTTTCATGTTGAAATTTTGGTCGGCTGTTGTGAATTCCCCAACAAAACTGTTCGCCTCACCGGTATCCGCGTAGCCCCCGCTGAAAGGTCCGGTGGTGACGAGAGCAGCGTCTCTGCTCTCGGAAGCCACAAGCAGATTCAGATCGTAGGCGAAGACGCGCGCCGTCTGGGTTGATTCAACGGTGCCGAGATTCGTTGGGCCGGAACCAAACAGTAGATACCACTTGTTCGGTCGGTTTGGGTTTGATTCGTAGTCGTCACATTCTTCTTTTTCTGAGTACAGGTCACAGAACGTTTGTGGATGTGATATCGCCATCACCGACGGATACGACGTGGTGAACTGAAGGGTTGGCGGGGACAGCTCAGCGATCAGTTCAGGGGGGCGTTCTGGATCGGTGACGTCAAGAAGTACATACGCAGACTTGGTAGCCACGTCGTCGTCGTTAGCCCCTACCTCATTTTCAGCGGACGTATGAAGCGTGATTCCAGTCGAGTCCTGGCCGCCGCCCAGCCGCATACCAACCACCAGAATCGTGCCCCAGCCGTTGGGATGGGTGTCATCGTCCGGGAAGACCCGGGCGTCGAAGAGCAGCGGTTTGAGGTCCGCATAAAAAACGTGGGAATAGTCTTCATCAGCTAACCACTGGAGATGACCCAGGAGGTTCTTTGGGATATAAGCCCAAATTTCTGACCCTAGCGGGTGTGCGGTCTCGTCTGTCAGCTGCGTTTTGAACGACAAGCTTTCCACATCGAAGAAACCGCCGTTAAAGGCGTGAATCATGCCGTCGTTGGCGCCGACGTAGACAACGTTTCGGCGGTTCCGATATTGGCGCCGGAATTCGTTGTAGCTGATGTCCAGCGACAGAATGTCGAAGGATTCCGCTGGGGCGCCCTGGACGGTCGGGGTGGAATCGACGATGTCACCCAGGCGCATGGTCTGGACTGTTCGATTCTTGTTGTAGTCCAGTTGCCGGGAGCGATAACCTTCCTGGTCTACGCCGCGGATGTAGTTCACCAGCTTATGAGTTTCGTCTGTCGTATAGCTGCCGCCGCTGTCGAGGCTATAGACGTCCAGCCACCCAAAGTTGTCCAGCGTAAAAGTGGCAGCAGTGAAATCAACTTGCTCATCCGGATCAACAATTCCATCCAGGTCGCTGTCCAGCCAGGTCGTGATGTAGCGACCGCTGCCAGCAGCAGTGCCCCAGCCACGCTGGCTGAGGAGATCGCTGTCTGCCAGAGACGCAAGTTGCGTGCGGGCGTTCCAGATTGGTTCGAGCGTCTCCAGTTCCCCTGCGATCGGGTCACCTGACTGCGTGAACACGGAGCTCGTGGAACTTCCGTAACGGCGCAGCCGTGAACGCCTCTCCTCCTCATCAAAGTAAATTTCGATTACAGGGTCGACGTCATAGCCATCGAGTGTCGCGTCATTGTCCGAGTCTTCCCGCAGGAAACCTTTCGGATCGATGAAAAGCGCGTGCAAAGTACCGATCCACGCTGCTTCACGCCCGTCCGGATCAGTCTTCACGGGGTCATACAGCGCCTGATAAACCGCTCCAGTCCCCTCCTGTTCACTTGCGACAACGGCGGCCGCGGTACCGGAAGCGACTCGTTCTATGATCTGGTTAAACACCGCTCGAAGAGACTCTTCGAGGGCTGATGGGTTATTAACGAAATAGTAGGTATCGGGATTACCGTCGGGATTACCTTTTCTGCCACTCGCATCGCGGATATCCCACTCGTTCGGCTGGTCGGGGATATCGTTGTCGTTGTTGTCATCAAATCCTCCCCATTTTGCAGCCAGGTAAAGTGGATCGGGCAGCGTTCTGCTGCGAGAACCGCTTGTGGCTGTGAAGGTAAAGGAAACCGGACCGTCGTCTACAAAACACTTGCTCTGGCAGTCCGGAATACCAAAGATATTCAGCGGGTCTTTGAAGACTACCCCATCGCCGGAAGAGTCGAGGTTGGAGCCGGTTTCGCCAGCGTCTTCACCCTCTTCGCGATAGGCGCCGGAGAACGCATGGAAACCGTCTGATGTGTAGGTGTTCCCATCAAAGGTGACCTGTGTGCCGCTTAAGATGAAACCGAACAATTGCCGGCTGTATGCAGTTGCCGCAATCGCGTCGGTCGTGACTTTTAATCGCCAAGCGTTGTTTTTATAGAACAGCTCGTAGTCAATCGTGCCCCAGATGTCCTGATCGAAGTCTCCGCCCTGTTCGCGTTCATCCCACTGCGCAAACGCTTTCCCTTTGTACGCGACGTCTGTTTCAGAGCCGGTAGTTTCGTAGAGAGGCTGTACGATTCTGAAGTCGCTTAAGGTTCCGGCACTATTGTCGTCCAGACGCCTATATGCTGGCAGCAACTGTATTTCCCCATCAAAAGCATTCGCGGGGGCGGTCTCATCGTCGCACGCCTCGTTAACGTCCTCTCCAGCCGCCGCGGCCCATGCGGGGCAGTCAATTTTGATGATGGGATTATTAGTCGCGAGCTGCACCATGTAGCTCGTGACGCTCTGAGTGCCCTGCAGACCGTCAAGCAAGTCGTGAGTTCGTGCCCACCAGGCCATTCCGCTCATCCGGTATGTGCCGTCAAGCGTCGGGGCCTCCGGGCAGACGCCCGATACGTTGCCCAGGTCGGAGACGATCTTCGGCGTGCAATAACCGTCATAGGTGTTACTCTGACCTAAACGTTCACCGACGAACCAACTTTTCTGGTTCAACCCCTCAGCAGTGCCCACCGCCTTGGTGAGTGTCTGGGGATCGGGACTTCCTGGCAGCGTGCTGAAATGCGACGTCTCCTGATCAAAGGAAATCACGGAACTGTTGATCATGACGATATTAAGTCCGGCGCAGAAATTGTCGTCGTTAAGAACAGGCTTCCATTCGTCTTCTTTCAAACCGCCGATGTAGCTGTTGTCGTTAGCCTGAAAACTCGTCGTCGGGCTCAGGCCGGCGAAATACCGTATCGCTTCGGCGTACATCTCGGAAACCGCATTGCCCCAGCTTGCGCACGTGCCTTCTTCAAAGCTCTCACCTTCACAGTCGGGGTATCGAGTTCCCTCTTCGCCTTTTTTATCGATAGCCAGGTCGTAGCCATGAATTTTGAAGATATCCAGGGCCCTGACGACGCCGACCGCCGGCGTCGCGGAGTTGGGGTCGGCTTTAAAAGTTCCATCCGTATCGACTCTGATTTCATCGTCAAGCGGGCCAATGTGCTTGCGCAGAACGCCTCCGCTCTTGTTCTTTTCGTAGGTGCCCGTAAAAGCTCCAAAGTGAATTTTCTGGTCTTCGCCGTACTCCTGGAATAAGCCGGAGGGTTTGAAATTTCCATTGGGGTACGAGCGGCAATGCTCGTTGCCGCCGGAGGCTAGAAACAAGACCGGGCACTTGTTGCACGCGTCGCCGTCAGACTCAGGATCACACGCCACGCCATCAGCATTGCAGTATTCCGGGGCAACCACGCACGTGTTTACGTGCACATTCCACCCGAATGTCGGGTCCTCATCGCCTACTGATGCAACCAGCCTCTCGCTTTGAGGCGGGGAGTTCGCGTAAGCGTTGATGCCACTCTTCGCGCTGACGTTATTGTTGACACCAAAGCCGGCATCGCGAATCTGCCTTCCTCCTACAGCCGGGTCGTCCGAGAAATGACACTGCAGCACTTCACCAGCCGCCCACAGCGAGTAGTTGCCGCGGACGATGCGCATCAGAGGGCGGGCGTTCGTGTTCTGCGAAGTCCCGCTCTCTGCGTAGGTCAGGTTGCACAGAGTGATCCCCTCTTCCTCCTCGTCAATACCGTCACCATCGGTCGGGGTGAAGTCGGACGTCGTGAAAGGCGTTAATTTCGGGATATCGTCTCCGTTGTAATACTTTGCGAAAGCATGCGCATCAGGCGGAAGAAAAGCGCGCTCCAGTACGGTGTGCGTCTCCTTATCCTCCCAGCGTCTGCCGCCGTAGACGATCTTCCGGATGATGTCCATGCGCGTCATCGTTCCCCAGTTGAGAAAGTTGCCGCTCCACTCGCCATTCACTGCATCGCAGTAGTGGTCGTTGGTGAAGGCCCGGGGTTCGAAATAGTAGATGTCGCCACTGGTGCCGGCTCCGGGTCGGTCTAGGATGTACGAGTAGCATTTGTCGGGATCAAAATAACCGTAGTACTCAAAATCGTTGTCGTATGTGGTCTCGATTACACCGTCACCATCAAGATCGGTGTAGTCGTTGTACGCTTTGAAGAAGTAGTTGTGGTCCCTTGACATGGCGAGCAGTACTTTTGGTGTCACAGCTTCCAGCGTGGTCACTGGATACGCCGTGTAAGTGCTCATCTCCGAGCCGGACAGATTCGGGAGGAAAGCTGCCTGGACCGGCACCGACCAGACGACTGGCAGGAGAGTTGCGCTGAGCAGGATGCCAAGCGAGAAATTTGAAAGGCCGGGGGTGGAGAATTTCATGACAGGCATTCCTGGCTGAAAAGAGCGGAACAGTGATCAGTTGGTGACGACATAACGATAGAGCGCTTCGGTCGTCACCTGGCTGCCGCCAGCGCCCGTAGCTCGGGAGATGATGCGGTAGAAAAGCTGTGAGCCGGCACCAGCCGCGCCTGCCCCGAGGCCTTCGTAGCCGGTTACCTGGGAAGTGTCTGAGCCGGGGGCAGGTACGGTCCCCAGTCGGTGAATAAAGATATCTGCGCGAAGGTCGGTAGGAGCAAGATAATCACCGTCCTCGCTGTCGCTATCGACTTTGAACGTCATCTGAGGGTCGCCTGAGTCTTTCCAGGGGTCATCAGGCTTGGTGATATAAAGTTGATGGTCAGTTTCGATCTTGATGTCGTTTGGAATGGTGAAGCCCGAGGAGGCAGGTACTTCGCCACCGATATCAGCTGGCCAGCCGCGGTAAAAAGTGTGCTTCTCGAGGGTCTCCTCAATGCTTGTCCGGCCCGCCTCGGAAGACTGGAAAGTGCGCTTCGCAAGCGTCTGGTTGGTGGTGATCTTGAGATCGAGTGTGGTTGTGCGGGTCGCTACCACGGCGAGCATGGTGAGAGTCATCAGCAGGATGAGCGCCACGATCAGTGCAACGCCTTGCTGTCTTGTCATCGCATTACGCATGGGGGACGCATTCATGTTCTAGCCTCTGATTGCGTTTCGGATCTGGACGGTAAAGTCGAATTGGGCGCGGCGGAAGTTCCGTGCGTCGGTAGGCGGTGTCCACGTTGTATCGAGCAAACGATAAGTCGTGGTGTCCGTAACGGTCATATCGCGTTCAAGATTGCTGACGATGAGGCTGACTCGAACGCTGACAACCCTGCTCCAGTCTGAGGGCGCAGTTTCGTAGCGTTCGGCAACAAAGTCTGCATTGCTGTCCACCCCATAGAGCAGCTGCATGTTCTCGACGCCAGCCACGATTTCTTGCTCGGTGAAGGTCATATTCGGGTTAAGGGCGCTACGGACGAGCGCGGGCGCACCATCAGCACCAGTCCGTATGTAATAGAGCATGGCGTTAAAGCGGGAGTTGATGAACTCGTTTTCGCTGACGGACGGGTTAAGTTCAAGTGGCAAGCTGCCAAATGCGGTGTTCTGGAATATTTGTGCGCTACGTCCTATCCCCGTTCTAACCCACAGCCCGGTCCCGGATGTATCCCCGATGTAGCTCTGCGACGGCTGCTCCCCTAATTCCGGCACGCCTCCCAAGACCGGGACGGTGAAGTCGTCGACCTCGAGGCCGTTGCGGTGGCTTGCAACGTACCGGATGAAGAACGCATCTGTGTTCGGCTCGTAGGTATCCGGCATGCAGTCGAGAGGTTTAGAGGCACCACCGTTATAGCCCTGAAAACCGACTGTAGAGACAACGGCGTCGGAGCAGTCGCCTGAGCCTGAGACAGGGGGGACCCCGGCGTTAACGCTTACTGCGCTCGCCTCGACTCCCGCCCAGTGGTCGGCCAGGCGGAGAAAATATTCCAGGTGAGAGACCGCATACCGGGCGTTCTCGTTCAGAGCGCTCGACCCTTCCTGAATGCGGTAGGCCTGCTTGTTACTGGCGAAGAGCTGCACGATCACGGCAAACAGAATCATGCTGATTGTGACTGCTACCATCAGCTCGACGATGGAGAAGCCGCCTTGCAGCCTGCGCAGATGCGTAAGTCTATATTCATTCACGGCACGAACCTCAGCACAAAGCGATTGACCACGAATCCCTCGACTGCGCTCGCGGTACCGCTAGAGGAATAGTTGTCGGCGAGTTTCCCTTCCCGTGCGGTAGTGCGCTCCAACCATTCAATTTTTATGGCGTAGATGCCCCCGCTACCGTCGCATGCCCAGGCGCCGTTGGTCCCATCCTCCGGTGTGCTGTCGATGCACACGGTTGCATTGACGTTGGGGTCTGTATTGAGACTACCGTCGTAAACCTTGACACCAAGAGCTTGTCGCGTATCGCTGAGCCATGTCGCGAGGTCGTACTCAGCCATTTGCGCCGGCGTGCAATCGGCGCTGACGCAACCTGGCAGCTCATCTGACACGTCGGGTGTCACGTACTTGCCGTCTGCGACGGCGGCAGGGTTGGCCCGCATGCGTTCAGCAATGTTTTCTGCCTGAATGATTGCCAGGCTGCGGTTCTGTGAGCCTTTGGTATAACGCAGTCCGGCAACTTGGAGAGCCGCGACGCCGAGCAGGCCGATTGCAAAAATCACGATTGCCAGAAGGACCTCAATGAGGGTCATGCCTCGTTCTTTGGTGGGGTGTTTCAAGGCGTACACGAAAGCGCGCTCCCGTCGGCATTGTCCGTGCGGACGCTGGTGCGGCCGGTGGTTGAAATGACAACGGCTTTCGCATGTGCAGCGCCGCGGGAATCACACAGCACAAAGCTCGCAGATTCATTACTCCGGCCGGAGCCGTTGTAGTAGATGAAGTCTTTCGTTGCGTCCGAACGAAGGGTCTGGCTTGCAGGGGTTAGCGCCTGTGTGTAGCTCAGTATGCAATCGTCGGCATCGTCGTAGGTCTGGGCAGCGCGGCAAGGGTCGGTGGAGGCGTCTCCAGTCACCTGATCGTTGTCAACCTGCACCGTACCTGGCGTAGTGTCGTGAGCGCCATTTGCGTGTCGCCGATTAATGAAAGTGATCCACCCGACGTTCCAGTCCACATCCGCAGCGCAGCTGCTGCCGTTTGTTGATGGACAGATGGCAACGTGGTCATTCACTTTGACTGCCTCGCTTCTGGCTAGAGCCAGAGACGATGAAAACTGATTGATCTGCGATGTCAGACGGTTGTTATCGACCATGGTGCGCAGCCCTGGCACACCAACTGCAACCAGAACCCCCGCGATCGCGATCACGATCAGTAGTTCCATCAGTGTGAAGCCCGTCTGGCGTTTCATAGGGTGGATTCTGTGCATGACTCTCCTGGAATTGCACTTGGCATTGAGATGAACGGTACGGTTAGGGGGCTGAGTGGTATCAGTCTGGGCCGGGCGCGCAGTTTTCAAGGAAAGGTCCTCCTTTAACTGCTGACATCGCGGTTCGGCCCGCAGACTGTTACAGCCTGCGCTTATAAAGGCGACATCATGAGTATACTGCGGGTCATAGTCAGGCCCAGGGGAAAAGAGTGGGTAGTAACGGCGATGTTGCGACGCTGCTGAGGGAAGCCGGCATACGGCCAACGCTTCAGCGTTTGCAGGTAGCCGAGGTTGTTCTAAGAAAAGACCAGCATCTTTCAGCCGAGCAGGTTTTGACCGAGCTGAATTGCAACGGCGCGCCCGTTTCAAAGGCTACGGTCTACAACACTCTCGGCCTGTTCGCGGCTCGCGGGCTTGTGCGCGAGGTGCTCATTGATGCCGCCCGCGTGTTTTACGACAGCAACACCCGACCGCATCACCATTTCTACAACACCGACACGGGAGCGCTCGCCGACTTTCCCGCATCACAAGTGGTGATCGAAAATCTGCCTGCCCCACCGAACAGCGCCCGAATTGAATCGGTAGACCTCGTGATCAGGCTCCGGAATAAGGACTGATTCGACGACACATTTGCCTCAGTTAGGCTATCATTTCGCGCCCCGCAGATAGCCCCTTCTAGCCGGAGTAGCTCAGTCGGTAGAGCAACTGATTCGTAATCAGTAGGTCGGAGGTTCGATTCCTCTCTCCGGCACCATAAAAAGCGTTATAAAACAATTAGATAAGAGTTCTTATCGACTGCTAAGAAGACGCTAAAAAGTGTTATATACCGTTATATACTCAAAC
>JAYODW010000081.1:0-8546 GCA_038116745.1 Gammaproteobacteria bacterium
CAGACACGACGCAAGCATAAGCACTGCCGTCATTACACTGGAGGAAAGCGCATGCCGACATCACTGAACGCCGCGACCATCACCGGTCCCCGGTACCACAACGCGGGCTTCCCTGTCCGCGATGACTTTGCCGAGGCCCATCAGCGCTTCTGGCAGCGCCTGGCAACGCCGGGTACCTGGTGGACCAGCGCAGAGCGAATCCAGCTCGCGGAGGAAGTCCGCGCGGCCTGGGATTGTCCGCTGTGTTGTGAGCGGCGCGAGGCGCTGTCCCCGAACGCCGTGCAGGGCAGTCATGCCTCGGTCTCCGGCCTGCCATCCGTAGCGGTGGATGCGGTGCACCGCATCACCACCGACGCGGCGCGACTGACACGCAGCTGGTACCAGGGGCTACTCGAGGATGACTTCAGCGAAGGACACTACGTGGAGCTGGTCGGCACGGTCGTCTCGCTTGTCAGCATTGACAGTTTCGCCGAGGCACTGGGACTGCCGCTGTGTGAACTCCCGTCCCCGGGCGACGGCGAGCCCAGTCGCTACCGGCCGGCGACCGCCGCTCCGGATGATGCCTGGGTGCCCATGGTCCCCGACGATAACAGCGGCACGCCGGAGGCCGACCTGTGGCCGGCCGAGCGCACGGCCAACGTGGTGCGCGCGATGAGCCTGGTGCCGGATGAGGTGCGCACCCTGTGCGACCTTTCGGCTGCGCATTACCTCGCCATGGAAGATGTCGGTCGACCAGGCGTGGACCGGGGCGGCGCGCTGGAGAGGTCCCAGATCGAGCTGGTCGCCGGCCGGACATCGGCGCTGAACGCCTGTTTTTACTGAACGACCGCACACGCCAGCATGCTCCGTGCGAGCAGCCAGCAGAATGACCAGGCGGTCGATCTCGCCGCGATCATGGATGGTCATACCGTCAGCGGAATTGCCGCCGGCGAATATCTCGTCGCCTACGCTGAGGCGGTAGTGAGTCGGGCGCCGAGCCGTATCACCGCAGCACGCGAGGCTCTCAACGCTGCGCTCGGTTCGGCAGCGGTGGTCGACGCCGCCGGCGTCATCTCCAACTTCCAGCGCATGGTCCGGATCGCCGACGCGACGGGGATCGGGCTCGGTGTTTTTGAGGTGCCTTCAGCCGACATGCGCGAAGCGCTCGGCATTAACGCCTTTCGTCACCACGACTGAGGGCCGGCCGGGCACAGGCGCCGAGTAGGTCGCTATTCGGGATACCGCCAGGGACTGGCGGGCTGTGGGGTCTGGTCGTCAAGCGTCCATTGCGGCAGGGCCATCCCCTCGGCCACCGGCGTGAACACCATGCGCACCCGGGAGCCGATGCCAACCGTGGAGATCACCTCTGGTGGCGCAAAGCTGCCATCCGGCATGACCAGGTTGCCGCCGACCCGGAGCCCGTCGTGCTCTCCGGGCGCTCCGCGCTGGGTATCAAGCTCCACCAGCAGGATCAGATACGGCACCCGGTCCTTGAAGGCGGGCTGAATGGCATGATGCACTTCGCCGTAGCTGTAGACCGTACCGCGTCCCTCGACCGGCACCCACTCGCTTTCGCGCTCACCGGTCCACGGGCAAGCGGTCGTCGGCGGATAGCGCAGCAGACCGTGCTGAATCCCCCGCTGCAGGCGGAATTCACCCGCCGCGCAGTAAGCAAAGAAATCACGATTCTCAGCATCGACATCTTCGACGGTGAGCATCATGCCCATGTATTCACCTTGAACTGGCATTGTGCTTCTCCCCGTCTGCTCAGCGCACGTCGCGCGCCATGACCATCGCGCTGCCGGCGCCGGGATGCGCCCAGCCCAGGTTTGCCGTCAGGTCCACTTTCTGCACCTGGCGACAACCGCCTTCGCCATAGTCATAGGTATGCTGACGTCGCCCGTCAGCCCCCACCGGACAGCTGTCATCCGCCTCGTGGCGCAGCTGACGCACGTTCTCTATCACCATGTTCATGCCGTGGGTATAGCCCTCGCACAGATGACCGCCCGCGGTGTTGTTCGGCCGCCGCCCGCCGAGCTCGATGGTGCCATCTGAGACATAGTTGCCACCCTCGCCCTTCGCGCAGAAACCGTAGTCCTCAAGCTGCAGCAGGGTAGTGAACGTGAAGGCGTCGTAGGACCCGGTCACGTCAATATCCTCGGGGCCCACGCCCGCGTTGGGCCACAGAATATTGCGCGCGTAATGCCCGGCCACGGTTGAGATCGGGCCGCTCTGGTAGTGCAGATGGATATCGCCCCGCGGTTTACTCACCCGCCCGGCCACGGACTGGATCACGGCAGGCGCGCGTGGGCAGTCACGGGCGCGATCGAGTCGCGTGACAATGATGCAGGTCGCGTTATCCGTTTCGACACAGCAATCGAGCAGATGCAGCGGCTTGCAGATCATGCGCGAAGACAGCACGTCTTCGACCGTCAGCCGTTTGCGGTAGTACGCCTTGGGATTATTGGACGCGTGCTTGCTGTGCGCCACCTTGACCGCGGCTACCTGCTCAGGGCGTGTGCCATATTCGTACATATGGCGCATGAAGGTCGGCGCGAAGAGCTGTCCCGCGCTCTGCCAGCCATAGCCGCGATGGTGGATCTGATCGCCGATGATGGGCGCCGCCGAGCGCGCACCGGTGCCCCCTATCCGCACCTGGCTGTAGCCGTTCATCGCGCGATAGATGGCCACCGTGTTGCACATACCGGCCTCGATGACGCCAATCGCGATCCCCACCAGACACTCGGTTGAAGAGCCGCCGCCGTAGATGTCTGTATAGAAATTGAGCCGGATGCCGAGGTCATTGGCCACGTGCGGTCCGAACGTCGAGTCATTGAAAGAGTAGCTCAGCATGCCGTCTATATCGGCCGCGGTCATGCCGGCATCGGCCATCGCGTTGCCGACCGCCCAGGTTGCGAGCGAGCGGGTCGATTGATCGGAGCCACGTCGGTAGCTCGTTTCGCCGATCCCGCAGATAGCGTACTTGCCGCGCAGATGCCGCGACGAAGAAGTCTCCACCTCAGACGCGTTGGTCAAAGCCATGGCTGTCCTCCCGATGCCCTGCTGTGAGGCCGGATGTTACCGCGATCGTCGTACAGTGCAGCCCGGCTGCGTGTCGCGGCACGCCGGCGGCGGCGGACGCTTTAATCGAACAGCTCAAGGGCCTCGAGGCGGCCGCACACCGGAGATGGGCGCCCTGGTCGGAGCGCCTGAGTGCCCCGGAGCTACCAGCGCTCGGTGAGGATCAGCAGCCCGGGGATCCAGCAGGTGAAGATACCAACCGCTATGGTCGAATAAGGAAGAAAACGGCCGAAATCCTTGCCCGGCACGTTGGCCAGATAGAACAGGTACCAGAGCGCACCCCAGATCAGCCAGAAGGTTCCGAAACGCACGTCGCCACCCTGGTAGGTCACGAGCGCGCAGGGAATGGTAGTCAGAGCGACAAAGAAACAGAACCAGCCGAACCCGCGCATGTCGAGCTCGAACCAGATACTGACCGCCACGTAGAGGTAGGTGAAGGTAAACAGGAACGACGTCGCAACCCCGAAAAAGTCAGCCGTACTCTCGGCGCGCACGAGCTGGAGCAGGCTGGCGACCAGCGCGAGCGCGCCGACCATGAAATTCATCACCGCCATCGACCGTCCGTCGACGCGCCCGAGGCCACCCATCCCGTTGATGAACAGCACCGCACCGACGTAGAGCAGAATCACTCCAACCATCGCACTCTCCCCTTTCAGTAACCCGGCTCCCCTCAGCCGAGCGGGGACCTTACTACAGTTCGCCGGATGCGAACTCCTCAACGGTTGCAGTCTTCAGAACACGTCCGTCGCGGTCCATGACGTCGAACAGCGCACCATCGACAGCCTGGCAGCTGAAGTAGACCAGGGTCCCCTCGGGGCCGCCATATTCCATGTGTACATCACCGCCCGGGTTGGTGGCGAAGAAACCGGGTTTACGGATCTTGTGCACCGTCTCGTGGTCCTTGGTTTCGACCACGTGATGCTCACCCTCCAGCACCAGCAAAGAAGTCACGCCGACGTGACGGTGGTAGTGGCAGTAGGAATCAGACTCCCAGCGTGACAGGAAGTCGATGCGCCCGGCCTCTTCGTCCACATGCAGCACGGCGACCGAATAGTCGATGGGGTAATCAAAACGCGGCGAGCCTGTGACCCGCGCCCATTTCAAATCGTCCTGCGGGAAAGTCTCGGAAAATTCAGCAACGGTCGAGGGCACTTTCATGGCGTACTCCTTTGGCTTTGATGTTGAAGAGGGTGGGCCTCAAGGTGTGTTTAAGAGCATAACGTGAACGCGGCGCAGGCCGGCTCACTCTGTCGCGATCACGATTTCGATCACATTCGGACGACACGAAGCGATGCCCTCGCTGACAGCGTCGGCAATGCCGCCGGCATCCAGCACCCTGCACCCAGGCAGTCCCATGGACCGCGCCAGCGCCGGGAAATCGATCTCAGGGTCGACCAGATCCATGGCTATGAAGCGCCCCGTCCGGGCCGCGTTGTAATGCTCCTGGCTGCGCATGAAGTTCTTGAGCACGTTGTATTCGCGGTTATTGATCACGATAAAGGTGACCGGCAGGTCCTCATGCGCCGCTGTCCATAAAGCCTGCGGGGAATACATCGCCGCGCCGTCACCAACCAGGCATGCCACCGGCTGGCGCCCGAGGCCGAGGGAGAAGCCGACCGCCGCCGGCATTCCCCAGCCGAGCGCCCCGCCACGCAGAAAAGAATACTGACGGGTCGAGCTGTTGTTGAGGAACGCGCGGACGTGAGCCGCGGTGGCGATCGCCTCATCCACTATTGGCGTGCCGCCGATAGTTGCCGCCAGGATCCGGGCCGCCACCATGGGATGCAGCTCACTGTCCTCGGCCAGCGCCTCGGCCTGCTGCAGACGCTCCTGGCGCGCCGCCATGAAAGCCTGACGCGCGCTGTCCCTGGCCTGCGCGTAGGCCGCCTCCTGCGGTTCAATGCGGGTGGCGATGATTTCATTGAGCGCCGTGAGTGAACGTTCGATATCACCCACCACAGACAGCTTGGATGGAAACGTGCGCCCGAGATCGCGGCCGTCAACCGACAGCTGATACAGCTCACAGCCCTCCGGCAAGGCCGACGCATCGCTGTAAAGAATGGTGATGAACGACTTGCCGCCGAGCGCAAATACGCAGTCAAAGCCGTGCATTGCATCGGCGATGTCTATTGCCCGGGTCGGTAGATTGCCGCGCCACAGGTAATGACTGGTCGGGAAAGGGATGTGCGCCGGCCACGAAGAGCCGAACACCGGCGCAGCCAGCAGCTCGGCCAGACGCACCACTTCCCGGTAGGCGTCGTGATTCGAAATCTCATCGCCGGCGATGATCGCCACCCTGCCCGGCGTTACTGCCGTCAGCTCGCGCGCCAGCTCCGGCAGCGAACCCGCCACCGGTCGCCGGTCGACGCGCGAAGTGCGCGGCACCAGGACACGGCTGGTCGCCTCCATGACGTCCATCGGTAGCGACAGAAACACCGGGCCGCGCGGCGTGGCGCGACAGTCCTGAAAAGCGCGGTGCGTGAGCGTCGCGATCTGATCCGGCGAGGTGATCTCGTTAGCCCATTTGCATGCCGGTCGCGCAATAGAGACGAGATCACCCTGCAGCAGAGGATCGGTGATGGCGTGGCGCGAGTCCTGCTGACCTGCGGTGACGACAAGCGGCGTGCCGGAGGTGAAAGCATTGAGCAGATTGCCCATGCCATGCCCCAGTCCGCCGGCGGTGTGCAGGTTGACGAAGCCGGGCTTACCCGAGGCCTGCGCATAGCCGTCTGCCATAGCGACCACGGTCGCTTCCTGCAGGCCGAGGATGTACTTCAGACCCGGACGATCGCCCAGGGCGTCGACGAGGGGCAGCTCTGTGGTGCCCGGATTGCCGAAGATGTACTCGCAGCCCTCGCTTTCGAGCACGTCGAGCAGGATATCGGCACCGCTGCGAGCGGGATTGCTGGTCTTTACCATGCGCAGGCCTTCTGCTTTTCTCTCCTCCCGGAACGCGCCGGGTCGCTCAGCGCGCGGGCAGCCCCAGCACCATCTTGGCGAGAATATTGCGCTGGATCTCGTTGCTGCCGCCGTAAATGGTCGTCGGCCGCGCGTTGTAGTACGGGAACAGAACGTCCAGTGAGCCGGCTGCGCCGTCAACGCCGTCCAGCGACGCACCCTGCTCTGCGCCCAGGTCGAGCAGAAACTCCGTCAGACGCTGAAACGCTTCACTGGCGAAAATCTTGAGCAGTGAAACATCGGCGCCCGGGATCTCACCGCGACGGATCTGGTCGGCGAAGACCTTGTACAGCGATTCAAGCGCACCGACTTCGAGGAACAGTCGCGTGTAGCGTTCGACCGTGACCGGGTCGTCCGCCAGCCCGAGAGTAGTGGCCAGCTCTGCTGCCCGCGCAAGCGCGCTGCGACACTGCTTCGGGCTGCCGATAAAGAAGCGCTCGAAACTGAGGAGATTCTTGGCAATGGTCCAGCCCCCGTTGAGCTCGCCGACGAGGTTGCTGCAGGGCACCCGCACATTATCGAAGAACACTTCGCAGAACTCCTCGTCTCCGGCCATGTTGCGGATCGGCCGCACGGTGATGCCGGGAGAGGAGAAGTCGATCAGGATGAAGCTGATCCCGGCCTGCGGCTTGGCCTCGGGATCGGTGCGCACCAGACAGAACATCCAGTTTGCGTCCTGCGCCAGGGTGGTCCAGATCTTCTGCCCGTTGATCACGAACTCATCGCCGTCGCGCACCGCGCTGGTTCGCAACGAGGCCAGGTCAGACCCTGCGTTCGGCTCGGAATAACCCTGGCACCAGATGTGCTCGCCGGACAGCGCCCGCGGCAGGTAGAAATCCTGCTGTGCGGTGGAGCCGTGTTTCATCAGGAGCGGGCCGACCATGATGATCCCCTGGTCGGGCGTCCGCGCGATGCCGAGCCGCTCACGCTCTTCAATGAAGATCAACAGCTTGTCCGGCGCCAGCCCCATGCCACCATGGGCAACCGGCCAGCCAGGCGCGGCAAATCCGCGCGCGTAGAGCTGGGCGTACCAGTCCTTGCACTGCGCCCAGCGCACGCGATGCCGTAGATTGCGCAGCCCCGCCGGGTAATGAGTCAGGTGCCAGTCGTGCACGATGCGGCGGAAAGTTTCGTTGTCGAGCGCATTCCAGTCGCCGTCCGGCGGCGTGAAATCGAGCAGCGCCGGATCCGGTTCCCGTGCGCTCTCCCGGTTCTGCCAAATCACCGGATTGAGCCGGGTAAACCGTTTCAAGTGCGCATCCGGGCGGCCATAACGCGCGGCCACGACCAGGGCCCGGTTGACGAACTGACCAACGTCACAGTCGTCGGTGTAGCCCATCGCCCCGTGCAGCTGGATGGCTTCACGGGCCAGCTCAAGCAGCGCCGCGCCGCTGCGTTCGCAGGCGCGACTTGCCAGAGCGGTGAGCAGATCCGGATCGCCGTTGAGATCAGCTGCAGCACAGCACTCATCTACCACCGCCGTAGCCAGACGCAGATCCAGGTACACGTCGACCAGGCGGTGCTGCAGGGACTGGAAGCTGCCGATCGCCTGATTGAACTGACGCCGTGTGCCAAGGTAATCACGGGTGAGATCGAGCAGGGCCTCGGCCAGCCCGAGCTGATAGGCACTGGCCGCGAGCTCCGCGAGGGTGCGGGCTGCTGCCATAGCACGCTCTGCCTGGATACCGCTGAGCAGCACCTGCGCCGCGCAGCCGGAAAGCGTCAGACGCGCATCAACCGTGCCGTCGGCCTGGGGACGTGCACTCACTTCGGCGCCGGCGGTGCCTTGATCAACCCGACACCAGACCGCGTCGCCGTCACGACTGGCAGGGACCAGCCAGACTTCAGCCTCGAGTCCCAGAGGCAGCACGGGAAGCTGTCCCTCGAGATGAACCACCTCTCCCTGCGATCGCGCCCTCACGCCTGCAAACGGATCGACGTCGATGGGGCCCAGGGCCGTAACCACCACCCGCGACCCGTCAAGGAGCCCGGAGAGATCAGCCTGCCCGGCGTCGCTGGCCACCAGCAGGCAGGCAGAGGTGGCGCATTCCACCAGAGGCTCCGGTGCGGCCACCCCACCCAGCGCGCGCGCCAGCACCGCAACACCGGGAACACCCAATCCCAGACCACCATGCGATTCCGGCACGGACACGCCGGACCATCCGAGCTCGGCCATGGTCTGCCACTGGCCGCGGTCGAAGGATGCCGTGCTGTCGCGCAAGGCTCTCAGCCGGCCACGTTCAAGACTACGCGCGCAGAAGTCAGCCGCGCTTTCAGCCAGCAGATTCAGTTCTTCGCTGGTGTCTGCCGCCGCAGGGCCACGCTCCAGTTTTACTACCGCGCTCATATCCTCTTCTCCTCAGTGTCCGCTGCGACTCCTGATACGCGGCTCCTCAGCGGCAGGTTCCCGCCTGGGTTTGTCTGCGGCAGCAGATGAGCCCGGGCGGAAGATTGTTGTTACTCAGAACGAGTGCGGCCGGCGCGCAGCCGGCCTTCCTGTCGGACACTCAGCCAGCCGATGCAGCGGC
>JAYODW010000082.1:0-7151 GCA_038116745.1 Gammaproteobacteria bacterium
GTCAATCTGGCGTCACAGGAGTATTTCGGGGCGGTCGACAGTAATGCGCTGGAACCCACCGTGATCACGCCGGTCTTCAAGGACTGGAGCAAAGATCGCTACAAGGTGATCAGCTTCCACGCCAAGCGTGCGCGGGGCCTGATGGCGCGCTTCATGATCCAACAGCGAGCAAAAAAACCGTCAGACCTAGAA
Organism: Gammaproteobacteria bacterium; assembly: GCA_038116745.1. Lineage (GTDB taxonomy): Bacteria > Pseudomonadota > Gammaproteobacteria > JAYODW01. Next base: position 193 of record JAYODW010000082.1, read on the forward strand.
GGCTTCAACGCCGAGGGCTACGCTTTTGCTCCGGAGCTGTCCTCCGCGCTCGAGCTTGTCTTCACACGACGTCAGTAAGCAGTACCGCTTTTCCGCCTCTGCGGCGCGAGCTTTCCTTTTCCCTTTGAATTCTGGAGTGCCTATGAACCGCCTCTTGCTCTGCCTTGTTTTCGCAGTCGTCTCCGCCGTTGCGGCGGCTGAAGAAGCCCCCGTGGGCAACCCTGCCGTGGTGCTCGATACCAGCCTTGGAAGCATTACGCTGGAGCTCTTTGCCGATGCCGCACCCGTGTCCACAAAAAATTTCCTCGGGTACGTCGAGCGCGGTTTCTACGACGGTACGGTGTTTCATCGCGTGATCCCGGGCTTTATGGTTCAGGGCGGCGGGTTCACCGACGACATGGTGCGCAAACCAACCCGTGACCCCATCACCAACGAAGCAGACAACGGCCGTGTCAACCAGCGCGGCACCTTGGCCATGGCGCGCACCAGCGATCCACACAGCGCGACTGCGCAGTTTTTCATTAACGTGGTCGATAACGATTTCCTGAACCATTCCGGCAAGACGCCACGCGGCTGGGGATACGCGGTATTCGGCCGGGTCACCGCGGGGATGGATGTTGTCGATGCCATCGCAGCAGTTCAGACCGGGCGTGCCAACGGGATGTCCGACGTCCCGCTTGAGCCCGTCATTATTCGCAAAGCGCAACTGCTGTCTGCATCGCAGTAGCCGCGCCAAAGATATGCCCTACGTCATCCGAGCCTATGACAGGCCAGGAAGTGCAGATCTGCGGCAGCGGACCCGCGCCGCACACCTTGCCTACCTTGAACCAATCGCCGACAGGGTCCTGGCTGCAGGAGGGGTAACAGACGACGAGGGAACCCTGGTCAGCGGCAGTCTGATCATTGTCGATACAGAGCACCGGTCAGAAGCCGAATCCATCGCTGCCAACGATCCTTACGCGCTGGCGGGCTTATTCGAACGGGTCGAGATCCAGCGCTGGCGTAAGGTGTTTTTCGCAGGCGCCCAGGTCGATTAGCGCCGGACGCCGCGCTTTACCATGTCGCTGCTTACGCTCCTCGACGTGTCGCTGCGCTATGGCGACCAGGTTATTTTTCGGAACGCTGATTTTTCTCTCGAGCCCGGCGAGCGGGTCTGTCTGATCGGGCGTAACGGAGCCGGAAAATCAACGCTGCTGCGCCTGATCACCGGCCAGGCTGACCCTGACGAGGGCGAGATCAGGCGGCGCAGCGACATTCACATCGCGCAGCTTGAACAGGCGCTGCCGCGTGACCTGGACAGCTCTGTCCGGGACTTTGTTGCCGGCGGCCTCGAGCATCAGCAGGTCCTGATCGACCGCTACCGCGAGCTGGCCGGCGACACCAGCGCGCAGGCGTTGCGTGAGCTGGAATCTCTACAGCGTCGCATTGAAGTCCACGGCGGCTGGGACATCGACTCTCAGGTCTCCGCCATCATCAGCGCGCTGGAACTCCCTGCCGCACGACGTATGGGTGAGCTTTCCGGCGGCTGGCAGCGTCGGGTGAGCCTGGGGCGCGCGTTGGTCAGCAAACCGGAGATCCTGTTGCTTGATGAGCCAACCAACCACCTCGACCTGCAGGCGATTGAATGGCTCGAAAACCGCGTGCGGAGCTATGCCGGGTGCGTGCTGTTCATCACCCACGATCGCGCTTTCCTGTGCGCACTGGCCACGCGGATCGTCGACATAGACCGCGGCGCTCTGCGTAGCTGGCCTGGCAACTACGACCGCTATGTGGCGCTCAAGGAGCAGACCCTGTCGGACGAGAGCCGGCAGAATGCACTGTTCGATAAGAAACTGGCAGAAGAGGAAACTTGGATTCGGCAGGGGATCAAGGCGCGCAGGACTCGCAATGAGGGGCGTGTTCGCGCGCTGGAAGACATGCGCACTGAGCACGCCGCGCGCGTCAAACCAGAGGCCCGGGCGCGCATCGTGCTGCAGGACGCTGAGCAGTCCAGTCGCCGCGTGATCGAGGCACACAAGCTCATCTACGGTTTTGGTGGTCCTCCGCTGATCGATGGCCTCAGCCTCAAAATCATGCGCGGCGATCGGATCGGGCTCATCGGCAATAACGGCGTTGGAAAAAGCACGCTGCTACGCCTGCTGCTGGGCGAGCTCGAACCGCAAGGCGGCACGCTCAAGCTCGGTGAAAACCTCGAAACCGGCTATTTCGATCAGTCACGGCGGGAGCTCGACCCGGAACGCACGGTGGCCGACATCGTTGGTGACGGAAGGGACTATATCCCCATCCACGGAAAACCGCGGCATGTCGTCGGTTACCTGCGCGGGTTTTTGTTTTCTGCCAAACGCGCGATGACACCGGTCGGGTTTCTCTCCGGCGGCGAACGTAACCGGGTAATTCTCGCGAAGCTTTTCAGCCGCCCGACCAATCTACTGGTGCTGGACGAGCCGACTAATGATCTCGATGTTGAAACGCTCGAAGTTCTCGAAGAGCAGCTGGCCGACTATGAGGGAACGCTGATCGTCGTCAGCCACGACCGCGCGTTTCTCGACAACGTCGTCACCAGCACCATTGTCTTCGAACGCGACGGCGGCGTGCGTCGCTACCCCGGAGGCTACTCAGACTGGCTGCGTCAGGGACACGGTCTCGCTGAAACAGAAGATCCCGGCACCGGCAAAAAAACCGCAAGCCTGGAAAACAAGGACGACACGCCTTCCCGAAAAACCTCGGGCAAGCTCAGCTTCAAGCTGCAGTACGAACTGGACCAGCTGCCGGCAAAGATTGAGCAGCTCGAAGACGATATTGCGAAGCTGACGGACAAAACGACCGCCGTTGGGTTCTACGATCAGGATTTCAACGTGGTGCAGGAGCAGCTCGAGGTGCTCCAGCAACAACAGGCTGCACTCGATGCAGCGATGGCGCGGTGGGACGAGCTCGACAGCCTGTCCCGCACTCCCCGCTGACTAAACGCCGGAGCGCTGGTTCAGGTACCCAGGCGGCGCAGCGCGGCGACCGTCAGGAACTGGTCATACACCTCAACGCCCTTATTGACCCACCACTCCCAGCCGCCTGAGATCGCCTTCACCTGCTTCAGGCGCGACATGTGGTTGCTCTGCACGTCGTGGGCATGGACATGGGTCCAGGACCAGTAAGGATATTTGCCGTCCATGACCTGCTTGCCTTTGTTGTCATAGACCGAGAAAGCACCGTCGAAGGATTTAAACATTTCGCCTTTACGGTCGTAAGTGACCATGCACACGGGCAGGCCGGTGCGAGCGTCAAACCAGACGCGCTTTTTGCTGATCGGCGCCCGCGCGTAGCCGGTCGGCTCTGCCTCACACACGATGACTTCCGGGATCAGCTCAACACGGGTATCCCAGAACGTATCGCCGAGCGGCCCGCCGTGGGTCTTACCCTCCCAGTTCTCGTCATCCGCGTCCCAGTTTTCAGTCAAACCCGCCAGGAAGGGACCCCGACCCACGATCTTGAAATTTCCCCAGGTCAGGAAGGGATCGCCGGCTGCCCACGCGTCTGAGAAGTACAGATGCGAGCCGGGCAGCAGCGGCTCAAAGCGCTGACTGGTCGGGAACTTCCGAACGCGTTTGAACTGCGGCAGGTAGCCCTGGAGCTCCGGGAATTTGCGTTGATCGTAGGGCCAGATATTCAGGAACGAAGAGCCCTTGTAGTCCTGTGGAATAGTGAAGAAGACGGACTGGTAACGGAGCTTGTCCTCATGTCCCGGCCAGTGCGGCATGGGATCCACCTGGATTCGGCCGGTCGGCGCAAATTCACACCAACAGAGCTCGTACTTGTAGCCAATCCTGCCGTCAGCGCTCTGCTCAAACGTTTTCACCGGATAAAAAGAAACGTCGTGACGACCCCATGTCAGGGTGATCGCCGCAAAGAGCTCAACCCCGCTGGTCGGCTCGGGAAAAGGATTACCGCCAAGCCAAGGTTTACCGTCTTCCACCACCACGTTGCCGGACTCGTCGAATCGGGCCATGCCCTTGTGACGCAGGGTCGCTTCGATGTACTCGACCGGACTGAGCTTGGTGATATCGGTAGTTGCCTTCACCAGCTCGAGCACGCGGCCCTGCTGGCGGATCTGCGTCAAACGAACAGGGTCAATCAGGTCCTGAACGATATCGACGTTGTCGGCATTGATCATGTCGCCAGGTTTGAGCTGACCTTTCGTGTACTGCTCAATCGAGAGCAGCTCTTCCGGATAGGCCGCGGAGAAATCACCGTTCTCGGCCAGCGCGGTCCAGACTGGAGTCAGAACCCCCGCTCCGAGCAGCCCTGCCGCCGTCTGCTCGAGGAAACGACGGCGAGAATAATCGGGGGTGTACTTCCGGATTCGGACCATGGTGCTCTCCTAAAACCGCTGACTGATTACGCGCGAAGCCGATGAATGTTTTTGCATATCGGACAACGCCACCGGGCGATGATTCAACATTTCGGCACACCCGGCATTCGCTCGCGGAAAAGCCGACCTCAGGCGTGCTCTTTTCGGCCGAGCGCCTATGGGCGCTATTCCGGCGCAGGAGGGTTATCTTCCGATCGCGAGTTCGCGCCACTACGGGCGCAGCTGTCATCTTCCGTGGCGGAAGTACAGATCCCTGCGTCTTAGTCCACGTACTACTGTTCAGCCGACGCCGTCTCCAATACGCACCGCGATTCGGCCCGGGCCCGCTCGAGATCTGGTTTCAGATTGCCTGGAACGAATTCCGCGCTTTTGGCCATCTCAGCAATCAGCGGACAGGCTTCCTCTGGTCGTGTGGACTGAGTGCGAATGCGCACCCGGCTCAGCATCCCGTCCCACCAGATGGCCATCGTCGGCACCGCTTTATCGGTAATCACCTGCCAGGCGCGATCGGCTTCGAAAGGGCGCTCCGTGAGCTCTGCTGTCTGTCCGAGAAGCTGCCACGCGTCGCCCGACGCCGGATGCGCCTTGCTGAATGCCAGCGCCTCGTCATAGGCGGCGGCGTTCTCGCCGGTCTCCATCAGATCTTTGATGATCAGTACCCACAGACGCCGATCCATATCCGGCTGATTCTTGACCGCCGGGTGCAGAAAACGCGCCAGCTCCAGCTGCCAGGGAATATCTTCCAGATCTGCCACCCAGGGATACAGGAACTCCATCTGCCAGCTGGGCACGCCGTCAGCCGCAAGGCTGCGGACATAGTCGGTCACCTTGGTGCGGTCCCCGAGGCGGTTGTACAGCTGCAGACGCGACCAGATCAGCGCCTTGCGGATATCAAGATTGCTGTGGTCCTTTTTCTCGATGAAATCGAGCGCTTTCAAAACTTCTTCAGGATTCGGGTCGGCCAGGGCCCGCATCTGCAGCACGATAGCGAAGTTGAAGGTGTCCGCCTTGTCCGCCTTCGGCAGCTTCTGGAAGGCCGCAATACCCTTCTTGGCCAGTCCGACCGCCAGCTTGGTCTGGTTACGCGCAATTTTAGCGCTGAAGTCGCGCGCTATGATCTGGTAGGCCGTGCGCTCAACGTCGCCGCTCAGCTTGGAGCTGGATTTGATCGCGTTCAGGGACTGCAGCGCGGTTGAGGCGTTACTTGAGGTCTGCGCGATCATTAATCGCGCAGCATCGGCATCCTTATCATCAGGACTTTTGCTGACGTAGCGCTGGGCCGCGACGCGCAATGACTTGCGGTTCGCGATTGAGCCACCGCTTGCCTCGCGTGCCGCGTACACCGCATAGAGCAGCTTGGCAGTCGCCTTATCGAGTTCGTCGGACAGGTCCTTTTTGCGCTGCAGCTTCTCAAGGATATCGACGGCCGGCTGATAGATCTCCGCTTTGTACGCAGCCAGCGCCCAGCGATAGCGATAATGGTCGAGGTCCAGGCCCGGCGGCGGGTTCACCGCACGGAAGAAAGCCTCGTACTTCTGCATTGCGTTATAGAAATGGTCGTACTGCAGCGCGAACTCGCCGCCCGCGAGATCGGTCCAGGGCCCGACGTTGACTCCCGCAATCTCCTGCGCATAGACCATCATGTCGCTAAGGAGAGACTGATCGAGATAGCCAGCCTCGATCAGCGCGCGCAGGCGTTCTGCTGCCGTGGTGGGTCGCCCCCCGGTTTTGCGGCTTTCCTGCAGCAGCGCAAAAGCCTCTATCCGCAGGATTTTCGCCTCGTTCGCGTCTATCTTGCGGCCGATTTTTGTGGGCCTGACTTCGCCCGTCCGCGCTTCCAGTAATCTGAGCTCGAGACTGACCGCCTGGCGGATAGGTGAGTCATCTTCTGTCGCGAGGGCGTTTTCGAGGCTTTCAAATATCTGTTTGGCGCGGGCGTGGTGGCCCTCTTCCATTTCGACATAGCCGAGCCCCAACCAGCCGCCATAAACAAGCCCAGGCCGGAACAGCTGCATCGACGCCGCGCGAAAACCTTTGCGAGCGGGCAACAGCGCCTGGGTTTTGAGGCCCTCGTCTTCGATGGTCTTTGCAATCTCAAGATCCATCCAGGCCCGCCAGTACGGAAATGCAGCCAGCGCAAAGCTGAGATCGTCCCAATCCTGCGAACGATAGAGACGCTCCAGCGCCGCTTCGCTGTTCTGCGATTCATTCTCGATAGAAGCCAGCCTTTTTTCGGTCTGCCCGCGCATCTCGCCCAACAGCCCGCGGAGCTTTTTCAGCTTTCCAACTCCCGGATCTGCCTGACGTACCCCGTCGATAAAAGGCCCCACGTCATTGGCCACCCGAGCGAACTCCTTGGGTTCCGGCTGGAGTTTGAGCTGGTCCAGAAGCTTCTGCGTCTCAGCAAGCGGGTCGCTTGCCGCCATGCTCAAAGGAGTAACCCCGATCACGCCCAGGAGCACCAACCAGACGGGCAGGAAGCAAAAGGAGTTGAGTCGAATCTTCGGCATCACAGGACGTCCAGCAGTGCCTGCATCTCATTGGCGAACTGATCGCCCATGATGAGCTTGATGAGCCTTTTCGTCAGCTTGAGCTC
>JAYODW010000082.1:7251-8365 GCA_038116745.1 Gammaproteobacteria bacterium
ACCGCTTTGGGTGCGATCAGGATCTCCGGCGGGTCGAGTTCCAGCTCCTCTTCGAACTCCAACTGCTCCTCGAGTGGCTCGGGCTTCTCCAGTTTGACCTCCGGCGGGAGATCGACCACGACCTGGAACTCCGCCTCGATTGGCGGCGGCGGACCTAGCGGTTCGATTTTTTTCCCGACGCGCCAGGACACCAGCGCGTGGATAGTTGCTGAGAAAACCAGCAACAGGAGCCAGATGGTCGTCCGCCGGGTCGAGCGCAGCAGCATTTCAAGCGCCGTCCGCGCGGCGTTGTGTGACCAGAACGAACTGAAGGATCCCGGCTTCGGAGGCTGTTTTCATTACCTTCGATACCGTCAATGCGTCGACCTTCGCATCGGCGTGGATCTTGAGCTTCTCATGCCCGGTAATTCGCGAAAGGGCGGCCTTCAGCCGCTCGAAAGCAATCTCACGGTTTTCAAAACGCATCTTCCCCGACTTCTCAATACTCACCGTCGGGATTTCCTTGGCAGGCTCAGCTAACTGACTGGCAAAGGGCGGCGTGACGTTGTAGTCGGGCTGCAGGTTCCCCGCGATCATGAAATACAGCAGTAGAAGAAAAATCACGTTGATCATCGGGATCACGTTCTCTTCCTGGCCTGTTTTCTTTTCCCGAAGTCGATTACGCATAGCGTCGTAACCTGAACTGCGTCTTCGACGTGAGCTCATAGACCCAGCCCCTCAGTCAAACTTCCGCGCCGCGGCCAGAGCAATGTTGTAGACCTGATGGCGATTGAACAGATCCATCACGTCGACCGCACCCTGCAGCATCACATCCGGATCGACTGACAACATGACCCGCGTATTAGTCGGGTCAGTCAGACCAGAAGCGTAGGACTCCATCGCCTCGAGACTGCTTTCGCCCCCGTTTAACCACACGCTACCGTTGTCGTGCAGTTCGACCGCAATCATGGTGGTGTCAGAGCTCGCGCCAGCACTGCTCGCGGCCTGCGCAAACTCAATCGCGCGCGGGCGCATGAAATTTGTCTGCAGCATGAAGAACACTAGAAGGATGAAGACGCAATCGATCAACGGCGTGAGAGACATCTTCCCCGCCCGCCGTCTTCGCGGCAGCAGA
>JAYODW010000083.1:0-8361 GCA_038116745.1 Gammaproteobacteria bacterium
ACCAGCTGCGAGATGCGGACGTCGCCAATCTGCCAGCTGAGCATCTGGTCTGTAGCGCCGCGTTGCAGTACGCCCATGGGTTTCTCCTGTCCCTTTGTTACTGAGAGTCTAGGACAAGCGAGCGCAAATCCGGAGTGCGGCGATGCATTACTTTTTGAAGGCCAGCTGAATCGGCGGTCTGCGAGGAGGCAGAGGACGTGTGACCGTCACGCTTCGGGAAGCCACAGGCCTGTTTGTTGCCAGGTGTGTTTAGCTCGTGCTGTTTGCCCAGTTATCCCAGGCAACGCGATACAGCTCTTCCATTTGGCGTGAAAAACGTTCCGGATCGCGCATGATCGAACCCTCTAGATTCGCGGGGATCTTCTGTCGCAGATCGGAAATACGCGAGACATCTTTCGCGATCGCAGCAGCTTTTCGGACGTAGTCATCGAGGTCGAATGCGATCAGATCATCGACCTCAGTACCGCAATTTTTGAGGATCGAATAAGACATGCGCTGGTGGTAGACGTCTCCGACCAGCGTAACAACGGGTACTCCCATCCACAAAGCTTCCACCGTGGTGGTGCCGCCCGTGAGAGGGAAAACATCAAGCGCGATATCAACGTCGTGATACCACCGGTAGTGCGACCCGCTCGGGTGCGTCTCCCAGACAAACACTACCCGCTCCGCAATGACACCGCCGCGCTCAAACTCTCGCCAGATCGTCTGTCGGGTGATCAGGTTGGAGTACCCGGGGTGATTGAGGATAAGCCTCGACCCGGGGACAGCGCAGAGAATGCGGCTCCAGGTCTGCACGACCAGCGGACTGAGTTTGTAACAGTTGTTCAGGCAGCCAAATGTTACGTGTCCGTTCCGCTCGAACGGTGGCGGGCTGGCGGTTTCTTGCTCATCCAGAGAATCGAAAGTGATGAAACACTCAGGCAATCGGAGCTGCTTTTCCAGGAACGCGTCGGCGTTTCGAGGGCCGTCCAGGTAAGGGTCTGAAACAACGTAATCGACGACGCTTAGCCCTGATGAGAACGGGTAACCCAGGTACATCATCTGCACAGGCGCGGGCTTGTAAATCAAAGCCTGAGCGCCGCCTCCAGTGGTGTAGCCGGCAAGGTCCACCAAAATGTCGATGCGGTCCGAGTAGATGCGCTCGGCGAGCGCCTCAGGGGAGAGCGAAAAAACATTCTCGAAAGCGTCGGCTGTACGACGGTACATTTCGGTCACGTGGTCTTCGTTCTTCGAGGTGTAGTAGCAGTAGACCTCGAATGAGGTCCTGTCGTAACTGTTGAATAGCCCGCGCATGAAGGTGCTAACGACATGGGCGCGAAAGTCCGGCGAAATATATCCGATGCGCAGACGCTCGCTCGATGCCCTCGGTGTGTGGCGAAAAGCTGCTCGTACTCTGGTTCTCAGAAGTGTTTCGCCAGCAGCGATGTGCTGTTCTCGTAGCTCACCAGCGCTGATTTCAGGGGCTGCCAACAGGTATAGCACGCTCGTCTGAACGGACTGGCTACTGTAGCCGCCACTTTGTATCGCCCGAAGCACGGTCTTACGCAGGCCTTCAAGCTCATCCCAAATGCAGTAGCCTTGGGCTAAGGCTAAAGCGCCGAAAGCAGCTTCCCCAGGGGAAGAAAGCGCGTTGACCTTCTCGCATAGCTCTCGAATGTCATCGCTTAAATCCAGGGTGTCCCGACGACCGAGACGACGCATGATCGAGTTCGTTAAATTGTGCAGAACACTGGTGTCATCAGGCTGAATCTGATGTGCCTGCCGATACCATTCAGCTGCTTCCTCGAAGTTTTGCTGTTTAGATGCGATCGCCCCGAGGTTATTGACCGCCGAGTAGTCGGTGGGGTCGAGCTTATGAGCCGCCAGACATAACGATCTCGCTTTATCGAAGTCGCGGATGCGAATGCACACGTTAGAAAGGTTAATCAGACTCTTGACATGAGTGGGCTGAAGAGAAATTGCCTGTTGTAACAGATCAAAAGCAGTCAGGTGATCCTGGTGATGTTCAAGGAAAATGAACGCTAAATTGCACAACGCGGTGACGTTATCAGGATGTAGGTCCAATATTTGACGGTAAAGAGACTCGCTTTCTTTGTAGCGTTGTTGCGAAAGGTAAAGGTTGGCCAGCAGAAACTGCGCGTCGATTTGAGACGTTTTCTGACGCACCAAAGTTAAGCAGATTTTTTCTGCGCGAGCGAAGTCTTTCGCCTCGAGGAGCTTGCGTGCTTTCGCGAGATTTGCTTTAGCCATTTTTCCTGATCCAGGCATTCGGCCAGTAGGTCACGCGTTCCTCGATGCTCCCTTCATTGAACTCGAAAGTGGGCGGCGAAATAGAAAATCCGGGGTTGTTGTGTACGAAATCAAGCGCTGCGGCCTGCGGGTTATTCCATTGCCAGTCAGGGTTACTCCGAGGCGCGCCCACAAGGTCAGCCATGATCCCGTCCGCCGCGACGATGAATGAGCCAGGGCTTACAAAGGCGGAGTAGGCCTCCAACTCGGCAAGCACATGCTCCCGTGAGTGATTGGAGTCCAACATGACGAAAACGGTATCTGATGGAGCGATATGCTCGGCTATTTTCCGAAGCACAAGCGGATCGACCGAACTACCCTCAAAAAGCGTGATGTAGCTTGCCAGCTCGTGATCCTCGATGGCACGACGATTGTGGGGCCGGATCTCTATGTCTACACCAATGACCCGACCCTTACCCATGGCTTTGCACAGGCTTGCATAAAAGACGAGCGAGCCACCATGAGCCACGCCGGTCTCGATGATGAGATCTGGCTTCAGTCGGTAGAGCACTTCCTGCGCGCGCATCAGGTCCTCGGGCAGTTGAATGATTGGCCGCCCGAACCAGCTGAAGCTGTAAACGTATTTGCCGTCCCAACCGCTGCGCAGCCAAGCTTTGCTGATCAGAGCAAAAGCCTCAGGGGAACCGATTGAGTATTGGGTGTGTGAGTCGTCGCTTTGCTCTGATACAAAGCCGCGCTCCAGGTCAATCGTTATCACTTAGGTGACTCCGGTATTGTTTGACGAGGTCATTCATGTCGTGCAGCAGGGACCTTGGCGCGAACGCGAATTCATGCTGGATCCTTTCAATGGATATTCGCGGGAAACAAGTTTTCTTCGCGTTCGTACGGACGTTGACCGCACAGTGCGTCTGAGCAGTTAAGGCTTTGACCAGGTCTTCGTGTCTAAGATTGGTGCCGGCCGCGACGTTGTACAAACGTTGCCGTCCTGTAGTCGCAATACGAGGGACGACCGAGATTACGTCCTCGATGCTCACGTAATCTTTTGATGAATCGAGACTTGTCTCCAGATCGACCGCGTGTTCCCGTACTGCTGCACGTATGATGCTGGTAAGAAAATTGTCTCCTCGGGGGTCTAACCCATAAACGTTGGAGAGCCGCACGACGCGAACCGTTTCGCGAGGATCGCTGAGGCATAGTGTCTCGCCCATCAGTTTCGACACGTTGTAAAGGTCTTCAGCACAATTTGGATCGGCAGATAAAGGAAGGTTTTCAGAACCGTGGAGCGCCTTGGAATAGACTCGAGTTGACGAAAAGTAGAGCAGCGAATCGAATCGCGCATGCTCAAGGATATCCATCAGCACGGTCACATGGCCGCGGACCGTGTCGAATCGACGAGTGCGGAAATCGGCCGTGACGCCGATGCAATACAAAACATGGCCCAGATTTTGGCCAGCTGTTAGCTGAGCATCGCGCGCCGGCATCGCACACTCATAGCCCTGATTGGTTAGAGCCTGGCGTAGGTGAGAGCCGATAAAGCCCGACGAACCGAGGATAGTGATCTTCACTCGCGACACCCTACTCGGACACAGGGCGTCCCCACATTGATTGAGTAGGGTTCGAGCTCACCTTGGACCAGCGAGTGGGCGCCAACCACGCAACCCTTGCGTAACCTGGCTCCGTCCAGGATCACACAGTTAGCGCCGATCCAGACATCATCTTCAACGATGATCCCGCCTTTGCTGGCCTGGAAACGCTGTTCGATAATTCTTTTTGCCCTGCTTTTGAAGGCGTGGTTGACCGGCGCGAGCGTGCAGTTCGCGGCGATAAGAACGTCCTCGCCCAGAATGACACCATTTCCGGAGTATATGACCGTCCCGGAATTGATATAGCTCCGTGCGCCGATGATGACGTCACCATTACCCCCGGCGGGTTTGATTTTTACGAAAGCGTCGACACAAGCGGATTCGCCAATGCGTATCAAACTGCCCCGAATCGAATCCTCGATGTCAGCCATTGGCGATATCTGAGCGGAAGGTGCTACTTCGATCATCTATCAATCCAGGTACGGGAGAGTGCGATCTTTAGGACTGAGGTGTTTTGCCGGCACTGGCCATCGGATTCCGATAGCTGGATCGTCCCAGCGCACGCCTCCGCTCGCTTCTGCGCAGTAAGGCGAGCCCATCTGGTAGAACACCTCACAATCATCCCGCAGAGTTTGAAAGCCGTGAGCGAAGCCCTCGGGTACATACAGCATCCTCCGATCCCTGGATTTGAGCTCGACGCCAAACCATTCCCTGTAGGTCGCAGAGTCTTCTCGTAGGTCTACGATGACGTCGTAGATTGAGCCATGCGTGCAGCGCACGAGCTTGGTTTCCGAATGCGGGGCAACCTGAAAATGCATCCCGCGCAGCGTGCCTCGGTATTTGTTGAAAGAGGTATTGCACTGAACGAACGTCGGCTGCAGCCCTTTAGCGCGGAAGGTGTCTGCGTCAAAAGTCCTTGCGAATAGCCCCCTCGAGTCTTTGGCGGGTTCGACCTCGATGACATAGGCTCCTACCAGTGGCGTTTCGATGAAATTCACGGCAGCACCTTGACTTCGGGGATGGAGATGACAAAACGTCCCCCCCATTGCCGGATGCGCGCAATGTCAGTGCAGATCTCTTCCGCTAGGTTCCACGGGAGGATCAGAAGATAGTCCGGCCGGGTGACATCAATGTGTTCCACCGGGTGGATCGGGATATGCGAGCCAGGTAGGAAAAGCCCCTGCTTGTGCGGACTGCGGTCAACGACGTAGTCGATGAATTCGGGCCCTATGCCGCAATAGTTGAGCAGCGTGTTGCCCTTGGCGGCGGCGCCATACGCGGCTACGGTTTTGCCCTGCTTTTTTGCCGTGATCAGGAACTCGAGCAGTTCGAATTTGGTTTTTGCAACGCGGTTCGCGAAATCGCTGTAGCCCTCTAGGTTTTCCAGTCCCGCTCGCTGTTCTGCGTTCAATAGAGACTTAAATCGTGAGGTGATTAGGTGGCCAGTATCGGTGTTGTGGCAGGCATGTATGCGCAGTGAGCCGCCATGGGTAGGGAGCTCTTCCACGTCGAATATCTGCAGTCCTTGTGAGGCGAACATCCGGCTGGTTGTGTTTAGCGAAAGATAAGAGAAATGCTCGTGATAAATCGTATCGAACTGGTTCTGCTCCATCAGTTTGAGCAGGTGCGGGAACTCCATAGTGATTATGCCGCCAGGTTTGAGCAGCACTCTGAGCCCGGAGATGAAATCGCGAATATCGGGGACATGAGCCAGCACGTTGTTACCGAGCAGCAGGTCCGCTTTCCCCCGCGTGGCGCTGAGTTCGTGCGCCAGATTTTCGCCAAAAAATTCTACGATCGTGGGGATCTCTTTTCGTTGGGCTACCTCAGCAACGTTGCGCGCCGGCTCAATACCGAGGACCGGGATTTGCTGTGCCTTAAAAAATTGCAGTAGGTAGCCATCGTTGCTTGCGACCTCGACAACCAGGCTGTTCGCATCAAGGACGAGCTCACAGGCCATCCTGTTACTGTACGTCTCAGCATGTTGCAGCCAGCTTTCAGAATAAGAAGAAAAGTACGCGTAATCAGAGAAAATATCAGCGGGAGATACGAAGGCTTCCAGCTGCACTAGAAAGCAGCTACCGCAGACAAAAGTCTTCAGAGGAAAGAACGTTTCCCCATGATTCAGCTGCTCTGCGCGAAGGTAGGCATTCGAGAGAGGTGACATGCCGAGGTCCAGAAACGGCTCGGTCAGCGGTGCCTGACAGAAGCGACAGGAGGACCAGTTGGTCATCCCGTTGTGGTCTCCATGTAAGCACCTATCTGACTCAGCGAAAGGGCGCGCATATCTACACCTTGTCTTTGACTTTGGTACCAGGAAAACGTCCAGTCGAGTGCCTGCTCGAGACTGAGCTGTGGTTGCCAGGCGAGGGCGGACTGCGCCTTTCTACTGTCGAGGGTGAGCGATTTGGCCTCAATCAGCGGCACTTCGGCAGGTGATAACCAGGTGATTCGGCCAGGCCAGACTCTCTGCGCTTGTTCCACGAGCCAGCGCACTGGACGCTGATCACGTTTTTCGGGGCCGAAATTCCAGGCCTCTCCGAATAGCGAGCCATGCTCGAACAGTTGTTCGGCAAGGATCAGGTATCCGCTCAGGGGTTCTAGAACATGCTGCCAGGGACGTACAGCGTCCGGGTAGCGGATTTCCAGGGTATTTCCGCTGTCGACAGCTTTGATGAGGTCAGGAATCAGCCGATTTTTTGAGTAATCGCCTCCGCCGATAACGTTCCCGGCACGAGCAGTGGCGACAGCGCAGTTTGAGTTTTTGAAATAGGACGCTCGGAAAGCTTGTGTGACTAACTCTGCGCAGGCTTTGCTGTTCGAATAGGGGTCGAGGCCGCCGAGAGGGTCAGCCTCGCGGAAAGGCTCGGCCCGATCTTTGTTCTCGTAGCACTTGTCGCTCGTGACAACGACACAGGCCCGTGTTGTCTGACAGGAGCGGAGCGCTTCGAGCAGGTTGAGGGTGCCAACAACATTGGTTTGGTAGGTTGTTACGGGGTCCGCGTATGACTCCAGAACCAGCGCTTGTGCCGCTAGGTGAAAAACAACATCCGGGCGGTGAGTGCTGAGTACATTTGCAAGATGCTTGAGGTCTTTTACGTCGCCGAGAACGTGTTCCACTCCGCTCGCGATGTCTGCACTTGAGAAAAGGCTGTTTGGCGATTCCGGCGCCAGCGCGTATCCGATTACCTTCGCGCCGAGCTGTTGCAGCCAGAGCGAAAGCCACGCGCCCTTGAAACCGGTATGCCCGGTTACGAGGACCGATTTTCCCCGCCAGAATTTCTGATCTGTCACCAGCTCTTCCATGGCGCTTTACCGGAATTCCACAGGTCTTCCAACAGCAGCCGCTCTCTCAAGGTGTCCATCGGTTGCCAGAATCCTGTGTGAAAAAACGCTTCGAGATTGCCTTCGTCGGACAGGCGTCGCATGGGTTCGACTTCCCAGCTCACCGTGTCGCCAGTGATGTAGTCGATCACGGACGTCGCCAGGACAAAAAAGCCGCCGTTTATCCAACCCCCATCTCCGCGGGGTTTTTCGAGAAAGCCACGTACCGTCGTGTTTTCCAGTGCTAGCGCGCCGAACCGCCCCGGCGGCTGCACCGCGGTAACAGTAGCGGGTTTCCCGTGAGCACGATGGAATTCAATCAGCCTAGGGATGTCGACGTTAGCCAGACCATCCCCATAAGTGAGGCAGAAATCATCAAGCAGATAGTCACGCACACGCCGGAGACGGCCACCGGTCATGGTTTTTTCCCCCGTATCTACCAGGGTGACGCGCCAGGGTTCTGCCTGATTTTGATGAACCTGCATCCTGTTCTCTGCCATGTCAAAGGTCACGTCAGACATATGCAGAAAATAGTTTGCGAAGTACTCCTTGATCAGATACCCCTTGTACCCAAGGCAGATTACGAAGTCGTTGATGCCTGCAGAAGAGTAGATTTTCATGATGTGCCAGAGGATAGGTTTGCCGCCGATTTCGACCATGGGCTTCGGGCGGGAGGATGTTTCTTCAGCGATTCGGGTGCCGAGACCTCCGGCAAAAATGACAGCTTGCAAAACAGCTTCCCCCAATTTGCAGTTAGATGAACTGCGCGCACGTTTGACAGGGCAAATGTCCTCAAGGCGTTCTGCGAGCGGTGTTAAGCGGCAGCCACAGAACTGAATCTCTCAACAGCGAGTCCATGCAAGCACTGCGCCAGCTGTGTGTGGCGGGGTAACTTTCTGAAATAACTGAGAAGTTGTCTCCAGATGTCGAGTTTGGTGACAGAAATCTGACGGCTCGGACTGAACGCGCTTGTACCTAGTCGCTAATCTGGCGGACCGCCAGAGGAGGATTTGACCTTATGGTTCGGCGGTGAGGTCAGCGGAAAGCGGGGCTTAGAACCGCGGGGCGTCGCGTAGGATCGGTTCTACGCCGCTGTCGCAGAGTCAGTAACGCGCAATAACCTGGTGCGCAAAATCGCTGAACACGCGGCGCGCATGGTCCATCGGTGGCAGCAGGGTAATTTCCTTGAGTCCGGCGGCCTCGG
>JAYODW010000084.1:0-8267 GCA_038116745.1 Gammaproteobacteria bacterium
TCGCCGACTGCGCCGCAGGCCCCGATTTCCGCGAGGGGGTCATGGCTTTCGTGGAAAAGCGCAAGGCGCAGTTCACCGGGCGCTGACCCGTGGCAGACAGCTCCTCTCGACTGCACTGTTGCGAGGAGCTGGACTCAACCGTCGGATTGCCTGCCGCTAATCAAGCAGCAGGTTCAGAACACCCGGGGGGATT
This sequence comes from Gammaproteobacteria bacterium, assembly GCA_038116745.1. GTDB lineage: Bacteria > Pseudomonadota > Gammaproteobacteria > JAYODW01. The sequence goes on from JAYODW010000084.1 coordinate 194, forward strand.
CCCACGCGCGGACGGTCAGGCGTGGAGCGCCGGTTAAAGGGATCGCTGCCGGCCGCAATCTCATCGACGTCGAGGAAGCCGTCGCCGTCGTCGTCATCATCCTCCTTGTTGCCTATCCCGTCGCCGTCAGTGTCGACTGATTCATTCGGATCGGTGCGGAACGCATCCTGGGAGTCGGGTACGCCGTCATTGTCGTCGTCCGTATCGCACGCGTCACCCAAAACATCCGTATCGGAATTCGTCTGGGACGCATTGGGCACCAAGCGGCAGTTATCGGACACATCAGGCACGCCGTCGTTATCGTCATCCGTATCGGCATTGTCACCGGTGCCGTCGTCATCAGAGTCAATCGTCTCAGTCGCGTCCTCAGGGAGCGCATCCAGATAATTCAGCACTCCATCACCGTCTATATCGTCGTCACACGCGTCCCCGGCGTCATCCTCATCGAGGTTTTCCTGCCCAGGGTTCGACAGGAACAGGCAGTTATCCGAAATATCCTCCACCCCGTCGTTATCGTCATCCGGGTCGGCGTTGTCACCCTGGCCGTCGTCGTCAAAGTCCACGGTCTCGCTCGGGTTGTCCGGAAACGCATCCCCCCAGTCCGCAAAACCGTCGCTATCACGATCGGGAAAGTAAGCCACGTCGTGCAAAGCTCCGGACACCGAAAAAAGCGAGGTTTCTGTCCCGCTCTGCGGGTCAAGCAGGAACATGCCTCCTGCGATACCCCAAAGCGCATCATTCATCACACGCCCGAGGCCCATGTAACCGCTCTCCAGCGGCAGCTGGCTCAGGATCTCGCCCGTATCAGGGTCAAGCTCATAGAGTCCGGGAATGTTTTTGCCGGCGCAGAGCAATCGACCATCCGGATAGAAGGTGAGTGCGCCGCGGTCACAGTCCGTTACGCCGAGAACCTCGATGGCAGCGCTCTCGGGCTCTATCCGCAGAAAGTCGGTTTCAATGACCAGCGGGTTGTAAGACACGATCCGTTGTCGTGTGCCAAACATCTCCCGGCTGACGGGATGAACCGCAATCTCCTGAACTTCACCGCCCGCCAGTGCGCCCGAGGTGAACAGTACTTCGCCGGTGTGCCGGTCCAGTTCCAGAATATGCTGCTTGCCGTCGATCGCAGATTTGCCCGTCACCGCCCAGAGCCTCCCGTCAACGGTGAAGTCAATGGACGGTAAGCCGTTGGCCTGCTCCACCTGAGCGATCGGGACCAGCGCACCAGCAGGCAGAGCTACTGCGTAGAGCGTCTCAGCGCCCGCTCCCGACTTTTTGCCAGACGAGGCATACAGCCCGGCGCTGTCCAGGTCGTAAAAATACGCAGAGCCGCTGTAGGGCCCGCTTTCGCCACCGCTGTCACCGTTTCGCGGCCCGCCGACAATCAGAGAGCCCCCATCCAGATCCAGGGCACCCCCCCAGTAGGCATAGCGAAACTCCGGCGCAACCTGATCGCGGTCGCGCGGGGTCAGTTTCGCGTTCGGGGCCCAGTGTCCGTCATCGAAGCGCTGAAAAAGGTAGACCGAACCCGTATTGTCCTCATCCGGGGAAAAGCAGGGTTCCTGCTCTCCCTGGTAACAGCTTCGTGGTACCAGGATCGGTTCAAAATAATCATCGCCGTAGGCAGAGACCGCCATGCGATTGCCGGAAAGCGCTATGTCACTCCCGAACACATCGCCAGCGGCGGCGTCGGTCGTGACCAGTCGCTCGGCATACTGCCAGCCTTCGGCGCCGCGCTCGAAGCGGTAGACCGCGCCAGCGTAATTGCCTTCACCCGGCGCTCCCACGAGCAGGGTTTCACCCTCCGCTGCGTAGGCATATCCGAACGAAGACTCCGCAGGCAGTTCACCCGGATTCAGTGCCTGCTGCAGGCTCCAGTCCTCGCCATCACCCGCCCCGAACACCCAGGCGGGATAACCCGACCCAGACTCGCAGTCCCCGATGTAGCCGCAACTACGCTCAAGGCCAGCAAAAATCTGGCCACCGGCAAAGGCGAAAAATCTCCCTAAGCCTATACCCACATCGTCATACGCCTCCGGCGGCGTAATCACTTCAACCTGCCGCCAGCGTCCTTCCAGACTGCGGAACAGAAAAATCGCGCCGTCCGTATACGAATAGGCACTGGCCGACCCACCGACCGCAATCACCTCCCCGTCAATCGCGAGCGCTTCTCCGAAGCTTTGATAGGCCAGCGGGGTTTCAGGCACCAGGCGCTGGATCGGGTACCACACCCCCTCAGCATCCTGCTGGTACACCCAGGCGGCCCCGGATGAGACGCCATTCACAGACTCGTAAGGCGAACCGACCACCAGCAGTCCTTCAGCCAGCGCCAGCGCATCACCGAACCTGTAGCTACGCTCCGGCTGCGGGTTCGGCAGCTTCTGCCGGAGGCGCCAGCGAACGCCCTCCCGCTCGAAGACGTAAACCGCACCTTCTGTCGGGTTGCTGTCCTGACTCTCGTCACTCTGAGAGGGAGCGGCCACGACCGCTTTGTCGCCCTCAATGACCACCTCATAACCAAACAACCCGGAGTCAATGACATCCGGCGAGAACGTCTTCTGCTGCTGGTAAACACGCCCCACGGGCAGATCTGCTGCATCGTCGGGAAGAGAGCCGAGCTCGTACTCAAGGCGGTCGACCAGCGTGTCCTCGTCAAGGTCCTGCTCAGAGTAAGGGCTGTGCTCTGCAACACCTGGGTAGCGCGCCTCCCAGGCATCCGGCATGCCGTCAGCGTCCACATCGGGATCCGCGCCCATGCCGGTCGCAAGGCAGCTTTCGTCACAGAGATCCGGGGCGCCGTCGCCGTCACCGTCAGGAAAAGACCCTATCGGCGTATACGGAAACCAGTCTGCGATGTCAGGCAGGCCGTCGTTGTCGTCGTCCGGGTCGGCGTTATTCGCGAGGCCATCCCCATCGGTGTCAGCCCATTCAGCAGGATCGAGCGGAAAGTGATCGCGCGAATCCTCCACACCATCGCCGTCATCGTCCGGATCCAGGTTATTGCCGACGCCGTCGAGGTCGGTATCGACAGTCTCTCCCGGATCTCGCGGGAACTGATCGAGGTCGTCAACGACACCATCGTTATCGTCATCCGGGTCGGCGTTGTCACCGATCCCGTCCCCATCAGTATCTGTGGTCTCTTCAGGGTCCAGCGGAAATGCGTCAATCCCATCCTCGACTTCGTCACCATCACTATCCTTGAGCTCCGGATTAAGTCCACGGGCACGCTCCCAGTCATCAGACAGGCCATCACCATCGGTATCTACGGCGTCACCTGCCGCCGCGCAGGACCCAAGCAGCTTTTCGATGACCTGCTCCCGCACGGACTCCGTCATGGCTTCGGCCGGGTATGCAAGGAACGTTGCCTGGTAGAGGCCAGCGTCGTGATGCAGACCGGCAGTCGAACCGTCCGACCAGGCAATCAACGGCGTTGCGTTGGCCCCGGGCTGCAGCGCATCGCCGAAATTCTGCTCCGGCGATACAAATGCCAGGGTGTCGTCGAAGGCGCCGACCAGCGAGCCTGCCTCGGCCGACACTGCCGGTCGGTACACATCATCATCGACTGCGTAGAGACCAAGGTAGCGCCGCATGAAGGGAGTCAGACCACGGACGCTGTGATAATCCTGCGCACTCAGGACAAAACAGCCGCCAGCCTCGAGATAGTCCGCCAGCGCCCCTTCACTCTCAGGCCCCGGCCCGGTGGTAGGGGCGTAGGCGCCGCCGGTAAACCACACGACGGCATCGGCCGCCATCAGATTCTCAAACTCCGGCTCATTGTCGCTGCTTCGGGTGTCCCAGACGTTATAGGCAATACCCAACCTATCCAGGACCGCAGTGAAGTAAGACTGAACGTCCGGTCGGTCGTGATCGTCATCGACCAGCAACACCGAGAAATCCGCAGCAATGGTCTCGAGAAAGGTCGCGCTGACAACCGTATCGGTCTGCAGCACAAGGCTGCAGGTCTCGCCTGACTGGCCGAGGCAGGCGCCGCCCCAGCTGGCGAAGACCGAGCCTGGCGCCGCTGCAGCGGTAAGCACCACCGCCGAGCCGGGCGCGAGCGCAAAACTGCACTCGTCTGCAGGGCAGCTGATCCCCACCGGGGCACTGCTGACGCTGCCGCTGCCGCTGGTTTCCACGCTAAGCACAGGCAGGGGCGAGAAATGGGCGCTTACGCTGCGATCCGCAGCCATGACCAAACGGCAGCTTCCCGAAGCAGAGCAGGCGCCGGACCAGCTTTCCAGCTGCCAGCCCGACGCCGGCTGTGCGATCAGCACAATCTCGGCGCCATTTTCAAATTGCGCCTGGCAGTCGGTCGGGCAGTCAACGCCGACAGGGGTCGACACAACGCTTCCCTCGCCCGACAGGGCCACCGAGAGCACTCGCGTGACCACCGGGGCGGCATCAATCGTCAGAGTGATCGCGCCGGCGGCACCTGACAACCCATCAACTGCAATGTGATAAGCCTGTCCGCCGGTTGCCTGGAAGGAGACCGCGCTCTGCGGCGAGCCGCTGTCGTCGTTGTTCTCCGCAACCGGCGTCAGCTGACTGACAGACTGCCCGGTATAAACCGCGAGCAGCGTGTCGAAGCCGCTGCCGGCAGTGCTGACCGTGACGACTGCACTGTCCTGCGGAGTCCACGTCCACCACACCGAAGCGCCGCCGCTGTCGCCGGCGTGTAATGGCTCGCCGACCTCCCTGCTCGCGCCGACTGAAGTACCCACGGCGTCCGAGAGCGGCAGTGGTCCACTCAGAGGAACCGCATTTAAGAAGTCATCGTTAGCCGGTGCGGGAAGGGTCGCCGCCTGTAGCTGGAGCGTGATATTGCCCTCTGCCCCATTTAGACCATCCACCGCAATCCTGTAAGCCTGCCCTGCGACGGGCGCGAACGTGACCCTGCTCTGCAACCGATTGTCTGCATCGGTTCCTCCGTCATCACTCGACACCACCGCGGACAGATTGCTGACTGAAACGCCGGTGTAGACCGCAAGCAGTGTGTCAAAGGAACTCCCAAAGCTGTTGATTTCGACCAGCGCGGGTGCCGGATCAGGCGCCTTCCAGTGCCACCAGACCGAGCGGCCACCAGCCTTACCAGCATGGGCGGGTTCGCCCTGTTCCTTGCTGGCTGCAAAATTTCCGCCGGTTACCTTCTGCGGCAGATCGGCTTGAATGGACAGGCTGTCTTCGAACACATCGTTTGCCGGCGGCGGGCGGCTGATGTCCAGCGTGACGAGGCGGGAGGAGCTCGCAAGGTTCACAGTGGCCTCGTAGTGGCCGGCCGTCAGCGCGCGGGCGGCGGCATTGACCGTCATGACGACATCGACCGAGCCGTTACCAACCACTTCCCCGGATTCCGGCACGGCCGTTATCCAGACAGGCAGGTCGGATACGCTGAACGGCTGAGGTATAGATCCCAGGTTCTCCAGGGTGTAGGACTGCGTCGGGGGCGAGAAAGGCCCACCAACGGTACCGGATGCGGCGTAAGTTTGCGCCGGCAAAACCACCAGCTCCGGCAGCGCAACGATGGCCTCCTCAAACGCCAGGTTGAGAACAATGTCCCCCGTCTCCCCCGCGCGCCCGTCAACGGCCAGATGGTAAAGCGTGCCGGCCGTGACCTCGAAGCTGACGACATTATCCCCGCAGGAGTCTGCCGCGCACGGCGCTTCAGTCAAACCGTCTACTGTTGCACCTGTATACGCTGCCAACACCGCATTGAATTCGCTCTGCTCGACACTCGCAGTCATCTCACCGTCGACTGGCGCTAACCAGCGCCACCAAACAGAGCGCCCTCCGCCTGCATCACGATGATCCGGCTCGCCTGTTTCTTTTGAGGCACCGGCGTTCGAGCCCTCCAGGCTACCCGTGGGATTGGTTATGACGAGACCTTCGACAAACTTGTCATTGGCTGCGGCCGGAGCATTTATCTGAAGCTGCAGCTCCACGGTCTGGCTGCCATTACCGTTCGAGATATTGTTGAAGCGGAGGGTGGAGCCATAAAAACCTGCGGACAGAGTCATCACCGTCGAATTCAGGCTCACTGTCACCACGCGCGATGCGCCGGGGGCGATCGTCCCGGATGCCGGGCTGACCTCAGCCCACGCGGTCTCCTCCCCAACCTCAAAATCGAGTGCATCAAAGCTGCCGTTATTCGTCAGGGTGTATTTCCATGACTGCGGGAGGAAGGGTCCCCCGACAGGACCTGCAAAGTTCGCGGACCGCAACTGCTCAGAGGTCGAGCCGGCGCTGACCCCAAGCGCTGCGTCGCTGTTTCCGCCAATGACCCCGAGTGCCGCATCAACCTGAATCCGCGGCCGCGTCAGACCGTTCCTACCGTCAAGGATCGTCACACCTGTGGTCACCAGAGCGTTCTCGACCTCGCTGACACTCGCGCTGGGCGCCTTCTCTCTCAACAGGGCGATAGCCCCCGCCACAGCTGGCGCCGCCATGGAGGTGCCCTGCTTAAACCCGTAGGTCCCGCTGCCGTTGTAGGAGGGGATCGAGGACCGGACCACGGTTCCGGGTGCCAGAAGATCCAAAGGCGAGCCGCTGTTGGAAAAAGGCGCTACCGTATCAACCGGGCTCACTTTGCCCGAAAATATCAGGGCCGCATCGGTAGTTGCACCGACACTGATTGCCGAGGAAATACAGGCGGGCTGGCTGATCCCATCGGTCTTACTGTCATTTCCGGCCGCGATCACGGTCGCAACGCCAACGGATATGAGGTTATCGATAGCGGGTTTACGCGGATTCATATCGCACGGCGTGTTGGAATGGGGTCCCCCCCCAAGACTCATGTTCGCCGCGACTACGTTGACTCCGGATTCGGCCTGTTCCAGCACAAATTCGAGCGCAGAGATCTGATCGCTGGTGAAACTCAAGACGCACGACCCTGCCGCCCCGCACGCTTGTTCGCTCTCCAAGCGCGAGAAAACCTGGAGCGCCATGATCTCAGCGTTCGGAGCGACACCGACGTATGTCTTCGTGCTCGCACCCTCAGATAGAGCAACCTCCCTGCCGGCCACTATCCCCGCGACGTGGGTGCCATGCCCGCAGCTGCTGCGGATCGTATCTTCCGTTTCGCCACAGGGCGCCGCAGCGCCAAGACCATACTGCGTGTCCAAACCATTCGGGCACAGGCTGGTGGCTGAATTCTGAGGACTGCTCGTTGAAAAGCAGGCCTCATAGTCAGAGATGACGCGCCCACCGAAGAACGGATGGTCGTTTTCGACCCCGGTATCAAGTACCGCCACAACCGTACCAGCACCCGTGATGTTGCCGGCTTGAGCGACGCCCGCCCCGATCAGCGGGGTACTTTCTGCGAGAAACGGCCGGGAGACGGCATCCTCAGCAACAGACCGAACGAGGGGATGCGCCAGGATCCTGGCGAGACCGACGCTGCCCACCGTTAGCGCTAACTGCGGCCCGAAACGGAAGCGTTTGAGCCCGGAAGTCTCCGCAGCACCGAGTGCGTTCAAGACGCGCTCCTGGGCCTTCCGAATGGCCTTCCGCTGCGCCGTCACCGCCGCGCGGTCAGGTAAACGGCCCTCGGCCTGCCAAGGGATCTCGAGCGTAACAATGACGGGGATCCGCTCTCCGACAGCGGCGCGTTCGACGAGCGCAGAAACCTCAACAGCGGGAGGGTGTCCCGCGCCCTGCGCATAGCTGACCACGCTGCCAGACAGAAGCGCGATAAACAGCAGGAAGGTTATGCGTAAATATTTCTGTTCGTTACGGGGAACGCAGGTAGGGGGGTTGTGAGGATTCAGCGGAGCCGGTGCGCGCCCTTCAGGCGCAACGCGCATAAGAACACATGAAGGTGCACTCATTAAGGCGGCTTAGTTTTTTCTGGAGATATCGCTGAGTAATCCAACCTACTAATGAGCGCAAGGTTTTTTTTTCGAGCTCCTGTAAGGAGCACCAGGAGGTCTTGCTGCCCCAAGGAGTGAGCTTCTTCCTGGTGCCGGATTTGTCAGATAACGCACCCCCGGTGCGTAGCGCCTTCTACCCCCTGGCGCCCGTCACTCCCCCAGCTTCCGCACCTCATTCCCCTGCCCGGTCGAGCCGCGGGTGATCCCGA
>JAYODW010000085.1:0-7855 GCA_038116745.1 Gammaproteobacteria bacterium
TACAATACCCTCGGCCTCAGCGGCGGCGTCGAGTACAAACTGAAGCTGCCGAACGGCATGGTCGCGCAGCCCTATTTCATGCACTGCAATGATCGTCAGCACTCCATCGCCTTCGGTCTCGGCCCCCAGGAAAAGCGCATCAATCATCTGATGATCGAGTATCAGCAGCTCGACGATCTGGGTATTACCCACGATCTCATCCGCGCGCGCGAAATCGACGTCGCCCTGACGCTCGGCAAGCACTCCAACGACCAGGCGCTCACGTTCTATATGGCGACGCCTTCCGGGTGGCTGCTCGAAACCGGTTGGGGCGCGCGCCCGCGCCTGCCACAGCAGGAGTACTACACCGGCGACATCTTCGGTCACCACAACGAGGCATCCGGTTACGGGATGGACGTGGAACTCTGAGAAAGGACAGAGGCTCATGGCAGCACACATTGACGACGCGGTGACCGAACCAGACCCCAATGGTATCGCCGGGCTGCTGGCCCCGGACGCCGCCTGGCAGGACCGTCGCATCTACTGGGACGAAGATATCTACCAGCAGGAACTGGAACGCGTGTTTGCGCGCTCATGGCTGTTCCTGACGCACGAAAATCTGATCCCAGAAGCCGGTGATTTCGTCACCACGTTCATGGGCGAGGATCGCGTCATCGTCGCGCGCGGGCGCGACGGCGTGGTGCGCGCGTTCCTGAATTCCTGCAACCACCGCGGCAACATCGTCTGCCGCGCCGACTCCGGCAACGCGCGCAGCTTCGTGTGTCACTACCACGGCTGGGCGTATGGCCTCGACGGCGCGCTCGCCGACGTACCGCTGGAAAAGGAAATCTACGGCGATGACTTCGATCGCGGAAAGCTGGGGCTGAAAACGGTGCGGGTGGAAAGTTATCGCGGCTTTCTGTTCGGCAATTTCGATGCCAGCGCACCCTCGCTGGAAGACTATCTCGGCGAGATGGGCTGGTACTTCGACACCTTCATGGCTGTGCCCGGCGGCGCGGAACTGCTGGGCCCGCCGATCAAGGTGCGCGTACGCGCGAACTGGAAATTTTTCGCCGAGAATTTCGCCGGCGATTTCTACCATGCCGGCTGGACACATGCCGCCGCGGTGTCGGTGATCGGCGGGGCCTTAGCCGAGGTCCAGGGCAACAAAGCGGTCGCCCCCGGCTATCAATTCACCACCACGTTTGGCCATGGCTTCAATGCATCGCCGGGTACCGAGGATCTGTTCCCTCACATCCACCAGGGTGAAATTGCGCGCGAGTTCGACGACTGGATGCGCGCCCGCATACCTGTTGTGCGCAAGGAACTCGGCCCGGAGCGCGCCGAGATCTATAACGCTATCTGGGACGGCACCATGTTTCCGAATACTTCGTTCCTGCGCGGCATCGACACCTGGAAAGTGTGGCAGCCGCGCGGCCCGCGCGAACTCGAGATCTGGACCTGGACACTGGTCGAGCAGGACATGCCGGATTCGCTCAAACGCGGCATCCGCCACAGTAACGAAAAAACCTTCGGCGCGGCCGGCCTGCTCGAGGGCGACGACGGCGAGAACATGGAAGGCAATACCAACACCGCCGCCGGCTGGGTCACCCGCCAGCAGCCGCTGAATGCGCAAATGGGACTGGCGCGCGAACACGCCCACCCGGTGTTCCCCGGCAGGGTTTCACAGCCCGCGGACAACGAAGCCTCGCACCGCAACCTCCTGCGTATGTGGCGCACGATGATGCTGCACGAGGACTGGGACAAGATCATGGCGGCGCGGCGCGCGGAGTACGCCGCGTGAGCGCCGTCGCCCCCCGTCTGGACGTACCGCTGGAAGAGTATCTCGCGGTATGCACCTTTCTCTATCGCGAAGCGCGGGCGCTGGACGAGGAGCGTTTTCGCGACTGGCTCGGCATGGTGACGGACGACATTCATTACTGGATGCCGATTCGGGAAAACCGTTTCCGCAAGGACAAGCGCCCGGAACCTACGCCCGCTGACGCGGCATCGGTTTACAACGATGACCGCACCGACCTCGACCATCGCGTGCAACGCTTTGAATCGGGCCTCGCGTGGAATGAGGATCCACCGGCGCGCGTGCGCCGCATGGTCACCAATATCGACGTGGAATCCGGCGACGCTCCTGACGAATATGCGGTCTATTCGAACATCGTTCTCTACCGCAACCGGCGCGAAGACGAGGAAGGCTGGTTCGTGGCCGCACGCCGTGACCGGCTGCGGATGACGGAGACCGGTCTGCGTCTGGCGCGACGCCATATCGTGCTTGATCACAACGTCATCCTCGATGAAAACCTGTCCGTATTTCTCTGATCCCGAACCCATTGAAGGAACCTGACTATCCATGAGCAACGACTCCCCGGAAATCGCGAACAACATCGAAGCCGGTGGCATTCGCACCAATTACCACGACACGGGCAGCGGCGAACCCGTGATGCTGATCCATGGTTCCGGACCGGGCGTTACCGCATGGGCGAACTGGCGCCTCGCCATCCCCGCGCTCGCCGAGCGGTACCGGGTAATCGCGCCCGACATGCTCGGCTTCGGCTATACCGACCGGCCCGCGAACGTCACGTACAATCTCGATACCTGGCTCGGCCACACCGTGGCGTTCATGGACGCACTGGGTCTGGACAAGGTCAACCTTGTCGGCAACTCGTTCGGCGGCGCGTTGTCGCTGGCCCTGACCATTCGTCATCCCGAACGCGTTTCGCGGCTGGTACTGATGGGCGCGGCCGGCGTCTCCTTCGAACTGACGCCGGGACTTGACACGGCCTGGGGTTACGAGCCCTCGGTAGAAAACATGCGCGCACTGCTCGATCTGTTTGCCTATGACCGTTCACTGGTCACCGACGAACTCGCAGAGCTGCGCTACAAGGCGAGCGTACAACCCGGTTTTCAGGAAGCCTACGCGAGCATGTTCCCGGCGCCGCGTCAGCGCTGGATCGACATGCTGGCCAGCGACGAGGATGATATCCGCGCCATCGACCAGCGTACGCTCGTGATCCATGGCCGCGAGGATCGCATCCTGCCGCTGGCAACGTCGCTCAGGCTGGCCGAATTGATTCGGCGCTCGGAGCTGCACGTCTTCGGCTGCTGCGGCCACTGGACGCAGATTGAGCACGCGGCGCGCTTTAATAAGCTGGTGAGCGATTTCGTTGCTTCGCCGGCGTGATCAAAGCAGCAAGGGAACAACCAACTGCAGATTGAACTACGGCGCCAGCACCGGTATAGAAGAGACGCTGAACATGCTGATGAACGATCACGTGTCGCTAAATAGCTGACTCAAGCGTTATTACCGACAATTCGCGATCGAATGATTACTGCTGTTACGCCAATCGAAAGCCATGATATGTGATACAGCAGTAGACGGCGTTGACCTGCACGATCGGTCATGGAGCCGGGCGGCCGTTATACCGGATAGACGAGATACTGCGGCAGAACCGTGGTATCACATAGCGCCTTGCGCGACAGGAACCGCGCTTCGCCCGCTTCGATCCGGATCACGTCGCGATATTCGCCACAGGCGAGTACCCGCGACTGCCCATCGGCGTCGCTCGTGAAAAACACGCAGAAATTCGAGCGCAGATTGTACGTATCCGCCTCGCCCGCCGACGTGCAGGCTATGCGCTGCGCGAAGTGCCGTGTGCGGTAATCCTCAAATGTCCCGGCCCAGATCTCACGGATGTAAGTGACGCGATCTTCCAGGCGTGAGCGGCAGTCGTCGAGCATCAAGGCGAGCGGCAAATCCGCGGTCTCGTTATCAAAGGTATTGAGCACGTAACTCGTGTCGTCGGCCTCCGAGAACGTGTCGAGCCAGGCGTACATGTCCTTACCGTCGAGCGCGTCGAAATAACGCATCTGCAGCGCGTCGATGAGATCCAGCGGCAGCGGCGGGCTAGTCATGCCTGAACCCGCTCGAAACCCATCACGGAGCGGTAGTACTCCCAGCGCGGCAGGTTCCCGGTCTCGTCGTTCTGCTTGAAATCAAAATCGAGGTGGTCCACCGTTTTCACCCCTTTCTGGAATTCGACCGTTCCAGGGGTGTGATTGCCAACATGCACGCGGTGAAACACCGAGGCGTCTTCCATGCTGATGAGTCCGCAGGGCCCGAGCAGGTTGGACGACTGCCGAATGCGGTGCCGTTTCAGTGATTCGCTGTCGTCGAGGTGGTGAAAAAAGGCGTAATGCACTTCCGTTTCGTCGACCGAACGCGCTATTGCGAAACGCAGATTGATGGTGTCGAGGTGCTTCGTGGCGATAAAAAACGGGAACAGCTCTATCACCCGGGAACCCTTGGACGGGTCGACGCCCTCAAAAGCGATGATCGAGTTGTCTTTGAGCATACTGACCTCAGTCGGCGCGGTCAGTTCGCTTTCGAAACCCATGTGACCACGCTCGCGGGTCGCGTACTGGCGTCCCTTGCCGCCCTGCCAGTTCAGCATTTTGAACGCGCGGTGCAGCAGCGGCGCGTGGTAACCATCGTTGTCGCAGTACGCCTTCCAGTTGGTGCGGTAGGTGACGCGCTGGTAGCCGATGAGCCGGAGGCGGCCATCCTCCCCCAGCGCTTCGCCGAGCGTTGAGCGGATGTCGCCGAGGAAACTGCCGATATCCGGCGTCGTCTCGCTGAACGTAACGAATATCAGTCCCTTGAAGCTCGCCGTGCGCGGACGGCTCAACGGATAATCGCGTTTGTCGAAACCCGGTTTGAACTCGCGATAATTGGGACAACCCGCGAGATTCCCGCTGCTGTCGAACAGCCAGCGATGGTAGGGGCATTCGAACTCGGTCCGGTTGCCGTGCAGCCGGGTCTCGAGCTGGTTACCGCGGTGCGAGCAGGCGTTGTAGAAGACATTGACCTCACCTTGCTGATCACGATTGATGATCAGCGGCACGCGTCCAACGGAGAAGGTCTTGAAATCTCCGGGGTTCGGAATCTCGCCTTCATGACCTACCGGGTGCCATTCCGGGCCGTGAAAGATGCGTTCCAGCTCAAGCTCGAAGACATCCTTGCGGACGAAGACCTCCTTGGGAATTTCGTTGTAACGGGCGGGCCAGCGTACTTCCGGTTCAACCATGCCGCGAGTCGATGTCATGCGCGTTTCCCCTCCAGTTTCACGCCATAGGACCGCGCTATGACGGATCGAGTACTACCTTCAGCGCCTCACCGCGCTCAATGAGCTCGAACCCATCCAGACCTTCGGCGAGCGGCAGCTCGTGGGATATGACAGGCGCGAGGTCGACGCGCCCACCCAGCACGAGTTCGACGGCCACCTCCCAGGTTTCGTGCAGGCGCCGGCCATGAATACCGCGTACGACGAGGCCACGCATGAGCCACTGCTCGAACGGCACGTTAGCGGCTCCCGCCGGCACCCCGAGAATGCGCAGCTCGCCGCCCGGTTCGACACAGCCCGCGGCCTGCTCGAGGACGCTCGCGGCGCCGGAATATTCGATCATGACCTCGAACCCGGCACCACCGGTGACATCATTGCTGATCTCTGCCAGCGTGCGCGTACTCACGTCTATCGCTTCGTCGGCACCAGCAGCGACCGCGGCGGCGAGTCTTCGCGGATTGATGTCGGTGGCGGTAATGCGGCGGGCACCGAGCGCGCGGGCGGCGATCACGTTAAGCAGACCGATCGGACCACATCCGGAAATCAGGACATGCCGGCCGGCAACGCCACCGCCCTCGAGGCTCGCGTGGACCGCGATGCCGAACGGCTCGAACAGCGCGGCGATTCGTGGCTCAATGGCCGTAGGCAAAGGGATCACAATCTCAGCAGGCAATACCGCAAAGGCCGCAAAACCGCCGTCGATGTCGACGCCAGGGTAGCGGGTATCGGGGCAGATATGAGCCCGGTGCGTACGACAGATTCGACATTGTCCACACGGAATATGGCTTTCAACCGCGACCCGCTCGCCGACCCGAAGGCCGGTGACGCCTGCACCCAGCGCTTCGACTCGGCCGGCTATCTCGTGGCCGAGTACGGTGGGCAGCTGCATACGCGCGGCAAACGGCGCGCCGCGGTAAATGTGCATGTCCGTGCCGCAGATCCCGGCGGCGTCGACAGCGACCGCGACCTCGCCCGGGCCGGGGTCACGCCGCGTCACATCGTCCAGCGCGAGCCCGCCGGGGCCGGGCGCGACTTTACGCAGTGCGAGCATCGGTAAGGACCAGCCGTGCCCCGGTCAGCCCTGATGGGCAGCCAGGTACTGCTCAAGGAAGTGAAGCCGGTCGTTGCCCCACCACATTTCCTCGCCAACGAAAAAACTCGGCACCCCGAACACGCCACGACGATGTGCTTCCGCGTTCGCCGCCGCGTAGCGCTGTTCGATCTCCGCCGTTTCCAGCGCGGCGAGAAACTCGTCCGGTGACCAGCCCAGCGATGCCGCCACGGCGGCCAGCGTTTCGTCACTGCTGATGTCGGCGCCTTCGCCCCAGCCGCGATCGAAACACGCGGCAAGGTAAGCTTCCGCGTCGCCACGGTCGAGGGCGAAGAATGTACCTCGATTCATGCGATCGGAATCAAGAGATGCCGGGAACGCGACCGGCATGTCGTCCAGTGCCGCCCACCGATTGATGTCCTGCATCAGGTAACGCAACTTGACCGGAATTTCACGGTTGGACGGCCCGGTATTACCTGCGGCGATTTTCGCTGCGGGGAGGTTCATTGGCACGTAACGCAGTTCGCGGCCGTATCGCCGCGCCAATTCGGCGACCCGACGATGCGCGAGGTAGGCGAACGGACTCATGAAATCGAAAAAAAACTCAAGCTGCGCCGTCATTACTGCGTGGACCTCATAGTTCGTCCGCCCGGCCCCGAGGCTCCCCCCTGCAGGAGACACAGGGGCGGGCGATGCCAATGCTGTAACATGCTAGCATAGCAACAATCCGGGTGACGGTCCGCCTGAGTCTGGCGGCCAGCATCGCCGCTGCGGCACCATGCGGCGGACCAGTGAAACACCCGCGTGCGGGCGGCGCAGGAGCACATCAAGATGTCAACACAACGATTTGACGGGAAAGTCTGCATCGTAACTGGCGCCGCCCAGGGTATTGGGCGCGCCACGGCACTGCGACTGGCCGCTGAAGGCGGTCGGGTCGTGATCGCCGATCGGGCGGAAGAACAGGCACGGGGCGTCATGGAAGAAATCCGGGCGGCCGGCGGAACGGCGAGTGTCTGCCTTGCCGATCTCGAAACGGCAGAAGGCGCGCGCATGCTCGTGGCCGATACACGTGAACGATTTGGCAGTATCGATGTCGCTGTCCACAATGTCGGCGGCACCATCTGGGCGCAGCCCTACTGGGAATACTCGGAAACGGAAATCGAACGCGAAATCAATCGGTCTCTGTGGCCCACACTGTGGTGCTGCCACGCGGTACTGCCGACGATGATGGAACGTCGCCGCGGTGCTATCGTCAATGTCGGCTCGGTCGCCACGCGTGGTATCAATCGCGTGCCTTACTCTGCCGCCAAAGGCGGCGTCGTCGCCATTACTACCTGCCTCGCGATGGAGGTCGCGCCATACGATATACGCGTCAACTGCGTGTCACCGGGGGGTGTGGACGTCGGCGAACGCGCTGTTCCGAGAAATCCGGATGGCATGAAAGACTCGGAAGCGACGCACTGGCAGGCGGTCATCGATCAGACTATCGCCGACACGCCGATGCGGCGCTTTGGCACGCCCGATGAACTCGCTTCCGCAATAGCCTTTCTCGCGTCCGATGACGCTTCCTACGTTACCGGGGAAACATTGTGTGTCTCCGGTGGGTACAAAGGCTGAACGGTGTTGCTCAGTTTCGAAAATTAGCCGGTCAGCGGCCGACCGTCGCACCTAAAATCGTCCGGCTCTCAGA
>JAYODW010000086.1:0-7721 GCA_038116745.1 Gammaproteobacteria bacterium
GCCCAGCGTGCCGGCCAGAGAGCACGCCTCGTGTGAGATCCCTTCCATCAGGCAGCCATCGCCGGCAAACACGTAAGTGTGGTGGTCGACTACCGCAAAGTCCGGGCGGTTGAAGCGCGCCGCGAGGTGCGCCTCGGCCAGTGCCATCCCGACCGCGTTGGCCAGACCCTGGCCGAGCGGTCCGGTGGTCGTTTCCACGCCTGGCGTTTCGCCGAATTCCGGGTGGCCCGGTGTTTGCGCATGCAGCTGCCGGAAGCGTTTGAGTTCCTCAATCGATAGCGCGTACCCGCTCAGGTGCAGCAGCGCGTAGAGGAGCATTGATGCGTGTCCGTTCGACAACACAAACCGGTCGCGATTGACCCAGTCCGGGTTCGCCGGATTATGTCGAAGTACATCCCGCCAGAGCACTTCGGCGATATCTGCCATGCCCATCGGTGCACCGGGATGTCCCGAGTTGGCAGCCTGGACCGCGTCCATGGCCAGCGCACGGATAGCGTTGGCCAGCTCGCGACGGTCGGTAGACGGGCCCTGAGATGCAGACGCGTTGTGCGGGTTGCTCATCAGATAGTTCCTTGGCGGTCGACGGTTAAGCCGCGGCGCCGGCGCAACTGACAGCAGCCTGATGCTGCTGAGGAAAGCGCGCTGGCGGGGTCGTTTCCGGCTTTCCAGCTCCCTGATCAGTAGTCGATTGAAACGCGCACGGCGGGCGTAAGCTCGGGCGCCGCGCAAGCGGGTCGGTCTGTGTTCGGACCTGAGGCCGGGGGGTTCGGTGAGCGCAGGCGCGAAAACCTCCGGCAGGAAGATTTTAACCGCTCAGAGGTCGGCTAAAAACACGTGAATGCGGCGGCTTTTCCAGTCTTCGGTCCAGTTTCTGCGCAGTCGCCCGGTTGCGGCCGCGCCGCGCCTGTTAATCTTGCGCCCCCGCGCTGATTTGGACCCACCGGATGACCTCGCCGCCCCTGCACAATCTGAGTTTCGAATTTTTTCCACCCCGTTCTCCCGAGGCGGTCGCGCGTCTGGCGACCACCCGCAGCCGTCTGGCCGCGCTGTCCCCGGAATTCTTCTCGGTCACTTTTGGTGCCGGCGGCAGCACGCGGGAGCTGACCCTGGAGACGGTGCTCGATCTGCACGCAACGACGGGCGTCGACAGTGCGCCGCACCTGTCCTGTATCGGCTTTGCCGCGGCAGACATCAAAACCGTCCTGGCGAGCTACCGAGAGGCCGGGATCCGGCGGCTGGTTGCGCTGCGCGGTGATATGCCTTCGGGCACCACCGGTTTCGGCGAGCTGCGGCATGCCAACGAGCTGGTCGCGCTGATCCGGGCGGAAACCGGCGATCACTTTCATATCGCGGTAGCGGCGTACCCGGAGGTGCATCCTCAGGCCAGTGGTGCGACGGCCGATCTGGACCACTTCCGGCGTAAGGTTGACGCAGGTGCGGACAGCGCCATCACGCAGTATTTCTACAACGTGGACGCCTACCTGCGCTTTGTCGATGCGGCGCGCGAGCGCGGCGTGACGATCGATATCGTGCCCGGCATCATGCCGATCACCAATTTTTCCAACCTCAGGCGTTTCTCTGAGATGTGCGGCGCTGAGCTACCGCGCTGGATGGTCAAGCGTCTGCAGGACTTCGGAGATGACCGTACCTCGATCCAGTCCTTCGGTATCGACGTGGTGACCTCGCTGTGTGCGGATCTGCTTGCACGCGGTGCGCCCGGACTCCATTTCTACACCATGAACCAGCACGAGGCCGTGACGGCGATCTGCGGCGCGCTGGGGGCCTCGACCAGCGCCTAGGTCTCCACCGGGCGCCGGCTCCGCTGGAGCGGGCCGCGCCGGCGCATCTGCGACGTTCTCCCGCCTCGCCTCGGGAATTTTTCCCGGACCGGCGTCCTCTGCTGTGCGGCAGGTGGTCCGGGCGGCTCGCGCAACCTAGTCTCGAGCCCGTGCCACTGCGCCGCGCTCTGAATAGCAGCGGTCGGTGACACAGCAAAACCACTACTGGCGTCACGATGGCGCCAGCCAGATCACAGTGCAGGGACCGCACGATGAACGATCCAGGCTTTATGACATGTCGCCGCTGCGCGCCTGCGGGAGCCGCCGCTGGGAACGTCACTGCGCAGCGCAGCCGTCGCTCTCGTTACGCGCGCGCGCTGGCCCTGCTGAGCCTGACGAGCGCGCTCGGCGGCTGTGCAGCGCTGACGCCGGAGCGCACGGTGGATCACCCGGGATTGGCGCCCGCGCCACCGCCGCTGGTTTTCTCACCTGCCGCGCCGCCGCCGCGTGTGCGCGCCGTTATTGACCTGCCGCCGGACCTGGCAGAGGGCGAGCGCTTTTCTGTCGTCGCTCACGACATGCCGGTACGCGAGCTGCTCTTCTCGCTGGCGCGAGACGCACAGATCAATCTCGATCTGGCCCCGGAAGTGACGGGAATGGTGTCGTTGCACGCGGTCAATGAACCGCTGGCGAGGATCCTGGAGCGGATTACGACCCAGCTGCCGTTGCGCTGCACCTGGATGGGCGGCGCGGTGCGGGTGGAGGCTGACCTGCCCTATACCGAGCTCTACGTGGTTGATTACGTCAACCTGTCACGGGAGACGGATACCACGGTGGGGGTCGCTACCCAGGTGGCGACCACCGGCACGGGCCTCGATGAGAGCAGCGCGGGTTCCGCCGGGCCGGCCGCCGGCAACGCCTCATCGACCCGCCTTGAATCCCGCTCTTACCACCGCTTCTGGGACAGTCTGGAGGCCAACGTGCGCAGCCTGCTGGGCCGCGCCGGTGCCCCTGCAGAGCACGCTGAGCCGGTTGTGATCAACGCCGAAGCCGGGGTCGTGTCAGTCCATGCGACCGCGCGTGAGCAGGCCGAGGTCGCGGCATTCATCACCAGAACCCTGGACAGCGCGCGGCGCCAGGTGCTGATCGAAGCCACCATCGTCGAGGTCACCCTGAATGATCACTTCCAGGCAGGTGTCGACTGGGCGCTGCTGCTGGAGGAGGGCGCGGCTGGTTTTTCCGCAGAGCAGAAGCTTCTCGGCCAGATCACCGACGGCGTGATTGATAACGCCATTTCAACGTTCACCCTGGGCTACGTCGATCCTGATCTGGGTGCCAATGCGGTGAGCGCGAGCGTGCGCCTGCTGCAGGAGTTCGGCGACGCCCGGGTGCTGTCCAGCCCGCGCCTGATGGTTCTCAACAACCAGACCGCAGTGCTCAAGGTGGTCGAAGAGCTGGTCTATTTCACGCTCGATGTCACCGACAAGGACAGCACCAGCAGTCAGCAGGGACGCACCTATGTTGAATCTGAGATCCACTCCGTGCCGGTGGGGCTGGTCATGGCTGTGACCCCGCAGGTCTCGTCCGCTGGCGAGGTGACGCTCACGCTGCGTCCGACGATTTCGCAGAAAGTCGGCGAGGCACTCGATCCCGGCACCCAGCTGGCGGCAGAAATGCTCGGCGCCGATCGGGATCATGTCACCAGCTCCGTGCCGATCATCCGGGTGCGCGAACTGGAGTCCGTCCTGCGGCTTGCGCATGGACAGATCGGTGTCCTCGGCGGGCTGATGCAGGAAGAGACGCGCCGCGGCACGCGCGAAGTGCCCGGACTGGCGCGGCTACCGCTGATTGGACCACTGCTGTTCGACACGCGCGAGCGTAGCTCTCGCAAAACGGAGCTGGTGATTTTCGTGCGTCCACTGGTCAATGGACGACCGATGCCGATCGAAGGACGCAGGGCCGGCGCCGTTGTGCCGCCTGCTGCGACATGATCAGGCGGCGTGGCGCCGCGCGTGCGAAGCATCCTGTCGGGCCGGGCGCCGGCCTGTCGTCGGTCAGCGGCATCGGGGATGGCGCTGCGCGCGAAAGGCCCGCGCAGCGGCTTGGTGAGCGTCTGGTACAGGGCGGACACCTCAGCGCTGACCAGCGCGATATTGCCCTCGCCGAACAGCGTCGCACACGAGAGCGTCTCGGTCGGGTGCTCTGTCGGCTCGGTTTTACCTCGGAGTGTCAGGTGGTCGATGCAATCTGCGAGCTGCTCGGCCAGGAGCGTGCGCTGATCGGTCCGGCCGGGGCCGACCTTGACGCGGTTTCCCTTATCCCTCCTGCAACCGCGCGCCGGCTGCGTGTCGTCCCGCTGACGCTGGATGTGTCGCGCCAGTGCCTCACCCTGGCCATGGACGACACTCATGATGTGCCTGCGCTGGATGCGGTCGGTGCGCTGCTCGGGCCGGACATGTTGCTGCACCCCGTGCTGGCGACGTCGAGCGAACTCGATCTGGCACTGGATCAGGCCTACGGCCATGAGCTCGCGCTGGACGGTGTCGTGCGCACGCTCGAAGCCAGCGGCGCTCTGGCGGAAAAAACCGCGCGCGATGCCGAGGCTCTCGATCCGCCGATTGTCCGCCTGTGCGACGCGCTGCTCCGCGATGCCGTCGGGCAGGGCGCGTCCGATCTGCACATCGAACCTGATGCCGGCTACCTGCGGTTCCGCTACCGCGTGGACGGAGTGCTGCGGACAGTGCGCAGCCTACATTGCGATTTCTGGCCGCCCGTCGCGGTGCGCTTCAAAATCATGGCGGGCCTGGATATCGCCGAGACCCGCCTGCCGCAGGACGGGCGTTTCACCCTGCCGCTTGCCGGGCGGACGGTCGACTGCCGCGTCTCCACCATGCCGACTGTGCACGGTGAAAACATCGTCGTGCGCCTGCTTGACCGCCTGAAGGGCATCGTGCCGTTGCATGCTCTCGGCCTCGAGCAGCAGGCTCTGACGTCTCTGCGGACCCTGGCGCTAAGTCCGGCCGGCCTGCTGCTGGTCACCGGCCCGACCGGTAGCGGCAAGACAACCACGCTCTACAGCCTGCTGCACGACCTCGATCGTGAAGCGCTCAACGTGATGACCCTTGAAGACCCGGTCGAGTACGTTCTGGGCATGGTGCGACAGACGGCGGTGCGCGAGGGTAGTGGACCCGGCTTCGCCGACGGTGTGCGCGCGCTGCTGCGCCAGGCGCCTGATGTGATTCTGATTGGTGAAATCCGCGATCAGGAGACGGCGCGGATGGCTCTGCGCGCGGCCATGACCGGCCATCGGGTGTTCTCAAGCCTGCACGCACCGTCTTCCTTCGGTGCCTTGCCACGGCTTACTGACATGGGTGTCAGCGCCGCGCTGCTGGCCGAGCACCTGGTCGGGGTTGTTGCTCAGCGGCTCCTGCGCCGGCTGCGGCTCGAGTGCACCGAGCGATATCGACCCGCCGCCGCGGAGTGCCGGCTGCTGGGCGTGGATGCGGCTGCACCGCCCACGCTCTTGCGGGTGAACGCCGCCGGGCGTCGGGCTGAGCACCGTGGCTACCTCGGGCGGGTGCCGGTCGTGGAAGTTCTGCGGTGTGGGAGGCAGCTGGCCGCGCTGATTGCTGCCGGAGAGGCAGTGAAGGAGTTGATGCAGGCTGCAGCGGCGGATGATTTCCGCGGGCTCGCTGAGGCCGCCGCTGCCCTGGTACTCGCCGGCGTGACGTCGTTTGAGGAAGCCAGCCGACAGGTCGATTTCTCGCGGGGTATCGTGTGAGCCTCTATCGTTTTCGCGCCGTGGCGGCTGACGGCGTGCTCCGGCGCGGGCACCTGCAGGCGCGCAGTGAGCACGAGCTGGAGGCTCGCCTGGCGCGGCAGGGACTGGAGCTGCTGGTCTCCCGGGAGCTTTCTCCGGGCCGGGCCCGGCGCCGCGGCCGTCGGGTCGGGCGGCCACGGCTGATCCATCTCTGCGCTCAACTGCAGCAACTGCTGGCGGCCGGTGTGCCGCTGCTTGATGCGCTGGACGATCTGCACGCCAGCGATGACTGTGAGGTGCTGCGGCAGGTGTGCGCCTCCCTCGGTGATGACATCCGCGGAGGGCTGAGCCTTTCAGCAGCGCTGGCGCAGCACCCGGGTGTGTTTTCGCCGGTGTTCGTTGCGCTGATCGCGGCCGGAGAGCAGAGCGGTCGGCTTGAGTCGGCGCTGGCGCGCCTTGAGATGGATCTCAAATGGGAGGAGCAGCACTTTTCCCGGCTGCGCCAGGCGCTCTACTACCCTGCGCTGGTCGGTGTTCTCCTGCTCTGCGTGCTGGCATTCCTGCTTGTATATCTGGTGCCCGAGCTGGTCAGTTTTCTCCGGGCTATGGGTGAGGCGCTGCCATGGCAGACGCGCTGGCTGCTCGCCTGCGCACGGATTGCTCAGCAGTACGGCGTGTTCCTGGGGGCGGCACTGCTCTGTGTGCTACCGGTGCTGGGCTGCCTGCGACGGGTGAGCGCCGGGGTGGCGCTGCGCATGGACGCCCTCGCGCTGCGTATTCCGCTGGCCGGCCCGCTCGTTCATAAACTCACCATGACCCGTTTGTGTCATGCCCTCGCCATGCTCTACGGCGCAGGCGTGACGGTGATCGACAGCGTGGCGCAGCTGCACGACCTTGCCGGTAACCGCGCCCTGGCGGCAGCGCTGAGTGAAGCGGGCGACGCCATGAGGCGTGGCAGCGGGGTCAGCGCCGGTTTTGCGGCAAGCGGTCTGTTTCCTTCCCTGGTTGTGCGCATGCTGCATGTTGGGGAAACCTCCGGCGCACTGGACAGCGCCATGCTTTCGGTCGCGTCTTTTTACGCGCGCGACGTTGAGCGAACGATGGCCCGTCTGCAGGCGACGCTGCTTCCGGCTGTAACGTTGTTACTGGGCGCTATGCTGCTGTGGATCGCGTTTGCGGTGTTCAGTCCGCTTTATGGACTGTTCACCCGGGTCGGGATCTGAGGTGGCTGGCGCGGGCACAAGGGGGAGGCCGCGCGGCGAAAGGCCTGCAGCAGCGCTGATCTCCGCAATCGGTCGCAGCGCCCGCGCCGCTTTGTTGACCGGCGGACGCATCCATCGCGCTACCCGTCTCCTGCTGGTTGCTCAGGCCGGCGCGACCTTGTTCGAGTCCAGCCGCGACGGGCTGGCGGCAGGCAGGCGATTCAAGGCCGATGCGTCAGGTCGAGCCGACTTCGCCACCGCGCTGGCCGAACGGCGCAGTGAGCCGCTGGTGGTGCTGGTGGATCGCGGTGATGAGGTCTATCGCCGCGAGCGGATCCCGCCGCTCAGAGGCGCCAGCCGGCGAGCGCTGCTCACGCGCCGCGCCCGGCAGATGGGCTCAGAGCCGGTTTATCAACTGACTCTGGGCTGCGGTCGTGAGGCCGGCCGCCGTGGTGATGAGTGGGTGCTTTTCTGCACCGTGCCGGCGGGCGAGTGGCTGACGGACTGGCTCGATCTTGCGCTTGGTCAGCGCGTGCCGGTGCGCTGCCTGAGCAGTCTGCCGGCCCTGATGCCTGCGCTGTGGCGACTGGCTGCTGACCGGATGCCGGGTGAACACGTGCTGATGGTGAGCTGGCACCCCGCGAGTGGCCTGCGGCAAAGCGTGCTGACCCGTGGGCGGCTGCAGTTCTGTCGCTGTGTGCCGCTTTCCTGGTCGGCGCTGGAGGCTGATCCCGCATTGTGCACCGCGCAGATTGAGCGGTTGCTGCAGTACCTCCGGGGCCACGGGTTCCTGCCTGAAGGTGCGCTGCTGCAAGTCTATCTGCTTGGCGTGCTGGCGACGCTGAAACGGGATCCCGCAGCGATGGCACTGCCAGCGGCCCGTCTTGAGACGGTAAGCGACGCTGCGCTCGCGCGGTGCGTGGGGCTCGAGGACGGGGACGCCGCTGCAATCGATGCGGTGCTCGCCTGGGTCGGCCTCGG
>JAYODW010000087.1:0-7026 GCA_038116745.1 Gammaproteobacteria bacterium
CCGCGGATCAGGAGGTCGCAATGCAGAACATCACGCGTGGTTCCGGCATGCGGTGTCACTATCGCGTGTTCAATCTGCGTCAGCGCATTCATAAGCGAGGACTTACCCACGTTGGGTGCGCCGGCAAGCACGACAACAGCCCCTGTGTGAAGGCGCACACCTTTCTCCGCGGCTGTTATCAGTGCTCGGAGCTCATCAACCACACTCTGCTGGAGGATAAGCTGCTGATCGAGCAGGTCTTCTGACGCAACATCGTCGCCGAAGTCGATGCTGGCCTCGAGCATGGCGTGCCCTGCCCGCAGTGTTTCAATCATTGAAGTCAGCTGTGCCCCGAAGGCACCTTCCATCGTGCGCCGCGCGGCGCGCGCAGTGCGCAGAGTCGCACTGTTAATCAGATCTGCCACCGCTTCCGCTTGTGCCAGATCAAGCCGCCCATTGCGGTAGGCGCGCTCAGTGAATTCGCCCGGACGCGCTGATCTGGCGCCCAGTTCACAGGCGCGAGCCACCAATCTTTCCAGCAGAACAGGATTTCCGTGGCCCTGCAATTCCGCCACCTGCTCACCCGTATAGCTGCCCGGCGCAGGAAAAAGCAGTGCGATCCCATCATCGATGGCGTCACCATTTTCTTCACGGAAGACAGCGTATACCGCAGTTCTCGGAGCGATAGTTCGCCCGCAGATCTGTGCCTGGATAGCGGCTGAGTCCGGACCGCTGAGCCGGACAACTCCTATCCCACCACGCCCTGAGGAGGACGCGACGGCCACAATCGTTTCAGTGTCCACAGCGGTATCCGCGCTCTGGATGCTAAAGCGTTTGCGTCAGCACCTCAGCGGGCCTGAGACTCGATTACCTTGGTAATCCGCCACTGCTGGGCGATAGAGAGCACGTTGTTCACGACCCAATAGAGCACCAAGCCCGAAGGGAAAAAAGCGAAGAAGACGGTGAAGATGATGGGCATCAGTTGGATTACCTTTGCCTGCATCGGATCCAAGGGTGCTGGGTTCAGTTTCTGCTGAATCCACATGCTTATCCCCATCAGCAGCGGCAGAACGAAGAACGGGTCCTTGCTGGACAAGTCCTTGATCCAGAGGATGAACGGCGCCTGTCGCATTTCCACGGTTTCCAGCAGAACCCAGTAGAGCGCGATAAAAACCGGGATCTGGATAAGAATCGGGAGACAGCCGCCCAGCGGGTTGATCTTCTCCTCTTTGTACAGGTTCATCATCGCCTGATTGAGCTGCGCCCGATCCTCTGCATAGCGTTCACGCATTGCTAGCATCTTGGGCTGGACTCGACGCATATTGGCCATAGATCTGTAGCCCGCGGCGGACAGTGGGTAGAAGGTCAGCTTCAGCAGGAAGGTGAGGATGATGATTGCCCAAGCCCAGTTTCCCGTGAGGTGATGGAAATACTGCAGGACGGAGAAAAGCGGTTTTGCTATGAACCACAACATGCCGTAGTCAACCGTCAGCTCCATCCCTGGCGCTGTATCCTGCAAAAGGTCATGACGCTTGGGACCGATGAATAGTTGACTTTGAAAGTCTACCGATGCTCCCGGAAGGACGCTTATCGCCGGGCCTATGTGCCCGACCAGATAACGTTCCCGGTCGACTATCTTTGAATAAAACTGGGTGTTTTCAGGCGGCGGTGGAAGCAGAGAGGTAACGAAATAATGCTGGATGATACCGACCCATGCGTCTGTGGCTGTCACAGCGAGCGGCGCTTCCGCCAGATCATCGTAGTCGAACTTTTCAAAACGCTTTTCCGGCGTGGACAGTACTGGACCTGTGAAGGTGTAAACCATGCCCTGTCGTGAAGACACCTGATTGCGCTGAAGCTGCTCATAGTGGTGAACCTTGAGCGTCCTATCTGTGTTGTTTCGCAACACGTAAACGAGTTCAACCAGATAGGAGTTGCGCTGGAAACGATACGTTTTCTCTACTGTGAGCGCTTCAGCTGACATCAGAGCACAGCGAACAATCAGCTCGTCTTCTCCGGGAAGAAGTTCATAAGAAGATTGATCACACAGGTAATGCTGGCGGTGGTTAGGCAGACCTTCATCACCCGTTAAGCCACCCTGAAGAACATACGTCTTCTCTTTCCCCTGCCCGAGCAGTTCCACCGGGATATCGGGATGATCCAGTGATATCGGGTATTTGCGTAAAGCCGCGCGCACGAGGCCGGCGCCAGCTGGGTCGAGATCAAGATCAAAAACGTCTGTCTTGATCGACACTCGGTCTCCCGTCGCAGCGCGGGTTTCTATTGGATCCATCGATGCCTGCGCCTCCGGTACATTCGGCACTGGTGCGATTGAAGCGGGCATCGCCTGATTTTGGGAAACAGCCGCTGTCTTGGGCGGCACGGTCTCCGCGTGATAGTCAGCCTGCCATGCTTCCCAGAGCATCAGGCCAAGCATCGACAGGGCAACGAACAGAATAAGGCGCGTGTTTTCCAACCTAGATTCTCTTTTTCCAGTCGGCTGCTGAGAGCAGCGCTTGTGCTACTTCATGTGTCAGAGCATGTCTGCTCAGCAGAGCCGCTTGGGGCAGGATGACTATGAAAACGTCAACTGCCCGCATCTTTTTTTGAAGTGATCTGAACGTTTCACGGACACGCCTTTTAATCGCATTTCTCCGTGTCGCGAGACGGGAAACTTTACGACTGACTGAAAGCCCCAAGCGTGGAAAATCCCGATCGTTCTGTAGAGCATATGTAATGAGCGCGGCCGTGCGCTTTCGCGTGCCTCGACGGAAAACACGATCGATTTCTGCTCTGGTGTGCAGTCGCTGGTGCCAGCCAAAAGTGCTGGCCGCCAGGATTGTCGCTGACGGCTTCTCTATGAGGTTAGTTCGTTAACTGGGCTGCAAGCCGCATACGTCCCTTCGCTCGACGGGCGCGGATCACGCGCTGACCACCTTTGGTTTTCATACGAGCTCTGAACCCATGCTTACGGATACGTTTAGTTCGGCCAGGCTGGAAAGTGTGTTTCATTATTGAGCGTCCGATTTCAGTGGTCTGATTCTGCGAGATGGTGGCGCATCAGAAAGCGCGCGATTCTAGGGCCTCGTTTACAAAAAAGTCAATTAGATCATGGAAATATATCGCTGCTCAGGTTGTGGATAAGTTTCGGGCCGAGCGCTACACTCTCGCGCCTCTCTTCGCCTCACAAACCAACTTGCGACCAGGTCACTATGGAACAACCCGTCTGGCGTCAATGCCTGAGAAAACTGGAACTCGAGCTTTCGGCGCAGCAGTTCAATACCTGGATAAGGCCGCTACAGGCCGAAGAGACCGGCGAGAGGATCACCGTTCTCGCACCCAACCGGTTTGTCCTCGACTGGATTAGAGACAAGTACGCAGAGCGTATTCATGGCATCGTTGGTGACATTGCAGGAGCTTCCACCCTGAAGCTGAGCTTCACTGTAGGAAGCAAATCGACTACGGCGGCGAGAAATGTGGCTGAACAGGAGCAGAGTGTCAGTACATCCCAGGGCACTCCTGTGACAACCGCGGAAGGTTCGGAAACCAGAAAAGCTGCTACTCGCAGTGGGCTCAAGAAAGATTTCACTTTCGAGACCTTTGTAGAGGGTAAATCAAATCAGCTGGCGCGCGCAGCTTCTCTGCAAGTCGCTGAAAATCCTGGAAAAGGCTACAACCCTCTGTTCATATGCGGCGGCGTTGGTCTAGGTAAAACCCACCTCATGCACGCCGTCGGAAATTTGCTGACGCAGGGCCGGGGTGGCGCGAAAGTGGTCTATCTGCATTCGGAGAGGTTTGTAGCCGACATGGTTAAAGCGCTTCAGCACAACGCCATGAACGACTTCAAAAAGTTCTATCGGTCCGCGGATGCTCTTCTCATCGACGACATCCAGTTTTTTGCTGGTAAAGAGCGCTCGCAAGAGGAGTTTTTTCACACTTTCAATGCTTTACTGGAGGGTCAGCAACAGATCGTTTTGACCTGTGACCGCTACCCGAAAGAGGTATCAGGTGTAGAAGAGCGACTCAAATCCCGGTTCGGCTGGGGGCTCACCGTTGCTATCGAACCAGCCGAACTTGAAACACGAGTCGCTATCCTCATGAAAAAGGCAGAACAGTCTGGCATCAGCCTCCCCCATGAAGTGGCCTTCTTCATAGGCAAACGCTTTCGTTCGAACATACGGGAGCTCGAAGGAGCTTTACATAGAGTGGTAGCAAATGCTCACTTCACAGGCCAGTCGATAACTCTCGACTTCGCCAGGGAAGCTTTACGAGATCTACTGGCTCTACAAGACAGGCTGGTTACCATAGACAACATCCAGCGCACAGTTGCGGAGTACTACAAGATAAGGGTTGCTGACCTTCTTTCTAAGAGAAGGAATCGATCTATCGCGAGGCCACGCCAGGTAGCAATGGCACTCTCTAAAGAACTCACCAGCCATAGCCTCCCAGAGATTGGAGATGCCTTCGGGGGTAGAGACCATACGACAGTTCTGCATGCTTGCAGAAAGGTAGCGGAATTAAGGGCCAGTGATGCACGTATACAGGAAGACTTTGCAAACCTGGAAAGAACGTTGACAACTTAGCGACAGCTTAGCGGCAACCTGTGGATAATGTTGGCGACTTCTCAGAAATGGTTTTCCTCCACAGAGAACCCACAACTTAGCGTCAGAAAAATTACCTCAAACAAGTCGCTAATTTATTGTTTTAGCTAAAAAAAGAAAATATTACCGTCTTTTGCCCTACTAATAACAACCACTATGAAAATCAAAATATCTCGAGAAGTTCTATTACCTGTTCTTCAAGCAGCGAATAACGTTGTTGAGCGTAGGCAAACACTGCCAATTCTGAGCAACGTTCTGGTGGAAGGTTTGGCTGACGCCGTTCGGATTACGTCGACAGATATGGAAGTCGAGTTATGTGCGGAAGTCACAGACGTTGAAACAGACACAGGAGCAGCGGCGTTGCCGGCCAGGAAGTTGCTGGACATTTGTCGGGCTCTTCCCGTTGGTTCGGCAATCACGATAGACACTGATGGAAATAAAGCTAAGCTGACCTCAGGGAGAAGCAAGTTTTCTTTAGCAGCGATGCGTGGCGATGAGTTTCCATCAGTCGGGAATTTTTCAACCCAGGTTGATTTCTCTCTAGATAGGCAAGTGTTGGTTGACTTAGTAGAGAGCACCTTATTCGCCATGGCACATCAGGATGTGCGTTACTACCTGAACGGATTACTTTTAGAAATAGACGGTCATAGAGTAAGGGCGGTAGCAACCGATGGTCACCGACTCGCGCTTTGCGAGAAGGAGCTCGCGGTCGATCTGGGAGGTGAGAGCAAGCAATACATCATTCCGAGAAAAGGCGTATTGGAACTGGCTCGACTCCTGAGCAACGGGGATGGTGAGGTGCAGTTAAGCATCGGGGAGAATCACCTTAGGGCGACTCTAGGTAGCGTAACTCTCATTTCCAAACTGGTGGATGGGCGTTTCCCCGATTACGACCGGGTAATCCCGGGAGAATCTGAGTTTCAGGTAGTGGCTCAGCGTGAAGACCTCAGGTCTGGACTCGGGCGAGCTTCTATTCTTTCAAATGAAAAATTTCGCGGCGTACGGCTGACATTTAAGAAAGAGCTTCTGGTGGCAGTTGCCCACAATCCGGAACAGGAAGAGGCAGAGGAGGAAATGGAAATCCAGTATGCGGGGGACGGTATTGAAGTCGGCTTTAATGTCTCCTACCTATTGGATGTGCTCGGTGTCATCCGGGCAGAGCAGGTTCGAATTGATCTTGTTGACGCGCAAAGTAGTGCACTGATTAGGGCTGTGGGGGATGACAGCGCGAGGTATGTTGTGATGCCTATGAGGCTTTAAGGCTTGGTGTCTCAGCTGGTGGGCACATAAATAAAGAGCCTCTTATAGCTGAGAAGGTATGCGAGTTGTACGGCTCAACGCGATTAACGTTCGTTGTCTGAAGGATGCCGAGTGTGTTCCTGATGCGGGCGTCAATGTCATTCTCGGCGCCAACGGTAGCGGTAAAACGAGTTTCCTCGAGGCGGTCAGTATCCTGTGCCTTGGGCGCTCGTTCGTCAGCAATCAGACACGGGATGTTCTCCGGAAGGGTGAAAACCTCTTAGGTGTCAGGGGCGAATTCGTCGACACGTCAGGCCAGCAGTTCGATGTCAGGGTTAAAAAGAGTAAGACCGCTACGGAGATCAGGCTTAACGGTCAACCAGTGAAATCAGCGTCTGATCTTGCTCAAAAAACTCCTATAGTTGTTATCGAATCGCAAGCCAGCACGTTGTTAGAGGAGGGACCGGGTAGCAGACGCAGTTTCATGGACAGAACGATGTTCCACGTGGAACCTAGCTATGTTACCGCTTGGAAGAATTACCGGCGCGCGCTGGGACACCGAAATGAAGTTCTTAGACATCGAGGTTCGAACTTAGAGCTGGCGTTCTGGGGTGCAGAAATGGCGAAAGCAGCTGATTTACTCTCAACCGCTCGGGAAAAAATGATGCTCTCGCTGAATCTAACGCTGCGCGAGCTGGATTCCGAATTACCTGAAAAACTGTTCGGGTTTTCACTCAAATATCAACCTGGATGGAATCGGGATGTGGGCCTGGAGTCACATCTTGAAAGTACAATTCAGCGGGACAGGGATACCGGATATACCGGGATAGGTGCGCATAGGGGAGATTTTACTGTTAAAGCCTTGGAACCCGATCAGAACTATCGCTTGTCAAGAGGGTTGTTGAAAATACTCGCGATAGCAATCTACGAAGCACAGGGAAAATTTATATCCCAAAGGAATGGGAGAGAGCCGTTGTACCTTGTCGATGACCTTGCTGCAGAATTGGACGAAGAGTTGATACGGCTCTCGTTAAGGTTATTAAGAAGTCCGAGCCGACAATGTTTCTATACATTGGTTAAAAAAACTGACTTACCGGAAGATGTAGTGCGAGATGGTGCGATGTTCCACGTGGAACATAACGGTGACCTGAAGCGGTCAAGCTTACGGAGAATTTTATGAGCTACGACTCAAACAATATTAAGGTTC
>JAYODW010000088.1:0-6208 GCA_038116745.1 Gammaproteobacteria bacterium
ATCAGCGCGAGCTGCGCGCGGCTGTTTTCCCGCGAAGGCCTGCGGGTAGCCGTTGCCGCGCGGGACCCGGACAAGCCGGCTCTGCACACGCTGGCGGCCGAATACGGCGTGCAGACCTATGCTTGCGATGCGCAGTCCCCGGACGAGGTCAGCAATCTGTTCGAAGCAGTTTCCGCGGAGCTCGGCGGCCCACGCCTGGTGGTGCACAACATTGACGGGCGCACCCCCGAGATCTTTCGCAAAGCCCTTACCGAAGCTGAGCCTGAGCGGGTGCTTGAGACCCTGAAAAACTCAGCCTACAGCGCCTTTCTGGTCGGCCAGCAGGCCGCAATGCGCATGCTTTCCCTGGAGCCTGACCTACAGGGCTGCCGTGGGACCATTCTGTTCACCAACGCCAGTGCGGCGTTCAAAGGCTATGCGCGCAGCGCCGCGTTTGCGATGGCCTGCCACGGCAAAGCCGGCCTCACCCAGAGCATGGCCCGGGAGCTTGCGCCGCAGGGGATCCACGTTGCCCAGATCCCGATTGATGCCGCCATCGGCTGGCGCCAGGAGGATGGCTCGCGCTGGCATCGACGCGCCGGCACCACCGAAAACGACAACATGGCTGACCCTGACAGGATCGCAGAGCTGTATCTCCAGCTGCACCGCCAGCACCGCTCAACCTGGGCCTTCGAAGTCGTTCTGCGCCCCTGGCTTGAAACCTGGTGACCGCGGGCTTCGCGTCCCCCTGAGCCGGCGAGCCCTTCGAGCAGCATGCACTACGGTCTGACGCCCTGGATGTTCGAGACGCCCACGGCAGCGGTCCTGTCGCAGCAGGCGGTCCTGGCGGAGCAACTGGGCTATCAATCTTTCTGGCTGCCGGAGAATCACTTCAACCCCACCGCCATCCCAGAGCCCTTACTGCGTCTGGCCAGTGTCGCCGCGGCGACAAGCAGGATCCGGCTCGGCACCACGTCCTACCTTCTGCCGCTGCGTGACCCCGTGTTGGCTGCGGAAATGGTCGCGGAGCTAGACCAGCTGTCTGCAGGGCGGGTGATCCTCGGAGTCGGGCGCGGCTACGCCAAGCAGACGCTGCGCGCCTTCGACGTCGATCCGGCCACTAAGCGCGAGCGCTTCGAGACGGTTCTCGACGACATGCGCAGACTTCTGCGCGGAGAATCTGCTGACGGCTCAGATGCGATGACGGTTTTCCCAAGACCGGTGCAGACGCCTCATCCTCCGATCTGGCTTGCTGCTTTCGGCCCCAAGGCGCTGGCTCAGGCGGGCCGGCTCGGCCTGCCCTACCTGGCCGCGCCGCTGGATACGCTGTCTGAGCTGACAGACAAATACGCCCGCTACGAACAAGCGCGCGCAGCAGCGGGACACCCGCCCGCTGATACCCGCCCCATCATGCGCACCGTGCTGGTCTGTCCGGATCCCGCCGCCGCCGACCGCGCGCGTGACGAGCTCGCCCGCACGCGTCTGCCGAATGGTCTGACCCTCCCGCCGTCAGTAGACGACTGGGCCATAATCGGCACCGCGCGGGAAGTTCAGGAGCGCCTGAGCCACTGCGTCAGCGTGCTGCAGCCGACGCACATCGTGCTGACGCATCTGCGGCTGGGGCAGCTCGGCACGGCGCTGCTTGAGTATTCTGTCCGCGAGTTCGCTCGCACAGCGATGTTGAACCCTGCTTCCCTACCCGGCAGCGCCGGACTCCCGGAGACGCCAGCATGAACCAGGACGAAATCTTAAGCCGCCCCACACGGGCGATTTCAGCCGCCCAGCGCGAAGCCTATTTCCGCGACGGTTTCGTTGCTCTGCCGGGTTTTCTTGACGCGGCGTGGCTTGCGCGACTGCGCACGACCACCGCGGATTTCGTAGAGGAGAGCCGCAGATGCACGGCCTCGAATGAAAAATTCGACCTCGAGCCCGACCATTCCGCGGCTGCTCCGCGCCTGAGGCGGCTGTCATTTCCGGTCGATCACCACGCAACCTATCGCCAGCTCGCGTTCGACAGCCCGATCGCTGATGTGGTCGAGGATCTGCTCGGCCCGGATTTCTGCTATCACCACTCCAAACTCAATTTCAAATGGAGCGGCGGCGGCGAGCAGGTGCACTGGCATCAGGATATTCAGTTCTGGCCGCACACGGATTACTCACCGCTGACCCTGGGAATCTACCTGGAAGATGTGGATGACAGCATGGGGCCAATGGGTCTCGTGCCCGGCTCCCACCGCGGACCGCTGTACGATCTCTGCGATGCCAGCGGCCGCTGGACCGGACACATCGCGGCGGCAGATCTGACGGGCATCGACACGCAGCGCGCGGTGTATCCAACGGGCCCGGCGGGGACCATCACGGTGCATAACTGCTGCGTTGTCCACGGCTCAGCGCCGAATCTTTCGACCCGGGTGCGACCGCTGCTGCTGCAGACCTACTACGCGGCGGACGCCTTCCCCCTGATGGGCGTCGGCACGAACGGCCTGGGGCGGTATGCCAACCGGCTCGTACGCGGCACTCGCCCGCGCCACTTCAGCGTCGGCGGCCGACGTCAGCCGGTCGCACCCGACTGGTCGGGCGGATACACCTCGATATTTGCCGTGCAGGGCGAAAAGACAGACTGAGTCCGCGCTGAGCCGACCAAGGCCCGATCAGCCGCCGACCGGCAGCGTCAAAACCGGCGCGCCGGTTTTATCGGCATCTGACTGGAGCGCAAACAGCTGCCCAAGCAGGGCGAAGGTCGACTTGGAGTCGATGTCGCTGTCATCAATGTAGAACCAGTGCCCCCGGTAGTTCACCGCGACCGCGGCGCTCGCCGGGCGGGTTTCCTGTGATTTCACCCGCAACAGGTCCCCTGTGACGCTGTCCCAGTCAAACTCCCCCCCGTCCGCGCCCGCGGTCTGGCGGACACGGCCGTCATCCCGATCTGCTGCCGGGATCTCGATAGCATTAGAGAGAAAATACATGACCCCCATGAAAGATCGCGTCCCCAGTCTGATGGTGTCGCTGTCACCGCCGAAAGAGGCTTCGCCGAGAGCGTAGCGCTTCTGCGCTGGGTCCAGCTGCAGCAGTCGTGCGAATTCCTGGAAATCGGTGCCCTGCTGCACCTGTTCGTCGAAGCGCACGGCATAGCCTCCGCGCTCGCTGTCGCCGGTATGGAAGAGCGCCACGGCCCTGTTCTCCTGAAAACCGGTCAGCAGGTTTACCGCACGGCGGAACGCCGCCACATCCGGCCCTGCGGAAGGCGTCGGCCCGGAGGCGCTCGCGGCGTTGTCCAGCGAATTCATGGTTTCAACGCACAAGCGCAGCACGCGTGAGGTCTTCCAGCCGCTCGCGTCGAGCAGGAGCAGCGTGTCGAGCGGCACCCGGGAAAGCACCCGCTTGACGAACTTTTCGCCCTGCAGCGGGGTATAGGTGACCGTGGGCTTCTCCTCAAACGCGAACTTCCCGTCGATGCCGTAATTCGTCGTGCCGTCCAGATCAAAACTCGAGGAAATACCTGCCGAAGGCGCGATCAGGAACTGTGTGTTGAGCGCCGATACCTCCAGGAAGTAAGGCCGGTCGCCATAGCGCAGACGCACGAGGTTCAGCAGCATCTGCTCGTTCTCCGTCTGGCTCATGGCGACGTTGTAGTCTGTGCGGCTGGCCTCGATGGTGCGCGGACCGAACTGTGCGCAGGCCGTCAGACCCAGCGCCAGCAGCAGTGCCACGCCACGGTAAAACCGGTTACAGGCCCCTGCGACCGCGCGCACAGCTTCAGGATTACTCGCCAACATTCCGCTCATCAAACTCTCGCTGTCCGTTTTCGGGGGACGCAGGGTACCCCACACCGCGGATAGCTGCCCGCGGCACCCTGGCGCCGCAAGCAAGGCTGACGGCAGCTTTCAGGGCTTGAGGTGACGCTCGCGGAAGGCCTCGATGGCCGCCGTCTGCTCTGCTGCCAGCGGGTCGCGGACCTCGCGCAGAGCCGCCTCGCTGGCCCGCATACGCTGGTTAGTGCGCTTGAAATGCGGGATCACGAACTCCGCAAAAAGCTCGTAGTGCCGCTGTTTCTGCGCGTACTCAGCCCAGTTGTGATCGAACAGCAGGTAGTGCCCGAAACCACCGTTCGAGATTTCGACGATGCTTTCAATGTGCTCAATGGCCTCATTCGGCGTGCCAATCACTGCCGAGCCGGTGCTGAGCGCCCAGTCGATATATTCATCCACTGAATTACCCGTCACCGTGATCTGCGGCGCGGCTGCCGTGTGCTGCAGATAGTCACACCACGCCTGGATCCCATGCCTGACTTCACGCAGGGCCTGATCCCGCGTCGGCGCGAGATGCATAAGCCCGACTACCCGCCACGCCTGCCGGTCCGCCGTCTGGCCGAATTCCGCCGCGCGCTGCTCCACCACGTCCCAGTGCATCGCCAGCACGTCTACGCCGGCTTTCATCGTCGCACCGATCGAAATCAGCCCGGTGCCGTAGCGTCCGGCCAGACGTGGACCCGATGGAGATACCACCGCAGCGGCGACGACCGGCGGGTGCGGGTCCTGGTAGAAATCAAGCTGCAGACGCGCATCAACCAGACGGTAGCGTGCGGTTTCCACGCTGATCGGCTCCGGATTACGCAGGAGATGCATGAGCACGGCCATGTCTTCCTCCAGCGCATCGCGCTGCTCATGCGGGGCCATACCGATCATGGCCGCATCGCTCGCCAGCGCCCCGGGGCCAACGCCGAGCATGACGCGGCCGCGGGTCAGATGATCGAGCAGCGCCAGGCGATCGGCGACCCACAGCGGGTTGTGATAAGGCAATGAAACCACGCCGGAGCCCAGACGCAGATGCCGCGTCTGCGGCGCGACATGGGCGATGAACATCAGCGGATCATTGATCAGCTCCACGCCACCCGAGTGATGTTCGCCAAACCAGGCCTCGTCGTAGCCGAGGCGGTCGAGCAGGCACACAAGCTCGATGTCCTGCTGCAGAGCGAAGGTGGGGTTGTAGTTGGTCGGAACATGGTGGGGTGGCAGAAAGATGCCGAACTGCATGCGGGCCATAGTGATCTTCCTCGGTCTCGTGAGAGGCCCGTCCGGGCCACGGTGCCGCTGGGACGAGCCCGCTGGCGGGCCCTTCAGCGCGCCGCACTGTGGCCCACGTCGGGAGCCCAGGTCAACGCCAGCTCGAGTCAATCAGGCCCGTTATGATGCGCCTTCCCCTCCCCTTGAGGCCTTCGAGGAATACCGACATGCACAGCCGCACTATCCAGCGTCTGCCCACCAACGGCATAGAGCTCAATACGGTTATAGAAGGCAGCGGGCCGCTCGTGATCCTGCTGCACGGCTGGCCGCAGTGCTGGTACCTGTGGCGGCATCAGATCGATCCGCTTGCTGCGGCTGGTTTCCGCGTCGCGGTGCCGGATCAGCGCGGCTTCGGCGGCAGCAGCAGGCCGCCTGCCGTGTCGGACTACAACATCCGCGCGCTCGCGGCTGATGTTGACGGCCTTGCGAGCGCGCTGGGCCACGAGGATTACATCGTCGTCGGACAGGACTGGGGCTGTGTGGTGGCGTGGTACACCGCCCTGCTTCACGCCGGGCGCTGCCGCGCGGTGATGGGTTTGTCGGTGCCGTTCTGGCGCATGTCCCGGGACACGGTCGACCCGCCGGGACTTGAAAACAACTTCTGGTATATGCGCTACATGCAGGATGAGGGCGTGGTCGAGGCAGAGCTGGAGCGCGATCTCGAACGCTCGTTAAAGGTGCTTTATTACGGCCTGTCCGCTGAATCGCCACCGGGATCGTGGATCAACCAGACAAGTTTCCCGCGTGACTCGGGACTGCTGGACGCGCTGCCGGCGCGCGAGACGCTGCCCGCGTGGGTCACGCCGGAGGATTTCGAGGTGTACCTCGCCAGCTATCGGGAGAGCGGCTTCCGCGGACCCTGCAACTGGTATCGCAACATTGCCACCAGCGCCGATGCGGTTCCCGAGCTGGCGGAATCGCGGTTCCGTCAGCCGGCTGCATTCGCCGCCGGTGCCGAAGACGATGTGCTGCTGTACGACCCTGACTGGCGCGAAAACTTCCCGCGCGACTTCGACGACCTGCGTTTTATTGAACTGATCGAAGGCGCCGGGCACTGGGTGCAGGCCGAAAAGCCTGAGGAAACGACAGCGCTGATCCTGCGTTTCCTGCAGCAGCTCGACTGAATCCCGGCCGGCTAAGCAGCGCTGGTCCGACTGGCTGCACCC
>JAYODW010000089.1:0-5944 GCA_038116745.1 Gammaproteobacteria bacterium
GCCGCTGCATCGGCTGGCTGAGTGTCCGACAGGAAGGCCGGCTGCGCGCCGGCCGTATTTTCTCCGCAACCGGCCGGGGCCTCTGTTGACGCCCCGCCCCGACCGAGACTCTGATACGTGTTGCGTCTCTATACCCGAAGGGCGATTTCCGTCGATAAAGGACGGCCGCGCCGTTCCCCCGAGCGACATACGGCGCTACCAGCGCGGTTGAAGCTCGGCGCGAGGGATCTCCCCCTGTGAGCGCAGGACATAGATCGGAGCGCCCGGAAGCCCACGAGGCAGGCACCGAGGCGGGATCGACGCGGCTGCTGACCGGAGAGCTCCTGTTTATCCTGATGACCACTGCGCTGTTTGGTCTGCCCTTCTCCGCGTTTTTTCTGTTTCCGAAATTCCTTGCCACCGAGTTTGCCGCCGCGCCCTCGACGATCGGCGGCCTCAATGCGGTCACGATGTTCTTTTCGGTGCTGTTCATGCCGGTGATCGGCGCGCAGGTCGACAAGCGCGGGCGC
Organism: Gammaproteobacteria bacterium; assembly: GCA_038116745.1. Taxonomy (GTDB): domain Bacteria; phylum Pseudomonadota; class Gammaproteobacteria; genus JAYODW01. The sequence goes on from JAYODW010000089.1 coordinate 510, forward strand.
AAGCCATTCGGCTTCGCGGGTGCGGGGCTGCTCTCCCTGGCCAGCGTTGGTTTCCTCTTCGTTGACAGTATCGGTCCGCTGCTGTGGGTACTGCGCGCGATGCAGGGCGTCGCCTTCACGCTGTTCTATTTGGCGCTCTCGACTCTGACGACCGACCTGGCGCCTGCCCGCCGACTGGGTCAGGCTATCGGGCTGTTCGGCGGCGTCATGATTGCGACCAATGCGCTGGGCCCGGCCGTGGCCGAATGGCTGGCGCACGAATTCGGTTGGTCGGCGGTGTTTATTGCGACCGCTATCTCAGGCGGTCTGGCCTGTCTGGCGACGGTGTTCGTGCGTGAGCGACCGCATCAGCATGTCGCAGAGGCACCGACCACCATGTGGGCACTGGTGCAGCGGAGCGGGATGCGGCGAGCCTTGGTGGTGGCCGTCCTTGCGGGGTGCGCGATGGGCACGCTGTTTACTTTCTATCAGCCGTGGGCACTGTCAGAGGGCATTACGCAGGTTTCGGTGTTTCTCATTGCTTTTGCCGTGACGGCCATGTTCGTGCGTTTCGGACTGGGTGGGCTCGCAGATCGCCTTGGCCGCATGCGGGTCGCAACCATGTCGTTGTTCGTGTATATCGGTGCACCTTTTTCGCTGCTCTGGGTGGATACGGTAGGGCTGCTTCTGCCGGGGGCCCTCCTCGGCTTATCGCATGGCCTGTTTTTCCCAGCGCTGAATGCCGTGGCGCTGGATTACGCTGCGGTGCGCGAACGGGGTAAAGCGATGGCGGCCTATCACGGTGCTTTCAATGTCGGTTTTGCAGGCAGTGGTTACCTGATGGGTTTTCTCGCCGCTGCGGCCGGGTATCCGATCGTGTTCTGCCTGGCCGGCATCTGCTGCCTGATCGGGTTCGGTCTCCTGGTTTCGGCGCCGCGCTCTGCCGCGTCGGCCTGAGAGCGGCGTCGCGCCGCCTGCCAGGTCAGAACACTTCGCGCCAGTAGAGAATGCGGTCGTTGCCGCGGAAGGTCTCAAAGCGCACCCGTATAGTCGGCGTGCTGAAGTCGTCCGCGTCGTTATAGTCCCCGTCCTGATCCCAGTCGAACTGCAGCCAGGGATAGCTGCTCAGATCGACATCGATATCGAAATAATCGACCACGCCCGGTGCCGCTACGCTGAGGCCGGCGTCACCCGAGCCACCGCCGAGTCCGTCGCCGAAGGCGATGTACGCGAGTCCGGCAGGGCTGTAGGTCCAGCTAACGGCCGGGTAAGGCGAGCTGCCGAGCGGCGCGAGGATCGGATCGGACAGGATATTGGCTGCGCTGCCGTCCGAGTCCGTGAACTCAATGGCGGTGCGTACGATCCGGGTTTCGTCGCTACTGGAAGCGGCCCAGGTGCTGCCGTTCCAGTATTCGGTGCGGAAGGGCACGGCGAGCGCAGCAGACTCCGGCCCGGAGGTGCTCTGCACGTAGAGGCGCCCGAAACGCTGGTCGGTCATGCCGAGCGCGACGCTGTCGTCGATTCCGTCCACGTTGGTATCGAGATCGAGGCCGCTGGTGGTGATTGTGAAAGCGCCCTCCGTGTCGGCGGCGAGCCCACCGATGGCGATGTTGGCGAGACTGCTCGCGGCTTCCGGCGCAGCTGCCCGGGCGATGGTCATCTGCGTGGTGACAGAGGCCAGGCCGTTATTCCAGCTGACGCTTGAGGTCGAGGAAAGCCGCGGATTAAACGAGCTGACCGGTGCGCTGCCGAGCGCGCCGAAGCTGAGGTCGCCTGCGCTCAGTCGGGCAAAAACGTCGGTGTAGTTGGTCGTGGTGCCGCCGGCGCTGTTGCGCGCGGTCACCAGGAAGCTCAGACCGAAAGACTGCCCGAGATAAGTGAAGCCGCCGTTGGCATCCGACACCGTGGCGCCTGAGAGCGCAAACGCGTAGGGCACGATGCGGCCGATGGTGGCGCTGCTCGCGGCAGCAAGATCGGCATCGGCGGCGGAAAGGTAGTCGCTGACGCCATCGACTGAGAAAGTGAAGGCGCCGACCTCAGAGACGCTCTGGCTGAAAGTTGCGGTTCCGTCGGAGCTAATGCTGACGGTAGATGTTCCCAGGCTACCCGTAGCGCCACCGGATGGGGCTACCAGCGCGTGGGATAAGGGGATGTCGCTGACCGCAAAATTCGGAGTCGTCGCATTTCCGGCGCAGAAATCTGTGTTGCTCTCGCCGTCGCTCTGCCAGCCAACGGCCGTGACGCTCAGCTCAAAAGTTTCTCCTGCCCTGGCAAGAACGGTGCAGTCCTCGTGGGGCGCTGAGCACGATGCGTTGGCCTCGTTGCTGACAATGCAGAATCCTGCGGGTCTGACAACGAAGCTATTGCTGGCGCCGCTGACCGTCACGCTGCCGCCGGCTGGATCGGTGTCGGATACCGGCAGGATGGCGGTTGCCAGCAGCTGGATGCGCCCGGCGTCGTCGTAGCGGAAATCGAGGCTCCCGGTGCCGGTGCCGTCGAACGCGATGCTGACAGTGGTGTATCCCACGGTGTCGGCATCGATGCTGGTATCGCCGGCGCTGCCGCTGACGATGAGACCGTCATTGGCGGTCGCGCAGCTCATGGGAGAGATGCAGTCGTACGCGAAGTCGATGGCGGCCGAGCCGTTGCTGATGAGGGCTTCGCAGGCGCCGGTCGCGGGATCGGTATGCACGGCGCGCACGGTGATTGCTTCTCCGCTCACGCTGGTGCCGCGACCGGCGATCTGCGTGTTGACGCTGTCGACCACCCCGTCACCGTAGAAACGGAAGGCGGCGTCGCTGAACGTAACGAAGTCGTCATTCTGGTTGCCGTCATCATCGTTACCGCCATCGCTGCCGCTGACATCGATTTCGAGTGTGGCAGGACTGAGTTTGCGCAGCTGGAAAGTGACCGAGGCGGCGTCTGCAGGCAGGGTGTACTGGTAACTGCTGGCACCATCCGGATTGGTCCAGCCATCGTTGGCGACGTCTGTCGAGACAGAGATTGTCGTTCCGCCGGGAATATCGGTTGCGACGCCGCTGCTGTTCGTTGCCGTGATGGTGACGTTAACTGGCTCGCAGGTGACTGCGTTCGCTGGCGCGCTGACCTGGTAGTTGAGTGAGACTCCGACCGCCGCCGGCGACAGGGCAAGCAGGGTGCCGAGAGTCGCAGCTTCACCACTGTCTGCCGTGCGGCTGCCGGTGCTCCCGCTCGCGGCGATGAACTCGCTGGTGATCAGGTTTGAAGTCCCGTTAGGTCCGCCGCCGGACTGGATCAGGGCCACGTCGCTCATGTCCGCCGGCGACGTGAAGGTGACGCCGCCATTCATGCCCGAGAAAAAGCCCAGCAGCAGGGAGTTCACCTGCGCAGTGGTGACCGCCGCCGGGCTGACGGAGCCGCTCGCTGACGCGGCGGTGCTGTCGTCCACAATGCCCGCCGTGGTGTCGACCCCGGAGAGCGCAACAATGGCGCCGGCAGTACGCCCTGACACGCCCCAGGTGTAGGACGCCGGCTCGGAAGCTGCGACCCGGTAATAAACGGCCTGGGCAAGATAGCTGACATTGCGACCACCGCCTACGCTTTGCGACGTTGCTGCGACCAGCGTCCATCCGCCTCCCGTGGGCGCGGTGATGGTAGTGCCGTCGCGGGTCGAGATATGCGCCAGCAGCACATCACCATCCGCCGTGCCGCTCGGTACGGCAACCGTCAGTGAGCTGGCGTTGTTGCTTGAATCGATGCCGGTTTCAGTTGCGACAACCGCGATTGCGGCATGGACGGGCGAGGCGGACAGCAGCCACGCGATCAGACCGCCCCAGATGCAAACGCGGCGCAGCAGCACGTTATTTGACTGCGCGTGCGACACGCGCCGTTTCAATCGCGCCATCGAGAACGGACCTCGATCGCTCGCTGCGCCGTCACGCCGCCGCTGCCGCAGCTGGCGCTGCTGTTGACGGTAAAGAAAGAGGTTGTGTCCCCGCTGTCGATAGCGGTGCTGCAGCTGATTGTTACCGAGCAGCCGGCAAGACCGGCGGTGGACAGGCTGAGCGTATCGCCGTTCGTTGCTGTGCAGTTGGACGTCACCAGGGCGCGGCTCAGGCTGCTGCCGCCGGCGGCCACATAGAACAGCTGATGCATGGCGTACTGCGCCCCACTGTCGGCTGCGTAGAGCGCCTGCGCGGTGACCGCCTGCTGCGCGGAGCCGACTGCGCCCTGCGTTGCAAGTCGTGAGATTGAAAGCGCCAGCGCACCCAGGCCGACGAGGATAAAGATCGCCAGTGGGATCAGATACCCGCGCTGTCCCCGTTCAGTAGACATTGCGCACCATGATGTCGCGACTGAGGGTCACGGTTTCATCATTGCGGCTGAACTGCAGCGCGACCGCCAGCAGTGCGTTGCGATCTTCCGTGCCCTGCGACAGGACAAACGGCGAACCTGCGCTGCTGACCTGCTCGGCCAGCAGCGTGGTAGTGCCGCCGGGAATGCCGCTGGAGGCGGCCGGCGTCCCATAGTTCTGGTAGTGATAGAGCGCGCCGCTGGCCAGACAGTAAGCCTCGGGATTATCGGCCAGGAAAAAGCGGCTGCTTTCCGAGTTGCGGATGAACGTGCTGCTGGCGGCAAGTTCGATGACCGCGTCCGAGTGGGTTTCGCTGCCGCTGATGGATGCATAGCCAGCACTCGAATACGCCTCCCCGGCGGTCTGCACCCCGATGTAGAGGTAGCGCGCGGTGCCCCCGCCGATCGTATAGCCGCCCGTTTCTATCGACGTCACAGCGCTCGCACCATTGCTGGCGTCGGGAACATCGGACACGTAGCCGCCCCCAGCGACCACGGGGACGAATTCAACGCAGTTTCCGCTGTTGGTAACGCGCACGCTGTTAGGCAGTGCTGCCTGGACCTGTCGCGCCATCCGCTCGACAGCTACCCGTCCCCCGGCAATCAGTCGACTGCGTTCGCTGGTGCGCTGATACGCCGTTGCCGCCTGGAGCACGAACTGGGCGCCGATGGTTGCCAGGATCCCGAGCAGCGCCAGCACGATCACCAGCTCGATGAGGGTGAAGCCCTGGCGGGCGCGTCCGGCGCTGAGCCCGCTCATCAGAAATTCACTTTATAGGCCGCGAGCGTCACCACTTCGCCACCGGTGGATGTGGCGGTGACCGTCAGGCGGCGCGCCTGGCTGCCGGCAAGGCCAAGGTCTGCGCCCGCCGCTGCCACGGTGACTGCGATCGTGCAGTTCGCCAGGCTGGAATCGGTCTGACCGTTGTAATCCCCCACATCATCAAAGTCGCCGTCGGGCGTTATTCCTGCGCAGGCGAGGGAATCCGGCTGTGCGCTGCCGCAGGCGGGCACGTTGCCGAGATTGTTCTCATCGAAACGCCGGGCAAGCACTTCGTCGAGCTTTGCCTGCGCGCATTCGAGCGCGCGGCTGCGCGCGATCGGATCAACGCTGGTCTGTACAG
>JAYODW010000090.1:0-5645 GCA_038116745.1 Gammaproteobacteria bacterium
TGGCCTTTTGCTACCGCGAGGCAGCCGTCAACCTGCTGACCGTCGAGGAGCTGGATCCTTATGGAAAGATTCCGGAGTTCAAGTATTGCGCGGTGCGGCTAACAGGCAAGCTTTAATCCTCGGCCTGACAACTGCAAATCAAAGCTCGAAATAGACACGACACTTACCCCCACGCAGAGCCGGTTCTGTTTGCCCGCCTCGTCTATTTAACTGACACGCATAACAGCGGCGCTCGCTGTTTCTACTCAAAGCTAAAGGCTACGCTAAAGTAGACCTCAAGACCTGGGCTCGGCGTCCCGACCGCCTCTTCATAGCTTGCGTTCATGGCGTTCTTGATGCCCATATCCAAATTCGTATTTTCTGCAAGCGAGTGAGACAAATTGATATCAAGCAGCTCGTGCCCGTTTAGTACAACCAGCCCCGTTGGTATAGAAGAATCATAAAAAGCCGAGGTTGCTATGAATGCACTCGATATTCGCCAACGGTTCCCTATCTCGCAATCCAGGGTAACCGCCCCTTTGTGTTTAGGCCTGCGACGCAGCTCCGCTCCACTCGCTGAAATGTCGTAGTTGGTATAGGTGTAGCTAAAGTCTACCTGGCAGTTGGGGTTTGGATACCACGATAGCTCCCCCTCTAATCCATGCGTCGTCACGCGATCTCTGTTAACGTTCAAAAATGCCAACGGATCGAAGTCAACAAGGTCGCGAAATTCACTTTGAAAACTCGTTAAACGACCGAACAACGAGAGTTGGTCAACGTAAAGGTTTACGCCCGCCTCCAAGTTCCTAGCCTTTTCCGGTTTCAAAAGTGGGTTCCCAACAAGCGGATTCCCGAGTGCGAAAATACTGGGCAGTTTAAAGTTGGTAGACCAGGAAACGTAAGGTTCAACGGCTCCTCTCCACGGCGGACCCTTCGCGATGATTCGAGCCGTTGTCCGACCGGTATAGTTACTAGGCCAATCTCGACGGGCACCCGCATTGACAGTGAGGATTTGGCCAAGCCGGAAATTCAACTCTGCAAATACACTGCGGGTCGATCTGGAAAGCTCGTAACCAAGGGGGAACTGTCCGCCCAAGTCAATATACCCGTCGTCGCTGCTTGCTTCGTAATCATAGGTTGCTCCTAGCGCACCCCCAGCGATGTCAGCGATTTCGCGAGTCAATGAAAGGGTGGCTCGGTAGCGCTCGTACTCGTTCTTAAGAAAGTTTGGAGGTACCCCATTAATAACCCCCGGCGCTATCCCCGGGCTAAGCTCGCGTGAACGATGCCTGGACCAGGCCAGTTGCGAATGAACCTTGAACTCCGGCGCTGCTACGAAGCCTCCACGCAGCGAACCCACTTCCTGTTTGCTCTCTTTGAACGAGCGCTCCCGAATTCTCGCCAGCTTCGGACCACCACTATCTTCGGGGAAAGCCTCTGTCTCTGATTCAGCATAAAAGACGCTGCCTCGGAGGTATCTGCTTACGTCTTCGAAAATAATCTTTGCGGAGATTGACTTGCCGTCGTAATCGATTAGAGAGCTCTGGTTATCCACTCCAGTCTTTGCCACGTTGATCGAAGCCGCGCCGGGGCCAAACCCCGTGGTCGCAAAAAATGCCCCTCCGTGGTTACCTTTGGATGTTGTGCGGGTACTCACGCTCACGTTGCGTTTCCAGGAGGGAGCGCGGGTCTCGATGTTAATTACGCCGTTCATCGCGTCGCCACCATGCACAGCGCTATTCCCTCCTTTGAAAATATCCAGGCGTTGTATCGAATCAACCGGGATTAGATTGAAATCGAACCCACCTCCACGGCTGTTCGTTGGATCGTTTACCGGCACCCCGTCAAGCAACACAAGAGTGAAATTCGGTTCGCCTCCACGCACAGAAACGTACGGGATCCCGCCAGGTCCTCCAGCCTGAACAACGTCTAGGCCCGGAACGGTGCGAAGCATATCGACTGCAGAAAACGGTTGTCGGGCGTTGAGCCGAGATCGGTCAATGACCGTAGCTATGCTTTCATCGACGCCGCGCTGAAGTCGGCTAGCTGTGACCTCGAGACTCTCCATTGGAGAATCTGCTTTGACAGAAAACGACGCGGCAAGCGAAAAGAAAACTGTCGCTAAGCTAAGAAGCTCGCCTGGATAGGAATGCATGCTCAACAAGTGCCCCTGATCATGGCTTGCGTCTCACCGTAGGAAGACAAAAGCGAATAAAGTTTGGCTCTGCCTCTGACCGAGGGAACCATGCGTTAAACTTTTCTGAAAACGTACAAGGACAAAACATGTTCGGCATACTTCGCTTGAAAGTCCTGTTTCCTGTCTTGCTAATGGCAATGATCGCGGCTGTCAGCACGGTCCTTGCTTATCTTTACACCCGCGAGTTCCGCGTCATTCCGCGGCAGCTGTTACCACTGCCCCCGGTTCACGTTTCGCTGTCAGACACGCTCCATTTGACAACGATTTTCGCCACGGCCGTCGGTGTTATGAGCGCCCTGGTCCAGATTGGCAGAGAGAATTCGTGGCTCTCCGATGCTCGACGCTCAGCACAAGAATATCTAGGCTTCCTAATCTCCTATACCTGTGCATCTCTGTATGCCTTTCTGGCAACAACTATTAATTACGATCCGCAACTAATCGCTGCGCACGGCATTTTCGCGACCGCGCTATTTCTAGCCACGCATGCGTGGGGCAATCCTGAACCTGGCAGCTGGTTCAAAAAAGTCAGTCTGAGCTGCAAAGAAATCATCGTGCGTTTGTATAGCTTGAAGGGTGGTGCTGCCCTGCTGTTCATGCTTACGCCAGCGTTCATGGCCTTAGGATTTGTCAGCGATCGAGACTTTGCTAACCTCATTACTCAGGTTCGTCTTAAGCTGACTCAGGGCGCCTCTGGCGCCTGGCATCTTGAAAACGCCTTTCCGGGCGTAGCGTTGCGTCAACCAATGCTCGTTCGGCTCGACCGAAAAAGTGGGCAGCTTTACATTCTAGAGCGGCCTGGTCGGATTCTTCGCATGAAATACCCTGAAGGTAGCGAGCCGGAAGTTCTATTAGACATCCAGGAGCAGCTGGGCGAGGTGGAAGTCGAGAATGGAGCCCTCGGTTTTGCATTGCATCCAGCGTTCGGCGGAGGCTCTTTTCCAGAGAGCGGCTACATTTATCTCTACTATACAGACACACGTGAACCCGAACAGGTCAACCGTATCTCGCGTTTTGATCTTGGAAGCGGCGACCCCGAGACGGCGAAATTCTCGGAGATGCCTCTGCTGGCCTTGACTCGGGACTCCTCGGGCTTTCACAACGGGGGATCTTTGGAGTTTGGGCCGGATGGCTTTCTGTATATCGCTCTCGGCGAAGGAGTTAGAACAAAAAAATACGGATCTTATGGCGAGGTGCTCCGAGGGGGAATCCTGCGCATAGACATCGATGAGCAGGGCGGTAACGTTAGCCACAAACCCTCCAGGAAACCCCGAAACGGCGACACATCAAACTACTTTATACCTAACCAGAACCCCTTCATCGCCCACGAGAAAATCCTCGAGGAATATTGGGCTATCGGATTCAGAAACCCTTTTCGAATCTCGTTCGACCCTCTAACGCAGCAGCTCTGGGCCGGAGAGGTCGGATCAACAGTTTGGGAAGAAGTCAACCGCGTTGATGCCGGCAAACATTACCAATTTCCATTTCACGAGGGTTATGGAGAGCGCGTCGCAGAGGTCACCGAGCAGCCTCAGCAAGGCCCTTTCTTCGCCTACGAGCACACGGCGTTTGACCGCGCGGTTATAGGGGGCATCGTTTACAGGGGAAAGCGTTTTCCCGATCTTTACGGAAGATATGTGTTCGCCGATAGCTATTCCGCGAAGGTCTTTGCACTGTCGACTGAGACGTCTGATCAACCGCCACAAGCAATTCTCCTTGCTCAAGCCGAGCAGTTTGCGCAACGCGGCATCAGCTCTGTTGTTGCCTTAGCAGATGGCGAGATCCTGATCACCGTGCTGGGTGCGCAGTCCACCCCGGGCGGCCAGATTCTTAAACTCGCTCAAGGCGCTCTGGCACCAAGGGAATTACTTGGGTTGAATGGGCAAAATCCCACAATTAACGAAAGCAGCTCAGAAGCCGGCCCACCACTAGCCGCTGCAGATGCCGCATCGCTATATAAGGTTAACTGTGCACGCTGCCATGGGCTGAATGGTGCAGGAGACGGACCCGACTCTGCGAGTCTAGGGGTCGACATGCCTAATTTCACCATGCCCGAGTTCCATAGCGCTCGGACCAAGCGACACATAAGAAACGTTATAGAAAAGGGAGGTAGTACACTAGGGCTGAGCCCGATGATGCCACCATGGAAAGACTTTCTGACCGAGACTGAGATAGGCGCGCTGGTCGATCACATCGTTGCCCTGAAACAAGCCTCTCCTCAACACGACTAAACACTGTTGGTCGGATGGCCAATTTTGGCAACGCCACCATATGCCTCTACGCGCGAGACGCAGGTTCTTTATTATCAACTTCGTTCCTCACCCCGTCAGGCCCGCACGGTCACAGCCCGCCGAATCTAACCCCTCCCTTATGAGACGCGCGGATTGGCAAACAGCAACGCTCATTTTGCATGCCATCTTGCAACCGGGTACCGGCAGCCAATCTGCTGTCCACTGAAAAGCTGGTCCCCTTTGGGAAAGATTCCGGAGTTCAAGTATTGCGCGGTGCGCATCTCCGGAATTTAGAGGGCAGGAGCGCTACCCGCGAGGTTCTGCCGAGACGAGTTGAAGGGTCTCCCGAAGAAGCGGCTCAGCGGATTCCCCGGCGCCGGGGACAGTCGTTTCTATCCTGAAGACATATCCAGGTAGCTCGTCACTGATCTGGAAGCGGTATTCCTTGCCAGCCAGCTGCTCGAACAGCTCGCGTCTGGGGTCGTTGATATAAGGTCGAAAGACAACCTCAAACCCAGACCATTCTTGACCGCCGAACTCGAACTTTTTCGGTTCAACAGATGCGCCCTCGGACAGCGCGAACTTTATCCGCCGTTGAAAGTAGCGCCACCGCTCACGCGCGCTACCGTCGGGGTCAGTGAGCCGGTTCATCTCGTACACGTCGCCCTGCAGGTATACCTTGAGGATGGGATTTACCGTTGTACTCTCGACCGGAGGAACCGGGAAATTCCGCTCTCCAGTAAAAAACTGAAGCGAGGCTGCTTTGCTTCCGTCAGTATTTACTCCGGTCACATTAAATGTGACCGAATCTTTAAATCCCGGTTCCAGAGACCCGCTTTTCTCGAAGGCGTAGGTCAGGGTTATAGGCTGCTCGATGCTTTTCAGCTGATCAGTCATCCACAGCCGGGTCTCGGCTTCGGAAAAGGTAACCGGATCCTCTGGATCGTCAGCGGCTCCGACCCAGCCCGAGACGAAAAGCATTGCCGCCAGGCATAAACGCACCAGACCGTCAGTCGTCATCACCATCCTCGACCTCACTGATTCGGAGCGGCAGTCTCGGGACCCCATACTCATCCAGTATGGCGTCGATAGCGCCTTGATTTTCCTCTATCAGCTTGTTCACCTGAGCGCGCCATGAACGGTCTGGGTGTCGAACTGCCATGGAGATCTGGAAATCAAATCGCAAACCAGGCTCGGCGCGCAGCGGGATGACGGCGATGTCGTGATCCCGGATCTGCTTC
>JAYODW010000091.1:0-5438 GCA_038116745.1 Gammaproteobacteria bacterium
AGACGGGACGATGGTGAAGCTGAAACGGGTACTGATTGCCAATCGAGGTGAGATTGCGATCCGCATCGCGCGGGCCGCGCGTGGTCTCGACATTGAATCGGTTGCGGTCTTCGCGGAGGCAGACAGGCTCTCGCTGCACGTCCAGGCTGCAACGTCTGCTCAGCGGCTGCCTGGCCAAGAGCCGGTGGCGGCCTATCTTGATGGCGAAGCGCTGGTCGCGATAGCGCTTGAGAGCGGCTGCGACTGCGTCCACCCTGGCTATGGTTTCCTGTCGGAAAACGCAGCTTTTGCCGAGATAGTGGCGGCCGCTGGGCTGACTTTTATCGGGCCAGCACCGGCTGCGCTGCGCCTGTTCGGAGACAAGCCGAGCGCGCGCGAGCTGGCGCAGTCTCTGGGGATCGCGGTGGTGCCGGGTGCCGCGGGCCTCTCGAGTCCGCAGGAGGCCAGCGAGCGGGCCGGGGAGACAGGGTTCCCGCTGATGCTGAAGGCCGCGGCGGGCGGGGGCGGCCGTGGCATGCGGCTGGTGCGCCGGGCAGATGAGCTGGCGGAAGCCTTCCAGCGATGCGCGAGCGAGGCCGAGGCGGCGTTCGGAGACGGTCGCCTGTTCATGGAGCGGCTCGTCACCGATCCACGGCACATCGAAGTCCAGCTTCTGGCCGATGCTGACGGTGCGGTGGTGCATCTGCACGAGCGCGATTGTTCGGTGCAGCAGCGACACCAGAAGTTGGTGGAGATCGCGCCGGCCGCCGGTCTTGAACCGGCTCTGCGGCAACAGATGTTCTCGGATGCGGTTCGGCTGGCGGCTGCGGGTGGTCTGATCGGAGCGGGCACGGTCGAGTTTCTGGTCGAGCCTGAACACAGCCGCTGTTATTTCATCGAGTGCAATCCGCGGATCCAGGTCGAACATACGGTGACCGAGCAGGTCACCGGGATAGATCTGGTGGCGGCCCAGTTCCGGATCGCCGCCGGCGCCAGACTGGCCGATATCGGATTGCCGTCGCAGGACATGGTGCCCGCGCCGCGGGGCTTCGCAGTGCAGGCGCGGGTGGTCACTCAGGGAACCGGCCAGCTGACCGCCTACAAGGAACCGGCGGGTCCGGGTGTGCGGGTCGATAGCGCGGCCTACCTCGGCTTTGCGCCGCCGCCTCAGTTCGACCCGCTGCTGGCCAAGGTGATCGGCAGCAGTGCTGTGGGCTCCAACCTGGCGGACGCTCTGGCGCTCACCAGGTGGGCGCTGGATGAATTTCATATCGCGGGACTGGCAACCAATCTGGGGCAGCTGCGCGCCATTCTTGACGACGAACGGGTGCGGCGTGCTGATGCGCGTACCACCCTGCTTGACGGCACTATCAGCCATTCACCCACGACTGTGGGGCACCCGTCGCTGGAGATGCTGCAGCGCCAGGCAACCATCAGCGCAGCTGGCACCCGGCTGGCGCCGCTGCTGGCGGCGCCGGCTGGCATGACCGCATCTGTACCGGTGGGTGATGGTGAGCTGGCTATCGCGGCGCCGATGGCCGGCACGCTGCTCGCGCTGCAGGTCGCGGTTGGTGCACGGGTGCGCGGCGGCGATACGCTGGCGGTGGTCAGCGCCATGAAGATGGAATCCCAGGTTGTCGCAACGGGCGCTGGTGAAGTGAAGGCCATCGCGCCGCTGGAGGCTGGTGCGGCGGTCGCTGCCGGCCAGGTCTTGATGGTCATTGCGCCCGACGCGGATGATGGGTCCGGCGGAGTTGCTGGCTACGGCGCGCAATCCTGGGCACCCACGGTGGCAGCCGTAGAGACCCTGAAAGCATTGGGCGCGCAGCGCCTGGCGCCCGGTTCAGATGACCCGGGTGTGATCAGGCAGCGCGCGCGCGGCAAGCTGACCTGCCGCGAACGCATCGATCTCCTGCTGGACCCCGGCACATTCCGCGAAGCTGGGTCGGCAGCCGGGTTCGCCTCGTACGCGGAGGACGGCACCGTGTCGGCTTTCACTCCCGCGAACATGGTCGGCGGCTGGGGCAGCATCGCCGCTCGCAAGGTGGTTGTCTGCGCGGATGATTTCACCTCGCGCGGCGGGCACGCCGATGGTGCGATCGCGGCTAAGAGCACCTATCTCGATCGATTGTCCCTGGAGATGCGTCTGCCCTCGGTGCGGCTGCTCGACGGCTCGTCGGGCGGTGGCAGCGTGGCGAAAATGGTGCCGGAGCAGAAGCTGGCCGGTGACAGCACAGCGCAGGAAAGCAGCGGCGCGATCAGCGCTGGGAAACCTCGTGTTGCCGGTGGTGGCGGTTCGTTTCTGCCCGCGCATCTGCACAGCACCCTCTACGCCGAGCAGCTAGGGACTGTGCCGGTGGTCAATATGCTGCTCGGCAGCGTGGTCGGGATCGGCGCTGCTAAGGCCGTCCTCGGACACTTCTCAGTGATGCTGCGCGATACCGCCCAGCTCTTCGTTGCCGGCCCGCCGGTGGTGGCGCATGCCATGGGTTATACGATTACCAAGGAAGATCTGGGCGACTGGCAGATCCACTGCCGCAACGGTGCAGTTGATAACCTGGCCCGCGACGAGGAGGATGCGGCAGCACAGGCGCGCCGGTTCCTGTCCTTTCTGCCGACGAGCGTCTACGAGTTACCGCCGCGGATCCCGTGCAGCGATCCGATTGACCGGCGCGAAGAGGCCCTGTTTACCCTCATTCCGCGTAAGCGGACCACAGCGTTTGATATCCGGCGGGCAATCGAGCTGATTGCAGATCGCGATTCGTTTTTTGAGATCGGGCCTCTGTGGGGCACCGACCAGGTTACCGGGCTGGCCCGATTCAACGGCATCCCGGTGGGTATTCTCGCTTCGGACAGTCAGCATCCCAACGGCGGGGCGCTGACTGCGGCTGGGTGCGAAAAGCTTACTCGGATGATCGACCTCTGCGACCTGTTCCATCTGCCTCTCGTGAGCCTGATCGACAATCCCGGTTTCGCCGTAGGCCTTGAGCACGAGATCGCGGCCACTATCCGGCGCGGCGGTCACTGGATGATTGCGTTCGCGCAGGCCAGCGTGCCTATTTTCACAGTCATCATGCGGCGCAGTTTCGGTGTTGCTGGAAACAATTTCGCCACCCCACGGGCAGCCGCCTCGATGCGGGTTGTCTGGCCTTCGGCTGATGTCGGTGGCATTCCGCCGGAAGGCGGAATCGAGGCCGCCTACAAACGTCAGCTTGAGGAGTCGGCAGATCCGGCGGCCCTGCGGGCAGAGCTCGAGGCCCGGATCGAAAGCGTGCGCGGACCGATTGGTCCGCTCAATCGCTTCGAAATGGAAGAGATGATCGATCCGCGCGACACGCGCCGTGTGGTCTGCGAATGGGTGACCGAAGCCTACCGGGTAGCCACCGAGCCCACCCGACTCAGGCCCCGGGCGCAGCAGTTTCGTCCCTGATCCGGATGAGGACGCCGGGCCCCACGAAAAACCGCTGCCGCCTGCGCGTCGTATGATGTGAGGCCAAGCAGCGCGTGCGCTGAACAAACGGACTCAGACCGCGCGCTGCAACTCCTGATTGACGTCATACGGATCCCAGCAAGCATGAGAGATTTCACCGAAGAACAGACGCTCTTCCGCGAGAGCTATCGTCGTTTCCTGACCAACGAAGTCGCCCCCCACATGGACCGCTGGCGCGAGGCGGGCATTGTCGACCGCGAGATTTTCAAACGCGCAGGTGAGCTCGGATTCCTCATGATCTGGCCTGAGGAACAGTATGGCGGTCTGGGTGACAACGATTTCCGCTACGAGCAGATCATTATCGAAGAGACGGTGCGGGCTGGATGCGGTGAGTGGTACAACACCCTGCACAGCCGACTTGTCGGCCCATACTTCGAACGATACGGCAACGATGAGCAGAAGCAGCGTTTTCTGCCTGGCTGTGTCAGCGGGGAGACCATCCTTGCCGTGGCCATGACCGAGCCGCATGCCGGCAGCGATCTGGCGGGCATGCGCACGACCGCCCGCGACATGGGCGATCACTTTCTGCTCAACGGTTCCAAAACCTACATTTCGAACGGCATCAACGCCGACGTCGTCATCACAGCGGCCAAGCTGCACGGCGGGGAAGGACGTCATGCAATGGTGCTGCTGGTGCTGGAGCGCGGGATGGAGGGCTTCGAGCGCGGCAAGAACCTGGACAAGATTGGTCTGCACGCACAGGACACCGCCGAGCTCTTTTTCCAGGACGTCAAGGTGCCCAAGGCCAATGTGCTGGGTGAACCGGGCAAGGGCTTCTACTACCTGATGGAAGGTCTCGCGGAGGAGCGCCTGATTGCCGCCTGCGGCTATCTGGCGAGCGGGCGCCGGGCTTTCGACGTAACCCGCGAATTCGTCATGCAGCGGCAGCTGTTCGGTAAAGCGCTCTGTGAGCAGCAGAACACGCAGTTCAAGATGGCCGAAATGGATGCCGAGCTCGACATGCTGCAGGTCTTCGTCGACCACTGCGTGACTGAACACAACGCCGGTCGCCTGACGGCCAATCTGGCGGCCAAAGCCAAAATGCTGGGCAGTGAAATAGAGTGGCGGATGGCTGATCTCGGACTCCAGCTGCACGGCGGAGCGGGCTATATGAAAGAGTATGAGATCTCGCGCATCTTCACCGACGCGCGCATGAGCCGCATCTACGCCGGCAGCTCCGAAGTCATGCGCCTGATTATCGGGCGGGATGTGTTCTCCGAGCGGTACAGCAGCATCCTCGATTGATCCCGCCGCCTGCGCCCGTCACCAGCGGCGGGCGCAGCCGCCGCCACTCTTCCGGAGCACGCGGGACCTACTGGTGATCCTGCGATGTCTGCGTCAGGATACGCCCTCCCGTTATCACCCTCGGAGGTCAATATGTTTTCGCACATCATGGTCGGCAGTAACGACATCGATCGGTCCAAGAAATTCTATGACGCCGTTATTGGCGCGCTGGGTGGAAACCCGGCGATCGTGGATGACAAGGGCCGCTTGATTTACATGCACAACAACAGCCTGTTTTTGGTCACGACGCCGATTGATGGCCAGGCTGCAACCCACGCCAACGGTGGCACGATCGGGTTTGCCTGCAGTTCCCAGGAACAGGTGGAGGCAATGCATGCTGCCGGCTGCGCCAATGGTGGGACCACCTGCGAAGATCCGCCCGGCGTGCGCGAAGGTGGCTTCGGCGCCATGTATCTGTGCTACGTCCGCGATCCGGACGGCAACAAGCTGTGCGGCTTGTTCCGCATGGGCTGAGACGGAGGACAGGCCTGAGCTCAAGGGCAATCCTGCCTCCGGCTCGGTGAGCCGGAGGCTTCCCACCTGTATCCCCAGTCGGGCGCAAAGCGCCGTTTGGGGTCACTCCCGCTCGTTGTCGCAGGACGCGGCGCGTCGCTTCGCCCGCAACAGACAGGAGATCGCGTTGTGAAGTTCATGTATTTCTTTTATCCGGCCATTCCGGCGACGA
>JAYODW010000092.1:0-5382 GCA_038116745.1 Gammaproteobacteria bacterium
CGGTGACGGAGTTACTGTTCTCCCTCACTCCCTGATCGACTCCGCGTTGATCGGGCAAGGATGCCAGATAGGCCCATTTGCAAGGATCAGACCCGGAACCGTGCTTGAGAAGAATGTCCACGTCGGGAATTTCGTTGAGGTTAAAAACTCACTAGTCGGAGCCGGCAGCAAAGCTAATCATCTGAGCTATCTGGGCGACGCTACAGTAGGGAAGCAAGTCAACATCGGAGCAGGCACGATTACGTGTAACTACGATGGTGCCAGGAAGCACAGAACGATAATCGAGGACGACGTTTTTGTCGGGTCAGACACGCAGCTCGTGGCACCGGTTCGAGTCGGGCACGGGGTCACCATCGCGGCCGGCACAACAGTAACAGAAGATGTCGATTCGAACCGATTAGTAATTAGCAGGGTCAGGCAGAAGACCATCTCAGGTTGGAGCAGACCCCGGAAAGAAGATAAATAAACGCGAGGACCAACGGCACACAGGAGATGGATGATGCTGCCTACAGCTGACCTCTACGACAAGCACGCTGAGAATCTACGTGTGCTGGATCCGATTTTCCGTGATTTTGGCGGTGTCCGAAGCTTTTACGGACCTGCGTCAACTGTGAGAGTGCACGAGGACAACAGTTTGGTCCGAGAAGCCTTGGAGGAGCAGGGCAATGGCCGCCTCCTCGTTATCGACGGCGGCGGATCCACCCGTTGTGCCTTGGTCGGCGATCAACTTGCGCGACTTGGAGCGGAAAACGGATGGGCCGGCATAGTGGTTTACGGCTGTGTCAGGGACACTGACGTTCTCGCGCAAATCCAAATAGGGATTAAAGCGCTCGCACCAAATCCCCGAAAAAGCGTTAAACGTGGTGATGGCCAGAGGGATGTAGAGGTCGCTATAGCAAGCGAAGTCGTGCGGCCAGGTGATTACGTTTACGCTGATGCAGACGGAATAGTTGTCGCTGACTTTCTGGATAGTTGACCGGCCGTCATGACGAAATTTATGGTCGCTTGCGTGCAAATCTGCGCAGGGAATGACCTGCAGGCCAATCTAGCCAGGTCGAGCGACCTTATCCATGAAGCGGCAAGCAGAGGTGCAGAGCTGATCTGCCTGCCAGAATTCTACTGTTTGCTCTGTTCCGCCGATGAGTCGTATTTTTCTCAAAGCTACGAGGAGTCTGACCATCCGGCCCTTGAACACGGTAGGTTTGCAGCGCAAGACTCAGGTTGCTGGTTGCTACTAGGTTCGATCCCTGTGCGTAGCGCTGAATCAGACAGAGTTTTTAACCGCAGCTATGTCCTTGCCCCTGACGGTCACGTTGCGGCTAGGTACGACAAGCTTCATCTGTTTGATGTCGCTGTAGGAGACGGGCAGCCCTATCAGGAATCAAAGGGCGTTGTCCCTGGCTCATCAGCGGCGATTGCTTCGTTACCCTGGGGAGAACTGGGACTATCTATCTGTTACGACCTGCGGTTCCCCCAGCTTTATCGGACGCTCGCGCAGGCCGGTGCACATTTTCTGGCAGTTCCCGCGGCTTTCACCGCTAAAACTGGCGCGGCTCATTGGCATACATTGCTCCGAGCCCGGGCAATCGAGACAGGATGTTTTGTCTTTGCGCCTGCTCAGTCTGGCGAGCGGCCCTGGGGGAGGAAGACCTATGGCCATTCTTTAATTGTTGACCCTTGGGGAGAAATCTTGGGGGACGCTGGCGAGGAGGAGGGGGTTATCCTGGCTGAGATCGAACCGCAGCGGGTCGAATCTGTCCGGCGCATGATTCCGTCGCTGTTGCACGATAGACCGATACGTGTCTCGTGAGGTTAGCTTCGGAGACAACTTTGTTTACGGCCCAAGTCTCGATGCGGTCGTTTCCGTTGGGCGCAACACGGCATTTCAGCAACGATTCAGCTTTGAGTGGTTAGCATTCGGTCATAAAGTCGCGGCTCAAACTCATTATAAGAGCCAGGGTTACAGTCAAATGACGGTCCGCAGCTTAATCGGTGGTTTGTTGGTATCGGGCATCCTGTTCGCTGTTGCCAACGCAGTTTGCGCACAAACCGTGGCTACAGCAGACGATGCAGCCAGAATGGCGGCGGCACGCACAGGCGGCCGCGTGCTTGATGTGCAGGACAAAACCATCAACGGCGACACGGTCTTTATCGTGCGCATTCTTCTGCAAGACGGTCGCGTACAAGCGCTGCGAATCCCCCAAAAAGACTAGGTAGCATCGTGCGGATTCTGATTGTCGAGGACGAGGATACGCTCCGGGCGCAGGTTGCAGCGCGGCTGAGAAAAGAGGGGTATGCGGTGGACGAGGCCGCCAATGCGGTTGATGGAGAACATATTGGAATCGAATACCCTATTGATGCAGCGATTGTCGATCTTGGCCTCCCAGATAAGCCGGGATACGACGTCATAAAAATTTGGAGAAGTCAGAAACGCAACTTTCCGATTTTGATCCTTACTGCGCGAAGTCGCTGGGAGGAAAAGGTCGCGGGCTTGGAGTGCGGGGCAGACGACTATTTGGTCAAGCCGTTCCACCCTGAAGAGCTCTCTGCACGACTGAGGGCACTACTGCGTCGAGCTGCCGGTCATAGCCAGCCGCTCATCCAGAGCGGCCCGATAGTTTTGGACATGGCCGCAAAGCGGGTACATGTCAGTGAGCAGGAGGTTGCCTTGACAGCACTGGAATATAAAGTTTTAGAACATCTGATACTGCACGCAGGCGATGTTCTCTCTAAGAGCGAGCTGACAGAGCATATCTATGAGCAAGATCTGGAACGGGACAGCAATGTGCTGGAAGTTATAGTTGGACGGCTGCGTCGCAAGCTGGATCCAGATCAGTCTCTCAGCCCGATAGATACGATACGCGGACGCGGTTACCGGTTGCGATTTCGCAGAAGCGTCTAAACCCTTATCCAGGCGAGTCGTGCAAACTAGACCGTCGTTTTATTCCCTACGAACGCGCATTCTTGTTTCGACGACCTTGCTGTCGACAGTATTTCTGGGCATTGCAGGCACCCTGCTCGAGCGTGCATTCAAGGAAACCGTGCTGCATGGAGTAGAAGATCGACTCCGCGGGCGGGTGTACATGCTGATCGGCGCTGCTGATTTTGATGCGTCTTCGTTGATTGATGCGCTTAAGATTCTGCCGGACCCCCAACTTGTTCTCCCCGGTTCGGGACATTACGCGCGTATAAAGGCGGCGAATTCAGATGGCTTATGGGAGAGCCCTTCTTTACGCGGCGTCACGCTGCAAAAGGGCCACACCGTTGCGACGGGCGATTGGTGGTTTGGTCAGATCGAACCAGCCGGTGCTGGTGCCTTATTCGAGCTCGATTACGGGATCCGATGGGAAGGGGATGGTGACGATCCGCCGCAGGACTTCGTGATCCAGACTTACGAGTCCGTGCAACCTTCGGCGGCGGCAGTGGCGCAGTTCCGGAGCCGATTATGGACGTGGTTCGTTGGCCTGGGCCTCGCTTTGCTGGGAGCGCAGGCGCTGAATCTTTCACGCGGACTACGGCCACTGCAGACCGTGAACAAAGAAGTTAAAGCCGTAGAGCGCGGGTTGCAGGAGAAGATTCATGGGGATTACCCGTCCGAGATTGCAGGCCTGACGGGGAGTCTTAACGAATTAATCGCCCACGATCTGCGCAGAGTCAAGCGCTACCGCGATGCTTTAGGGGATCTGGCGCACTCGATTAAAACCCCGCTGGCGATTATGCAAAACCAGCTCGCTGAGCAACCGAAGTCGGCGGAGACGTTGGAGCTTAAAGAGCAGTTAGAGCGAATCAATTCGACGGTACAGTATCAACTCCATCGCGCCGCCGCTGCCGGCAGTCGACGAGGACAAGCAAACATATCTGTCTTGCCAGTCGCTTGTCGTGTTGTTGAATCCTTGAAAAAAGTCTACGCAGAGCGCGCCTTGGCATGGAAGGTGACCATTCCAGACACGGTGTTTTTCCCCGGTGATGAGGGCGACTTGATCGAGATTTTGGGAAACCTTGCCGATAATGCGTGCAAATGGGCCAGATCAAAGGTCGCAATAGAGGCTGCGCGGGATCTGACTGGCGATGGACGTGAGCGCTTGCGAGTTCTGGTTCGGGACGACGGAGCAGGGATCGACCCTTCTCAACTTGAGCGCTTGATGAATAGAGGCGTGCGCCTCGATGAATCGAAAGAAGGCCATGGAATCGGTCTCGCTATAGTCCGGGAGATTGTGGAGTCCTCCTACAGTGGGACGTTAGCTTTTGAATCCTCGGAGAGGGGAACACGCGTGGAGGCTGTTATCGCATGGTGAAATACAGGGAAGAAGGCACGCCGCTGGTATAATTGCGCGCAAAATTAAAGGTTCCAAATGTCTTCTCCTGATGATCGCCCTTTGACCGAAAACGCCCCTATTGTTGTCAATGGAAAACGGAAATTCGCTTACGACTACGAAGAATTGATCGGATGTGGGAGGGGCGAGCTTTTTGGACCAGGCAATGCTCGGCTCCCAATGCCTCCGATGTTGATGTTCGACAGGATCACGCGCGTCGCCGCAAATGAGGGTCAGTACGGTAGAGGGCTGCTGGAAGCTGAGCTCACTATAGATCCCAATTTATGGTTTTTTGCGTGCCATTTCGAAAATGATCCGGTGATGCCCGGATGCCTTGGCTTGGATGCGATGTGGCAGCTGGTAGGCTTTTTTCTGGCTTGGAAAGGGGGACTCGGCCATGGCCGGGCGTTAGGAGGGGCAGAGGTCGAATTCACGGGGCAGGTTACGCCCGACAAGCATCTCGTGCGTTACTCGGTACACATGAAACGGGTAATCGCCCGGTCTTTTGTGATGGGGATAGCAGACGCGAATATGGAAGTAGATGGAGAAATTATCTATAGGGGGAAAAACCTGCGCGTGGGTCTGTTCACCGAGGGGCAGCTCTAGCGCTGCTCGGAGAGCGACAAAAATCCGCTAGAGGCAGGGGTGGCTGTTCTCCGGCGTCACCCCTTCCTGAGTTGTAGAAGTTCAGCCCCGATCTGACAGTTACCGGATTTGAGGAGCTGTCTGTTGGCTTAAGTCTAAGCCAGTTTTTTCTCCTTCCAGATGGTCTTGCCATCGATCAGAGTCTGCAAGGGCGTCCTGCCACAACACAATTTTCCTTGATTCGTTCGCTCAGCATCGTATTCGTTGAGCCAGCCATCAAGGTCGCGTTGCAGTGGTAATCCCCCCGTACATTAGCGGTACTCGGAATTGGAATTTTTTCGTAGTGTGAACGAAGGAGATTCCGTGATGAAAAAGTCCCGACATAGCGACAGCCAGATTCTGAGCATCTTGAAGCAGGCGTAGGGCGGAACGCCCGTGCCGCAGCTGTGCCGCGAGCACGGCATGAGTGGTGCGACGTTCTACC
>JAYODW010000093.1:0-5270 GCA_038116745.1 Gammaproteobacteria bacterium
TGTGCGGCAAACTCCCGTGCCGTCTCGCGATAGCGCTCACGGTCGCTCGGTGTGGCGCCAACCGTGTCGTCCACATCCCCGTACTGCGTGCTGAATTCGCGATGCCAGCCGGCAAACTCAAGCACGATGCCATCGGGGTCCTGGAAGTAAATCGAGCTGACCCAGGTGGTTTCGTTGATGTCATCAGAGGCCTGCATCGGGCTGTTGTCGTGGCGCATCACCGGACTGACGGACACGCCTTTATCGACGAGTCGCTGACGGTATTCCTCTATCTTCTCGGCCGGAACGTTGAACGCGAAATGGTTCATCGAGCCGTGCGAGGAGCAGATCACTGTCGGGTCACGGAAGATCTCCTCGGGGTCGATATTGGTGCGCGGGTTGGAGATCCCGGGCACACGCTCAGCCGCTTCGGTGAACCAGAAAAAGGCCAGGCATTCGCGACCGCCCATGCTGAAGAAAAAGTGTTGCCCTACCCCGGCCGGCAGATCAAAGGACTTCACCAGTTTCATGCCGAGCACATTGGTGTAGAAATCGACGGTGCGCTGCATGTCCTTGCAGACCAGCGCGACGTGGTTCAGTCCCAGGATCTCGAATTCAGTGTTGCTGTTTTCCATGTGCGTCTCCCCTCGCGTGCAGTGTCGCGTGAGCATAAACCCCGGATTCGTCCGGATGCACCCTCTGTGTTCTTTTCTGGTCGGTAACTAGATTGCCGGACTTACCCGATGTGCTACGCCCGGCGTTAGCCCTAGGCGCCCGAAGGAGTCTGGCAGTTATGAGGTTGGTGATATATCTCGCACCCATCGAGGCTCTAAACTGATACCTCGTGCCCGCCTAACTTGACGAGCTGCTTATAAAGGAGGTTCTCTCGATGCTTTATGAAATGCGCACTTACACCACCATCCCGGGCCAGGCGCCGGTGCTCGCGCGCTATTCGGCCGAGATTGGTCGGCCCATCCGCGGAGATGACCACGGCAAGCTGGAGGGCTACTGGCTGACCGAGATCGGTCCCCTGAATCAGGTCATGCACCTGTGGTCTTACGAGGATGCCAACCATCGCCAGGAGGCCAAAATTGCGCTTGCGGGCAACAAGGCCTGGCACGCGGACTATCTGCCAAAAGCCGTGCCCTTGATCCTGCGTCAGGACATCCGCCTGATGAGTGCGACCAAGCCTCTGACGCCGCCTGCCACGGACGGTAACGTCTATGAGTATCGGCACTATCGGTGTCGGATCGGTAAAGCACGGGAGTTCGCCGAGAAGTTGACCGATGCGCTGACCGTCCGTGAGCGCCATTCCAAGAACGTCGGGATCTGGGTGACGGATTCAGGGCAGCCAAACGAGGTTTCGCATCTGTGGGTCTACGGCGATCTCAATCAGCGCACGCAGGCGCGCGCGGCAGCGGCGGCGGATCCCGACTGGCAGGCGTTCCTGAAGGGGGGCGCAGAGCGGATAGAAGAGATGCATTCCTGCATCCTTATCCCCTGGAGTCATTCGCCGCTGCAGTAGCGATTCTGGCGGGACGCCCCCGTCGGCGCTCAGAGCGATTCAGTCGACGTCAAAGCGCACAGCGCTGCTGGTGCCGCTGTTGACGGCCACAGCCGACAGGTAAGCGTCGCGCCGCTCAAGGGTCTCGATGTAGGCATCGACGTGCGCTGGCAGCGTGAATCCTTCGCGCGTGGCCCAGAGGCAGCAGCTGGCGATATGAATGTCCGCGGCGCTGAACGTCGTTCCGACCAGGTACGGGCGACCGTCTGAGAGCGCGTCATCAACCTGCGTGATCTGGCGCATGAAATAGTCTTCAGCCGCGGTGCAGGCAATCTTCGAGGCGCCGTAGACCTCAGGCAGGCCACGGTGACGCCTGAGGACGTATAGCGCCGTGGCATCCAGCTCAGTCAGGGCGAAATAGCTCCATCGCGCTATCTCAGCGCGTGCTGCCCGCGTTGCCGCCAGCGCGCCGGCAAGGTCGTACAGGTAAGCGACAATCGCGCCGCTCTCGACCAGCGTCAGGTCGCCCTGGCGCAGGGCCGGGATCTTGTGGCCCGGACTGACCGTTAAAAAATCCGGGTTGTCCATGTCCGTCGTCCGAGTGCGCACCGCGCGGCTGACGTAGCGCAGATCCAGTTCGTGCAGGGCCCAGTAGGCGCGCAGGGTGCGCGGCGTGCCGATCCCCCAGATCTCGATGACCTTTGATGCGTTGGTCGCCGCGCCTGCGTTATTCATGCGGTGTGGATTACCCCGGCGTCCAGCAGGGCGGCGATATCAGCGTTCCCGTAACCCAGACTCAGCAGGATCTCTTCGTTGTGTTCTCCAAGCTGCGCGGCCTGCGGCGCGAGTTCCGGACTTGCGTGTTCAAAACGCGCCGCCGGACGCGGTTGGCGGACGCGACCGATCCCCGGGTGCTCATACTCATGCACGAGTTCGTTCGCCGCGATCTGCGGGTGATGCAGCATGTCACCGCGGCTCAGCACGGGCGCACACGGCACGCCGGCGGCATCGAGGCGCTTGAGCCAGTCGTCGCTGCTGCCGGTACGCAGGATTGCAGCAGTGAGCGCGATGCGTTCCTGTGCGTTGGCAAAGCGGGCATTCGTCGTGCTGAAGCGCGGGTCGGTAGTCCATTCGGGACGACCCAGAACCTCGCACAGGCCGCGCCACTCTGCATCTGACATGGCGCCGGCAGTGATATAGCCATCCTTGGTGGAGAAGATCAGGTCCTGCGCGACCTGGCCGCGTCTGGGGTCGACGGCCTCGTTGACCAGGGTGTAGTTGATCATCCCCTCCGGCCAGAGATAGGCGATAGTCGCGTCCAGCATGGCGAGTTCGACGTGCTGCCCGCGTCCGCTGCGTTCACGCTCGAGCAGGGCGGCGGTAATGGCCTGCGCCGCTGTCAGTGCAGTGGTTTTATCCGGGATGACGGTGCGCACCATGCGCGGCCGGTCGTCCTCAGCGGACGCCTGGATATCGGTCAGACCGGAAAGCGCCTGGATAACCGGATCGTAGACCCGTTTGTGGGCATAGGGGCCGCGCGGGCCGAAACCACTGATGGAGACGTAGATGATGTCCGGTCTGATCTCGCGCACCGCCTCAAGGCCGAGCCCGAGTTTGTCGATCGCGCCGGGGCGGAAGTTCTGTACCAGCACGTGCGCGGTCGCGATGAGCTGCTTGACGATGTCCACGCCGGCGGGCTGTTTCAGATCGACAGCCATCGAGCGCTTGCCGCGGTTGATGTTGAGGTAACCGGATTTCATCCCCACAGGGCCGCGGCCCATCTGGCGCGTGATGTCACCGGATGGTGCTTCAATCTTGATCACGTCGGCGCCCTGATCGGCGAGCAGCATGGTCGCCGCCGGGCCGGACAGCACCTGACTTAGATCGATGATGCGGAAACCGTTAAGGGGACCTTTGGGTAACGGTCGGCTCATCAGGCAGGACCTGGATTATGTGCGCCCTGTTCCCGGTGCGGAACGCTGCGCCGGCCTGTTCCATTGCCGATGCCGGTAAGCGTTCGGCGGCTAAGCGCGGTAAGCGAGTGGGATGCTCCCATCGCGGTTGCCCGTATCACTCGGCGGCCGGCAGGTAGGCATATTCAAGGCGAATCCCGTCCGGATCGCGAAAAAACACGGCGTAGTAACCGGGGACGTAGCCGTATTCCTGCGGGGGATCAACGATCTCCGCATCAAGTTCCAGAAGGACCGCGTACAGCTCGTCCACGGCTTCGCGCGAGCGCGCCTGAAACGCAAAATGATGCAGGCCCACGTTGTAGTCGCGGAAGCTGTTAGACCGGTGCTCCGCCAGGGCTTCCCAGATGGAAAACATGAAGCCGTCACCGACAAATATCAGCACGCGGCCGTCGGCAGCGCGGTGCGGTGTGCCACGCGCCTCGATGAAGGGCGCGGCGCCGAGCGTACCCGCGAGCGCGCGATAGAAAGGCTCGGCGCGATCCCAGTCGTTGACGGTCAAGGCGATGTGATGCAGTCCGCTGGCTGACATGGTGGTGTGCTCCGCAATAGAGAGTTCAGTGAACTTCGTTCGATCATTGCACAGGCCCCGCGCGAACGCAGGTGTTGTGGTAGCTGACCGGTGTGGACGCGTTCGCGGGCCATGCGTCTCAGGGCCTGCCGGCGTGCCGGCGCCGCTTATTCAGGCGGGCGCCTGACCTGTTGCTGCGCAGGGTCAGCCAGCCCAGTTCGGTTTGCGCTTCTCCAGGAAGGCGGCAATGCCTTCGTTCAGATCGCCGTTGGTAACCGTGAGGATCTGATTCCGATCCTCGAGCGCAATCGCCGCATCCAGGCTTTGCGCGTCAGCATTGGCCCAGAACGCTTCCTTGGTCAGACGCAGTCCGAGCGGGGCAGTCGCGATCATGTCATCGGCCAGCGCTTTGCCGGTGGCGGTGAGTTCATCTGCCGGCACGACGTCGCTTACCAGGCCGATGCGCAGCGCACGCTGGGCGTCGACGAAGCGCCCGGTATAGAGCAGCTCGGCCGCGTTCGAGGTCCCGACCAGACGCTGTAGGTGATAGCTCGAACCCATTTCGCACCCGGACAGCCCGATCTTGATAAACGCGCAATTCATCTTCGTGCCCTCTGCCGCGATACGCACATCGCAGCCAAGCGCGATAGAGAAACCGCCCCCGGCGGCATAACCGTGCAGCAGACCAATAAAAGGCTGCGGGGCCCGGCGCATTTTCATCACCAGACCCGAAAATCGCCGCTGGCTGATCATGCCGTCGTTACTGCCTTTGAGCGGCGCCCGCTCCGGGTCTTTCATATCAAGCCCCGCGCAGAACATGCGGCCGGCACCCCTGATGACCACAACCCGTACCGAGTAATCCGTCTGCAGGCGATCGAGGTAGTCGTGCAGCTCGGTAAGCAGCGTGTTGCTGAGCGTGTTGAGCGCATCCGGACGATTCAGGGTCAGCCAGTCGATGGCGCCGTCTTTTTCGACAAGCAGGGTTTCGTATTGCATGAGGCTTGTTTCCTAGACGTAGGGTCAGTCGGTAATTTCCACGCCGCGCCAGAACGCGACGCGATCCTTGATGGCGGCGGCCGCTTCCTTGGGCTCCGGGTAGTACCACACGGCGTCGGGATTCCTGTCCGGCCCGACGACCACCGAGTAGTAGTGCGCGGTGCCTTTCCATGAGCAGACCGACGTGGTCGTGCTGCTTTCAATCATTGAGTCGTCCAACGCGGCGCGCGGGAAGTAGGCGTTCCCCTCGACCGATACGATGTCGTCACTCTCGGCGATGACGGTGTTTTTCCAGATGGCTTTCATGTGA
>JAYODW010000094.1:0-5118 GCA_038116745.1 Gammaproteobacteria bacterium
CATCTTCGGCGATCAGAAAATGTTGGCCGAATTGTTTTCGCGGACGATGACGTTCCCCTGTCGCCTTCATTCGCGTTGTCGAGAGAGTGTTCTGGCGAGCTGTGTTGCGGCCGCGAGGCTACCGACGTCTGCCCCGCCTCGGCCCGCGAGGCTCAGAGCTGTCCCATGGTCCACGGATGTGCGGATTATCGGAAGCCCGAGAGTGAGATTGACTGCTTCACCGAAACTGACGGCTTTGAGTGCCGCAAGGCCCTGGTCATGGTACATAGCAATGATGGCGTCGAATTGCGCTCGATGACTTTGCGTAAACAAGGTATCCGCCGGCAACGGGCCAACCAGGTGCGTTCCCTTCTCTGCGTTGAAGCTTTCTATCGCAGGTGCGATTACTTCCAACTCTTCTGAGCCTAGATGGCCGTGCTCGCCGGCATGCGGATTCAGACCGCACACTCCGACTTTCGGGCGCCGAATTCGAAATGTGTGCCGTAAGGATTCTTCAACAATGTTGAAAATTTCCCGCAGCAACGCGCGTGTAATCAGCTCAGGAACCTCGCGAAGCGGCGCATGAGTTGTGACCAGCGCTACTCGAAGACTACCGCTGACCAGCATCATGACCGGCAGTGGGGCGCCAAGTCGTTGTGCGAGATATTCAGTGTGACCAGTGAATGACAGGCCGAACTCGTTGATGATCGATTTCTGCACCGGGCCGGTCACGAGGGCCGCACAGTGTCCCGCGCGGCAGGCCTCGGTGGCCCGATCTAAACACTGCAGAACATAGGGTGCGTTGCTCGCGTCCAGCCGTCCTGGAGTGCAGCGCGTAGCCAGCTGGATAGGGAACACATCAAGAACGCCTGCCGTGGTTGGCTGCAGTTTCTCGAGTGTCTGAACCTCGCGAATTCGAAGAGCCTCCCCTAGGGCCTCAGCACGCTCGAGCAGGAGGTTGGGATCTGCGAAGGCGACTATTCCTGAGCCAGATTCAGAATTTGCCAGCACGATGGCCAGGTCCGGACCGATGCCGGCGGGTTCGCCCGGAGTCAGCGCGAGGGGCCGCGCTTTTGTCTCAGGGATCGATGGAGACGTCGCGGAAATCTACGTAGGCCTCGTCGCGAAGTTCGCGCAGCCATGACTGGCGTCGTTCGTCGATTTTCTGTCGTCTGAGAGCCTGCCGCGCGCGGTCTCTACGGATTTCTTCGGTCCCGTCGTACTGTCGGGTCTCAGTGACCTGCAGAATATGGAATCCGAACTCGGTTTGGAAAGGGGGGCTGATTTCCCCGACGGGGATGGCCGTCATGATTTCCTCGAATTCAGCGACCATCTGCCCTTTGCCTACCCAACCCAGGTCGCCGCCTAGAAGCGCGGACGCGCGGTCATCGGAATTGGTCCGCGCGATTAGGGCGAAATCAGCCCCGCCGTCCAGTCTGAGCTTGATTTGCCTCATGCGGTTGAGAGCCTGCTCCGGAGTCATTAGCTCGTTCGGCTTGAGCAGGATATGACGCGCGCGGTACTGCTCGATCATGATGGTCTCGCCGCTTCGTTTATCCGTCAGCTTGATGATGTGATAGCCGCTGGGACTGGTGATAAGCCCACTGGTTTCGCCGACGCTCATGGAGCCTACTGCGTCGGCAAAAAGGGTTGGGATCTCGTCACCTTTTCGCCATCCGAGATCGCCGCCTTCGAGAGCCTGCTGACCGTCTGAAACGCTGACTGCTACGGTGGTGAAGTCTTCGCCCGCATCCAAGCGTTCAAGCGCCAGACGCGCTTTTTCGCGCGCCCCGCGAATCTCTTCGTTATCTGCGCCGCTGGGGATGGATATCAAAATGTGGGCGAGCCGATACTCCTGATCGTCGTTACCCAGCGCTTCGTTCCGCAGGTAATTCTCTATTTCGTTGTCACTGACACGCACACGGTTGTCGATTTCGGCGCGACGCAGTTTCGACATGATCATCTCCTGGCGAATCTGCTCCCGGAAATTGGAAAACTCGTAGCCTTCTGATGCCAGGATCTCCCGAAATTGCTCGAGCGACAGGTTATTGCGAGCGGCCAGATCGGAAACCGCGCGGTCCAGGGCCGGTTCATCCACGGTGATTTCGGACTGCTCTGCTATTTGCAGTTGGATCTTCTCGAGTACCAGCCTTTCAATGACCTGACGTTCCAGAACGGTGGTCGGCGGCATCTGGGTGCCTTGTTGACGCAAGGCGGCACGGACACGCTGCATCTGTTCATCGAGTTCGGTCTCCATGATCACGTCTTCCTCGACGACGGCAACGATCCGATCCAGCTCTATGACTGCTGCCTGGGAAATCAGCGGAAGACTGGTCAGCAGGACGATGGAGAGCCAATGAGATGGTTGAGACATGGAGGTGGGTCAGGACTGCGCGTTAGGCCGCGCAAATTGTACCCGAATCATTTATGGCGATGCGGTAATAGCGCCCTTCGGCTCAGTCTTGGTGATGTCGGGCGTCGAGGAATGGAGCAGAAAAGCTCACTTCCGGTTCAGTCGAACGGGTCCTCGTATCCCCGGATTCCGCGCCGCAGGAGTGAATCGGCGCTTTGGCCGATCCCGCCGAGGCCCCGGAGGTGGAATTGAATAAATACTCCCTTATCGAAATCACCTTCCGTGTTGCGAAGAAATCTTCTACCTACGACGCGTAATCCCCAGCAACAGCTTGCATATTCGATACCTGCCAGAGTCTCAAGGCTTCGGCTATCAATTAACGAGTAGTTCCAGCTTCCAACAGCAGCGAAAGTGTCGTTGAGCGGTACACGGAAAGAGACGTCGGTCTGCTCGACGTTACTCTGGATGTCCTCGGTTTTGGTCCGACGGAAGTGGTAGCTGAAGTTGAACACTGTGCGCTCGTCAGGGTTGAATCTCAGCGCGGCGGTTGATTTTTCGGTCTTTCCCTCGTTGGGATCCCATTGCAACGCTCCCCTGAGTGACCAGGCTGCATTGAGGTTTATCGTTGCATCAGCGATCAGTTCACTGACACCATCGGTATTCTGTTCTTCTCCCGGAAGGGTCACCTTCCTGTCTCTGAAGTAGTAGACCTGCCCAAAGTTAAAGCGGGAAAGTTCCCTGCCATCCATCGGGTCAAGGATGCTTGATGTGAGTCCTAGGGTGACTTGATTAGCATCGCCCAAGCGATCCCCTCCGCTGAAGCGATTGTCCCGAAACAACGTGTTGAAACCCGGATTGAAAACGTCGCTGTCGAAAACGGGAATGTCGTCCTGACCAACGTTGGGGATCAGCAGATAGTAGAGGCGGGGTTCGAGTGTTTGAAGAAAAGTATTGCCCAGTAGCGAAAGTTGACGCTCGAAATACAGGTGACCGTCCAGGCTGAACCTGGCTGCTGTGCGCGAGGCGTGATCGTCGTACATACCCGAGGGGTCGTCTAGGAAGTATTCGGTTTGATGAAACGCAAGTTTCGGCACCAGTCGTGCAAAAGGCGTGACGAAGCTGTACTCCACCGCCGGCTCGATCATGATGCGGCCGCCTTTCACCAGCGAGCTATGGTCGAAGTAAGTTGATTGAGTTTTCGTAGTGAGCGTGAAGCCATTGCCGAACGGTGTCGCATTCAGGTAGTACACCTGCGGCAGAATGGAATAGGGCTTATCGTTATCGGTGATTTCCGAATTGGTGACCTCATACCCTTGCACGCGGGCACGGAGGTAGTTCATTCCGCCCGATGTT
Source organism: Gammaproteobacteria bacterium (assembly GCA_038116745.1). Taxonomy (GTDB): domain Bacteria; phylum Pseudomonadota; class Gammaproteobacteria; genus JAYODW01. The sequence continues at coordinate 3,686 of JAYODW010000094.1, forward strand.
CCGTAGTCCAGAAATTGGATTTCAGCTTTTTGGTCGAGAAAACTCTGGCTGGTTGCGCCTATTCCTGAGCCGAAATCCTCCAGGTAAGACTTGTCCGAAACGTCGGAGAAATTCACGGCGAACAGCGCTCGGTCGTCCAGAAACTTTTGGTCATGCTCTAGGTAGAACAGGTGTCGGTCCTCGTTATTCCGCAGGTCGTCGCCAGGGAGATACTCGGCTCTGGCCCGGCCCGCGAAAGACTGCCCCAGGTAGCGATACTCGGCGTCCATCATCTCTCCTCGCTTTTCGAGATGACGCGGTGTGAGCGTAGCGTCGTGTTGCGGGGCGATATTCCAGTAGTACGGTATTCGGACGTCCACGCCAGACTCTTCGGTAGTGCCCGCGGTCGGCGCTAGAAAGCCCGATTTTCTTTTGCTGCTGGTGGGAAAATTGATGTATGGGAAATAGAGAACGGGCACGTCCTTGACTCTAAGAACAGCGTGCGTCGCGGAACCGCGGTCTGCTTTGTGGTCAAGCGTGAGTTTCTTCGCGGTAAGACGCCAGACCTCGTCCGACAGAGGACAGGTGGAATAATCGACCTCACTGAGCGTGGTGAGGTCTGCTCCGCCATCGTGGTTAACCTGCCCAGCATGCCCCCGCCCTTGGCCATTCAGAAGCCAGTACTGACCAGCGACTAATTCAGATATTCCAGTGCCGGAGTCGTAGGCGAGGCTTTCACCTGACCAAGCGATGCGGGGGTTCCATAGGTGTGCTCGGCCTTCGGCGTGGAAAAGCCCTGAGTCGTGATCGTATTTAGCGAGTTCAGCGCTTAGGGATTGCTCCCCTTTGATAATCTCCACTTCCCCGCTGAACTGACTAAGGCCGTCTTCCGTGATGCGCGACGTATCCGAACGGATCTCAATGCTGCCCGGGTTAGTGCTCGTTTCGCTGTAGTCCGGGCGAGCCGGTATGTGGCGTTGCTGAGGGCACAGCCGCCACTGAGCGCCTTCTTCGCGTCCTTCGTCTGACGTTACCGTCGCGCAGGAAAACAACAGGCTTAACAGTAGGATAGTACAGGCGCTACTTCTGCGAGTTTTGCGCCCGCACAGGCACGGGTCATTATTTTTTTTCATGGCACCCAACAGAGGGGCACGGTCACCAGCGTTAGGGTGAAAGTCGCACAGAACGCAGCAGGCGGCAACTCTTGACTTGCGGAGATCTGTGAGCGTTCAACGCCCTGAGTTTACCTATATCCGCGCTTTTAGTGCTGTGTTGCGCTGCCGCTTTCTCGTGTTATCGCGGTCCAGTTCTTATTGATTAACTCGAGTTTTTCCTCCGCTGTATCAGCGCTAAGGATCTGCTCTCGAGACTGGCTTGTCAGAGGGAGACGTTCAGCCCAGCGATAGCTAACCCAATTGGCATCTGTTAGATGCCAGGGTTTCGCTGGCGCAAGT
>JAYODW010000095.1:0-4485 GCA_038116745.1 Gammaproteobacteria bacterium
GAGCTCGCCGTCTGGCGTCTGCTGGCTTTGGGACTGGAAAGGGCCGAAATCGGTGCCCGCCTCGGCCTCAGCGCGAAGACCGTCACCCATCACCGGCGTGAGCTGCTGCGCAAACTCGAGCTGCACAACGATGTGCAGCTCGCCCGTCGCGCACGCGAGTCGGGGATCCTGACTGACGACGATTGAATCCGTCTCAGGCGCGGGCGTCGGCCCTGGCCTCCCGGTATCATCGGCGCATGACCCCGTGCGAGACCTCCGCGCTGTTTGATCCGGATTGCACGCGCTGCCCGCGCCTGGCGGATTTCCTTGCAGAAGTGCGGGGGAAACACCCGGAATACCACGCGAAACCCGTGCCGCCGTTCGGCGATCCGCGGGCACGGCTGCTGGTGGTGGGGCTGGCCCCGGGCATGCACGGAGCTAACGCAACCGGGCGGCCATTCACCGGCGACCATGCGGGGCTGCTGCTGTATCGGACGCTGCACCGCTTCGGATTTGCCAGCCGGGAAGTGTCAGAGCACGCCACAGACGGGCTGCAACTCATCGACTGCCGGATCACGAATGCTGTGAAGTGCCTGCCGCCGGCAAACAAGCCACGCCCGGACGAGGTGACACGCTGCCGCGATTTTCTGACGGCAGAGCTGCGGACGGTACGGACGGGAGGTGTACTTCTCGCGCTGGGCCGCATCGCCCATGAAAGCCTGCTCCGCGCGCTGGGCCTGCGGCTGCAGCAGTTTCCCTTCGGCCATGCGCGCGTCCACGAGCTGGAAACGGCACAGCTGCGCCTGGTCGATTCCTATCACTGCAGTCGCTATAACACGCAGACCGGACGCCTCACCGAGGCCATGTTTGATCAGGTGTTCATGTTGGTACGCGCGCTCCTCGCTTCATCGTGAAAACATCGGAAACCGAAGACCCGCGAGTGGGTGCTCTGCGTGCCGCTGCCCGTGAGCTGCCCAACCTGCCTGGGGTGTACCGCATGCTCGACCAGCGGGAGCAGGTGATTTACGTCGGTAAGGCGCGCAACCTGCGCAAGCGGGTGAGCAGCTATTTCAATCGCAACAGCGGACACGGGCCGAAGGTGCTTGCGATGACTAATGTCGCGCAGCGCTTCGAGGTGACGGTAACGTCGAACGAGACCGAAGCGCTGATCCTCGAGAGCAATCTGATCAAGGACCTGCGGCCGCGCTACAACGTCGTGCTGCGCGACGATAAGAGCTATCCCTTTATTTATGCCGAGCTGGATCAGACCTTTCCCCGACTTCGCTTTCATCGCGGGGCCCGCAGCGGCAAGGGCCGTTATTTCGGTCCCTTCCCTAATGCCGGGGCGGTGCGCACCACGCTGAATCTGCTGCAGAAGCTGTTTCTGATCAGGCAATGTGAGGACTCCTTTTTCGCCAATCGCAGTCGCCCATGCCTGCAGCATCAGATTGACCGCTGCAGTGCGCCCTGCGTCGGGCTGATCGACGCGGAGGCTTACCGTGCTGACGTAGATCACGCGCTGCTTTTTCTGGAGGGGCGTGACGAGGAAGTTGCCGGGTATCTGGTCACGCAGATGGAGCAGGCCGCCGACCGCCTGGAGTTCGAGCGCGCCGCGCGGATCCGTGACCAGATCGAAAACCTCAAGCGCGTGCAGCTTGAGCAGAACGTTGCCGGCACCGAGGGTGATTTCGATGTCGTCGGCGTGGTGGTGCGCAACGGGATCGGCTGCGTACAGGTCTTTTTTGTGCGCCATGGCCGGATGCTGGGGAACAAAGCTTTTTTCCCGGCGCATACCGGTGATAGCACGGCTGCTGAGGTTCTAGAAGCTTTTCTGCCGCAGTTCTATCTCGCTGGTCACCGCGACCGGGATGTGCCGCGGGACATCATTGTCAGCGAGAGCTTTGACGATATTCCCTGGCTGGCGGAGACCCTGAGTGAGCGTCTCGGTTACCGGGTGCGGGTGCGCGACGCGGTTCGCGGTGAGCGTGCGCGCTGGATTGACATGGCGCGTGACAATGCGCGCCTCGCGGTCGAGCGGCGGCTCGCAACCGAGGCTGGCCAGCAGGAACGGGTGCAGGCGCTCAGCGAAGTGCTGCACAGCGACGGGCCGATTGAGCGCATCGAGTGCTTCGATATCAGTCACCTGCGGGGAGAGGCGACGGTCGCCTCCTGTGTGGTCTTCGATCAGGGCGGACCGCGGCGGTCGGACTATCGCAAGTTCAATATCCGCGACGCCGTGGCCGGTGACGACTATGCCGCCATGCGGGAAGCGCTCATGCGCCGCTACAGTCGTTTGAAGCGTGAAGAAGCGGTCATGCCGGATGTGCTTTTAATCGATGGAGGTAAGGGACAGGTTGCCCAGGCCGTCGACGTCCTCAAGGAACTGCAGATCGACGCGATCTGCGTGGTGGGCATTGCCAAGGGCACAACGCGCAAGCCGGGGCTGGAGACATTACTGCTGCACGACGGTACACAGGAGCATCGCCTGCCAGCAGATTCGCACGCACTGCATCTGCTGCAGCATGTGCGCGACGAGGCCCACCGTTTTGCGATCGAGGCCCATCGGAAGTCACGCACGCGCCAGCGCAAACAGTCCCCGCTGGAGCGGGTAGACGGGATCGGCGCCAAACGGCGACAGCGCCTGATCCAGCATTTCGGGGGCATGCAGGGTATCGCGCGTGCGGGCGTGGCAGATCTGTCGCGGGTGCCGGGGATCAGCCGCGAACTCGCGCAGCGGATCCACGATGTGATGCACGAATGACTGGTTCAGCGCATGGCGCAGCGGATGTAACAGGTGCGCAGGTTACACTTACGCGGGCCGCTGCCAGGCGTTCCGGATAACGCACAAAACCATGCTTACCCTGCCTAACCTGCTGACTGGATTACGCATTGCGCTGATTCCGTTTTTTGCGGTGTGTTTTTATCTGCCCGGAGGCCATGCGCCGCTGCTGGCGGCAGCGGTATTCGGTCTGGCTGCCGGGACTGACTGGCTGGACGGTTATCTCGCCAGACGGCTGGAACAGACGTCTGCCCTCGGCGCTTTCCTCGACCCGGTGGCCGACAAGCTGATGGTGTCGACAGTGCTGGTCGTGCTGCTGCAGGCCCGTCCCACGGTCTGGTTAGCGCTTCCCGTGGCGGTAATCATCGGTCGCGAGATTGCGGTCTCCGCCCTGCGCGAGTGGATGTCGGAGATGGGGGCGCGGCGTAAGGTCGCGGTGAGCTGGCTGGGCAAGGTGAAGACGGTGCTGCAGATGGTTGCGCTCGTCTTCCTAATCCTTGCCCATGACGCGTTTTTCCCCGACATCTGCCTGGTGTTGGGTGGCGTACTGATCTACGCCGCCGCCATCATGACCCTGTGGTCGATGTGGGACTATCTGCGCCTGGCCTGGCCGGAGCTCAGCCGAGGTTAACCATTCGGAGGCGTCGAGGCTGCGATTTCTTGACAGCCTAAGTGCCGAAGCTACAATGCAGCTCCCTCCCCGCAGGGCAACGTGTTCCAGTCTGAAGTCAGGGGGGGAGCGGCCGGAGATGGCTTCCGGAGCGAAGATCCAGCGGGAATAGCTCAGTTGGTAGAGCACAACCTTGCCAAGGTTGGGGTCGCGAGTTCGAGTCTCGTTTCCCGCTCCAGAATGATGTCGGAACAAAGCCCCGCTGCGGCGGGGTTTTGTTTTAGAGCGTAACGACGGCTGGGTGGCAGAGTGGTTATGCAGCGGCCTGCAAAGCCGTGGACGCCGGTTCGATTCCGACCCCAGCCTCCATTTCTCATTCTTACCTTGCCCGGGTGGCGGAATTGGTAGACGCAGCGGACTTAAAATCCGCCGACCGCAAGGTCGTACCGGTTCGACTCCGGTCCTGGGCACCAATCGAATCTTGCTCCTTTCCGCCGGCGGCGCTGCGGCTGCGCGGTCGTCCTGATCACACGTCTTCCCGCACCACAGTTAGGCCCGCGAGAACGGTGATGTATCAAGTCCCGCGCCGGGATCAAGCCGGGGGCGACGGGAATTCGATGTGTCTGGTCAGAGTCGCCGGAGCGCTTGTGCTCAGGGCTGACGGCACACGCGGTTCAGAGGAACGACGTCCAATGGTGTCCGGGTGACCGCTTTACGGTTCGAACCCCCGCGCTGGAGTTACTGGGCAGCCTGTCCAAGCTGGACCATCTGGCAGGGGGTCAATCTCTATCACCGTCGGGAGCCTGTTCCGTCGGACCAGCTTGTTTTTGAGCCGCTGGTGCGGGCGCGCCTCAAGCAGCTGTTTGACGATTATTTTGCCAATCATGATGTGGCGGCATCCGCGCTGTCCCTGTTTGAGGCTGCTCTGACGTCCAATAAATCCTGGCAGGAGACGGGGAAAGGCCTGGCCTCTCTGGGGATCAGGAGCGTTCCCAGCCGCTGGGCAGGCAATACACAGGTTCGTCGCGCCGCGTTCGTTCGGCTGGCGGAGCGCGCGGGCTTTTCCACACCGCCGGAGTTGCGGGGGGAGAGCATCTGAACCGAAACCGAACGAGCC
>JAYODW010000096.1:0-3587 GCA_038116745.1 Gammaproteobacteria bacterium
AGGAAGGCAGTGGTGTGCCTAAAGACCTGGAATACGCCTTCGGCTGGTACTCCGTCGCTGCGCATGTCGGCAATGCGAAGGGAGTCGAGAGCGCAGCCCGCATGAAAGCTGCTCTGTCGGCGCAGGAGCTGGTGGAGGCAGAAAAACTGGCTCGCGACCTGGTGCAGAAACACGGTGCTGTGCCGGACAGCACCTCAAGGTCACAGTAGCTGCCTCAGCTCAGACGGTCAGATTGACGTAGGTTCCCCGCGGCAGCGAAGTCGCGGCGCCGCCCATCTTTTCAATCATGCCTGCCAGCAGGCGGGCAGCGCCGATCAAGCCGTCGAAAACCGCTGCGCGACGACGCACCGAGGCTTCAGCGCCTTCTCTAACGCCCTGAAACGCATCGCGTTGGAGTCCGCGCCTGGGGCTCGGTTGGGTGATGTCGCCAGGCGGCCGCAATGCTCCACGCTCCGCGTACACGAAACGTCGCGATCTGGCATCGAGCAACCCTGATTCAATCATGCTCCGACGCCTCAGTGCGGTTTTTCTCAATCGAGACGCGCTGCTCTAATCGCTTCATCAAACTGTCGAAATTCGCAAGTGAGTGCATATGACGATAGATCGAATCGAGATAGCCATTCATGAGCATGTCTCGCAGAATCTCGGGGGCTAGCGCCTGCAGTCGATTTTCAGTGACGCAATGCATGCCCGACAGAGAAAGCTTTTGGCCGGTAGATAGTGAAATATTAGCCTGGACTGAGTCGAGTAATGCCTGCTGATGCACAAACCGGCAAAACTCACCGGTCAGCTCCGCTTCTGTCTGAAATTTCTGCAGGAAATCGATTGCCTGCGCGAGCAGCGGGCTACGCTTGCCTTCCTCGGTCACTAGCCGCTGCCCTTCACCGCTCCGATTCAAGCCAGGATACGCTTCATCGATACAGACCGTGTAATCACTGTCACGTTCAGATGGCCGTGCGAGGATGAACGGATAACGCCGCAGATAAGCAGGCTTGTACTCAGCTAGCCACTGTCCCGCGGCATCGACAAAAAGGTTTTCGTCCGCCCTCAGGCCAAGGACAACAGCAAGGCTGACTTGGCCATCAGGGTCGAGCGTAAACACCACCGGGAATTCTCGAGTCGCCACTGCGAGTTCGCTTCTTGCAAGAAACAGCGAGTTAACCCGCGCTGTGAAGTCGAAATCCGGTACGGGGGAGACGTAGCTATCTCGATGGCGTTCCAGGCTCAAAGGAACCGCCCGCGCGTAGAGTAAAGGAGCTTTTTCCAACGGCATCGCTAATCAAAAGCGTCTGTGTATTGTTGGTAAGAGGAGGTCGCCCGTCCAAACAACGTTTCCGTCGTCACCTATCCTGATTGAGCCCGCAAGCTGATTGACGTTACCCGGCCGAAAAAGCTGGTTGAGCAGCATGTCGTCCAGCTCGTCGTCGAGTTCCTCAAACTCACTGTCGAGATCGTCCACGTCGTTCGACATCTCTCCAGGAGCGGTAGGTGTCGCGTCATACGGCGGTGGGCTGCTGTCTAACGATTCCGAATTTTCTTCCAGGTCCTCGAACCTGATCTCGTCGAAGTCCTCTTCCTCCTCGACGTCGGACCCGCGCTCAGTGGCTCCATCTCCGTCTGCCGGCGAATTCATTTCCAGCTCGGCTGGGACCGCTTCCTGCTCCAAACTGTCAGACGGTGAATCCAGTGTCTCCTCTGCCTCAAATACATCTTCGAACTCGTCGCCAAAATCGTCGCTGCCAAATTCATCGGATTCCCGGGCTTCAACGTAGGCTCTCAACTGAGCCTGATACTGCAGGAAATTCTGCAGCTGGTTTCGATATCCCGCCAGCAAAGTTTGTCCCTCCGCCTGAGCAATTTCGCCTTGGGCAATTAATGCTTCTAGCCGCGAGATTCGCTCTTGCAGCACGGCAATGAATCCTTCGAGCTCCTCTTCGGTAACTGTCGGCGCACACCCCTCAGCTTCTTCGCACTGGTCAAGAGACATAGCAATACCGTTGCCGATAACGCCAAATAACGAGAGGTCCTCTTCGAACAGGGATGCATCAATGAAGGAAGAAGCTTCCAGCATCGAAAGAAAAGCGGTCGGGTTGGGGAACTGCGGGCGACTCTCCTGGAAAGCGGTATTGATATTCGTGATGCCGAGAAGGGTCGCAACGCTACCGACCAGATTTGTCTGCGTCAGCGGCTCGAGAGCAGCACCAGCATATGACCGCACGTTGAACGACTCCTGGGCTGTCGTATCACCCAGAGCCACAGAAACTGGTCCGCCCTCTAAATCCATGACCATGGTCGTCTGATTCTCCAGCGCGCCTGCTGCGAGAAAATCTACTTTTCCTGCGGATACAGTTAAAAGCCCGGATTGCAAAGCCGAGATGTCCCCATTGCCCTCGGCTGTTATCCCGTCCCAGGAAAATAGCGTCTGAGCCTCTGGATGACCCTCTACTAGAGGCGTTTGCGTTGCCAGATCAGCGCCCAATGCAATGAATACCATCTGATTGGTGTGATCTTCCCCAGCCTGGATGAGCAGGTCGTTGCCACCACTTGGCTCAAAGTCAATCTGGCCGCCCGCCAGAAGGAGATTCCCACCCACAATGAAATCCTCTGCAACTGCAATCCTGTCGGCCGTGACCGCAAGCAACGCCCCGTCCACCAGAGTCGCGCTGCCTACCGCGGGTTCGTACCAGCCTCCGATGATCAAATCTCCGGCATAGCTCTGGAATGCCGCTGCGGACAAGTGTCCCGGTCCTTCTGTACTGTCTATAACCAAGTCAGAACCGGCGACTGGAACAAGGTTTAACACGGTGCCCAGGTCAAAGACCGTTCCGCTTTGTGGATATAGACCGGAAGCATCGTTGAAATCGAAGGTCGCTGTGCTCGAAACCAGATTGGCGCGGTCGACAATCCACACCGGACCATTGAACTGTAGATTTGCGCCAGTGAAGGTCCCCCTCAGGAAGGTCTCACCGCTATAGCTCTGGTCCGCGAACACGACCTGATCCGAGGTGGTCACCGTCCCCTCATAACGCGCCACCCCGCTCTCAACACTCGAGGTGAACGTCCCGCCCTCAACCGTCACGTCTCCCGTCACGCTGATGGCGCCAGCGCCCGTCGCCACCAGACTCACATCACCCACACTGTCCAGCGTCCCAGAGTAGGTAAATCCACCCGCCTCCACCGACGCACTGAATCCACCACCCGTCACCGTCGATGAACCCGTCATGTCCACAGCGCCAGCACCAGTAGCTGTAATCGTCACCCCAGCCGAACTCAGCAACTCACCATCCAGCAGTAATCCGCCCACGCCCGTCTCAAACAACAGCGCCGCACCATCCAACACACCCACAACTTCCGTCCCACCAACGTACCTCTGGTTCGTCGGTGTCACTCCATCAGACGTCGTCGTCACCGTCCCCTCATAACGCGCCACCCCGCTCTCAACACTCGAGGTGAACGTCCCGCCCTCAACCGTCACGTCTCCCGTCACGCTGATGGCGCCAGCGCCCGTCGCCACCAGACTCACATCACCCACACTGTCCAGCGTCCCAGAGTAGGTAAATCCACCCGCCTCCACCGACGCACTGAAT
>JAYODW010000097.1:0-3479 GCA_038116745.1 Gammaproteobacteria bacterium
CCGCTCATTCTCTCGAGCGCTTCTCGCAGGACATCGGGCAATGGGCCTTCCATCGGCTCAATCGCTTCCACCGCAGCCATGGCGAATTCACGCAACGGTGACAACCTTCGGCGGAGATACTTCGGCAGGCTGCGGAGAAACGCCTCAATTTTTTCGCTCAGCATGCCTGGCACGAGGCGGTCGAGATGCTCTGCCGTTAGTCGGGGTAGTAACACCTGAGGAACGTGGAGGGTCACTCCATCCTGTGGGTGACCGGGGTCAAATCGATAGCTGAGGCGACAAGAAGTGCCGCCCACGTCCAGCTGGTCAGGGAACAGATAGGCCGCAACATTTTTAAAGTGACTGGTGGTTGCGTCTTCTTCCGTCATGAAAAGACCGGCTTCACGCTCCGGATCGGCGCGCAGCCAGCGCAGCAGTTCGCGACGCGAGCTCACCTGCGCGGGGAGCCGCTCCGCATAAAAATTCACCAAGGCGGGACGTTCAGCCACCAGATCACGCCGCCGCACCTTGGACTCGAGCTTTTGAACGTGGGCGATGAGGCCCTGATTTGCTCGCAGAAATTCGGGCTCAGCACCTAACAGACCGTCGACCAGACCTGCGTCGAGAAAACAGTCGCGCGCCGCCGCTTCGTCAACCCGCGCGAGCTCGACCCGACGCTCAGCACTGAGCACCAGACCGAACAGGCGCTGGATCTCTGTCACTCTGGCCGTGCCGCGACGCGTGTCGAAATACGGCGTTTCGTAGCTCCGTTTGATGAGGTGTGGTGCAGATTGTTCTATCCAGGCGGCGTCGATCCGCGCGGCCAGGCGCGCATAGGGACGGCGTGTTTCCATGACCTCATCGCTGACGACCCAGGGGGCATTTCTGCCTTGGAGCACCGAAGCCGGATGGAGGACGAATTTCCTGTCTCTGCAGCCGACATACTGATCAACCCGCCACTCCGCGACCATGCTCGGAAACCCGGCCAGGAGTGCCATGTGCACGGATTTATAAGAGGCCGGCTCATTCTGAACAGAGAGCCCCGACGTTCGCACAATCCGCTCCAGCTGCGCGTGCAGCTGGCGCCATTCATTAATCCGGGACAATGACAGGTAATCACGCTGGCAGAGCTTCAGCTGTCGTCCGGGATGAAGTCGCTTGAGTGCCTGCACATGAACCCAGGCGTTCACAAACCAGAGGTAATCAGAACGTTTATCAGCAAATCTTGCGTGGGCTCTGTCAGCCGCCTCGCGCCGCTCATGCGGGCGCTCGCGCGGATCCTGTACCGCCAGTCCTGAAACGATGATCAAGGCCTCGCGCACGCAACGGAACGTTCCAGCAGCAGCGAGCACCCGAGCCAGTCTGGGATCGATCGGGAAACGACTCAGGTCCCGCCCGAGCGAAGTCAGCCGCCGGTCAGGGTCCAGTGCCCCGATCTCCTGCAGCACACTGTATCCATCGTTCAGCAAGCGTCGTTCGGGCTGCTCGAAAAAGGGGAAGCCGTCGATATCGTCAACCCCGATCCGCTTGAGCCGCAGGATGATGTCCGCAAGATTGGTGCGCTGGATCTCAGGGGGGTGGGTGGCTGAGCGCGAGATCAGGTCGGTTTCACTGTAGAGCCGGACGCATATCCCGGCGCTTTCTCGCCCGCACCGCCCACGGCGCTGCTCGGCGTTGTCCTGGGAAATAGGCTCTACCGGCAGTTGCTGCAGTTTGCGCCGCGGGTTGTATCGACTCACCCGCGCGAGGCCGCTGTCGATAACGTGCCGGACCCGCGGCACGGTCAGCGATGTTTCCGCGACATTGGTACTCAGAATAACCCTGCGTTTGCTGCCTGGCTTGAAAATGCGCGCCTGTCGCAGGCTGCTAAGGCGGGAAAATAATTGGACGGTCTCGTCATTCTCGGTCAGTCGGCCGCGCAAATACCGCGCAACCTCCCTGATTTCGCGCTCTCCCGGCAGGAACACCAGCACATCGCCGCGGCAATCTCGATCCAACTCTTCCACTGACTCCGCGACCGCGCGGGCGATAGCGTTCGCTTCATCCGGCGCTTCGAGCGGGCGATAGCGGGTCTCTATTTCAAACGAGCGTCCGGGAATGTGTAGTCCTGCCGCGCCGGCGAAAAACGTTATGAACCGGGAAATGTCGACCGTTGCCGAGGTAATCACCAGCCTGAAATCAGGCCGCCGTGGCAGCAGGGTTTTCAGATGACCCAGAAGAAAGTCGATGTTCAGGGTACGCTCATGGACTTCGTCGATAATCAGCGTGTCGTATTGATTCAAGAGCGGATCGTGGACGAGTTCCTGCAGCAAAAGCCCGTCGGTCATGACCTTCAGGCGTGCCTGGGGTTCGAGTCGTTCCTCGAACCGGATACAAAATCCTGCAAGCTCGCCAAGCGCTGTCTCCGTCTCTGCCGCGACGCGCGTGGCAATGGCCTGGGCCGCGAGACGCCGTGGCTGGGTGTGGGCTATTCGCCCATCAATTCCCCGCCCCATGCTGAGGCACAGCTTCGGGATCTGGGTTGATTTTCCGCACCCGGTGCTGCCGCTGACCACGACCACCTGGTGCTTTGCTATCAGGCCCTCCAGCTGTCCCAGATATTCCCTGATGGGCAGATCAGGCGGGCATCGGGTCTGTGGCTGCCAGGCTTCCCGCTGTTCCCGGATTTGCTGCGAGCGCAGACACAGCTCACGCGCGGCTGAAAGCTCCCCACGCAGTCTGAGCAGCGCTCTTTCCGATTGAGATCGCGCCAGCTTTTTCTGCATGTGGCGAATGCGCCGGGCAAGGCGCAGCCTGTCTGCACGCAGGCAGGTTGCGGACGCTGCCTTAAGCGCCGCCAGGTCTTCGCGCAAATGCTTTGAATCGTCCACGCAGCAACGGCCTCCCGGACCGCAGAATTCTCAGGTCAACACGCGCGGCAGCCACCACGCAGATGCGGCGAACAACACAACGACAGCGAAAAGATTAATCGTCAGACCGTTGCGACGCATCGTCGCAGCGCTCACCCGACCGCTTCCGTAGACAATTGCATTCGGCGGTGTCGCCACTGGAAGCATAAACGCAGCACTCGCCGCTAATGCAGTCGCCACACCGATTGTGCCTGCTGACAGGCCAAGCGGCAGTGCCGCCGCGACGAGCACCGGAGCCAGCGCGGTGGTGGTTGCTATGTTGCTCGTCAGTTCGGTCAGAAACACAATCCCGCCGATTAACAACAGCAGGAATCCCCAGGCAGATAAACCGGGCAATCCCGTAAGCGCACCGCCCAGAAACTGATCAGCGCCACTGCGGGACAGCGCTGCCGCGAGTGCAAGTCCGCCCCCAAACAGCAGCAGGGTATCAAGCGGCAATCTGGCGAAATCCTGCGCCTCAAGAAGCCTTTCGGCGGCGTCACAACCACTCGGAATTACGAACAGCGCGAGCCCGGCTATCAGTGCGATCCCGGTATCGCTCAGCGCTGCCAGGGGCGTCATACCCCCGACGGTCATTTCATTCAGGTTGCT
>JAYODW010000098.1:0-3382 GCA_038116745.1 Gammaproteobacteria bacterium
GAAGATTTCACTTATCAGGCTTCAAGCCCTGTCCAACCGCCGGGGGCCATCGCTGAGTTCTGGTGCTTGCCGAAAGATAAAAATCTGTATAAAAATACATATGTTTTTATATTCAGTATCACGCCATGGTTGCAGGACTTACCGATCGACAGGCACAGGTGCTGGACTTTATTCGTGCCGCGTTGGCACGTACCGGTATGCCACCAACGCGGGCGGAAATTGCCGTTGGTCTGGGCTTCCGCTCTGCGAACGCAGCGGAAGAGCATCTTCGCGCGCTGGCGCGCAAAGGTCAGATTGAGCTCCTGCCCGGGGCCTCTCGAGGTATCCGGGTTCGTGGAATGAGCGGTGCTTCCGAACTGGTGCTGCCCGTCGTTGGTCGGGTCGCGGCGGGACAGCCTTTGTTAGCGGTAGAACACATTGAGGACCATAAGATGGTCGCGCCGGATACGTTTAAACCGTGCGCTGACTATCTGCTGAGAGTGCGTGGACAGAGCATGCACGACATCGGCATCCGCGACGGAGATCTCCTCGCTGTGCATGCAACGCCAACGATCAGCAACGGACAGATTGCCGTTGTCCGGATTGATGATGAGGTGACGGTCAAGCGCTATCGTCGTCGTGGTTCGAAAGTCCTGCTGGTCGCTGAAAACATCGACTACCCCCCGCTCGAAATTGACCTCAAAGTCCGTGAGCTCGTGATTGAGGGGTTGGCAGTCGGTGTTCTGCGAACTGCGGTATGAAGACTGTTGCAGAACTGCTGCGGCATTCGCGCTTGCGCCGGGGCAGCGAACTTTCAAGCCCGACAGATGGTTGTCGCACCACTGGTTTTGAACAGCTCGACAAGCTTCTGCCGGGGGGAGGGTGGCCGAAAGTCGGTTTGACAGAGATCCTGTCTACTGTCCCGGGTGCCAGCGCCTTGCGTCTTCTGTTCCCATGTCTGGCATATATGAGTCAGCAGGGCCGCAAGCTGGTCTGGGTCGCTCCTCCTCATGTGCCGAATGCCCCGGTGCTCGAAGCAGCGGGTATCAATCTGGAGCAGATTCTTATTCTCAGTGCGCCCGAAGGAGAGGCGCTCACGGTGAAGGACAAGATCTGGCTCTGCGAGCAGGCGCTGCGTGTACAGGAAAGCGCAGCAGTACTGCTATGGAACGAAAAATTCCCATCGTTCTCTTTGCGCAAACTGCATCTGGCTGCCGAATCTGGTCAGACCTGGGGCGTTCTATTGCGCTCCCAGGATGCTGGAGAATTTTTCCCGTCCTCTATGCTGAGGCTGAGCCTAAGCCCTCTCAGGGGCGTGACTCCCCGGACGGGCAGGAGGACCCGTGTGCGATTGTTGAGCACCTATCGTCCTGCTGCAGGACAGGAATGTCTGCTGGGGCTATGAGCATGGCTACGGGACAGACGCGATTTGCCCGCAATAAACCCGACCTGCCGCGCGGCGGACGTTTCTCCTTACGCGGTCTTGCGCCGGGAGATAAAAACGAGAGTAGCCTGCCTCCGCGCAACAAAAAGCTGTGGATGTGTCTTCATTTTCCCCAGTTAGGGTTGGATGAGCAGACGCGCGGTCTGGTATACCCACGGCCCTGTGTGCTGAGCGATAGTGCGAGCGGCCGTGCAAAAGTGCTGCAGGCAAATCGGCATGCCGCAGCGTTAGGCGTGAGGGCAGGAATGCCTTGTGCCGCTGCACGGGCTCTCGGCGGTATTTCGATACTGGAACGGGACAAGAGATCAGAGGAACGTGCACTGCGGCGCTTGGGTTATCGGGCGTTCAAATTCTCGTCATCGGTCAGCCTTGAACCTCCCGATAGTTTGCTCGTAGAAATCGGCGGCAGTCTGAAGCTGTTCGGAGGAGTAGGCGCGCTTACCAGAGCTTTCATGAACGACTTGAGAAAGCTTGGATTTCGCGCGCAATACGCGATTGCTCCGACACCATCAGCCGCGCACGCATTTTCCGTCGGGGCACCGCAGACGGTAATTCTGGATCATGCTCAGCTCTCATCGGCTCTGGCGGGATTAAGTCTTGATGGCTTAAAGCTCGGAGCAGATTGTCGTGCTACGCTGAAACGGCTTGGGCTTCGCTCACTTGCTGATTGCCGCAGATTGCCGCGTGCTGGATTGGCAAAGAGATTCCCGCAGGAATTACTTAACTGCCTGGATAATCTCTGGGGGAAGACAGCTGAACCCAGAGTGCTACTCGAGTTGCCGCCCTTCTTTGAGAATGAAGTTGAGCTGGCGTGGGGGGCAAGAGGACAACGTGAGCTGGTTGCAGCCGCCGGCAATTTAATTAGCGATCTTGAAACGTACCTGGAGATCCGCCAGGGGGTAGTACAGGAGTTGCGTTGGACTCTTTCCGATGAAGCCGGACGCAACGATCAGTTTGACTTAAGGCTCTCCTGCCCAGGTCGCGAGGGCAAGAAGCTGTGCTTGCTTTTCAGGGAGGGTATGGCGAGTAAAAAACTGTCAGCACCCGTGAAAAGTCTGCGCTTAGAGGTAAGAAAAATTCTGACTGAAGAAAGAAAGCGAGAGGATGATCTATTTGCACAGATTCCTGCGCAGGGGCAGGACAATCTAGCGTCATTTATTGACCGGATCAGAGCACGCTATGGAGAAGATTTTTTGCGATATATCGCTGTGCGTGCAGAACATCGACCTGAGCGGACGATTCGGCAGGCCAATAACCTTCCTGAAAGAACCGCCACTGAGACTGGTGGCGCAGGACTGTGGCGTGCTCAGCGTCCCGGCTGGCTTCTTTCCAACCCTGTTGCCCTATCTGGGCGCGCCCGGGGTGCGGGGCAAGGCCGCTGCCAGTCAATTACCTCAGAACGTGAACGCCTTGAAAATGGCTGGTGGGATGAACGGGCAGTTGCGCAGGACTTCTTCATGATGACCGACTACACAGGCACGCGATTGTGGGTAGGCCAGGATTTATCCCGTTCCTGTGATCGGCATTTGATCGGACTTGATTAAGCCAGACAGAGCAGCATCCAATCTTTGCGGGAAACATATGTGACTCTGTCACGCGACAGAAAAAGTTGCATATCCTCACCGAGACCACGACAATCCGCGAACCTCAGGGCGTGCGCTCCCCAAAAGCTGGGGGATGACACATCCCGAGGTGACTTACGCAGAGCGGGAATCTCTTTGATAAAGCGCAAGTTAACCTGCCTAGCTCATTCATGTTACGAACCCGTTATAATGCCGCCCGCTGACTCGGGGTGGGCTAACTACGGCGCTCGTAGTACCCACGTTATCTGCACCGGATGAAACTCAATCGGTAAACGATGAAAGCAACAAAAACGAACAGCGTGCTGCCGCTGCGCAACGCGGACTTCAGCACTTTGACCGAGGCATTGGAATACGCGGCTCAGGGTGATACGGGCTG
>JAYODW010000099.1:0-3136 GCA_038116745.1 Gammaproteobacteria bacterium
GCGGGCAGCCAATCGAGCTTCCTGATGCTGTTCAATTTGCTTGCAGGACTCTGTGCAGATGGGATCCGGCGCCACATTCTGTTGCCACTGACACCCGAATACATCGGATATGCAGATCTGGCCGTTGAGCCCGGAGCGATCCGCAGTTTTCGACCGCGCATCGAAGAACTGGGTGAGCGTGAATTCAAATACAGGGTCGACTTCGATTGTTTCAGACTGACGTCGGAGGTTGGTGCGGTGTGTGTCAGCCGGCCGACCAATCCCACGGGTAACGTTCTCAGCGCAGCTGAGATGTCGACGCTGGCCCGGATCACGGCGGACGCTGGGGTGCCGTTCATCATCGACAACGCGTATGGCGTTCCTTTCCCCGGCATTGTGTTTGACGATGTGGAGCCGCTGTTCGGGGAAAACGTGATTTACTGCCTGAGCTTATCGAAGCTCGGACTGCCCGGTCTCCGCACCGGAATAGTCATTGCACGCGCTGAGATTATCGAAGCCCTGACGAGCATGAACGCGATCTTTACCCTGGCAAGCGGCAGTCTCGGTGCCAGCCTTGTCAGTCCGCTCATCGCAAGTGGGCGCGTTCTGGACCTCGTGCAGTCGGTGCTCAGACCCTACTACGAAGCGCGCGTTAGAAAGGCTATCGGATGGTGCGACACCTATTTCGACGGATTGAACTACCGTCGGCACCGTTCCGAAGGCGCTATTTTCTTATGGCTCTGGTTTCCGGGCCTGCCGATAGATGCCCAGGAACTGTACAGGCGTTTGAAAGAACGTCGTGTATTGGTGATCCCCGGACATTATTTCTTTCCTGGACTGGAGGACGATTGGTCGCATCGTCATGAGTGCATTCGCATCTCCTACGCCCAGAGTCCGGAACAGGTAGAGCGGGGGATCCGGACAATCGCTGAAGAGGTGCGCAGAGCGTTTGCCGCGGCCTGAATGCCTCAGCGCAACAATCGGATGAGCCCGCCGAGAGCGTTTTTCCAGCGTGTCAGCAACGATGCTTTCTGCTGCAGTCTGATCTCGTAAACCGGACGGTCCTTCATGGCTTGCTGAACGACTTCATCGCTGGTTGCCAGGCGATCCAGCAGGCCCAGGGAGAGCGCTCTGCTGGCGAACCACCACTGTCCGGTTGCCACGAGTTCCAGATCGACCTGAGGTCGATGCATGGCGACGAACTCTTTGAACAAGGCATGCGCGTCGTTCAGCTCTTCCTGAAATTTCGCCCGACCCTCGTCAGTGTTCTCACCGAACAATGTAAGGGTGCGTTTGTGCTTGCCCGCAGTGACCTGCTCGAAGTCGATGTCGTGTCTGCGCAGCAGACGATGAAAATTGGGCAGCTGCGCGACGACGCCGATGGAGCCGATGATGGCGAACGGTGCGGCAATCAGCTCGTCGGCGATGCAGGCCATCATGTAACCCCCGCTGGCCGCGATACGGTCAACGACGACTTTAAGATGAATTCCCCGATCGCGGACGCGACGCAGCTGTGATGCGGCGAACCCATAGTCGTGAACGGTGCCACCACCACTTTCCAGCACCAGAATAATTTCGTCTGCGGCCGCAGCGACTGCAAGCACGGCGGTAATTTCTTCTCTCAGCTGTTCAACTGCGCTCGCGTGAAGATCGCCTGAAAAACGACAGACAAAGCTGCGGGCGCCGGGCACGCCGTCCTTCGCGCGTTTTTTCCGCGATTGTTCTTCTTCCTTAAGCCTCTGCTTGAGATTTTTTTCTCCCAGCAGCGCGGCCTCGAGCGCAAGCGCGTGGTCGCGGGCCCGATCGTTCAGATTTGTGATTTCGAGCGCGCTCTCGTCACCTGAGCGTCGGATCTGGCGTAAAGCCAGAAGAAGTATCAGCGGAAGCGAAAGCAGGCCGGCCCCAGTCAGGAATTTGGCCGCAAAGAGCAGATAGTCGTAGAAATAGGCCATCAGGATTCGATTTCGGGAGGGAGCACCTTAGCACGCGCAATTATCCATGCCCGGCTTCTTTTTGGCGCTGCCCGGGCGCCTCTCTGTTCACATCGTCAGCGGCGAACAGCATGGCGGACGCCAGCGCGTGCAGATCTGATGTTATGGAAGAACCCTGAGTCGCACAGCGCTAATTGCCGGCGAGGCGCCAACACAGGGTGCCCAGGCTTGACGGGCGAACGCGTGCTCGAGACAAGCTGCTCGTCGATGCAGGAAACTCAGAAGGGTAGGGACTGGTGCGACCGCAGGCGACACTCCTGGTAACAGATCCTCTCAACCAGACGCGCCCGGGATGCGTCCTGCGCGGTCTCAAGCCACAGGCCGATCAGAAAGCCATCCGTGACCTCCTGCACCATGACAACGCGGCCTGAGAAATGTTGAGTGGTTCCGCGTAAAGGAATCTCGATATCAATCGCGGTGCCGGGTGCGACGTGCTTTGTACTGTGGAAGCGCACCCCGATATCGCTGTCGCCGACAGAACGCGGAGCTCGCTGCCAGGGCAGCTGGTGGTGCCGGCGATAGCGAATAGGGAACTGCGCTGGATGCGGAATGAAATCGTTATGTATCGCATCCAGACGCGCGGGATCGAGCGCCGCAGCGCTCAGGGGCATTGCTGTGTCATGTCGGCCGGACAGGTTGGCAGGCTCAGTTTCATACATGACCAGACCTCGCAATTTAGTTCATATTAATTATGAGGTTATAGAGTATATCTATAGTACATTCTAATTCAAGCGCAAGGCCGCAGTCTCCAACAGGAGGCCTGCAGGGGGCTGGTCGGCGCGGCATTTGGAAGCGGAGCTCAGAGCCAGCTGGGCGTCGCACTAGCGAGGACGGCCTGGAACACTATTTGGGTCAGGAAAAGAGGAGGACGGCTGATCCACGCCGATCACTGCGGCGCCACGGCCAGGGAGAAACGCAGCTTCTCCCTGGAACTTCATCTGGGTGCATACCGCGCTGCCCGGCCGTCCTAGAACAGGTAGGCCCATTTTCGGGGCGCTGGTCAGTGGGCTACCTGGGACGCGTGCCAGTGGTCTCTAGAGCGGACCTGAGGAAGTTCGCTCGCTGGAAGGGGCCTCAGGTGGGCATCGGGTGCCAGCCAGCATCTGCCCACAGCTGACCGCTGACCGCCGAATTACGGATCAGAAACGCGATTGCGTCAGCTATCT
>JAYODW010000100.1:0-3076 GCA_038116745.1 Gammaproteobacteria bacterium
GTCTCGTCTGGCTCCTTGACCCAGTCGCGGAAGCGTTCAGCGTTGAGCGTCGCTAGCTTGTCACTGATATGCATCAGCGCGCCGAGCTCCGCTGCGCTCTTGCGGCGCAGGATGCGATTCAGGGCACTGGCCTGTTCCGTGAACTCGGGGGCGGTGTGTTTTGAGATGCGCAGCGGCGTCTCGAAATCCAGGGTTTTTGCGGGGGAGATGACGGCAAGCATGGCGGATCAGAACGCAACGAAATAAGACGCTATTGTCGGCTCTGGACTGATTGAAGTGAAGGGTATCGAGTCTGTTTGAGCATTCGTCAAAGCAGATCCGCGGCAGCTCCCGTCGACAGACACCGACCAGGCCTGAGAAATGATCTCCCTCAGGGGCTTACCGGCCAGCTTCACTCCTTGGAGCTTTGCGCAAATGCCGCTTGCAGCGCTTTTCCGTCGCTTGAACGGATCTGTGCGGCGCGTCGTCTTCATAAAGAGCGAAGCAAGAGATCTGAGGAATGGACCACGTAGTGCTTGAGAGCTCCTGCTGGTGTTGGCTGCAACCCCGCCGGAAGTCGTTTTCGGGGACCAGAAAAACTTAGGTGGGTATGATCTCCAAGTTTTGTGCCGGGTGGTGATCGCTCCCAATAAAAAAACTCTGGATTTTTTATCCCCGGATGCGCCGCGACATGACCTGGCATGGTCAGAAGCAGCGCTTTCTGACTCTCCAGCTAATCACTAGCGCTGTGCGGTGAGGAGCATCATGGCAGGGCAAGTGATTTTGCTGCCCACCTGGGCGTTTGTAAGATCACGCTTCGAGCGATCCATGCTGCGCGGGGCGCTATTCACTTTCCCAGCGCCGGCGGAACTCGCGCAGCATTCGCTCTCGCTCTGCCGGCTCTGCGCGGCGGAACTGATGTATACGCTCTCTCAAGTTGCCTCGCTGATCCGGCGTCATTGATTGCCACCGTGAGCGAAGCGCCTGCCGCTTCTCCTCGGGTAGCGCGCGGAACCAGGCTCGCTGCCGACGAAGCTGGTCCTTCTCGTCTTCACTCAGCCCATTCCAGTCTTTCAGTCGTTCTCTCATGGCCTGTTTCTGTTCGGGGGACATTGACTGCCAGCGCTTGAGACGACCTCTAGCTCGTTCTTGTTGCTCTAGTGTCAGATTCGACCAGCGCAATGCATGGGAGACCAGACGCTCTCTTTGTTGCGGGGGTACGTCATCCCAATCGTCACGTAGCGGCTCGAGGACGGCGCGCGCGTCATCATTGAGCTCCTCCCAGGAAACACCGTCCGCAAAAGACGTTGTCGCCAACGCCAGGAGCGCACCCAGCAGATAGACAGTAAGAGCGGCTTTCATAGCCCGAACTCCGGTTGGGATGATAAATCGGTCGATAGAAGCAGCGATTCTTCCGTTATGTTTCCAGGACCCATCTCGGGCTCAATAGACGTATCGATCAGACGACCTTGGTCGTTCGGCTCCCATTCTGAGCGGTAGTGAACTGGATAAATCGAGGGCATGTTCATCTCCTCAGCGGAGACCCGGATCAGAAACAGCGCGAACATCAGTCCCCCAGAAGCGCCTTTCAGGATGAACCGCCATCCACAGGTGCTATTTCCAGCCAGTGGTAGAACTCAAGGTTTTCAAGCAGGTCTAGATCGACGTCTGCCTCAGCGATTTCTAGCCAAGGGCTCGTTTCATCATAGGCAACCGTAGCGGGCTCAATGGAATCAGATGAATGCAGCACCACCAAAAGGGCAGAGGCGATCACGGCGAAACCTGCAATAGCACCGATAGGCAAAGCCCAAGGGTTTTCAGCCAAGAAACCACGCCTTGAACCTCGCGGGCCTACTTCAGCTACAGCTGCATGTCTTGCCCGTTGCAAGCGCGAGATCGTGGATTCATCGAGCGCCGCTACCTCTGCCTCGAGCGTTGTTGTTACGAGCGGTTCTGTCTCTTCGTGTGTCATCGTTCTATGTCCAGGGTCTCTCGCAACTTGCTAAGACCGCGAAACAAGTGCGTTTTAACGCTCCCGCTCGTACAGCCCATTGCTTTTGCTGTCTCAGCCACATCCATGCCCTCCCACACTCGCAACAAGAGTGCCTCACGTTGACGCGTTGGTAACGTCTTAATGGTTCGCAACACCCTCCGCATCGCAGCTTGATTGTCGAGCGTATCCTCGGGCAGCTCGCCGCGAGGGTCCGCAAGAAGCTGAATTGGATCGATCCCCGCTCCGTCGGAGGCATCTTCTTGGAGCCAAATGCGCCATCTTTTTCTGAGTTTTGTCCTTCTTCCCCAGTCGCGCATCTTGTTCTGCAGCACTCGATAGAACAACGGGCGCCATTCCTCCTCCGGTTTGTTCGCGTACTTCCGGGCAAACGCGAACATTGCTTCTTGAACAACATCCATCGCGTCGTCGCGGCTGTTGGTCGACAACTCAGCCATGATCAGGGCGCGCCGCTCAACGTTGGCGAGAAAGCGATCTAATGCCAGCTTCAAATCATGCGCCCTGATTTTTCGATCCATCATCAGCCGTTATCGGCAGTCCGCTTGCGCTTCTCGTCGCGCGTTCGTTGACTGAGCTCGCCGCTCATTCAGTAGTAACGCACGGTCCGACGAAAGGTTGACAGACCACTTGCTTTTGTCGGTTCGCTTTCCGGGCCCCATTTCATGTCAACCGAACCGCAAAGCGTGCGTTTAAAGGGGGGAGCGTAGTGCTGCATGCTCTTCACCGACCCCTGTATTGGTTCTAAGGAAGGTGGAGTTCGCAGCGCCGCGTGACCACACCCGTTAGGGGTCATAATCGCGCCCGCGCTCGTCGGGCTGACACAGGAGAAAACATGATGTCTCGATATCGGAATTGGATGCGCTTTGTACTGGCATGCGGTGCACTGCTGTTGACTGCTCCACTGTGGGCTATGCCGCCGCAGATGGGCGGCGGCTTCGGTGATGGGCCGGGCGGAGAACTTTTTTTCATGGAACGCATGGCCGAGCGCCTTCAGCTGAGTGATGAACAACGTGTGCAAGTGCAGCAGCTGTTTGACAAACAGCGCGAAGAATCGCGGCCCTTTGTGCGCACGATGGTCAAACAGCG
>JAYODW010000101.1:0-2822 GCA_038116745.1 Gammaproteobacteria bacterium
AGCTCTCCGGCCAGTCTTGCGGCGGTTTCCGCTTCTTCGAAAGACAGCTCAGGCGCCGCGTGCAATGTCTGATAAAGCGCGTTGAGGGACAGCGGCTTGTCGGCTGAGAGCGGCCAGCTCAAAAAAAGTGACAGCAGCGCTGTCGAGGACACAAAAGAAAAGGTAGCGTTCATGAGGTGTTCCGGGCCCGACCGGCATGGGAGTGTAGGCGGTTTGATGGCGGGATGCTGCCTGCAGGCCGCGGCCCCGGACCGATGCTTGCGAAGGCTTACGCGCCGCTTACCGTCGGTCAGACCTGAGGACCTGCCTGAGTGTCATGTGCGGATGGACGCCTGATAGGCGAAGTGCGACAGTCGGTAACCTCAATGGTGCGACACCCATGAAAGCGCTGAAACAGGTATTCAAACGTCTCATCCCCACGCTCGGCCTGCTCTTCCTGTGCGCGGCCGGTGAGCAGATTGCCGCCCTGCATGGCATGCAGCGGTTCAGTTTCATAGGCTGCGCCGCCGCGACGACCGTGATGCAGGTCGACTTCGACACGCTTGCAAAACGTGCAGCGTTTATTTTCGAAGGACGCGTTCGGCGCGTAAGCACACAGCTCGATCCTGGAACTGGAGCCATCTGGACTACGGTGAGTTTTGACGTGCTGGAGGTGGTGAAAGGCAGGCGCGGTCAGGAGGCTGTCGAACTGCAGTTCCTTGGGGGGACGCATGGGAGCCACGTGATGCATGTGGCCGGCATGACACCGCCGGAGGCCGGCGAGGAGGGGATCTATTTCGTCGAGTCGCTTGAGCACCGGCAGGCGCATCCGTTGTATGGCTGGAGTCAAGGCCATTTCGTGGTGCGCAGGGATGGCCTGGGCGAGCGACGCGTCGGCACGTGGGATGGTGGGCCGGTGGTCTCGATTGACGTGGCTGCGGTGGCTGAAAATCGCGCGCCGCCACCGGGCGTTGTGCGCGGGGTCAGGGTTGGTGGCAACAGCCCCGCTATGTCGGCAACGGATTTCAAGCGCGCCATACGGGCGCGGACCGCTGCACCCTGAGCTGCTGAGCGACGCTCCGTGCTCTCGCGTCTTACTTCATTGGTTCCCCGTGAGGCGGCTCTCCGGGCTGTTGTGTGCCTGCTCCTCTGCCATGCACCTGTGCTGCAGGCCTACACCACGCTGGGTGCAGCCTGGGGCGAGCCCACAGCGACGTTCTACGTTGATATCCCCGCGCCCGACGGCGATCCCATCTGGAATGACGCTTTCGAGGACGCCATGCAGGAGTGGGCCGCGAGCACAGTCTTTTCCTACGAGATCGTCCGAGGCGCTACCGCTGACCCTTGTCGCAACCCCGTCATCTCAGCGCCGCGAAACGGGGTCAAGTTCAGCGCGACTAGCTGCGGTGAGCGCTGGGGTGCCACGACCTTGGCTATCACACTGTCCTGGAACGATAGGGGTGACGAGAGCCGACTGCGGCAGACCGGGATTGTCTTCAACAGCAATCGCAGCTGGTCGGTCTACTCGGGGCTGTGGCAGTCAACGGTGGCCGACTTCAGGCGCGTTGCCGTGCACGAACTCGGGCATGCGCTGGGGCTCGGACATGAGGACAGCGTGCCGGCCATCATGGCGACCTTGGCGGGAAATATCGAAACCGTGCAGCTGGACGATGCCGCCGGCGTCGGATTTCTTTACGACGACCCTGACCTGGACGGCGTTCGCGCACCGGATGACAACTGCACCAGCGTTACGAATCCGTCACAGACAGACAGCGATCAGGACGGCGCAGGGAATCTGTGTGATGACGATGACGATAACGACGGCGTATCCGATGCGGACGATGCGTTTCCGCTGGACCCGCAGCTCTCGGATCCCCTGGTCGGCGCCGTCACCCGGGCGGTGAGCGGTCAGTTGAGCGGGATGTTCGGCCAGTTCAGCGGCAGCGAGGAGGCCCCGAATGACATGGCTGTGGGTTATGTTTTCAGCGCGCCCGGCGTTATCCGCATCACGGCTGATGCTGCGATCGACATGAACCCTATCAATCCGCTGCTGCAGAACGCAGAGGCAGACGGGAATCTCCCCATGGACCGCGGGGCGACATTCGGCGGGGGGACGAACTACACCCCGCTTGAAGAAGCGCTGGTGGACACGGCGGGGCTTGGTGCTCTGGACAGCCGGGTGTCGCATCGCGGCGCGCTGTTCGCCGCATTTGTGCCGCAGGCGCGGGCAACGGCGCCGGGTTTCTCGGCGCGCGATAGCGATGTGCTGACCGAGGGCGCCGGGATCGAGGCCTCAGAACTGTTTCTGGTGGGCAGCGGCCCGACCACGTTCACCGCGTCCGAGCCGGGAACGCTGTTTTTCGGCGTCAATGATCCGATTGGCTCGAATAACAGCGGCAGCTATACGGTGCGTATGCTGCCGGCTGAGGACGCAGACGGCGATGGCGTGATCGACCTGCTGGACAACTGTCCGGCCGCAGGGAGTACAGAACAGACCGACACCGATGGCGACGGGCTCGGCGACGTCTGCGATCCGGATGACGATAACGACGGCTTCAGCGATGCAAGAGAGGCGGCGGCCGGCAGCGATCCTCTCGATCCCTCGTCCATGCCGCCACGCCGCGGTCTGCCGCCCGGGTTGTTCAACCTGCTGCTGGATGATGAGAGCGAGCCCTGAGTGCCTGCTGACTGCACCTGGCCGCTTTCGGCTGCATGCCTCGACTGCGACCAGCGCCCTGGCTTGCACGCAGGGGCCGCGTCCGTCATATCACCCATCCTGCCTCAATAAAGGAGTACGCCATGGGACCCCTCAAAGGGATCAGAATCATCGAATTCGGCGGCAT
>JAYODW010000102.1:0-2626 GCA_038116745.1 Gammaproteobacteria bacterium
TGTGCAAAAGACTGGCTCACTGCCTCTTTTTCTGTGAGATTGCGATCTGCCGGCACCAGAGGCGAGGTGAACCTACTCCCACTCCATGAAAAATACCATGCTCAGAAAATCCTTCAAATTGCTCGAAATAATTGCCGCTTGAACACTGCCACGCAGCAGCGCATAGGAAGAACCAACGCCCTTTTCACCCACGTCCAACAGCTTCTGACCGCTGTTGCCTCTTTCGACAACCACGCGATGTACCCTGAATCCTGCTGACAAGGAGTCAGCAAGCCTGCACGCGTTCCGCATCCGCATCCACTACCAGATGGATCTGCTGTATCAGTGCTGTTGTCTTGCCAGATACTTCGGCAGCAAAACCCGGTGTGCTAGAACCAGCAACAGCGACAACGGTTGCAGAACGGAACGTAACAATTATTTTCACGTGAACTCAACTTTTAAACACCTGTTTTCCATTCATCCAGGTCTCGCTCACCTTGATGTCGGATATTGCAGTCGGGTTTACTTTACGCGGATCGGAATCGAGGATAACGAAATCGGCGAGTTTGCCTTTTTCCAAACTGCCAATCTCATGCTCTGAAAAACACTGCCAGGCAGCGTTAATGGTAACAGCACGAATGGCGGCTTCGACGGACACTTTTTCCTGCGGTGCGAGAACATTGCCTGGTTCTTTCCAAAAATCACGTGCGACCGCGACTCGTATTTTGTGCAGGGTGTTCATTTGCGACACCGGGGCGTCCGAATGCATCGTCCACTTCAGCCCCGCATTCTCAACACTCGCGCACCGATCTAACAGCTGGACTTTTTCCGGGCCAAACACGTTATCGCGCATGGTCTGTCCCCAGAAATAGACGTGATTGATCAAAAAGCTTGGTGAGACGCCCAGGTCTTTCATGCGTGCAATCTGTTCGTCGTGCAGAATGGAGGCATGCTCGATACGACAACGCAGCGACTTCATATCAATGCCTGTTTTGCTCGCGGCTTCAACGGCATCGAGGATACTGTCGATCGCCGCGTCGCCGTTACCGTGTATCGCCAACGGCCAGCCCTGTTTTGCTCTTTGCTCCACCATTTGTTTTAATTCATCAGGTTGCACGTAGTAGACACCAAGCTCATCTTGCCTGTAATAGGGTTCCCGCTGACGCCCGGTCAGACCCTGGTTTGAGCCATCATGCACGATTTTCCAGCCGGCAATTCGAACATTCTCATCACCTTCACCAAACTTGATCCCGCTCTTGTCCCAGGCCTCGGCTACTTCAGAATAGAGATACGCACGGATGCGCGATCTCATTCGGCCGGAGACAAACATTTGTCGGTAGCCTTCAACCTCTGCATAGCCGGAACCACCGCCGGTTGCCATATCACACAGTGTTGTAATACCGTGCGTGGCTGCCTCGTTGCCAACCTTGATGCCGGATTCGACAGACTCTGCCTCAAAACTCCGTCTCAATTTTTCATTACTTAACAGGATGGGAAAGTATGCTTTCTGTGTCATCGCACCATTCGGTGTGCCATCTGCAAGACGGAAATATTCTCCTCCAGGCGGATTAGGTGTTTCCCGATTGACACCGGCAAGCTGCAAAAGTCGACTATTCACATACGCCAGATGTCCCGACGCATTGAGAATGAAGACAGGTCGTGTACTGGAAATTTTATCCAGTTCGCGCGGGGTCAGCATGGCCGGGCCCGTCTGCAGGCTGGGATCAAACTGGCGTGCGACGATCCATTCGTCATTGTCAGCTTCGCTGGCAACTTTTTTCAGTGCAGCCAACGCTTTGTCAGTCGTATCATGTTTTAATGGGCCGATATCCAGCCAACTCCCGGTAAATGCCATGAGTGCAAAGTGGATATGCGGTTCGATGAAACCGGGCAACACCGTACGCCCTTGCAGATCGATCTGTTTGGCATGTTTGCCTGCCAGCGCCAGGATTTCTTCGTTGCTACCCACGGCCACGATCTTGTTTTCATGAATTGCAAACGCTTGCTGTTCAGAAAAACCGGCATCGACGGGCAAGACCGTACCGTTATGAAAGACTGTTAATCCGTTGTCTTTGGTATCCAGGGAAGCGGATTGTTTGTCCTGACAGCCCCATACGAGTGAACCGGCTGCAGTGCCGCACGCGAGTTGCAAGAATTTTCTGCGTGTATAAGTAAATATTTTTCTACCCATGGCAATTCCCCCTGATTAGAAGCTTACGCCTGGAATGGCACGCGAAACATTCTTTGAGGGGCTACTCAGCTTCCCATACGAAAGCCATATTTTGTATTACAAAAAACACGCTCGCGGCATCATGATGTTACGGGTACTCCATCAGCACATCGATGCGGTGAAACATCTCTGATCCTGAAGAGATAGAGCGGGCGCGGGTTGTTCGAGCTCTCGGTTACCATGCCAGCATCAATATTCCTTTCATGGTATCGATGTTTTCCGCCTTGGTATACGCTAAAAATATCATTAAAAATACCATTGATGATGCAGATTATACTGTTGATTAGATTGATTTAGTTGTTATAAATCAATGCGTTAAAAACCCCCTTCACTCCCACTCAATGGTCGCGGGCGGTTTTCCTGAGATGTCGTATACAACCCGGGAGATGCCCGCTACCTCGTTGATGATCTTGCGGC
>JAYODW010000103.1:0-2039 GCA_038116745.1 Gammaproteobacteria bacterium
GCATGCGCTTTCCTCCAGTGTAATGACGGCAGTGCTTATGCTTGCGTCGTGTCTGAAGCAAAGTAACACTCTGCGCGACGATGCTCGAATGCGCTCTGATGCGTTGAGCGCCGTGGATCGGCGTCGCAGATTCATTAACGCAGGTCGACAAACGTTTTCGGTGGGGCCGGGATACCGCGGCCCGGCGTCCGTCTGTCTGGGAGAAGTTGGATGAATGAGTCAGCGAGAGAGGGCGCAACCGCAGCGGGCAGGGGCCGGCTCGATCGCGCAGCGATCGTCGAGCGCGCAAAAAAGCTGGTCCCGATACTGAAGGCGCGCGCGCCTGAATGCGATGCCCTGCGCCGGCTGCCCGATGAGACCCGGGACGACCTGAAGCGCACAGGCGTCGCCCGGGTCCTGCAGCCGGCACTCTACGGGGGTGCGGAATCACACATAGCCGGCATGGTCGATGTGCTGAACATTATCGGCAGCGCCTGCGGTTCGACGGCCTGGAGTCTGGCGCAGTACATCGGGCACAACTTCATGCTCGCCCAGTGGCCGGAGCAGGCGCAGGAGGAGGTCTGGGGAGAAGATCCCCGGGCGCTTCTCAGCGGGATCCTGATCCCGTCCCTCGGCAAGGCCCGAGCGGTTGCCGGGGGCTTCGAATTGACCGGGCGCTGGCCCTTCGTCAGCGGGGTACCGAGCTGTGACTGGTGCCTGCTCTCGGGCATGGTCGAGCGTGGCGAGGGTGCACCCGAAGAATGGTACTTCGTCGTGCGTCGGTCGGAACTCGAGATCATCGATACCTGGGATGTCGTCGGACTGCTGGGCTCGGGCAGTCACGATGTGCAGGTGAATAACCACTTCATACCGAGCCACCGCGCTCTGCCGATAGACCATCTCAAGGGCGGTGACACGCCGGGCAACGTGCGCCATCGCGCGGCTCTTTACCAGTCCCCGAGCTATGCCACCTTCGGCCTGCTGATCTCCAGCGCGTCGGTGGGTATGGCCGACGGGATGGTCGAGGAGTACGTCGACCAGGCAAAGACCCGGGTGGCGCTGATGTCAGGGAAAGCCGACCTTGAGGCGAGCACGCAGCATGTCCGCATTGCGCGTGCATCGGCACTCGTCGATGCAGCGAAAGCGGTTCTGTATCGCAACTGCGACGAGATCATGGCTGTGCTGGAAAGTGGCCGACTTCCGATTGACGAGGAGAGGACGAAGTTCCGCGCCGCTGGAACGCTGGCGGGCAATCTCGCATTTGACGCCGCTGGTATTGTCTGGGATGCCATCGGCGGGCGCGGCGCTTATCTGAGCAATCCGCTGTCACGCTACTACCGCGACCTCTGCACCGCCTCACGGCACATGACGCACAACTGGGATCTCAACGGCGGCAGTCACGGCCGCGTGCGACTCGGACTGCCGCTCGATAACCCGTCGCTTTGATCCTGTGGGTGGCCGCGAAAGATAGCAGAAGGGCGACGTCGCACAGGGTGCTCGTCTGAGCAGCTCAGTGCGTGAACGAAGCTTCTATCGCTGCATGGCCGGGTGCGGCGACCGGTCCTCCCCGAGACGATGCTACGTACCCCATCTTTGTTCTTGCTGTGGCTTATCCTGATGGCTATAGTTATTTAGTTAATGAACATTAAATAAATTGAACGATGCGACGCACACCGTCCCTCGGGCAGACCAGGAGGAGTCGATGATTAAAGCAGTGCAGGATTTCAGACCTGCTGAAGCCCCCTCGTTTTTTCGAGCCAGTTCAAAGTAGGGGGTGATGAGATTGTGCCATGGCAAACGTGACGGGCGGAATTCGGCCGAGGGACTCATGGGGACGTTCATGGTTGTAGCGATGGATCCACTCCTCGGTCATGCGGCGCACCTCGGCGAGTGAATCGAACACGTAGCAGTCCAGCACCTCTGTCCGGTAAGTTCGGTTGAAACGTTCGATGTAGGCGTTCTGTGTTGGCTTGCCGGGTTGGATGAACTGCAAGGCGACCCCATTGAGAAGTGGCTCGGTTTATTTGAACAGTTTTCCCCGATCGATAAGTGCGATGGGG
>JAYODW010000104.1:0-2014 GCA_038116745.1 Gammaproteobacteria bacterium
AGCTCTTCGCGCGCGAGGTGATGCCGAGGCTTAAAGCGGGCGCGTGAGGCGGGCGGTATGCCGCGCCGCGTGAAGCGGATCCTCAGACGCGATGCAGCAAGCCAGGTGATTCAGCGCGCAAAGCACTCGCGACCTCGCGCGCCTCGGCCTCTGTTCTGTAGACATGCTCCCGGAACAGGCGCACCGGTACCTCAGGATCAACGCACAGCTGACCGACCGCGTACCTGTCGGGCTCTGGGCAGACGATCACGTACCAGCCGGAAACCGGACCGGGTCGATATCCGTTGAGTTTGTACAGCAGCTTGGCGAAGTCGCCGTAGGTCCCTTCAGCGAGCGCCGGCACAGCGGGCCCTGCGTCTGATTCAGACGCATCAACCCAGCGCCACGGCAGAGCGTCTGCCGACGTCCCCAGGGATTGCTGACCACGCAGCGCCGGGTGCAGCCACCAGTAATGATCCCGCTCCAGTTCCACCTCTTTTGTGCTCACGGCAGCCGACCGGGTTTAAGAAAGCCATTGATAACGTTCTGCATGATGCGGGAAACGTTATTGTCGTAGTCGTTGTGCTGCAGCGATCCGCACCAGGACATCGACCCGACCGAAAAAACCGCACCGTCATTCGGCGTCTTGTAATAAACGATGTCGGCTCGCGTCCTGGGCACGGATTCCCCCGTTCCGCCAGGAATGTAGCCACGCGCATTGAAAGTTGATTCCTCGGTCACCGAAACGAACATATCGGAGTGCCCCTCCGAATGCGCCAGCAGATACGCGTGATGCGGGGTGCCCAGCTCGAGGTCATAGCGATCCAGCTCCAGGCCCGCCGCGCCACCACCGACGAGACCGAAATTTCCAATGGGTTCGTTTTTGCCGACGCCGCGCATGATCCAGCGGCATTCGGGCAACTCACTGTCCGGCGCCCGCCGGTAATAGGACGAATAGGTCAGCCCGAATGAGGTGAAAGTAACACCGAGGAGCTTGCTCATTGCGCGTCCGCGAACTCGCCAAAGCCCCCCGTGTTTGCCGTCGAACGCATTGCAGTATTCGCCCGGCGAAATGGTCCACGCGCGCGTGCCGTTATCGCCTTTTCGGACCTCGATCAGATTCGGATTCTGCGGATGGGGAACGCACACCCAGTAGAAGCCGTTTGCCGCCAGATACATCCAGCGGCCACCCTGCAGCTGGTAGTCGTGATAAGCGTCCATCTGCTGTTCAGAGACATACTCGGGATGATGGCCGGTGAGCACCACACGATAGCGTTTAAGCAAATCCACACCTTCTCGATGGACATCCTCATCAGTCAGGATGTCGCACGCATAGCCTTGATGATCCAGCCAGTCGACCAGATGCAGATCGGCGTTGAACTGCCACAGAGAGGGCGACAGAACATGCAGGTATTTCGGCCGCATGTTGAGGATCGGCCGCAGCCGGGAGGATACATTCACCCCCCAGCCGTCACGGTAGCTGGTGTAAGTGCCCAGTCCGTAGCCACGCTCCTGGTTAAGCAGTAAATCACCCGGCTGCAGCAGCGGCACCTGACCGGTGAGGAGCTGAGCGATAACCGAGTTCACGCTGAGGTTGTCGTTAGCGTAAGCCATGTAGCTATGTGTCGACATGACCAGCGCCATGGGCGCCGTGGCCCGGCCCCGCGGCGGCCGCACGAAAAACGGTATGTAGTCCTCGTGCTCCGGCGTGGACTCGCCGTTTACCCGCAGCCGCGCGGCATAAACACCGCTGGGCAGATTGTCTGGAATTGTCAGGCGGAAACTTTCCTGCCAGCGGGCGTCATCCACCGATTCATCGTGGAAATGAATGGCGCCGAATTCTTGCGGCCCATGAACGAAACTCATGAAGTGGGATGACCAGTTGTGACTGGTCGTCCCGCGCACGGGCATATTTATCCCGGTGCCGTCGAGACCATTGGGGCTGAGATCGACGATCCTGGTCGCTGCTGCGTTATCCGCGATGTTCGCAGCAAAGTCCCACATCGCGACCACGTGGCTACGCAGTTCACTGGAC
>JAYODW010000105.1:0-1954 GCA_038116745.1 Gammaproteobacteria bacterium
ATCACAGGCCCGCCTCAGCTGGCAGCTGTCCGGAGAGCTGCGGCTGCAGGGTGTCGATAGGGCAGAGCCATGGCTGCTGGAGTGCCTGCGTGTAAGCGGATGCCAGGAGGGCAGCGTCCTGGACGGGGTGGCTGAGTGTGAGTGGTGGGCGCCATCGGGAGAGCACTACGCGCCGCGAGACGCGGCGCGCTGCGTCTTCACGGCGAGCGTCTGGCGCTCAGGACGACAGCTCACCTACGAGGTGGCGTTCGCGGTTGTCGATGATGACAGTGCAACCGTTGAGAGGGCCGGCGGCAGCCGCACGCGGCAGGTGCGCACGACGCGGCTGTCAGCGCTGGGCGCAGAGTCCGAGTGTTTTGTGCAGATCGGTCTCAGCGTGGATAGCGCAGTCGAGGGCGACGGCAGGCTGAGCGTGCAGCCCGCGTTCGGTACTCACGGATTTCTGCACGTCGCCGGCCTGCGTTATGACCTTGATGTTGAAGCAGGCGAGCTGCCTGCCTGGTTCGTGCGCAATGGTTGGCACGAACGGGTTTTTGTGGCCTACGGCGCCTGCGAGGAAGAGACGGACTGCGTGGCGGTGCGACGCGTGCCGCTGAACGGTGCGGCGCGTACGCTGCGGGTGCCGGCTGTGCTGATCGCGGCGGCGGGGCGCAGCCCGCCCACCACGACGCCTGATTCCCCGGCGGATCCGTCGGCCCGCCTGGCTCCGGCGAACCGACGCGCGCTGCTGGATGAACAGGGTGAATTCCTCAGCGTGTCGCGCGCGGCTGATTTCAGCGACCAGGTCAGAATCCTGACGCAGCTGCCATGACAGGCCTGTTTGCCGCAGCACACCGGGGTTTCTCGCTGCTTGAGCTCAGTATCGTGCTGGCCGTGAGTGGCGCACTGGTCGCATCACTGGTGCCCGCGGTGGCGACGCAGATTGAGTCGCGCCAGCGGAGAGAGACCGTCGCTCGGCTGGACCTCGCGCTGGAAGCTTTGTATGGCCATGCGATGACCTTCGGTCGCCTGCCGTGTCCCGATGCGTTCGGCAGCGGGGATGGTCGCGAGGATCGCGACGCGACCGAGGCTTGTATCAGTACCGAGGGGTTTCTGCCCCACGTGGATCTCGCGGTCCCCGGACGGGACGCCTGGTCCCGGCGGTTGCGCTACCGCGTGAGCAGCGGCGACGGTGCGGACTTCGCCATAGCCGATGATGGCTTGTGCCGGGCGGACGATC
The DNA here is from genome assembly GCA_038116745.1 of Gammaproteobacteria bacterium. GTDB lineage: Bacteria > Pseudomonadota > Gammaproteobacteria > JAYODW01. The sequence goes on from JAYODW010000105.1 coordinate 1,220, forward strand.
GGGATCTGGACCTCTGTGAACGCGGCGCGCTCGAGGTTTACACGCGAGGTGACAATCCCGCCACGTCAGCGGTCGAAGCGAAGTACTGGCGCAAACTTGCGGACCAGGTGCCGGCGCTGATTTTTTCGCCGGGCACCGGCCGTGCGCCAAGCGACGACGACGCGGCCCGGGAGCAGTTGGCGTCCAGCGATGAGGGCGAAAATCTTGACGGTGACGTCCGCTTCGTCGCACGGGACTTCGCCGCCGCTCAGTCCTGCCAGGACAACAGCGACGAAACCGTGGCGCTGTGTGCGTTCGACGACTTATTGCGCTGGATCTCTCCCAATGTGCTCATGCATCGCCTCGTTCTGGCAGGTCGGTTGCCATGAGGGGTGATGTCATTGCGCGAGCGGGATGGTGCTGTCTCCGGCGGCTGCGTGGGGGGTGTGGCGCTGTGTTAGGGTCGGCACACCCGGGCAGATCGCGCTGGAGTGCGTGTGCCATGACCTCTCCGATTGCCGCTATTGCGCGCCTGACCGTGCTCGAATGCCGTGGTGCCCGATGTCTGGCAGCTGCGCTCGGGCTGGTGCTCTGCGCGCTGGTTGGTGCAGCTGCTGCCGCTGCTCTGGCGCTGGCCGGCAAGGCCGAATTCTTTGTGACCTTCTATGCCAGCATTTTCCGTCCTGGCGGCGTTACGCTGCTGGCGGCCTCGGTCGCCTTTAGTCTGTCCGCTGAACGCCAAGGCGGGCTGCTCGA
>JAYODW010000106.1:0-1893 GCA_038116745.1 Gammaproteobacteria bacterium
AGTCTCAACGCTGGCGATCTGGACGCGGCAGCAGCGGCGCTGCTCGGTTTACTCGTCGCTCACCGTGACTGGCGCGACGGTCAGGTGCGTAAGGCGTTGCTCGACTTGTTCCGGATCAGCGAGGGTGATCCCCGCGTAAAGCTCTGGCGACGAGAAATGGCGCGGCTTTTGAACTAGGAGTCGCTGCCGACGAGAAGCCTGCGCAGCGCAGCGCGCTCATCGATTCCGAAGGCCAGTTCACCAGTCAGGTAAGCGTCGAAGCTGCCGCAGTGCTGGTCGACTGCGTCCAGCGCGGCGGCAAGATATTCGGCGTGAGCGGCCATGACCGTGGCAACGGTCTCTGGTCGTGCACGATGACCGAAAACATCCACAGCCTGCATTTCCCGGTTGCTCAGCGCGTAGTCAGCAAACACCGCCTCCCGGCTGACGCCGACTGCCAGGAGGATGAAAGCTACAAGAACGCCGGTTCTGTCCTTGCCGCTGGTGCAGTGAAGCAGCAGCGGTGCTGCCGCGTGCTCCAGGAGGTCGTGCATGACAGCGCGCAGGGGCTCGACATGGAGCATCGGCATGCGCGCGTAATTGCTCGCCATCATGCGGGTGGCGGTTTCCGCATCGACCGCCTGATTGTTGATCGCGTCGAACAGCTCCAGGCTGCCCTCAGGCAGAAAACCGCGGTGGATGGCACGGGTAACGCTTGCCGGGAGTCGGTCGGGGCGCAGGGCGCGCTCCTCGTCGAAACGTAGATCGATGACGGTCCGAAGCCCCAGTCGGCTGAGTGTTTCGAGGTCGCCATCTGTCAGGCGGGACAGCCCGTCGGCGCGGTAAATCACGCCGCGGCGAGTGAACTTTCCGTCATCGGTCGGCAGGTCGCCGAGGTCGCGCACGTTCATTGCGCCTTCCAGACTGAGCTGTCGGGAGCTGTCGGGGCGGCTCGTCATGCCCTGAATCCGAGCGCAAGTGGAGTACTGATTCGAACAGGTGAAAACATCGGTGGTTCGAGCTGTCGGCAGGATGGGAGGCGCGGGATTCTACGCCGATGTGGATTTCCACGAGGTGCTGGGCGTGGTCGCGGGTTGGAAGCCCCGATGATAGGCTTGCTGACCGAAAAAACCGGGCGCTCCAGGCGCATTGGACGTTGCTCGAGCGGTGCGAGTCTCAAGGGTTGAGCGAGGAGAAAAGATGGAAAAAGAGCAGGATTTTGTTCAGCAGCTGAGCGAGGCGCTGAACGACGTGCTCTCTGGCGCACCCGATGCAGACAGGCGCCTCGAGAGCCTGACTGCGGCAGATGCCTCGGGTGTCTCGCATCTGAGCACTCTGGCAGAGCGCATCAACCTGCTGTCGGTGCGGCACGAGATCCAGTTGTTTCGGATGGAGGTTCTGCTTGAAGAGTTGCTTGAGGCGCGTGCCGCCCTGAGTGCGGCGCAGATGGACACGCTGACCGGTTTGCCGAACCGGGCACTGTTCCACGAGTTCCTGCGTCAGGCCTGTGCGGATACGAAGCGCAGCGGCGGCTTATCGGCCCTGCTGTTTATCGATCTCGACCACTTCAAGCAGGTCAATGACACCATGGGGCACGGGGCTGGCGATGAACTGCTGAAGCAGGTCGCGACGAGGCTTCGAGCCTGTGTGCGGGAGAGTGATCTGCTGGGCCGCCTCGGCGGTGATGAATTCACCGCTGTGCTTAAGAACGTCGGCGAGAGGGCGGTCGCGATCCGCACGGCCGGGCGCATTGTGAGCAGCCTGCAGGAAGAGTTCGCACTCGCCGAAGGCCCGGCGCAGATTGGATGTTCGATCGGCATCAGCTTTTATCCCACTGACGCAGAGCGCGTTACCGAGTTGATTAAGAATGCGGATATGGCCATGTACCGGGCCAAAGATGCCGGGCGCAATGGG
>JAYODW010000107.1:0-1519 GCA_038116745.1 Gammaproteobacteria bacterium
GTTGCAGAACACCTGTACGAAAGTGCTATTGCTGCCGCGGCCCTGGCTGATGAAACTCTGCGCCGGCGCTGGTCCCGGCAGGGACGGCACGAATCGGCTGTTTCGGGGGGAGACGCACATGAGGGCGTGCTGGTGGAAAGCGCTGCCCAGCAGCACACGCTACCTGTTAGCAGGAGCGGCGTTCGGGTCGCTGTTTCCTCTTGGTGCACGCTTGCTGCAGACGATTCACGCGTCCGGCACGGTCACGCTGGATTTGTTCCTGCATGCTGGTCGGCACGTCCCGGTGCTGATCAGCATCATCGATACGGCACCCTTTTTTCTGGGTATTTTCGCCTGGCTCGCTGGTCGCCGACAGGATGCACTGCTGACGGCTAATCGGGATCTCGAGCAGGCTATGGCTGCGAAGCGCGAATTCCTGGGGCGCATGTCACATGAATTACGCACGCCGCTCAACGCCATCATCGGTCTGTCAGAGATGACGCTCCAGCGTGAGGAAATCTCCGACCGCGGTCGCGAGCGGATACGTCTGATCAAACAGGCGGGTGAGCGATTGACCGGGCTCATCGATGACATTCTCACTTACAACCAGCTGGAGAGCGGCCGGCTGGTGATGCATATGCGGGACTGCGAAATTAGCGAACTCGTTTTGTCCAGTGTGGATAACGGGATCCGAGCGCTGACCGAGGGCGCGGGTCTTCGGCTCGACCTCGCGCTCAGCGCCGAGCCGCTCTGGTCTTTCGTCGATCCATCTCGCCTGACAGAGGTGCTTGAGCAGCTCGTGAAAAATGTTCTCCAGCATTCCGCCTCTGAGGAGATCGCGCTGCGCCTCGGAGAAGAACGCCAGGAGCGCTGGCTGGATGTGCTTGATCGCGGCAGCGGCAGTGCGCCGGAACAAAGTGCTATCGCTCCCGGAGTCGGGCTGGATCTGTGTCGGAGCCTCATGCGACGCATGGGTGGGCGCCTGGAGATAACTCAACGGCGCGGCGGCGGGACCCGAGTGCGGCTGTATCTACCCGAGCCACTGCGCGCCAGAGAGGGGGACGATCCCGCCGATCAGTTAACTGAGAGCGGGGTGAACGCCAGCGTGCACGGCAGTAAAAGTCTGCCGGCGGTGCTGGTCATTGACGATGACCCGCTCGCGCTTCGACTGCTGAGTGAACAGTTCAGAGATGAACCCTTCCGGCTGCTGATCGCCAGTTCGGCGTTTGACGGCATCGATCTGGCGCTGCGCGAGCGGCCCGCGCTGATCGTACTGGATATGCTCATGCCCGGGGCGAACGGTTGGTCGGTGCTTGCAGCTCTGCAGTCGGATGCGCGCCTCCAGCGGGTTCCTGTCATCGTCTACAGCGTGCTGGCTGAGGAGGAGCGTGCCCAACAGTTTTCGATGATCCGCGCATGGTTGAGCAAGCCCAGCGGGAGCGAAAAGCTGCGCGTCCTGGCCCGGGAGATTGTCGGCCAGGCGCAGGGTGCAGCCAGTCGGACCAGCGCTGCTTAGCCGGCCGGGATTCAGTCGAGCTGC